>NZ_JBHJVQ010000006.1:0-342573 GCF_042263835.1 Streptomyces sp. NPDC056128 | reverse complement strand
CAAGAGGTAAGAACGACTCAAGCCGATCCCACTCCGCATGGGTCAGATCTCCACGCCCCATACAGACAGCCTGACCCCAACACCCCACGTACGTCGGGAGATCCGAGAAACAGTGCCTAGGGCCTCGTACTGATCGAGCAGATCCCGCAACAATGCAGGATGGGCCATCAACATGAGAACCACCTCTTTTCGCACCGCCACATCACGGGCATGGCCGTCGCTTGATTTCCCGATTTTCCGCCCCACACGCCTCGTACGCCATCGCAGCGCTCGTACCTACCCCCGCAAGTCCGGCCCGTTGACCGTCACCAGCGGCTTGTTGTCTATGCCGTTCGCACAGGCGCACGCTCGATCCGGGGCAGAGGGTCTGGTTCCGGGCCGACGTCGTGTCCTCTGTACCTTCTGCCTTCAGGCTAGGCAGGGAAGCAGGTCAGCGCAGGGCCCCGTGGTGCTGCCGGAGCCGACTCCGCGAGCGCCGTGACCGCCGCTCGCCCAAGACGCCGGGTCCGTGCCATTCCGCCGCTGCGCAGGGCGGCCGGTCGGGGCCAGCCACGGGCAGGGGGAGCATCGGGTCGGGCTCGTTCACGTCCTGGCGCAGACCTTCCACCATCTGTGCTCGCCGCATTCTCGCCAGACATGGCGGCAGTGAGACGCCAAAGGCAGCGTCTTCGTCGGTTTCCGCCGTCAGGTCCTGCAGAGGCGGCTACTGCGGGCAGCCGCCGCTACACAAGACAGTCACCGCTCCGCTGTCGCCAGCTGCACTGGAGGCGGCGTGGTGGGTCATGACCGCGGGGGTCTTGCTGGTCGCCACGGAACTGGGGGCCGCCACAGCCTGAGGGGCGAGGGTGGCGCAGGCTCCGATGGTCACGAGCACGGCAGTAATCACGTGCTTGTACAGGCGCATCTGAACTCCTCGATCGAGATCGCTAGCGAGGCTGGGCAACCCGAGCCCACTGCCAGGGACAGTCCCGCTCAGCCAGTCTCTCCGTGCGTCGAGTCACGTGCCGGTTTCGTCGCGGGAGTCCGTCATTTCTCCACCTGATAATCACGAACACCAGGCCGAGTTCCGGGCGGCAGCACGGTTCCGGAGATCACAAGCTGGCGACGGGTCGCGCGCCGTGACGCGGCGATCGGCCGTCCCGTCGGCGGGCGTGTCGCTGGAGGCTGCCATCAGGACGTCCGAGGCATCGCGCGGCCAGAGAGGATGTGAGGTCGCTGTAGAGAACGGCGCGCAAGGCGGCATCCACCCCGGTCGCAGGCCCTCGACGCTCGGCCACACCGTGCCGTACGAAATAGACGCGCCGGCTGAGGAGTCGTCGCGGATATCGCGGGAGCGGATCAGGCGGACGACGTCTCCACCGACCGCGCCGCCCACGCTGGTGCGAGAGGGTGCAGGTCTGTGTGGTGAGTGCGCTGGCCTTGACCGTCTGTCGCACGCCGTTCCGCCCCGGTTACAGACCGAAGTCAGCAGTGCTCAATGATCGTCCCAGTGTCCATCGTGAGCAGCATGCCGGTGACCGTCGTGCACGTAGTCCATGTGATCGCCGTGAGGCACCGCCACATGCCCGCAGCCCTCACCATGCGCATGGTCGTGGTCGCCGTGCTCACGGTGCTCACCGGTGTTGCATTCGTCCGCGTGCCCCTCGTGACTGCGGTGCAGGTGACCGTCGTGCGCGTAGTCCACGTGGTCACCGTGAGGCACCGCCACGTGCCCGCAGCCCTCACCATGCGTGTGGTCGTGTCCGGGGTGCGGCTGATGTTCCAGGGCTGTCGCCACGCTGATCATCTCCGTGAGTTCATGTCGTCGCACGCTACGCACGACGCCGACTCTCTGTTTATCTCCCGAGTGTGCAAGATTGGCACAGGAAACGCACGCCATGAAATGATCCCCCTCCCGAATTCGAAAATTGATAACGGTTTTCAAACGCAATTCCGGATCTAATTGCCGTATAAACACGTCCCACCCCAGACGTACGGACACGGTGTGCTCGTGTACCTTCTGGGGTCGCTGACAGCTTCGGCGGGCCGGCGCTCGTTCTCCGCCGGGTCAGAACCTCGCCGAGGTCCAGCACATGGGAATGTGCCGAGGTATTGGCGCGCGGGCCCCGAGATGCGTCGCGGGAAGTCCGGGCAGAGTGCGGCGGGCAGCGGGGCCTTCCGGGAGACCACGGCCTTCTACAGGACCCCACGTGGATGTCGCCGGTCGTACGGAACACCGCCCGGCCCCGGGCGGCGGGACCGGTGGCGATGACATCCTCGGTCCTATCGGGCGTCGGCCGTCCCAAGCGGACGCTGCGCCGATGGCACCACGAGCAGATCAGCGACCCTGCGCGCCCGTGCCTCGAATATCGCCCGCACTACGATCCGGTCGCCGGTTGGGGTTACCTCACGGCGGTGAGCAGCGCGTGCAACAGGGGCTACTCCCCCTCACACTCCGCCTTCCACCTCGTACACCATGTATTGGCTGGCGAGACCGGCCCTGGCGTAACGGGTGACGGTGGCCGCGGGGTCATGGCACGGCTCCAGCATGCTCGCGCGCGAGGCGGGATGGCGCGCCCAGGAGTGCCGGGTGCTCCGGGTGCCCTTGCTCATCGTGTCGTGCTTCCCACTGACGCTGCCGCTGCCTCTGAGTCCGGCGTCGCTGGTGCCGGGTGCGGGGTCATGTCTGTGCCCGTCCCCAGCCACCAGCCGCGGGCCCGGGCCCTCCACTGCCAGAAGACGCGTGCGCACCGTCCGCCGTGACCAGGTCGTCGTGTGTTCCGCGCTCGGTGATCATGCCGTCCTCCAGGGCCAGAACCTGGTCGGCGTGGGCGACGGTTCTCAGCCGGTGCGCGATGACGAGGACAAGGATCGGAGCGTCCTTGAGCAAGGCGTGGGCGATGGACACTCACTGGCGCTGTCCCCGGACAGCCGGGCGCCATCGTCCCCCACCTTGGTGTCCCAGCCGTCGGGCAGTTCCGCGATCATCCGGTCGAGCCAGAACGGCGTCGCCGCCGAGGCCAGTTCGGCGGCGCGGCGTCTGGGGCGGCGATCCTGACATTCTCCTCAACGCTGCCGTCGCACAGGTGGACGTCCTGGAAGAGCCCGCCCGATTCACCCCCGCCCAGGTCAGCCTGGCGATCAGGAACCTCCGTCTGAATTTGCCCTGCCCAACCGGTGTACCCGAACCCAGCCGACCCGGCACCGGCAAGCCGCCCGGCTCGAAGAACCGTCACCCGCCACCTGTTACGACGTCGGCAGCTCCACAGACGACCCGGAACGATCACCGAGTGGAACAACTGCATCCAGCAGCGTTACCAGTGCCCTCGCCCACAGCCACAAGCTGCGAATGGTCGTGCCAGGCGTTTACTCGGCCCCTGGCACGCTCATCCAGCCTGGAAGGAGGGGCGGGCAGTAGACTCCTGGCCCGCTGCCGTCACGGCGCGCTGCGGCCCACAATGATGGACGATCACAGGCATCTCGGAGAGCAGGTGCAGGCCTGCGATGTCCATGAGGTAGCGCCAGGCGCGTCGGGCTGTACGCGCGCGGCACGGCTCGAAACCACTCCCCACGCCTACCGGTAATTCACTCGGGAATCGGCTCTTCGGCGCATGGGGCTTCCAGCTTGGCGCCGGACGTGCGAGGTTCCCCATCAGGAGCGCTCCACTTCAGGTCTCAGGAGCAGCGGAAGCTGCTCGCGACGAAGAAGTGAGGGCATGAGATGGTCCCCGCAGCGGAACTGGACGTACACCGATCTAAGCAGGGAAGAGGTGCGTCCGTCCGACGCAACTGCCTGTGCCATTCTCTGGCCGTCGCGGCAGCAGCTCTCGTGTTGACCGCTCCGCGGGAAGCCGGTCACGCATCGGAGGGTCCCGTACTCACCTCGGCCGCCGTCCACGAACGAGTCGCCGGTGTCACCGTACAGAGCCCCGTGCCTCAGATGATCGTGGACCACTACCAGCTGGACACACGCTGGTATGCGAAGTACGTGCAGGGGCCCACAGACCAAGCAAGCGGCCTGTCCATCGCCGTGCTGGGCTCCGCCTCGGTCGATGACACGACCTTGCTCAAAGCAGCACGTCAGCTGGAGACGCTTACTCGCACCTACCCCTACTTTCCGGTGAACGAGCTCCGCAGACGGAACGTTCGGGTCGTACTGACCGCGCGCCCCGAGAGGATGAGTTCGATCCCTGAGGTCAGGGCCAGGTACGGGACCGCACTCGACGATCGGTACTGGGCCGGTATGGGGGCCACGGACAGCCTGCCACTGTCAGTGGGCACGGAGGCGAACCTCATGGACAACCAGGGTCGGGAGAACAACTTCGTGCACGAGGTCGGCCATTCGGTGGCGGACATGGCTCTGCGCCACATCGACAGTGCTTTCGTCGGCGACCTTCAGCGGGCCTACGACCAGGCAAGGGCATCGGGCCGCTGGGACAAGACCTATGCGATCACCAACATCTCGGAATACTGGGCTGAAGGCGTACAGAGCTACTTCGGCGTCAACTACGAGGGACGACCGGGCGGAGACGGCGTTCACAACAACATCAACACCCGGCCGGAACTACGGCAATACGACGCCCCGCTGTTCAGTCTCCTGGACCGCGTGTATCGCGGGGCAGTCCTTCCTTCGTGAGAGACAGCTTCGATACCAACGCTGTGCGTGCACGACCCGTGCACACCCGCCCCTGCTCCAGACGCGGACCTGAAGCATGGCTGGCGACCAAGTCGGGGAATCATGACGGTTGTTGATTGTTCCTGAGTGATTCCGTTGAACTCTGTTTCATGCTACGTTCCCCGCACCTCGGCCCTGGCCCCTTGGCCAGGGCCACGGCGTGGGGCTCTCTCACCCGCGTCTGCACCACTCGCTCGCTCGCCACGCACGGATTCCCGCACACGCTGCACCAGCCGTCGGCCCTGCGGCGCGCGGGACTCCTCGCACCGTCCTGCCCTGGAGGAGTTTGATGCGTCGCATCATCGCCTGTCTGGCGGTCCTGTTGGCGATGGCCGGAGGCCTACTCGTCACCGGTGCCGCCTCCGCCGCCGTCACACCCAAGACACCACCACTGACCACTCCGTGGACCGACCAGGTGTCCACCACCAACCCCCTGCCCGAGTACCCAAGACCGCAGATGAAGCGGGGTGACTGGCAGTCGCTCAACGGCGAGTGGCAGTTCCTCAACCCGCCGGCCGACGGCTCGGGCAACGTCAACCGCAACGCGGCACCGCCGATCGGCCAGACCCTGCCCGAGCGCATCCTCGTGCCGTACCCGGTGGAGTCGGCGCTGTCCGGCATCATGCGCAACGACGACCGGGACCTGATGTTCTACAAGCGCACCTTCACCGTGCCACAGAGCTGGAACGGCCAGCGGGTGCAACTGCACTTCGGCGCCGTGGACTACGAGGCCACGGTCTGGGTCAACGGCACCCAGGTCACCACGCACAAGGGCGGCTACGACCGCTTCGAGGTCGACATCACACCGCAGCTCAACGGCGGTACGAACGAGCTGATCGTGCGTGTCTACGACCCGACCGACGGGCGAGGCGAGAAGCAGCCGGTCGGCAAGCAGGTGAACAACCCCAGCGGCATCTTCTACACACCATCGTCCGGCATCTGGCAGACCGTGTGGATGGAGCCCACCCCCGCGTCCTCGATCTACTCCGTCGACATCAGGCCGGACCTGTCGACCAACACCGCCCGGGTCCGCGTCTTCACCCGGGGCAACGTCAGCGGCCACACCGTACTGGCCGAGGCGATGTCCGGCAGCCAGGTGGTAGGCCGCGCCAGCGGCGGCTTCACCGAATTCTCCGTCCCGGTGCCCGACGCCCGCCGCTGGTCGCCCGACGACCCGTTCCTGTACGACATGAGGGTCACCCTCCGCAACGCTTCCGGCGCCGCCGTCGACGGCGTCACGAGCTACTTCGGCATGCGCGAGGTCGGCAAGAAGATGCTCAACGGGGTCATGCGCCCCACCCTGAACGGAGAGTTCGTCTTCCAGATCGGCACCCTCGACCAGGGCTTCTGGCCGGACGGCCTCTACACCGCACCCACCGACGCGGCCCTCGCCTTCGACCTGCAGAAGCACAAGGACCTCGGCTTCAACATGGTGCGCAAGCACATCAAGGTCGAACCGGCACGCTGGTACTACCACGCCGACCGGCTCGGACTGCTGGTCTGGCAGGACATACCTTCCACCCCGGCGTTCGACCACAACCGCACCCCTCAGCAGATCGCGCAGCTGGAGACCGAGGCCCGAGAGATCATCGACGAACACCGGTTCTCCCCGGCCGTCGTCACCTACGTACCGTTCAACGAGGGCTGGGGCGAGTGGGACCTCGCCGCCACCCGGCGCATCACAACGGAGCTCGAGAACTACGACCCGGCCCGCCTGATGAACCCGCACAGCGGATACAACTGCTGCGACTCCCGAGGTGACCCGGGCACCGGCGACATGATCGACTGGCACGTCTACACCGGCCCCGACGCCCCACGCCCCTCGGACACCCGCATCTCCGTCCTGGGCGAGTTCGGCGGCATCGGCCTGCGCACACCCGGTCACGAGTACAGCCCGAGCGGCCAGTTCTTCGCCTACGAGCAGGTGAACAGCCGCGAGCAGCTCAACGACCGCTACACCGGCATGGTCCGGGACGTGCAACAGCTCATGACCACCAAGGGCCTGTCCGCCTACGTCTACACCGAGATCACCGATGTGGAGGGCGAGTACAACGGGCTTCTCACCTACGACCGGCGGGTACAGAAGGTCGACACCGGCCAGCTGCGCAGGGCACACGGCGGGCTCATCGCCGCGTCGCGCAATCTCAACACCGCCTCGGGCCTCAGCCTCGGGCACGTCCGGTCGTTCAAGGTGACCTCCGCCGGCCACACCGACCGCTATCTTCGGCACGCCGACTCGATGGCCCGCACCGACGTGCTGAGCAGCGCCTCCGGCGACGGCGCCCGTCAGGACGCCTCGTTCCGCACCGTGACCGGGCTGGCCGACCCTCGCTGCTACTCGTTCGAGTCGGTCAACTCCCCCGGCCGCTATCTTCGCCACGCCGACAGCCGGGTGCGCATCGACGCGGACACCGGCGGCTCGTTCGCTGCGGACGCCACCTGGTGCAGCCGCCCGGGCCTCGCCGCCGGCGGCACATCATTCGAATCGCTCAACTATCCAGGCAACTACCTGCGTCACTACGCGGACAGCGTGTACCTGGCCCGTAGCGGCGGCCCGAACGCGTGGGACACAGCCACTTCCTTCGCCGCGGACGCCACCTGGAACACCGGCGAGCCGGCTCTGTGGCGCAGTTCCGTGCTGCTGCCCACCGATGTGCGGCGGTCGTTGCGGGTGACCACCTGGGGTCACACCAACCGGTACCTGCGGCACGCCGACAGCCTCGCCCGCACCGAGATCGTCGACGCGGGGAGCAGCGCGTTGCTCAAGCAGGACGCGACGTACACCGTGCGGCGCGGGCTCGCCGACTCGTCCTGCTACTCGTTCGAGTCGGTGAACTACCCGGGGCAGTTCCTGCGGCACGCCGACAGCCGGGTGCGCAACTCACCCGACGACGGCTCGGCGCTCTTCCGCCAGGACGCCACGTTCTGCGCCCGCCCGGGAGTCGGCGGCACGGGTGTCACCTTCGAGTCGATCAACGTCCCCGGCTCGTTCCTGCGGCATCACGCCTCACAGGTGTACATCGCCTCCGGCAGCGGCAGCGGTGACGTCTTCGACCGTCCGCAGACCCTCACCGCCGACAGCAGTTGGGTCCTGGAGGCACCCTGGGCGCCCTGATTCCTCAAGGAGTCGGCCGTGCCTGTCCCCGGCCAGGGCAGGCACGGCGGCCTGTTGTCAGGAGCCCCGTTCGTCCGTCGACAGCGATGTGACCAGCTCACGCAGGGTGTCGATGACCAGCTCGGGATCTTGCAAAGGCACCACATGGCCGCTGCGCGATGCCTCCAGCATGCGACCGTTCGGCACGGTGGGCAGCCAGGTCTCACCCTGCTCGGGAAGTCACCGGCACACCGCGGCCCGGCGGCGAGCTTCGTGTATCGCTGGTTCACCGACCCGCAGGCTCGCGAGATCTACCCGCCCGAGGACCACCCGCACCACTCCCGGGTGTTCGCGGCCGACCTCCAAGCAGTGGCCGCCCGGCGCGGCCAGGACGCGGAGGTCACGAAGATGGTCGCCGTGCTACGCCACCGCAGCCAGGAGTTCGCAGCCCTCTGGGACACCCACGACGTCGCGGTGCCCCGCATGGACCACAAGAGGATCGTCCACCCCATGCTCGGCGTCATCGAACTCGACTGCTACAACCTCCTCAGCGAGGACGGACGGCAACACCTGCTGTGGTTCACCGCCCCGCCCGGAAGCCGGGGGGCCGAGCAACTGGAACTGCTGTCAGTCGTAGGGACCCAGGAGCTGCGCGTCACGGAGGGCATGGAACCGGAGAGGTTGTCCGCAGCGGACACGAGATCGGAGCGCTGACCCGCACCGTCAAGAGAGGACGCCTTCCCGGCAAGGCGTGGCGGCCCCTACCCCCTCAGAGATTAAAGCCAGGCGGGGGGCTGGCGCCGACGTTTCGACCTGGGTACGGCACGCTGCGGGCCTGCGGCCTGTGAGGCACAGTCGCCGGCAAAGTTCGCAGGTAGGCCGGCTGATGCCACCTCCGCCGCACGGCGGGCCACCGACGTGCTGCCCAGCCAGGTGGGATCCCGTCGCCGCGTCAGCATTCCCCGCCGCACGGCTGGGCAAGATCACCACCAGCCGACCCAGCCCGTGACCCACCAGGGCGCGAAGAGGGTCGGCCGGGTTCCCAGCGGCGGGCGCGTCGACGGCTGCTCTCGGCGGGCCTGCACAGCGGCAAGGCGGCGCCGGGTGTCTCGAAACACCCGCATCCGCTTAGCGGTAGTCGCATCGGTATTCGACGGTTTCAGACGCACGCCTTCCGCCGCACAGCTTGTCGTGTCACCGTCTCGTGGGAGCGCTCCCAAACCTCCGCCCTCTGGAAGGCACAGGAAGGCACCCCCGTGAGATTCCACAGAAGACGCCGGACCCCAGGAGCCGCCCTCGCGGCCGCCCTTGCCACGGCCACCGCCACCGCGGCGGTACTCACCGCCTCTGTCGAGCCACCGGCCACCACGCCGACAGCCACGGCCGCCGAGGCCCACGTCGGCAATCCCTTCGCCGGCGCGAGCGCCTACGTCAATCCCGACTACGCGGAGATGGTCGACGGCTCCATCTCCCGTACCGACGATGCGTCCCTCAAGGCGAGGATGGAGACGGTCAAGTCGTATCCCACCGCGGTGTGGATGGACCGGATCGCGGCCATCCACGGCGGCGAGGCGAACGCGGGCCGCAAGAGTCTGCGCGACCATCTCGACCTCGCCCTGGGGCAGAAGAAGCCGGGGCAGCCCATCACCGCGACGGTCGTGGTCTACGACCTGCCCGGCCGGGACTGCGCGGCGTTGGCCTCCAACGGCGAACTGCCGCTGACCGAGGAGGGTCTGGAGCGCTACAAGAGTGACTACATCGACGCCATCACGGACGTGTTCGCCGACCCGAAGTACGCGGACATCCGTATCACCACCGTGATAGAGCCGGACGGGCTGCCCAACCTGGTGACCAACGTCGCGAGTGACCCCGAGTGCCAGGCGGCGAAGGCCAGCGGCATCCAGGTGGACGCCGTACGGTACGCACTCGACGAACTGCACGCGATACCGAACGTCTACACCTACATGGACTTCGCCCACTCGGGCTGGCTCGGGTGGGACGACAACCTCACCGAGACCGTGCAGTTGTACACGGACGTGGTGAAGGGTACGGAGAAGGGTCTGGCGAGCGTCGACGGGCTCATCACCAACGTCTCCAACTACACGCCCGTCGCAGAGCCCTACCTGCCTGACCCGGCCAAGACCGTCGGCGGTCAGCCGGTGAAGGGCGGCAAGTACTACGAGTGGAACGCCAAGTTCGACGAGTCCGACTTCACCGCGTCGGTCCATGACGCACTCGTGGACCAGGGCTGGCCCGCCTCCACGGGCATGCTGGTCGACACCTCCCGCAATGGGTGGGGAGGAGGCGACCGTCCCGGGTCGGAGTCCACGAGCCCCGTGCTCGACACCTACGTCAACGAGTCGAAGGTCGACCGAAGGGCTCACCGGGGACTGTGGTGCAACACCTCGGGGGCGGGCATCGGCGCGCCGCCGCAGGCCGCGCCGCAGGGCTATCCGGACTCGCACATCGACGCGTTCGTCTGGGTCAAGCCGCCCGGTGAGTCCGACGGTGCCAGTGAGGACATCCCGAACGACGAGGGCAAGCGCCAGGACCCGATGTGCGACCCGGCGTACACGGCGCCCAACGCCGGCGGCAACAAGACCGGCGCGCTCCCGGACGCCCCGCTGGCCGGACACTGGTTCGACGCGCAGTTCGAGATGCTGGTCAGGAACGCCTACCCCGCCATCCCGGAAAGCGGAGCCGGTGACCGTGAGGCGCCCACCGCGCCGACCGGGCTGAAGAGCACCGGCAACACCTCCGACGGCGTTTCCCTGTCCTGGAGCGCGGCCACCGACAACATCGCCGTGACGGGCTACGACGTCTACCGGGGAACCACAAAGGTAAACTCCACTCCCGTCACCGGCACCGTCTACACCGACTCCGGTCTCAACGCGTCGACCGCGTACACGTACACCGTCAGAGCACGGGACGCGGCCGGCAACACCTCGGGCCCGTCCGGCGCGTTTAGGGTCACCACCGACGGCACGTCGGGCGGCGACGACACGCGCGCGCCCACGGCCCCCGGCGCGGTGCGGGCCACCGCCACGACGACCACATCGGTGTCCCTGTCCTGGTCGGCTTCGTCCGACGACATCGGGGTTACCAGCTACGACGTGTACCGGGGCAACACCAAGATCAATAGCGCTCCTGTCACCGGCACCACGTACACCGACACCGGCCTGAGCGCCGACACCGCCTACACCTTCACCGTCAGAGCCCGGGACGCCGCGGGCAACTCCTCCCCCGCCTCCTCGGCCGTCCCGGCCCGCACCAAGGCGACCGCGGCCGGCACCGGGAAGGACTGGCTGCACACCGAGGGCAACCAGATCGTCGACGAGGACGGCAACAGGGTCTGGCTGACCGGCACCAACTGGTTCGGGTTCAACGCGACCGAGCGGGTCTTCCACGGCCTGTGGTCGGGCAACGTCACCGAGATCACCAAGGCCATGGCCGACCGTGGCATCAACATCGTCCGGGTGCCCATCTCCACGCAGTTGCTGCTGGAGTGGAAGAACGGCCAGGCGACGGTTCCCAGCGGCGTCAATACCTACGCCAACCCGGAGCTCAAGGATCTCACCACCCTGGAGGTCTTCGACTACTGGCTGGACCTGTGCGAGCAGTACGGCATCAAGGTGATGCTGGACGTGCACAGCGCCGAGGCGGACAACTCCGGCCACATCTACCCGGTGTGGTGGAAGGGCGCGATCACCACCGAGCAGTTCTACACCGCCTGGGAGTGGGTCACCGCCCGCTACAAGGACAACGACACGCTCGTCGCGATGGACATCAAGAACGAGCCGCACGGCAAGCACACCGAGAGTCCGCGCGCCAAGTGGGACGGCTCGACCGACCAGGACAACTTCAAGTACGCCTGTGAGACCGCCGGCAAGCGCATCCTGGCCGTCAACCCCCATGTCCTGGTGCTGTGCGAGGGCATCGAGATCTACCCCAAGGCCGGCAAGTCCTGGTCGTCCAAGACCGAGGCGGACTACCACTTCAACTGGTGGGGCGGCAACCTCCGCGGCGCCAAGGAACATCCGGTGGACCTGGGTGAGAACAGCGACCAGCTCGTCTACTCCCCGCACGACTACGGCCCGTTGGTCTACCAGCAGCCCTGGTTCCAGGGCGACTGGAACCGCACCACGCTCGAACGCGACGTCTGGGACCCCAACTGGCTCTACCTGCACAAGGAGAACATCTCGCCGCTGCTCATCGGGGAGTGGGGCGGCTTCCTCGACAACGGTCCCAACGAGAAGTGGATGACCGCGCTGCGCGACCTCATCGCCGAGAACGGCCTCCACCAGACCTTCTGGTGCCTCAACCCCAACTCCGGTGACACGGGGGGCCTCCTCCTCAACGACTGGAAGACCTGGGACGAGGCGAAGTACGCACTGTTGAAGCCGACCCTGTGGCAGAGCGGCGGCAAGTTCGTCAGCCTCGACCACCAGGTCAGGCTCGGCGGTGCCGACAGCACCACCGGCATCAGCTTGGCGGATCTCTACGGCGGCGAGCCCCCGGCCGACGACGAGCAGGCCCCCTCCATACCGACGGGCCTCAAGTCGACCGCCAAGTCCTCCACCAGCGTCACCCTTGCCTGGAACGCGGCCACCGACAACGTCGGCGTATCCGGCTACGACGTCTACCGCGGCTCGACCAACGTGGGCACCGCCGCCACCCCCACCTTCACCGACACCGGGCTGACGCCGGGAACGGCGTACTCCTACACCGTCCGCGCCAAGGACGCGGCGGGCAATACCTCGGCCGCCTCGGCCGCGGTCGCGGTAACCACGCAGACCGAGGCCGGGGACACCACAGTGCCCAGCGTACCGTCGGGACTCACCAGTACCGGGAAGACCGCGACCTCCGCCGCCCTCAAGTGGAACGCCTCCACCGACAACAGCGGGGGCAGCGGCCTCGCCGGATACACCGTCCTGAGGGACGGAGTCCAGGTAGCCACCGTGACGGGAACCTCGCACAACGACACGGGCCTCACCGCCTCGACGGCCTACAGCTACACCGTCAAGGCGCGCGACAAGGCCGGCAACACCTCCGCCGCCTCCACGCCTCTCACCGTGACCACCTCCCCCAACGGAAGCGACGGCACCCTCCTGTCCCAGGGCAAGCGCGCCTGGGCGTCGTCCAGCGAGAACGGCAGCAACTCGCCGGACAAGGCGGTCGACGGAGACGGCTCCACGCGCTGGAGCAGTACGTTCCAGGACAACCAGTGGATCAACGTCGACCTGGGCGCGGAGAAGACGATCTCCAGAATCGTCCTCGACTGGGAGGCCGCCTACGCCAGGGGGTACCGGGTGCAGGTCTCCGGCGACCCAGAGTTCCGCACCTGGACCGACCTGCACCAGACCGCCACCGGTGACGGAGGCACCGACACCCTGAACGTGAACGGCAGCGGTCGCTACGTCCGGATCCTCGGACAGACACGCGCGACCCCGTACGGCATCTCTCTGTACGAGCTGCGGGTCTACGGCAGCTGACCCGTGCACACGACGGGCTCCGGTGCGCGAACGTGCACTGGAGCCCGTCGCAATCCGCCCAGGGGCCTTTCCCGGCCCCCCTCCGACCGTGCCGCTGTCACCGCCGGGAGCGCTCCCACCCACTGTCCCTCCACCCTCACGAAGGGAACTCACATGCCCCTTGGACAGGCCGCCCGCACCACGACCGTACTCGCCACCGCGGCCTTGGTGGCCGCCCTGCTGGTGCCCTGGCACCCGGACACGGCGGGCGGAGACCTCAGCCCGGCGGCCGCGGCGGCCGAGCCGGAAGTCATCACCGTCGACACGGGACGCCGGTCGGGCCCCCTGTCGAAGGCCGGGCTCGGCACCCTGTTCGGCGTGACCACCACTCCGGACACCCCGGTCGGTCTCACCGACGGCTCCCAGGTGCTGCTCGCGCAGCACCAGAGCCGGGACGGCGACACCTCCTACCCGAGTTCCACCGAGTCCGTCGCGGCCAAGCTCCGCGGGACCGGTGTCAAGATGGTCGGCCGGTACAACGATTTGATGGGCGGCTGGCCGTATGTCTGGAAGGGCATCGACGACTGGATGGGCAAGGTCGACAGTGCCACCCGCTCGATCCAGAAGTACAAGGACGTCCTGCACTCGGTGGCGCCCCTCAACGAGCCCGACAACAAGCTCGGTCCACACGCCGGCAGCCCTTTCATGACCGACCCACGGGTTCCGGGCGCCACCTATGACGCCAAGGTCAACTGGCTCTGGACCGAGACGGTGCGGAGAATCCGCATGATCGACCCGACGGTCAAGGTGATGGGACCGAACTACGAGCACTACAACCCCTGGGAATCACCCGACCGCCAGCCCCGGATGCGCGACTTCCTCATCAACGCGAAGAACACCGGCACCCTGCCCGACATCATCGGCTGGCACAGTCTGGGCCCCAGCCCCGGCGACGTCCCCGAAGCCCTCACCCGCTACTACCGCCCTCTGGAGAGGGAGCTGAACATCTCCCCCAGGCCCGTCATGATCGAGGAGTACGGTCCCGGCAACGGCGAGTTCGAGGGCGTGCCGGGCACCATGGTCAAGCACTGGGCCGAGTTCGCCCGCTACGGAGTCGACTCCGCCGCGATGGGCATCTACACCAACCCTGGACTGCTCGGCAACACCCTGCGCCGCACCTCCGCCGGGCTCAGACCAAACGGCGGCTGGCACTTCATGAACTGGTTCCGGCAGCTGCGCGGCGAACAGCTGGCCGTCAGCCGCTGGGACACACGGCACTACCAGGCATCCGACGGCGTGGCATCCTGGGACGCGGACGCCCGCACCGTGACGGTTCTCGCCGGCGGCGATGACGGCGACATCGACGTCCGGCTGCTGGGCCTGGCCGCCAGAGGACTTGGCCCCCAGGTCCGCGTGCGCGTCGACTACGCGCTGTGGACCACCGACCCGCTGGCCACCGACCAGCGGCCGGACCGCGCGGGGGACCCGCAGACGGGCGCGTACAACGTGTACGACAAGGTGCTCCCGCTCGACGCGGGCGGGAACCTTGCCGTTCCGATCCGGAGGATGGAACGGCTCAACGGATACCGCGTCACCGTCCAGCCCGCCGGCCCCGCTGCCGCCTACCCGAGCAAGTACGAGGCGGAGGATGCCCGGCAGAACGCCACCGTGCTTCACCTCGGCAGCGACACCGCCCTCACCTCGGGCCGGGGGTACGTGGGAGGCATCGACGGCGCCTCGAGCTCCGTCGCCTTCACCGTCCACGCGGAGCGCGCCGGCATCCACACGATGACCGTCCGCTACGCCAACGGCACCACCAGTGCGGCCACTCACTCTGTGCGGGTCGGCGACACACCACAACGCCCTGTCACCTATCCGAGCACCGGTGCCTGGGCCAACGCCACCCTGTCCACCGCGACGACGCGCGTAGCCTTGGAGGCGGGAGCCAACACGGTCACCCTCGGAAAGGGCGTCGGCTACGCCGAGCTGGACCACATAGACGTACGACCGGACACACACCGCTACGAGGCCGAGTCGGCCGACGTGAACGACGCGACGATCCGCCACTACCGCTGGAACGAGTTCCCCGACTACGTCGGCGGCATCGACCGGCCCTCCAGCTCGGTCGAGTTCACCGTGGACGCCCCGCGTGCGGGCTCATACCTGGTCGACGTCGGCTACGCCAACGGACTGGCCCAGGAGGCGGATCACTCGGTCTCCGTCGACGGGACCGCCGTGGGTACGGTGCACTATCCGTCGACCGGAGCCTGGCTGAGTACACCGAAGCAGGACGCCGTCCTGGGCACGGCCACCGTCCGGCTCACTTTGCGGGCCGGCGCCAACCGCGTTCGTCTGGCGAAGGGCCAGGGATATGCCGAGGTCGACTGGCTGGCCCTGCGCACCGGCTAGGTGTATCGATCACGAGCGTTGTTGACACCCACCGGGCTTGATCATGGCGAAGACCTCCGGTGTGGTGGAGCTGTCTAGGACTGCACCGCACGGAGGTCTTCGTGTCCCACCGTAATGCCCGGCTGACCGTTCACGGCAGGCGGCTGCTCATCGAGCGTGTCCGCACGGGCCGTCCCATCGCGCATGTCGCAGCCGAGATGGGCATCTCGCGCGTCACGGCCCACAAGTGGGTCCGCCGCTGGCGGGCCGAAGGCGAGCAAGGACTGCACGACCGCTCCAGCCGCCCTCGCACAACACCGCACCGCACCCCGGCGACGACCGAGGCCCAGGTGTGCCGCCTGCGACAGGACCGACAACTCGGTCCCGCCCGCATCGGCCCGGTCCTGGGACTGCCCGCCTCGACCACCCACCGGATCCTGGTCCGCCACGGCCTGAACCGCCTGGCCTTCCTAAATCGGCCCACCGGACAGATCATCCGCCGCTACGAACGCGACCGGCCCGGCGAACTCGTCCACGTCGACGTCAAGAGACTCGGCCGTATCCCCGACGGCGGCGGACACAAGGTCCTGGGCCGCCAGGCCGGCCGCGTCACCCGCAGTGGCATGGGGTTCGACTACATTCACTCCGCCGTCGCCTGCGGCAAGGTCCACGGCGATGAGAAGGCGTCCACCTGCGCCGGCTTCCTCCGCCGGGCCGCAGCCTTCTTCACCGCACACGGCTCCCTCGGTTTCTGGCCGGAGACAGCGGACGGTTGGCACTTCCGCGCCGCGCCGACCGTTGCCTGGGCTCCGTGGGGTGGCCCGAACGGGCGGACATGAAGGTTGCAGCGCGCCTGAGAACGGAAGATCACGCATGATGCCGGCCGACGCGCGCGTGCGGCGCCGTACTGCCCCGGACGATCAACTGCGTCGCCAATTCGAGGCGTAGGTGCTCGGCTGGTTCGCCGTCGATGATGCGGAGAAGGGTGTTCGCGGCCATGGCCGCCATGTCGAGAAGCGGCTGTCGGACAGTGGTGAGAGGGGGGTGGGTCCATCGTGCGACCGGCAGGTCGTCGAAGCCGACAACGCTGACCTCCTCCGGAATGGCGTAGCCACGTGCGCGCAGGACCTCGAAGGCGCCCAGGGCCTGGAGGTCGCTGGCGGCGAAGACGGCGCTGGGCGGCTGCTGTCCCTGCTGGTGCGCCAGGTCGAGGAGTCTGGTCATCTCCCTTCTCCCAGAGTCGTCGTTGAAGTCCCCGTTGGGTGTCCAGCCCTCCGGCACGGGCAGTTCCGCCTGTTCCATCGTCGCCCAGAAGCCGTCGGCGCGGGCTCTGCTGCACAGCACCTGGCGCGGTCCCGCCAGGTGCGCGATGCGGGTGTGGCCCAGTTCGATGAGGTGCTCGGTGGCGCTGACCGCGCCGGCCCAGTTGGTCGCTCCCACGGTGGGGACGAGCGCGTCGACGTTTCCGACGGGGTCCACGAGAACGAAGGGAACGTCCATGGCGGTCAGTCGCCGCCGCTGCTGGGGGGTGAGGTCGGAGACGACCAGAATGGCTCCGTTGCTGCGACGCGCCGCCATCTGGTCGATCCACTCGCGGGTGTCCGAGCTGCGTCCGTGCACCGCGGACAGGACCATGCCGGCACCCGCGGCGTGCAGCGCCTCGTCGACCCCACGGATGATCTCGATCGACCAGAGGCTGTCGAGTTCGTTGAGGACCAGGTCGATGACGGCGCCGCGGCGCCGTGCCGGGCGGCGCCGGTATCCGAGGCGGTCCATGACCGACTCGACACGGTCCTTGGTGTCCGTGGACACGTCGGAGCGTCCGTTGAGGACCTTGGAGACGGTGGAGACGGAGACACCGGCCGCGGACGCGATCGTACTCAGGGTGACTCTCCCGGTGTCCTCCGGGTTCTCCGCCGTCATCCGTGTCGTCCGTTCGGTCGAGTCGTGGGTGCTGTGCCTCATCGGGAAGACCAACGGCCGGTCGCCGTGTGCCCCGCCCCCCGCGCTCACGGCCGTTCACCGGGATCGGGCGCCGTTTCCCGGTACTCGGCCCAGTCGAAGTCGGCCGTCATGCCGGCGCCGGTGAGGTCCTGGGCGCACAGTCCGGCGAAGGCTCCGGTGAAGCCCCAAGACGTGAAGTGGCCGGTCGCCGGATCGCCCTTCGTGGCGCTCTCGTCGGAGAGGCGGGTGACGTCGAGGTCCGGGCCGATCCGCTGCCACGCTGCGGCATGCGTGGCGCGCCAGAAGAAGTTGCCCTGGGCCTCCCGGACCGCGAGCCGCAGTTCGAGTGGGCCGGTGGGGACGGGGACCGGCGAGGCCGGTTCGAAGTACTCGCCGTGCGCGCAGACGCCGACTCTCAATACTCGGCCCAGGCCCTCGTCCCACGTCAAGTGCAGGTAGTGCCACAGGCCGGAGTTGTAGTAATGGACGATGCCAGCCATCTGGAGCGGTGATCGCGCCTCGCCGTCGAGGTGTGCGGCGAAGTCGAAGCGCAGCGACTGCTGCCTGCGGGCCACGAGGCTCTGTCCGTGTGTGGAGCCCAGGGACTGGCCTCCGCGCAGCCGCAGGTGTCCCGGTCGCTCGCCGAGAGTGATCCAGGAGGGGTCCGGATGCCGGCGCAGGGTCGACCATGGCGTGGTGAGGGCCGGCTGGTCGAAGTCGTCGCGGGCGGGTGGGCGGACGATCGGGGCGGGTGGAAGGCGGGGGCCGGAAACGGTGGTTCTCGGCACGGCGTTGTCCTGGTCCCCGGTGGGCCGCTCTCCCTCGAGCCTGGGCCAGTCGTCCGGGGTCCACTCGACGCGCTGGAGTGCGGTTTCCCTGCCCAGTACGCAAGGGCCGAGGGGGCTGAGGGGGCGGGCCATGAGGTGGGCGAGGTACCACTCGCCGGCCGGCGTCTCCACCAGGCTGCCGTGGCCGGCCTTCTGCAGGGGCAGTCTCTCGTGACCCGCTGAGGTGAGGAGCGGGCCGGCCGGGTCCGCCTCGTAGGGCCCGGTGATCCTTCTGGAGCGCGCGACGGTGACGGCGTGTCCCCAGGAGGTGCCGCCTTCCGCCGTCACCAGGTAGTACCAGCCGCTGCGCCGGTAGACGTGAGGGCCTTCCGTGTGCGCGAGGCGGGTGCCCCCGAATATCGGGTGGGCCGGGCCGGTGACGCGCCGCTCGTTGCGGTCCCATTCCTGGAGCAGGATCCCGGCGAAGGGGTGCCGGCCGGGCCGGTGGTCCCACTGCATCCACAGGGCCCAGCTGCGTCCGTCGCCGTCCGGCCCGTCGTCGTGGAAGAGGGACGGGTCGAACCCGTGGGAGGGGAAGGGGGCGGGATCGGACCAGGGTCCGTCCAGCGCGGGCGCGGTGGTGACCCTGTTGGCTACGTCCTTGAAGGCTCCGGAGAGGTTGGTGACATCGCTGTAGACCAGGTGGAACAGTCCGTCGGTGTACGACAGACAGGGTGCCCAGACGCCTCCCGAGTCGGGTCGGCCGCCGAGCTCGATGAGGCGTTGCTCGCGCAGCACGCCGCCGAGCGGCTTCCAGTGGACGAGGTCGCGTGAGTGGTGGACGGAGACGCCCGGAAGCCATTCGAAGGTGGAGGTGGCGATGTAGTAGTCGTCGCCGACGCGCAGGATGGAGGGGTCCGGGTGGAATCCGGGCAGCACCGGGTTGACGATGGTCGCCGCGTGCGTCGTGTCGGTGGACGCGGGCTTTCGGCGGCCGGGGCGGTCCTGGTCGTGGACGGAGGGCAGGGTGGTCATGGGACTCCGTAACGTGGGGGCGGTCAGCCCTTGACGGCGCCGGCCATCACACCGGAGACGATCCGGCGGGCCAGGACGGTGAAGACGACGAGCACGGGCAGCACCGACACCACGACGCCCGCGAGCATGAGGGTGTAGTCGGTGTAGTAGCCGGCGGCGAGCTGGTTGAGGGCGATCTGCACGGTGCCGTTCTCCGGCGGCAGGGCGATCAGCGGCCAGAAGTAGTCGTTCCAGGCGAACATGAAGGTGAACATGCCGAGCACGGTCGCTGTGGTGCGCACACCGGGTACGACAACGTGCCAGTAGGTGCGCAGCAGCCCGGCTCCGTCCATGCGGGCGGCCTCGATGAGTTCGTCGGGAATGTTCTCCTCGACGGCCTGCCGCATCCAGAACACCCCGATCGCGGAGACCAGCGCGGGCACGATCAGCGCCGAGAGTTTGCCGTACATGCCCATGTCCGTCACCAGCATGTAGAGCGGGATGATGCCGAGCTGGGTGGGCACCATCACCGTGATCACGACGCAGACGAGCAGCGGGTTGCGCCCGCGGAAGCGGAGTTTGGCGAAGGCGAAACCCGCGAGCGAGGACAGCAGCACGTTGGACACCGCGGTGGTGGAGGCCACGATCAGTGAGTTTCCGAGGGCCTGCCAGAAGGCGGAGAGTTCGAAGACGCGCTGGATGTTCTCGATCAGGTGGCCGCCGGGGACCAGTGGCGGTGTGGAGCCGGCGAGGACGGAGTTGTCGTCGTGCGAGGCGACGACGAAACTCCAGTACAGGGGGAAGACGGACGCGGCGGTGATCGCCGCGAGCAGGGCGTAGGCCAAGGGGCCCGCCTTGTCGAGCCTTCCGGGTCCGCGGCGCGGGACGGTACGCGGCTTGAAGCGCCCGCGGTTCTCGCGAGCGGCGGGAGGCCGGGTGGGTGCGGTGACGGCCATGTCGGTTCCTCTGTGGGCGAAGGGAGGCGTCGGTCGGGTGTCAGCGGCGCTCGGCACGGCGTGCGAGCAGGAAGTTCACCGCCGCGACGACCGCGATGAC
This sequence comes from Streptomyces sp. NPDC056128, assembly GCF_042263835.1. Classification (NCBI taxonomy): domain Bacteria; kingdom Bacillati; phylum Actinomycetota; class Actinomycetes; order Kitasatosporales; family Streptomycetaceae; genus Streptomyces; species Streptomyces sp. NPDC056128. The sequence continues at coordinate 322,185 of NZ_JBHJVQ010000006.1, read as the reverse complement.
CAGGAAGAGCACCCAGGAGACGGCTGACGCGTAGCCGGCGTCGTTGTTGATGAAGCCGTACTTGTAGAGAATCAGCGTGAGCGTCTGGAACTGGTGCTCGGCCCCGCCCTCCGCGTTGCCCTGCTGGTCGAACAGGAAGGGCTCGGCGAAGAGCTGGAGGCCGCCGATGGTCGAGATCACCACGGTGAAGACGATGGTCGGCCGGATCGCCGGGAGGGTGACCTTGCGGAACGTGAGGAAACGGGAGGCACCGTCGATCTGGGCGGACTCGTACAGGTCGCGTGGCACCGCCTGCATGGCGGCCAGGAAGATGAGCGCGTTGTAGCCGGTCCACCGCCACATCACCATGAAGCTGATGGCGAGATGCGAACTCCATGTGTCCGCGGTCCAGTCGACCGGGTCGTCGATGACTCCGATGCCCTCCAGGGCCCAGTTGACGATGCCGAAGTCCCGGCCGAAGAGCTGAGAGAAGACGAGGGCGACGGCGACCACCGAGACGTACTGGGGCACGAGAACCAGCGCCCGCCACACGCTGCGTGCCCGCAGATGCCGGTCGAGCAGCCAGGCGAGCCCCAGAGCCGCCAGCAGCTGCGGAACCGTGGACAGCACGAAGATGCTGAGGGTGTTGAACGTGGCCGTGTAGAAGTCGGAGTCGTCCAGCAGGCGGGTGAAGTTGTCGAAGCCCACCCACTGCCCCTGCCCGGCGAGGCGGTCCCAGTCGTGCAGGGAGACCCAGAAGGTCTGCAGCAGGGGGTAGAGGCCGAAGACTCCGAAGACGACGAAGAAGGGCGCGATGAAGAGGTAGGGCAGCAGATGCCGTTCCGGGCGCAGCCACGACGGACGACGTTCGCGGCGTACACGGCCGGGCAACGGGCGGGTCTGAACCGCCATGCTGGTTCTCCGTTGGGTGTAGAGGGCGGAAGAAAGGGGCCGGCCGGGCCTGGGCCGGAGGGACGCCGGGCGGCGACCGGGGCGTGGGAGGCTGGGCCGCCGCCCGGCTCGGTCGGCCGGGACCTGCCCGAGCCGACCGGCTCGACGTCAGCGAAGGTTCTTCTCCGCTTCGTCGAGAGCCTTGTCCCACGCCTCCCGCGGGTCCGCCTTGCCCTGCTCGACCAGCTGAAGGGCGTTGCCGAACGGAATGCGGACCTGCTGGTCCTTGGTGCCGCGGTAGTTGGGCTTCAGGGACTTCGCGGACGCCGCGTAGAGCTTTCCGGTCGGTGCGTCGTTGAAGTACTCCTGCTTCGTGCCCTGGACCTCAGGGTCGTCGAGGACCGGCACGAGGGAGGGCAGCGCTCCCACGGGCCCGGTGAAGATCTTCTTCTGCGAGGCGGCCGAGGTGAGGAAGTCGGCCAGTTCGGCGGCTTCCTTGACGTGCTTGCTCTGCTTGGGAACGGTGAGGAACGAGCCGCCCCAGTTCCCGCCCCCGCCCGGGACCGCGGCGATGTCCCACTTGCCGGCGTTGGCCTCCCCCGCGGCCGTCTTGATCTGGCCGGTCATCCACGCGGGGCAGGTCATGGTGGCCATGCGGCCGAGCTTGATGCCCGCGTTCCACTGCTGGCTGAAGGGCTGCAGGTTGGCGGACTGCTGGCCGTCGGTGGCCTTCGCCGTCGCCGTGAAGAACTCACGGACCTTCGGGTTGCTGTCCCCGATGTACTGGTCCTGAGCGTCGAAGAACCCGTACTCGGTCTGGTTCATCATCGCGGTGAAGATGTTGCCCGAACTGTCGAACCACGCCTTGTCCTTCACCTTGGACTGGAACTTCTCGCCCGTGGCGAAGTAGTCCTCCCAGGTGGGCCACAGTTCGCCGACCTCCGTGCGGTCGGTGGGCAGGCCGGCCTTCGCGAACAAGTCCTTGCGGTAGCAGATGGCGAGGCTGCCGACGTCGGTACCGTACCCCATGACGAAGTCGGAGGTGCCGAGCGTCCCCTGCTCCCACTTCCAGCCCAGGTACTCGCCCTTCCGGTCCATGGCGCCGTGGTCGGCGAGGTTGGTGAACTTGTCCTTCACCGCACGGAACTTCGGAAGGTAGCCCTCCTCGATCGCGACCACGTCCGCGGCCCCGCTGCCGGAGGCGATCTGGGTGGACAACTGGTTGTGGTGCTGGTCGAACTGGGAGATGCGCTCCTTGATGACGATGTCGGGGTGGGTGCGCTGGTACTCCTCGATCAGGGGCTTGTAACCGAAGTCGCTGAAGGTCGCGACCGTCAGGGTGATCTTCCCGTCTGCCGCGTCGGAGCCTGAACCGCAGGCGGGAAGGGCGATGAGCGACGTGGCGGCGGCGAGCGCGACGGTGATTCTGCGGGCACGCGTACGGCCCATGGTGATCCTCCGGGAGAGGGGCGGGATGGGGTGGCACAAAGGTCGCCGTCCGCGAAAAGCATGTCAAGAGTTTCGCGAAAACTGACGCGGGATCGGCAGCCTCGTCCCGGAGAGAGCTACTCACTCGACGGGACAAGTCCGTCAGGAGAGCCTGTGAACAGCGGAGATGGCCACCTCGCCCCTCTCCCCCAAGCAAGTCGCTCACGCCTCGCCCGGCGGGGTTTCGTAGCGGCAACGCGCTGACCTGTAGAGACTTACGAAACTTTCGCATCGCCTTGACCGGCCATGTCCAGGACAGCAGCATGCGACCGCCGCATACACAGCGCCCGGTGGCCCCACTTCGCCCGGCCGCCCGAATCGGAGGCACCCGCATGTCCTTCCTACGACCGCACAGATCCGTCCCACGGACGGTGGGAGCGGGGGCCGTCGCCCTCGCCGCCCTGCTCGCCCTCGCCGGCGTCTCCTCCACGGCCAAGGCCGCCGCCCCCGCCGACCGGGGCGTCCCCGCCGACGGCAAGGTCATGCTGGTGATGGGCCAGGACAGCGACACCCTGTCCGACTACCGCACGGACGTGCTGGACAAGGCCTCACTGAACGCACCCGCACCCGGTGGCGTGACCCTGTACACGAACCTCGTCCTCGGGGGCTCGCCCGAACCGCTGGCCGGCATGACCGGACCGGCGAACTGGGGCGCGGGAACCGTCGACTTCGCCCGGACGATGCGGGAGTACCCCGGCGCCACGGTCGCCGTCGGTCTCTATCTCTCCGACGCCACCTCCGGCTGCAACAACCAGCCGCTGCGCGCCATCATCGGCCGGAACGACGCTGACGTCACCGCCGGGAACCCGAGCCTGATCACCCGTTACCGGGCCAAGGTCGACGAGATGGTCAACCGGTTCAAAGGCTACGACCGGGACATCCTGCTGCGCATCGGCTACGAGTTCGACGGTCCCTGGAACTGCTACAACTCGGACTACTACAAGGAGGCTTTCCGCTACATCAAGGGTCGCATCGACGCCCTCGGCGCCACCCGCGTCGCCACCGTCTGGCAGAGCGCCGCATGGCCGGTGAACACCCATCCCGACCACCCCGAGTGGAACTACGTCGTCACCGACCCGGGCCACCTGAACGACTGGTATCCGGGTGACCAGTACGTGGACTGGGTGGGCCTGTCCTCCTTCTACAACTCCCGTTCTGTGCCGACCCAGTGGGGCTGCGGCTCCTACGACACCGATCCGGTCGGTCTGCAGAACCGGATCCTCGACTTCGCCCGCTCCCACGGCAAGCCGGCCATGGTCTCCGAGGCCGCGCCGCAAGGAGCCCGCACTGGAGCGAAGACCAGCAGCTGCATCTTCCGCAACAACCCGGCTCCGTCGAGCGGTCAGGCCATCTGGGACGGCTGGCACGCGGGCTACTTCGACTGGGTGACTCGCAACAAGGACGTCATCCGCGCGGCCGCGTACATCAACACCAACTGGGACGCCCAGACCCAGTGGCAGTGCGCACCCGGCGCGCAGGCGGGTGCCCCCGGCTGCGCGAACGGCAACTGGGGCGACTCCCGCGTCCAGGCCGATCCCACGGTGCAGGCCAACTTCCTGGCAGAGATCAAGAAGCCCATGTGGACGAACGGCACTTCGGGCCCCGCGCCCACGCCGACTCCGACGCCTACACCCACGCCTACGCCGACTCCGACCGACGAGCCCGGGAACACCGCCGAGTTCAACCATGGTGTCAGCGGCAGTGGGAATACCGCGATCTGGTTCGCTCCCAAGGGATACGACCTGACGTTCGTCACCGTGCAGTACCGCGTCAACGGCGGCTCACCACAGAACCACTTCCTCGTCCGTGACGAAGCCGACGACCGCTGGGAACTTCCCGTGTCCGTGCCGACCGGCGCCAAGCTCACATACTCCTTCAACTACCAGCCCACCACGCAGACGAGTCAGATCACCACGCCGACCTACACCTGGACCGCTTCCTGACCAGTGGTCCACAACCGACGGGTGACCCGGGCCCTCCCGGGTCACCCCGCCGTACCCCGGCAGAGGAGACACCGTGCCGAACCTCCGACACCTGACCACCACACTGCGCGCCCTCGCCGCCGCAGCCGCCGCCGCGCTGCTGTTGACCGGCACCGCCAACGCCCAACAGGGCCCATCGCCTGCTCAACCCGCCACCGCGGACGCGCGCACCGCGGGCGCGACGGCAGCCGGCGCTCCCGAACTGCTGCTGGGGCAGTCCACCCGAGGCGCCTGGGACGACTTCCACACCTTCGGGCAGAACGCCGACGGCGGTTCCGTCTACTACGAACTGCGCTCGGGCGACTGGGTGGGCTCCGGCCACCGCGACTACGCCGAGTTCCTCGCCTCCCGGGAAAAGACCGTCCAGATCGGCATCAGCTGGAAGGACAACCCGCCGGGCTTCGAAGGCGGCGACGAGAACGCGAAGGCCGCTCGCTCGCGCGCCGTCACGGCCGAGATCGCCGGCGGCGGCCACACCGCCTCCCTGAACAGGCTGCTGGCCTTCACCAACGCGCACCCCACGGCCCGCTTCAAACTCCGGCTCGACTACGAGGTCAGCAGCCACTACCACTGCGCCGACACCGCCTGCTCCTCGTACAAGAACGCCTTCAACCGCCTCGCTTCCTACCTCGACAACCGCTCCACCGCACACAACCTCGACTTCGTCTTCCATCCGGTGCGCGGTGAGTTCGAGGCCATGTACCCGGGCGACGCCGCGGTCGACTGGATGGGTGTCTCCGTATTCGCCCACGAGCTGTGCATGCCGATCCACGACCGCGGTTACCTCTACAACGGAACTCCGCCCCAGAACTACGACGTCGGCGCGCTCCAGTGCCGTAACGCCTATATCGGAACCGACGCACACGGGAACCCGGCTGCCGTGTGGCGCAACTTCGACCACGACGGCAACGTGCTCAAGCTGGTGAAGTTCGCCAAGGACCATGGCAAGCCGGTCGTGCTGTCCGAAGCGGGCATGATGAACTTCACCGCCGACGCGGGCAGCACGGACGGCCTGGAGCAGCAGCGTGGCGCCGAATGGACACGCCGGCTGTTCTCCCTGATGAACTACCAGGGGCCCATTCCCAACCTGCCTGGCACCCACGACCTGCGCGGAGTCATCCGTTCCGTGGTCTACATCAACCTCGACTTCCGGTACGGCTGGGACGGCGTGAACGACGGCAGCTTCGACTTCCCGCCGGACACGACCTGGTTCGTGGACGGCCGTCTGTCCCGCTACGGAGCGGCGCAGACGTCCTTCTGCCAGGGACTCGCCTCGTCCGGTTTCACCGCGCGATGCCGCTGACGACCTCGACGGCGCGGGCTCGGCCCGACGTTCCTTTCAGGGCGCACCGCCTGGTCATCCGCCGACGTGCGACTCACTCCGAAGGAGTCGGGGGAAGAGGCGTCCGGCATTGCGTGTGGTCAGCGCACGCCAGGTGTCCGCTTCGGGCTGAGACGCCGCATCGACCGAGTCGACTTGCCCGGTCACTCCCGACGCGGGTGTGAAGCAGTAGTCGCTTCCGTAGAGAAGGCGTTCTGTGCCGCATGACACGGCCAGGGCGGGGATCTGATGGGGGAAGGGAGTGCCTGCGCAGTCGAACCACAGGCGGCTGATCTGTTCGGGAGCGGGCGTGTCGGACCGGTTCGTGCTCGTGGTGCTGGAGGCGAAGACGCTGCGGAACAGTTCCATGCGTTGGGCGAGCAGGGGGAGGGCTCCCCCACCATGTGTGAAGACCCATGGAATGTTCGGATACTGCTGAAGTCGGTCGTTGAAGACCAGGTCGCTCACGGTGCGGGTGGCGTCGAAGATGAACTCGAGCATCGGCCGCGGCCGGCCCAGGGAGACCACCTCGTGGTTCGGAGGCGAGGTGGGGTGGACGAACACGGGAGTGCGGCGGCGGTCGAGTTCGGCGAGCAGCGGCACGTAGCGAGGGTCGCCGAGGTAGGTGCCGTGCGCGTTGGTCTTGAAGGTGACGCCGTCGCTGCCGAGTTCGTCCATGGCGTAGGCGAGTTCGTCGAGGGCGGCGTCGGTGTCGGGCAGGGGCAGGGAGGCGAAGTGCCCGAACCGGTCGGGGTTGTCGCGCTTGACGTCGGCGCCGGCCTCGTTGACGTGCCGGGTGAGCGCGCGGGCGGCTTTGTCGTCGCCGAAGTGGGTGCCGGGTGAGGAGATGGAGAGCAGGGAGGTGGCGATGCGGTGCTGGTCCATGAGTTCGAGGTGGCGGGCCTTGTCCCAGGTGGGCCAGGCACCCATGCCGTCGGGTCGAAGGTGGCCGGCGTTCTTGGCCTGCTCCACGTAGTGGGGAGTGAGGAAGTGGGCGTGCACGTCAACGAGTGGTGCGCGAGAGGCGTCCATGGAGGTTCCTTCTCCGAGTTTCAGGCCGACGCCGCGGTGTGGGCGCGGCCGGCGCACCAGACGTGGCGGATGTTGCGGGTGGCGCTGATGTCGGCGAGCGGGTCGCCGTCGACGAGGAGCAGGTCGGCCCGGAGCCCCGGGGCGATGGCACCGCGGTCACGCAGACCGAAGTGGAGGGCCGGAGCGGCGGTGGCCGCGCGCAGAACCTCGGCCGGCGTCAGACCGGCGGCGACCAGAAGCTCCAGCTCGTGATGGAGACTGCGGCCGTGCGGGATCTGGGCGGGCACACCCGGCTGGGTGTTGGCATCGGTACCGGCGAGGACCGGCACGCCCGCTCGGTGCAGGGCCGTCACGTTCCGCTGAGCGGTGTCATAGGCCGGTGCAGCGGTCCTGGCCGCCGCGACTGCCTCCATCATGGTCAGGGTGGGAACGGCGACGCGTCCCGCCGCGGCCATCCGAGCGATGTCGTGATGAGTGAGGGCCCGGTCCAACGGGACGTGGGTGACAACGTCGGCCCCCGCGTCGAGCGCCATGGTGTACGCGCCGGCGGTGGCGGCATGGGCGACGGTGAGTCTGCCGTGTGTGCGCGCCGCGGCCACCAGCGCGTTCATCGTCTCCTGGTCCGGTCCTCCCGCGCCCGGCGCCTCAGCGACGATCTTGATGTAGTCGACGCCGGCGGAGACCTGTGCGGCAACGAATTCGCCGGCCTGCTGGGGTGAGCGGACGATGGCGTCGGCGGCCATGCCAGGGATCTTGGAGTGAGGGCCGCCGCTGCCGATGGCAGGCGTTCCCGCGCTGCGGATGTCGGTCAGACCCGTCACCCGGCGCAGGGAGGCGAGGAGTTGCGGCGGCCAGGTGGCCATGTCCAGTGCGGTGGTGACACCGTACGAGCACAGTCGCTCGAGGGTGTCACGGCCGTGGAGGTGGACATGGGCGTCGATGAGTCCCGGGAGAAGGGTCATCCCTTCGCCATCGAGGATCTGTGCCCTGGACGTACTGGTGTCCGCAGAGAGGACGCCGCCCTCGAAGACCACCGTTCGCGGCTCGGTGAGCCGTCGGCCGTCGAAGACTCGAACGCGGACGAGGGCCGTCCTTTCCAGCTGCTTCTCGAGGCCGGAGGGCGAGGGGTGGTTCACCGGGTCTCTCCTGTGGGTGGTACGGCGTCGGCCGTTCGGCGGCTGTCGCCGCGCAGGGACGAGTGACCGTCCCGGCCGCGAGGCAGGGCAGCCTCGGACAGGACGCGGCCGGGACGGGGTCTGTGGCGGCGGACGCCTTTCGTGATTCCGCCGGTCCGGTGGCTGTCCGGGATCACCGGACCGGCGGAAGAACCTACGCCGGCGGGGCGGCCGGCTCGGGGACGGCCACTGGTGCCGCGGTGACCTCCAGGATGTGCTGGGGGGTCACACCGGGAGCCGTCTCCACCAGGACGAGCCCCTTGTCGGTGACGTCCAGGACGGCGAGGTCGGTGATGATGCGGTGCACGCACGCGCGGCCGGTCAGGGGGAGTGTGCAGGTAGGGACGATCTTGGGGCTGCCGTCCTTGGCGGTGTGTTCCATGAGGACGATGACCCGGCGAGCACCGTGGACCAGGTCCATCGCCCCGCCCATCCCCTTGACCATCTTGCCGGGGATCATCCAGTTGGCGAGGTCGCCCTCGGCGGAGACCTGCATGGCACCAAGGATCGCGGTGTCGACATGCCCACCGCGGATCATGCCGAAGGACAGGGCGGAGTCGAAGAACGCGGCGCCCGGCAGCACCGTGACGGTCTCCTTGCCCGCGTTGATCAGGTCCGGATCGACCGCGTCGTCAGCCGGATAGGGGCCGGTGCCGAGGATGCCGTTCTCCGACTGGAGGACCACATGCACGCCCTCCAGCACGAAGCCGGGTACGAGCGTGGGCAGGCCGATGCCGAGATTGACGTAGTCGCCGTCACTCAGCTCGGCCGCGGCTCGGGCGGCCATCTCGTTGCGGGTCCAGGCCATCAGAGGGCCACCGTCCTCTTCTCGATCTGCTTGTCGGCCGCCTGCTCCGGGGTGAGGGCCACGACGCGCTGGACGAACACGCCCGGCAGGTGAATGTCGTCCGGGCTCAGGACTCCCGGTTCGACCAGTTCCTCGACCTCGGCGATGGTCACGCGGCCCGCCATGGCGGCCAGGGGGTTGAAGTTGCGGGCGGACTTCTCGAAGACGAGATTGCCGTGCCGGTCCCCGCGCGCCGCGCGTACCAGAGCGAAGTCGCAGGTGATGGCCTCCTCCAGGACGTACTCCTGGTCGTGGAAGGTACGGGTCTCCTTGGCCGGCGAGGCGACAGCGACGCCGCCGTCCGCCTGGTGACGCCAGGGAATGCCGCCATCGGCGAGGGGGGTGCCTACCCCGGCGGGGGTGTAGAAAGCGGGGATGCCGCAGCCACCCGCCCGCATGCGTTCCGCGAGGGTGCCCTGGGGGACCAGCTCGACCTCCAGCTCGCCGGTGAGGTACTGGCGGGCGAACTCCTTGTTCTCACCGACGTAGGAGCCGGTGACCCGGGCGATACGGCCGGCACCGAGCAGGACACCGAGGCCGTGGTCGTCGGTCCCGCAGTTGTTGGAGACCACTCGCAGGCCGGCGGCTCCCTGTATGTGGAGGGCGGTGATGAGAGTGCTCGGGATGCCACACAGGCCGAAGCCGCCGACGGCGAGGGAGGCGCCGTCGCCGATGTCGGCCACGGCGGCGACAGGGGAGGCGGATGTCTTGTCCATGTACGTCCTTCTTGGGTCTGTGCGGGGCGCGGGGAGGCGTCCGGGCCATGCGGCAGCGGTGGCAGGGCCCGGACGCCTCGGCGGTGCTCACGGCTCGTGGCGAGCCGGGAGCACGACGGCGGTCGGACCGTGCGGTGGTCCGTACGCCGCGGTGTGTGGTCGCACCCCGTGTGGTGCGGGCGCCTACTGGCCGGTGACGGACGTGAGGGGAGCCGGCGCGGGAGTGCGGCCGGCGGTGGCCGCGGGCTGCTGGAGCTGTTCGCGCAACTGCCCGACGAGGTCGCGCAGTCCCGGTCCGTCGGTGGCGGCGCCGAACAGGTAGAAGTCGGGCCGCACCACGGCAGCGGCATGACCGTGTTCCCGCATGTGGGGCAGGTAGCCGCCAGTGGCGTCGAGATAGCCGTCCACGGGGGCGTCGTGCTCGTACAGGGCGACGAGACTCGCACCGATGCCGCTCAGGAAGGCCCGGTCCGTGGCGTCCAGGGCGTCGAGCGGCGTCACGCTGTCGGTCAGGATCGCGAAGCCGCCGCCGATGAGGTCGTCCAGCAGGGCGGTACGGCCTTGGTGGGTGACCTGGTACTGCGGGGTCAGGTGGCCGACGTTCGGGGCACGCCTGCCGTCGGGACCGCGTTGCAGGATTCCGTCGCCCAGGACCGGTGGCGGTGTGGGCGGCAACGCGGTCCGGGGGTCCGCGCCGGCGGCGATCATCCGCTTGTCGCGGGCCGCCGCGTCGTCGGGGTCGAGGACGCAGATGACCTGTCCCAGGGCCATCGACATGCCGATGGCGTGCTGGACGTGCTCATTGCGCTCGGAGGTGTAGGTGTCCAGCAGGTCGGGGGCGGCCCGGCCGTCGAGGACGAGGCCGAGCTTCCAGGCGAGGTTGATCGCGTCGCGCATCCCGGAGCACATGCCCTGTCCGGCGAACGGCGGCATCTGGTGCGCCGCGTCGCCGGCGAGGAGAAGGCGGCCCTCGCGCCAGCGGTCGACCCAGCGGGCCTGGAAGGTGTAGACGGTGTGCCGCTCGATGGTCGTGTTCTCCGGCGTGCGGCCCCAGGGCTCCAGCAGATGCCAGGCCGCCTCGAGGGTGTTGAGTTCCTCGATGCTCTCGTGCGGCAGGCGCAGGAACTCCCAGCGGCGTCGGCCCGGGCCGCCGGACACGATCGTGGTGGGCCGCTCCGGATCGCACAGCTGCCAGTTCATCGGCGACCACTCGGCCTGCTCGTGCGGCTGGGTGTCGACGATCAGCCAGTCGTAGAAGAAGCCGAGGTCGGTGACGGTGGTGGCCATGCCGGAACGGACGAAGCTGTTGGCGCCGTCGGCGCCGATGACATAGCGGGCACGGACCTCACCGGCACCGTCGGTGCCGCTGGTGGTCAACCGGACGTTATCGTCGCCGAGTTGCAGGTCGGTGACCTCACAGCCGCGGCGCACGGTGACCGTCGGCTGACTCTCGGCGGCCTTCGCCAGGACCGCTTCGAGCTGCGGCTGACAGAAGAAGCTGGCGGTGGGCCAGCCCGAGGGGCCGTTGCCCGACCAGTCGATGCGCACCAGCGACTCACCGGCCGCGTTCCGCCACTCGTAGTGGTCGGGCACCGGGTCGGTCACCGCGCGCACCTCCTCCGCCACGCCCGCGGCCTGGAAGATGCGGCCGATCTCGTGGTCGAAGTGCACGGCGCGGGGCAGGTCGTAGGGGCTGGGCCAGCGCTCCAGCACGACGACGTCGTGTCCGGCCCGGCCCAGCAGCAGGGACAGCATCTGGCCAACAGGTCCGAATCCGACGATCGCGACGTCGTACACCTTCGAAGCGCTTCTGTTCACGGCTCTACCTCGACTCACTGTGCGTGCCGGTCATGAGGGCGGCGAGATCCTCGGGCGCGAGGAAGGACGGCGGGGGCGGCGGCCCCCAGTTGAACAGGCCCTTGGCGCCCTCCAGGACCTCCGGCGTCCACAACTGGTCGTCGACGATGCAGTCCATGTCGGAGTAGTACTCGCTGAAGTTGCCGGCCGGGTCCTTCAGGTACCAGAAGAAGTTGGAGCCCGCGTGGTGGCGGCCCAGGCCCCAGATGTGCCGCTCGGGGTTGTCCTCCAGCATCGCGGTGGCGCCGCGTCCGACCTCGTCGATGTCGTCGACCTGCCAGGAGGAGTGGTGCAGGAAGGCGACCGGCGCGGCCAGGACCAGGATGTTGTGGTGGTCGGTGGAGCAGCGCAGGAACGCCCCGTGGTCCTTGATGTAGTCGGACGCCTTGAAGCCGAGGCCGTCGCGGAAGAACCCCGCGGTCGCTTCGAGGTCGGTCGTGCCGATGACGGCGTGGCCGAGTTTGCGGGGCCGTACCGGGTCGGTGCGCAGAATGCCCGGAGCGCGCCCGCCGACCCGATCGAAGCGGCCGGGACCGTTGTAGATGGTGGCCGGGACCGGATCCTGGACCAGGCGGGGGGTGACCTCCAGGACGGCGCGTACGGCGGTGGCCTTGTCGTACGCGGTGAGCGTGCCGCTTTCGACGACGCTCTCGGTGCCTATCCGCTTCAGTCGGGAGGCGGCGGCCGCGAGGTCGTCGGGCGTGTCGACGCCGATGCGGACCTCCACCAGACGGCGGGTCGGCGCGTGGACGATCCGCAGCTGGCGTCCGCCGTCCTGGGTGGTGAACCAGCCGTCGGTGTCCGGGGCGAGACCGAAGTCGGTGTAGTAGGCGGCGGTCTCGGCGACGTTGGGGACCCCCATGGTGATGGAGGTAAGACGGTGCAGTGCCATGAGGGGCTCCTTGACTCCTTTGTCCGTCGGACCCTGCGGCTCAGGCGACGAAGGTCTGACGCAGCTCGCCGATGCCCTCGACGGTGGTGACGAGTTCGTCACCGGCGACGAGGAAGCGCTGCGGGTCGCGGCCGAGGCCGACGCCGGCCGGGGTGCCGGTGAAGATGACGTCGCCGGGCAGCAGGGGCAGCACGGCGGAGAGCCCGGCGATCAGCGCCGGCACGGAGAAGATCAGGTCACGGGTGCGGCCCTTCTGGACCTCCTCGCCGTTGATCGCGCAGCTCAGTTCGAGGTCGTCGGGGTTGTCGAACTCGTCCGGCGTCACGAGCCAGGGCCCGATCGGGGCGAAGCCGGGGTAGGACTTGCCCAGGCTGAACTGCGGCGCGGGACCGGCCAGCTGCACCACACGCTCGGAGATGTCCTGGCCCACGGCCAGACCGGCGACGTGCTTCCAGGCGTCCGCCTCGGACACCGCCTCGGCGCGCTGCCCGATGACGGCGACCAGCTCGACCTCCCAGTCGGTGTTGCCGTCGGCGGGCAGTTTCACCTCGGTCACCGGCCCGCTGATGCTGGTCACGAACTTGGTGAACACCGGCGGCAGCCCTTCCGGTGCCACGAAGCCGGACTCGGAGGCATGATCACGGTAGTTCAAGCCGATCGCCAGGGTCTGCCGCGGCGCGGGAACGGGCGAGCCGAGCTCGGCCGGCTCGAACGGCTTCCCGGCCGGCAGGTCGGCGCAGGAAGCCCAGATCTTGAACTCCGCCCACCGCTCGTAGACGGCCTGCGGCTCCGCGGAGAAGAGGCCGCGACTGGCATCCTCGACATCGACGGCCTTGCCGTCGACGAGGAGGGCCAGACGGCCGGAGAGGTTGGCGATACGCATGATGTGACTCCAGAAACTACGGACGGGAGCGAGTCCCCGCGGCGGCACCGGTGAAGTGCCCGCGCCGGGACGTGCTCACCAGCCGACGGGAGCGGCGGATCCGCCAGCGACAACGGACCCTTGCCCCCACCCGCTATTCAGCATGATGATTACTCTGATGTTGCGCTCACGTGAAGCACACCGTCAAGACCTATCGGCAAAATGAACATGATGAATATGGCGATCAATGAGGAGATGCTTGTGAGTGCCACCCCGTACCGTGCACGGCGCCCGGGCGCCGTGCCGGGCCCCGAGGATGCCGACAGCCGTGCCGACCTGCGTCGCAGCGCCGCGGCCGGCCCCGCCGCGCCCCGGGTCTCGGTCCGCGGCGACGGAGCAGGGCGGCAGGCGGTCTCCGGACGGGCCGAGCGCGCCGCCGACCGGGTGGCCGCGCTGATCGAGACCGTGGAACCGGGCGCACGCCTGGGCACCAAGGAGGAGCTGCGCACCTTGTGCGAGGTGTCCGTGGGCACCTTCAACGAGGCGCTGCGCCTGCTCCAGGCCCGTGGTCTGGTCACGGTCAAGCCCGGACCGGGCGGCGGCCTCTTCAGCGCCGAGCAGCCGCCCATGGTCCGCCTCGGCAACTCGGTCCTGGCCCTCGACGCACAGCAGGACGACGTCGCCAACGCCGTCCGCATCCGCGACGCCCTCGACCCCCTGCTGATCGAGGACGCCCTCTGGCACGCCTCGCCGGCCGACATCGCCGGACTGCGCCGGCACATCGGCGCCATGGAGGAGGCCGTCGACGCGGCCGATCCGGTCGCCTTCGTCCACGCCAACTGGCGGCTGCACGCGGCGATCGCCGCGATCAGCCCGAACACGCTGCTCAGCTCGCTCTACACCGGCCTGCTGGACCTGATCGAGTCGCACACCCTGTCCGTGCTGCCGACCAGTGAGCAACCGCTGGGCGAGTACATCGCGCACCGGCACGCACTGCATCGCGACCTCGTCGACGCCGTGGACCGACGTGACCGCGAGGAGGCCCTGCGGCTCATCCACGAGCACAACACCAGCCTCCAGGCCGCGGAGAACAGTCAGCGGTCCGTCTGACCGGAGTGTGCACTCAGGGTATTGACACCTGTCGCCGCACCCCTCAACATCGCAGCCAGTTCACGGCAGCGCCTGTCGGCGTCCGGTGGCCCACTGCCACCGGCCCCCGCCCTCGGGGTGGCGCCGTGGAATTCTCGCCGAAGGCGACGCTCAGCGACGCTTCACCGACGGCATGTGCCGCCCCCGCGCCGTCAGGCGCGGCCGGGGACACCAAGCCCGCGATCCCGACAGCGTCGCCCGCCACACTCCTCATCCGTGCCGGGTTGTGCGGCAGCCTCTGCGCACCAGCACAGCGTCTGCGCCGTTCCGCCCCTCGGCAGCACGTTCCCGCCGACGGCGCCTCGCCTCATCGCTTGTCGGGTCCCTTCCTCGCGGCCGCCCCGCGCACCGGCGTGCACACCACTCGTGCAGCCCCTTGAGGAGTACGGACATGAACACCACCCCGGGCACGGCCGGATCCACGGCCCGCCCCCGCACGGCCGTGGCCCTCGGCCTGGTCATCCTGTGCATCGAGGGCTATGACCTCTTCATCCTCGGTGCGGTCGGCCCCTCCCTCCTGGCCCACCCCGACTGGGACGTCACCAAGTCGACCCTGGGCCTGCTCGGCAGCCTCACCGCCCTCGGCATGCCGCTGGGGTCCATCGCCGCCGGCTGGGCGGGAGACCTCTGGGGACGCCGCCTGCCGATGGTCATCAGCCTGGCCTGGCTCTCCCTGTGGATGCTCCTGAGTGCCGCCGCCGGCAGCCTGGAGCTCTTCGCCGCGACCCGGTTCGCCACCGGCATCGGGCTCGGCGCCCTCATCCCCCTCGTCACGGCCTACGTCAGCGAGTCGGCGACCCCCGAGCGGCGCTCGCTCCAGGTGGGCACCGCGCTGACCGGCGTGGCCATCGGCGGCATCGCCACCGGCATCCTCGGCCGGGCGCTGCTGCCGGCCTGGGACTTCCGCAGCCTCTTCCTCTTCGGCGTGCTGCCGCTCGTCCTCGTCCCCCTCGTGTGGCGCCTGGTACCCGCCAAGGCCGAGGACGCCCCCGAGCCGCGAGCCGCGGCCACCGCTCCGGTGCTGTCGGACGAGGTCCGGGACGTGTCCGCCAACCGGCTGGGACAGCTGCTCACCCCGCAATATCGCAGAGCGACGCTGCTGTTCTGGGCCGCGACGTTCACCGGTCTCGTGCTCGTCTACGGTGCCGGAACCTGGCTGCCGACCCTGATGGTCAAGGCCGGTTACGACCTCAGCTCGTCCCTGGAGTTCGCCATCGCCTTCAACGCCGGAGCCGTGATCGGCACCATCGGAGCCGCGGTGATCGCCGACCGCGGCTTCCTCAAGGCCGCCACCGTGACCAGCTTCGTCCTCGCCGCCGTCGCCATGATCACCCTCAGCACGCCCCAGTCCCGGCCCGTGCTGCTGATCGCCTCGGCCGTCGCCGGTCTCGGCGCGCTCGGCACCCAGAACCTGGTCAACATCTTCGTCGCCCGCTCCTACCCCGCCCACCTGCGCGGGACAGGACTCGGTTTCAGTCTCGGCGTCGGCCGCATCGGCGCCATCGTCGGGCCCAGCTACCTGGCCGCCGTCACCGTGATGATCAGCTCCCCGAAGGCCGGCTTCTACGCCTTCGTGATCCCCGCCCTCCTCGGGGCCGCGCTCACGGCCATGTTCGCCGGCACCCGCCGCGAGCGGGCGACCGAACCCGCCGCCAAGGACCCGGCCACCGCCACCGGTTAGCCCGTCGGCTTTGTCGGGGCCGTGGGGCCGCGGATAGCGTGCGGGCATGACGATGACGAGGAAGCGGCGGGTCCTGTACCGGCAGGGCACGGGGTTCTGGCGGATGACGGCGAAGTGGGTTCTGGTGTTCGGGGCCCTGTCTCTGCTGGACGGCGGGCTGCTTCGGTCGTGGGGCGACGCGTTGGTCTGGCCGATGATCGGAATCCTGCTGTGGGTGCCGTTCGGGGTCGGCGTCGTCTGGTATCCGAAGAAGGACCAGCGCGTCGAGCTGACGGCGCGTGAGCTGCGGATACGGCGCAAGCGGCTGCCGATGGAGGAGGTGAACCTGCTGCACGTGGCGCGGCTGTGGCTGGAGGGGCGGTCCACCGCGGACGACCAGCCGGTCCTGGAGTGGATACGGTGCGACCGGGTCGTGTGGGTGCCGCTGCTGGACGGCCGGGCGTTCGGCGTGGAGTTCCGCGACCCGGCCGCCTTCGCCAAGGTCTTCGGCGCCTTCGCGGTCGAGGCGTGCGGAGGGCCGGAGATCGTCCGCGCGAAGGCCGCGGCGGCGAACTACCCGGAGCCGCGCCCGATGCGGGCCCGCTCCACCCACGACGGCTCCCCGCTGGACGTCCTGGACATCTTCGGCTGAGAGCCGGCGGCCCGCAGCGCCGTCCACGTCACACGTTCTTGAAGGGGAGTTGGAGGTACGACGCGCGCTCCCCTCCGGTGTGGATGATGTGCCGTCCGCTGTTTGCGGGGGTGTACTCGCGGATGCTGAGGATGCCGTACCTGGCGCCCGGCTCCAGCGGGTGGGAAGGCATGTAGTTCTTGCGGTCATCACTCATAGTGAGCTCCCCGCATCTCTCCGCCTGCGGGTGGCTCCGCGGACAGCGCGAGCATATGCCTGCGGGTCCATCAAATAAACACGCGTTGAGATTCTGGCTTGCAGGTAGTTTCGGAGCATGACCGCGCAGACGAATCCCGCCTCCCCCGCGCGCCGCGGACGTCGGCCGGGAACGAACATGTCCCGGCAGGCGATCCTCGACGCGGCCCGCGCCCGGTTCGCGGCCGACGGCTACACCGCGACCACGATCCGGCGGGTCGCGGCGGACGCAGGGGTGGACGCGTCGCTGGTGATGCAGTTCTTCCGCTCGAAGGACGAACTCTTCGCCGCCGTGATGGCCGTTCCCGCCGACGCGTTGCAGCGCTTCAGCGCCGCGTTCGAGGGGCCCGACGACCACCTGGGCGAACGCGTCGTCCGCGCCTTCCTCGACGTGTGGGAGGGGGACGTCCGGAGCTCCGAGCCGCTGATGGCGATGCTCCGGGGCGCCATCGTCAACGACCAGGCGAACGAGCAGCTGCGCGAGTTCCTCCAGGAGCGGCTGCTCGTGGACGCGGTCACCTCGCGGGCCGTCGCCGACGCGACGCTCCGGGCGGGGATCGTCTCGTCGATGCTCGTCGGACTCATGGTCGGACGTGGTGTCGTCGGTGTCCCAGCACTCACTGGAGCGGAGCGCGAGACGTTGATCGAACTCGTCGGGCCCGCCGTGCAGACGGTGCTGGTCCCGACATCGCCGGCCGCCGGGGACGAGGGCACCGACTGGTCACTCGGGGCGGATGCACGGGTGTAAGGCACCCCAAGGGGGCTACTCGCCGCTCAGGGGTTGAGAAGACAGCCCCGAGTTCCTCGGGGCTCCGGCCCCGGGGAACCTCGCGGACGCCATCCGCCGACCATCACCCGCGACACCGCCAGAACGGCTGAACGGCGGACTGGCAAGAGGAGCGATCCATGGTGGCCCTTTCCGCACTGCGCAGCCGGCCCATCCTCGCTGTCGCCGCGCTTGCCTTGGCCATGGCCACGAGCGGATGCGGCGGGGACGAGGAGTTCTCCCTGCCGGAGTGGGACGCGCCGGGCCAGAACGCCCGCGTCGACGACATCATGATCCGATACGCGCATGTGGCCGAGCCACGCGGCGGGCCGTGGCAGCCGGGGGACGATGTCCCCGCGTACGTGTGGCTGTACAACAAGGGTGGCGAGGACGACAGGCTCATAGGTGCCGACACCCCGAACGCCTCCGCGGTGAACATCGTGGACTCCGATGGCAAGCGGCTTCCCGACGGAGTGGATCTCCCGGCTAACGAGCTCGTCGAAATGGAGCAGGGCAAGGCCCATCTGGTCTTGCAGGACGTGCGTCAGACCATCAGGGGCGGCGACTTCATGACGTTCACCCTGCGGTTCGAGGAGGCGGGGTCGATCACCTTCAAGATCCAGTCGCAGATCCCCGTCTACGACGAAAGCGCCTCTCCGACCTGATTCCTACCGGGCTCGGCGGCGCAGAGCGGCATAGCCCGCCCCGGCGAGGCTCGCGGCGGCCACGGCCTTGCCCACGTGATGGCGGCTCGCCCATGTCTGCGGGCTGCGGGCGTACGCCTGGTCGTCGAAGACGCCGTGGGCGCCGTAGTCCTCGTCCGCGTCGGCGGGCGCCCAGAGGTTGCCGCGCCCCTCGCGCTGGGTGTGGGCGTCGGTCTGCTGGGCGTCGAAGCCCGTGTGCGCGAGGTACCGGTCGAGCAGCCCCGGTACGACCGCGTTGGCGAGCAGCGTCAGCACCGTGGAGGCGCCCACCCAGTACTCGCGCCGCTGCGGATGGTCGGCGGCGCGCAGCACGGCGCGGGCCGCGACCTCCGGCTGGTAGATCGGAGGCACCGGCTGGGCGTGCCGTGGCAGGTGGGTGCGCAGCCAGGAGAACTGGGGAGTGTTGACGGCGGGCATCTGCACCATCGTGACCTGGACGGACGACTTGTCGTGCAGCAGCTCGCAACGCAGCGATTCGGTGAAGCCCTGGATGGCGTGCTTGGCACCGCAGTACGCGCTCTGCAAGGGGATGCCGCGGTAGGCGAGCGCGGAGCCGACCTGCACGATCGCGCCGTGATCCCGCGCCAGCATGTGATCAAGCGCCGCCCGGGTGCCGTGCACGTATCCCAGGTACGTCGACCTCGTCGCCTGCAGGAACTCGTCCGGAGGAACGTCGGTGAACCTGCCGAAAGCGGCGGTGAAGGCGTTGTTCACCCATACGTCGACCGGACCCAGCTCCTCCTCCACGCGACGGGCCGCCTCCTGCACCTGGTCCCACTCCGCCATGTCGGTGACAATGGGCAGCGCCTGCCCGCCGGCCTCCCGCACGTCGGCGGCCGCCGCTTCCAGGCCCGCCTTGCCCCGGGCGAGCAGCGCCACCCGGTCACCTCGCTCGGCGAACATGCGGGCCGTCGCCCGCCCGATCCCGGCGCTGGCCCCGGTCACCACGACCGTCCGTCCCGTCGTCAAGCTCATCGTCCCTCCGTACTGGTTTCCCGTCTGTCACGGTACGAGTGACGGGCGTGCGCTGCTCCCCCGGGCGCCGCGCTCCGCTCGCCGGGACCCGGGTACCCGATGCCCGGCGATTAGGCACGAGGCAGGAGACCGGCATGCGGGACCCTCGTCCGCTCCCCCGTTTCCGATCGTGCTGGTCCGAGATCAACGATTTCGGTGCCCGGTCGCCCTCGCCTGGGTACGGAACTCCGCAACAACGCCTTGACGAGAGACTGGACATGACTGGACACCACTCCACCCATCATCCGCCTCAACGCGTCGGCGTCGTCGCCGAGTCCATACCCGGAGAGACTCGCGTCGCCGCGACGCCGGCCACGGTTCGCCTGCTGCTCGGCCTCGGCTACCAGGTCGTCGTCGAGTCGGGGGCCGGCGCCGCCTCCGGGTTCGGCGACGACGCCTACGCGGAGGCGGGGGCGAGCCTCGGCGAGGCCTGGGCCGCGGATGTCGTACTGAAGGTCAACCCGCCGTCCGGCGAGGAGATCGCCGAACTGCGTGACGGAGCCACGCTGGTGGCCCTCATCGCGCCGGCGCAGCGGCCGGAGTTGCTGGAGGCGCTCTCCACGCGTGACATCACGGTGCTCGCCCTCGACGCGGTGCCGCGGATCTCACGGGCCCAGTCGATGGACGTACTCAGTTCGATGGCGAACATCGCCGGATACCGGGCGGTGATCGAGGCCGCGCACGTCTTCGGACGCTTCTTCACCGGACAGGTCACCGCCGCGGGCAAGGTACCCCCCGCGAAGGTTCTCGTCGCCGGGGTCGGTGTCGCGGGGCTCGCCGCCATCGGGGCCGCGTCCAGTCTCGGCGCGATCGTCCGCGCCACCGACCCGCGGCCCGAAGTCGCCGATCAGGTCGGGTCCTTGGGCGGCGAGTATCTCGCGGTCGGCAGTGCCCAGGAGGAGAGTACCGACGGCTATGCCAAGGCGACCTCGGCCGACTACGACCGGGCCGCGGCCCAGCTCTACCACGAGCAGGCCAGGGACGTGGACATCGTCATCACCACCGCGCTGATCCCCGGGCGACCCGCCCCGCGCCTGTTGACCGCCGACGACGTGGCGGCGATGCGGCCCGGCAGTGTCGTCGTCGACATGGCCGCCGCGCAGGGCGGCAACGTCGAGGGCACCGTCGCGGGCCGGAGTGTCGTGACCGACAACGGGGTGACCCTCATCGGCTACACGGATCTGGCTTCCCGGCTGCCCGCCCAGGCGTCACAGTTGTTCGGCACCAACCTGGTCAATTTGCTCGCCCTGTCCACCCCCGGCAAGGACGGACGGCTCGTCATCGACTTCGACGACGTCGTGCAGCGGGCCGTGACCGTGGTCCGTGCGGGCGAGGTCACCTGGCCTCCCCCGCCGGTGGCCGTTTCGGCGGCTCCGGCCGCGACCGAGAACGCGCCGGAGACGCCGACCGCCACGCCGGTGGTCGCGAAGGCGTCCCGGTTCACCCCGGCCGGACGCTTCGCACTGATCGGCCTCGGCATGCTGGCGACCTTCTTCGCGATCGCCTTCGCGCCGGCCCAGCTGGCCGAGAATCTCACGGTGTTCGCGCTGGCGGTGGTCATCGGCTACTACGTCATCGGCAAGGTGCACCACTCCCTGCACACACCGCTGATGTCGGTGACCAACGCCATTTCGGGGATCGTGGTGATCGGTGCCCTGTTGCAGGTCGGGCACGAGAGCGCGCTCGTCACCGTGCTGTCCTTCGTGGCGATCCTGCTGACGAGTGTGAACATCTTCGGAGGTTTCGCCGTCACCCGCCGCATGCTGTCCATGTTCTCGAGAGGCGAGTCCCGATGACGTCCATGACCGCCTCCCGTGCGGCCGACCTGGTGGCGGCCCTGCTGTTCGTCCTCAGCCTGGCCGGCCTGTCCCAGCACCGCACCTCACGCGCCGGCGTCGTCTACGGCATCGCGGGGATGGCGCTCGCCCTGACCGCCACCGTCGTCGTCTCGGCGCAGAGCGTCTCCGCCGGTCCGATCGTGCTGATTCTGCTCGCCACGGTGATCGGCGCCGCGATCGGCCTGTGGCAGGCGCGGCGCGTGGAGATGACGCAGATGCCGGAGCTGATCGCGGTACTGCACAGCTTCGTCGGTCTCGCGGCCGTGCTGGTCGGCTGGAACAGCTACCTGGAGGTCGAGGCCCACGGCTCGCAGACCCGGATCGCCGCCGATCTGATCCGCATCCACCACGCCGAGGTGTTCATCGGCGTCTTCATCGGCGCGGTCACCTTCACCGGCTCGGTCGTCGCGTACCTGAAGCTGTCCGCCCGGATCAAGTCCCGGCCCCTGACGCTGCCCGGCAAGAACGCCCTCAACCTGGGCGCGCTGGCCCTGTTCGCCGTGCTCACGGTCTGGTTCACCGTCAGTCCGAGCCTGCCTCTGATGGTGGCGGTCACGGTCCTGGCGCTCGCCCTGGGCTGGCACCTGGTGGCCTCCATCGGCGGCGGCGACATGCCCGTCGTAGTCTCCATGCTCAACAGCTACTCCGGGTGGGCCGCGGCGGCCGCCGGGTTCCTGCTCGACAACAACCTGCTCATCGTCACCGGGGCCCTGGTCGGGTCCTCCGGTGCGTATCTGAGCTACATCATGTGTCAGGCGATGAACCGTTCCTTCCTCTCCGTCATCGCGGGCGGCTTCGGCATGGAAGCTCCGCCGAGCGGGGACGAGGAGCAGGGTGAGCACCGCGAGATTCGGGCGCACGAGGCGGCCGGGCTGCTCGCGGGGGCGCGCTCGGTGGTGATCACTCCCGGCTACGGCATGGCCGTGGCGCAGGCCCAGCATCCGGTCGCGGAGCTGACGCGGCGGCTGCGCGAGCGCGGCATCGAGGTCCGGTTCGGCGTCCACCCCGTCGCGGGGCGTTTGCCCGGGCACATGAACGTGCTCCTTGCCGAGGCGAAGGTGCCGTACGACATCGTCCTGGAGATGGACGAGATCAACGACGACTTCGCGGACACGTCGGTCGTGCTGGTCATCGGCGCGAACGACACGGTCAACCCCTCGGCGACCGAGGACCCGTCGAGCCCCATCGCGGGCATGCCCGTGCTGCGGGTCTGGGAGGCGGAGAACGTCATCGTCTTCAAGCGCTCGATGGCCTCCGGCTACGCGGGCGTGCAGAACCCGCTGTTCTTCCGGGAGAACAGCGGCATGCTCTTCGGCGACGCCAAGCAGAGCGTCGAGGAGATACTGCGGGCTCTCGGCTCCGAGGAGAGGGTCGGCGAACGGGTTCGCGGGGCCGTCTGACGGTGCCGAAGGGAGCGGGTGCCCCGGCCGGTCGGGCACCCGCTGACCGGCGGGGCGGGCGGCGGACGAAGCCACAGCAAGACGGTCAGGAGGGCGGGCGGTCAGGCGTCAGGGTCGACTTCGGGGTGCGTGAACCGCACGGGCTTGCCCAGCGACCGGGCGTAGGCGATCTCGGCTCGGGTGCTGTCTCCGACGTAGTCGCCGACGACGAGCACCTCATCGGCGAGCCGGATCTTCGCCCGGTGCAGAGCGTCGAGTCGAACCTTCAGCGCCTCGGCCTCGACCGGATCGGACCAGAGTTCGTGCGGCGACTTCATGTCACAGCCCGGTTTGACGACGATCCTTCCGGCTTTGGTCTCCCGCAGCTCGGCCTCGTTCATCTCGGTCATGAAGCGGGTGGAGCCGCAGATCACGACGATACGCGGGATGCTCAACAGCCTCTTCGCGTCGGCGAGCTTCTCCTCGGGAGTGCGCAGTTGGGGGTATGACACCGGTTCCTCCTGGTGGTGTGGTCCAAGGGGTGCCTGCGATCTAGCCGGGGGACGACTCGTAGGCGAGCTGGTTGCTGCGGTCGATCTCCGGCATGTGTGTCTCGGCCCAGACCCGCAGGGCGGAAAGCGGTCTTTCGAGGGACAGGCCGAGTTCGGTGAGCCGGTAGTGGACGGCGGGCGGGACGGTGGGTTCCACTCGGCGCGCGACCAGCCCGTCGCGGACCAGGCTCCGCAGGGTGACGGACAGCATCTTCTGTGAGATGCCGGGGATACGGCGCCGCAGTTCCGCGAAACGGAGCTCGTCCGGAGCCTCCTCGGCCAGCACCTTGACCACCATCGACGTCCACTTGGTGCCGATACGGTCGAGCAACTGGCGGGCCGGGCAGCGCGGATCCAGCACATCACCCCGCTCACCGGGCCGCCGGCCGGGTTCGCCGGGCCTCGATGTGGTCACTCAGGGCTCACCTCCTGAAGGGAAAGTGCCGTCTTGGACGGACCAGGATAGTTCCCTAGCGTGACCTGGTCACCATTCCTCACCACACACCTGGAGCCTCTCCATGCCCGAACTGCGGCGCGTCCCCGTCAACGGTGTCGAACTGAACGTCGCTCTCGCCGGATCGGGCCCGGCCGTACTGCTGCTGCACGGCTTCCCGCACACCTGGGAGCTGTGGACGGACGTGATGGCCGACCTGTCCGGCAGCTATCGCGTCATCGCGCCGGACCTGCGCGGGTTCGGCGCGAGCAGCCGGGCCGCCTCCGGGTACGACGCTGGCACCCTGGCCGAGGACGCCGCGGCGCTTCTCACCACGCTCGGCGTGTCCTCGGCCGCGGTGGTGGGCATCGACGCGGGTACCCCGCCGGCCTTCCTCCTCGCCCTGCGTCGCCCCGGTCTCGTCCGGCGCCTGGTCGTCATGGAGTCCCTGCTGGGCACGCTGCCTGGCGCCGAGGACTTCCTCGCCGACGGGCCGCCGTGGTGGTTCGGCTTCCATTCCGCCGCGCCCGGCCTCGCCGAGACCGTGCTGGAGGGCCACGAGGCCGCCTACGTCGACTGGTTTCTGCGCGCCGGCACGCTCGGCGACGGGGTGCGCCCCGCCTTCCGGGACGCCTTCGTCCGCGCATACACCGGCCGCCAGGCGTTGAGCCGCGCCTTCTCGTACTACCGGGCGCTGCCCGAGAGCGCGGTACAGATCGAGCAGGCGGTCGCCACCACCCGCCTGACGGTGCCGACGATGGCGGTGGGCGCCCGGCCCGTCGGCGCCGCGCTGGAGCGCCAGCTCCGCCCGGTCACCGACGATCTCACCGGACACGTCATCGAGGACTGCGGCCACATCATTCCGCTGCACCGCCCGCGCGAACTGCTCACGCTGCTGCGTCCATTCCCTGGCCGGTGAGCACGCGAAAGCAGCCTGACCAGGGCCGGGGCCGACTCTCGATGCACGCCCTAGTAGTCCGCGAGCCGCTCCAGCAGCGCGGTGCTCCGGGCCAGCAGCGCCCGTTCCTCGTCATCGAGGCCGGCGTCGATGGCCTGTGCGAGCCAGCCGGCCCTGCGGTTGCGTTCCGCTTCGAGCGCGGCCCGGCCCGCATCCGACAGCTCCACCAGCGTCTTGCGGCCGTCGGTGGGGTGCGCGCGGCGGGTGACGAGGTCCTTCTCCATGAGCAGACCCACCGCCCGGGCCATCGACTGGGGGCGGACGCGTTGGTCCGCGGCGAGATCGCTGGTGGTCATGGCACCGGCGCGGTCGAGTGCGCCGAGCACGGCGATCTGACCCAGCGGAATGCGGTCCTCGTGCCTGACGCGTCTGGTCAGCTTCCCCATCGCGGTGCGCAGTTCGGCGGCGATGGCGGCGGCTTCCGAGGTGGGCATACGGCACTTTATCCCGCTGACCAGCATTGCTGTGCACCTGACCTGCACAGCAGTACTGCACAGCGAGAGTGCACAGCTATGCTGCACAGCAGAACTGAGCAGCAGAACTGTTCAGCATTGCTGTAGTGTCCGTGCTGTCGGGCTCAGCGCCAGCGTCGTCGCAGCCGGGCCGCGGCACACGACAACGGGAAGGACCTCCCATGTCCGCACAGGCAGCCGAAGACGTCGCCGCCGTCATCGAGACCGTCACCGCCCGCCGGATCATCGACAGCCGAGGCAATCCCACCGTCGAGTTCGACGTCGTCCTGACGGACGGGTCGTTGGGGCGCGCGGCTGTCCCCTCCGGGGCCTCGACAGGTGCCCGGGAGGCCGTGGAGCTGCGCGACGGAGACTCCGCGCGCTGGCACGGCAAGGGCGTCGACCGCGCCGTGGCCCACGTCAACGGCGACATCGCGGCAGCCGTGCGCGGCCGGGACGCGGCGGACCAGGCGGGCCTCGACGGCGCGCTGGTCGCCCTCGACGGGACGGCCACGAAGTCCCGGCTCGGGGCCAACGCGATCCTCGGTGTCTCCCTCGCCGCCGCCAAGGCCGCCGCGGCAGCCCGCCGCCAGCCCCTCTACCGCTACCTGGGCGGAGCCGACGCGCACCTCCTGCCGCTGCCCATGATGAACATCGTCAACGGCGGCGCCCACGCCGACAATCCGCTGGACTTCCAGGAGTTCATGATCGCGCCGGTGGGCGCGGACACCTTCGCCGAGGCCGTCCGCATGGGGAGCGAGGTCTTCCACACCCTGCGCCGCGATCTGCTGACCGCAGGGCACTCCACGGGCGTCGGCGACGAGGGCGGCTTCGCACCGGCTCTGCGTACGGCCGAGGAGGCGCTCGACTTCGTGATGACCGCCATCGAACGCACCGGCTACCGCCCCGGCACGGACATCGGCCTGGTCATGGACCCGGCGTCGTCGGAGTTCTTCCACGACGGGGTGTACGACTACGCGGGCGAGGGAGTGCGGCGCACCCCCACGGAGCAGGCCGACTACCTGGCCAAGCTCATCGACGCCTACCCGGTCGTCTCCATGGAGGACCCGATGGCGGAGAACGACCTGGACGGGTGGCGCGAGCTGACCGCCCGCGTCGGCGACCGCTGCCAGCTCACCGGCGACGACGTGTTCTGCACCAACGAGACGCTGCTGCGCGAGGGGATCCGTACCGGCGTCGGCAACTCCGTCCTGGTCAAGGTCAACCAGATCGGGACGCTGACGGAGGCTCTTGCCGCGGTGGACACGGCACACCAGGCGGGCTGGACGGCCGTCATGTCGCACCGCTCGGGCGAGACGGAGGACACCACGATCGCGGATCTCGCGGTGGCGACCGGCTGCGGTCAGATCAAGACCGGATCGCTGTCCCGTTCCGACCGCACGGCGAAGTACAACCAACTGATCCGAATCGAAGAGGAACTGGGCGCCTCGGCGCACTTCGCGGGCCGCTCCGCACTGCGGGCGGCGTAAGCGTCCTCATGCGGCCGCCTCGGGGTGGCGCACCCGGTAGCGAAGGTGCGTGACGTCTCGATCCTCCAGCCGCCGGACGAGGTCGAGTTCGATGTGATCACCACCCAGGTGGTCGAACAGCCTGCGGCCCTCCCCGAGGAGGACCGGAACCAGGTGGATCTCCATCTCGTCCAGTTGCCCGGCCCGGAGGAGCGCTTGGGCCGCCCCCGCCCCATGGACCATGACGGGCCGGTCCCCGGCGGCGGCCCGAGCCTGGCGGGCGCAGTCCTCGACATCGGTGACGAAACGCGCATGGCCGGGCGGTACGTCCCCGTCGTCCACCTGATGGGTGAGGACGAGGATCGGTACGCCGTCGTGGTGGTCGCCCTGCCAGCGCCCGGCGAGCTCGAAGGTCCGGCGGCCGGAGATCAGCGCGCCGGTCGCCAGCGCTTCGCGGAAGACCTGGCCGCTCGGACCGTCGGACTCCCGGTCGTCGAGCCAGTTGAACAGCCGACCACCGTTTCGTCCGAGCTCCTGCCCCGGCCGGTCGTCCGGGCCGGCGATGTAGCCGTCGAGCGACATCGACATGTACAGCCGAATCGGATTGGACATCTTGGCCTCCATCTCTCCCGCAAGGAAGACCTCAGGCAACCGGCGAACTCATCGGTCCGATCCGCGATAGCGCTCTGCCACTGCCGCGAAGGCGGCCTTGGGTTCCCACTCCATGTCGGGGTAGGTGTGCCCCCGGCGCCCTTCGAGGAGTTTGACGATGCCCAGGCCGGCCCGGTCCAGGTCGTCCCTGGGGTCGCCGTCCGGGCGGTGCGGATAGCCGGTCAGGGCGAACAGGAACACGAACGCGCTGTCCACGCCCTCGGTCTCGAAGATCTCCAGCAGTTCGCTCAGATACGCGGCCTGACCGGCCTCGTCCCGCTCGTAGACACCGTTCAGCCGGACAGGGGCCTTGGTCTCCGGGTCGTGCTCGACCACCTCCAGCACCCGCCCGCCGCGGTCTCCCGCGCCGCGGTAGGCCGCGGTGCCGAAGCCGGTGAGGGCGAGCGGCTTCGGGCCCTGGGTGAGGGTGCGCACCGCGTCCCGGAACCCGTCGGCGACCTCGGCGGAGCGGATCAGCTCGAACGTCACGATGTCGAAGGGGGTCCAGTCGACCTGTTCGAACTGGATGGAGGCGTAGGTGAGCCTGCCCCGGAAGCGTGCGCGGACCGTGGACACGGCGTCGCGGAGGAACGCGTTGACGCGCAGGCCGAGTTCGCGCATCGCTTCGGCCCTGTCCTCGGGTCGGCCGAGCAGCTGCCCGACCCGCTCCTCGGGGCTCCGCCCGGGCAGGAAGCCGCGGTTCATCACGCTCAGCTCGACCCCTGCGACGAACACGACTGTCGCCCCCTGCCGACGGAGCCGTTCCGCTCGGTCGGCACAGTCGCGGAAGAGCGTGAGGATCTGCTCGGGCTCCAGCTCCAGCGGATAGGGCGAGAACCAGACCTCCAGGCCGAGTTCGACGGCGACACCGGCTGCCAGCTCAAGACGGTCCGGGTCGCCCCCGATGATCTGGACCGCGTTGCAGAGCAGGTCGTCGCGGATGATGGCCAGCTCGCGCCGGACGACCGCGGGGTCCAGCTGCTCGCGGGACGGCCGGCCTCGCACCACGAATCCGGTGTCGTAGGTCATTCCTCTTGCTCGCACGGTGCCGTCCTCTCCGTCGGTCCGGGGTGGATCGAGACTGACAGCAAAAGTGCGTGCACGCAATTTTGCGTGCACGCATCCTTGTATGGAAGGCTTGGCTCCGTGACGACACCACCAGCAGGGCTGCGGGAGCGGAAGAAGCAGGCCACGCGCGAGGCGCTGCGTGAGGCGGCCCTGCGTCTGGCCCTGGAGCGCGGACCGGACCGGCTGCGGGTCGAGGACATCGCCGAGGCGGCCGGGGTCTCCCCGCGCACCTACAACAACTACTTCGGCAGCCGCGAGCAGGCGATCGTCTCCGCCGTCACCGCGGACCGGGAGGCACGGATCGCGGCGACGGTCGCGACCCGGCCCGCGGGAGTACGCCTGGCCGACGCGGTCACCGAAGCTGTGGTGGAGCAGTACACGGACACCGGTGAGCGCGACCCCCGGGCGCTGCTGCTCATCACCACCCGGACCGCACTGCGCGACGCGTTCCTCGATGCCACCGCCGACATCGAACCCCCGCTCGCCGCGGTGATCGCCGAACGCATCGGTGACACCGGGGAGCACACGGCCCGCGTTCTCGCGGCGAGCGTGGCCGCGGCGGTACGCATCGCCCTGGAAGGCTGGCTCCGCCCGGCCGGGGCCGAGGGGGCCGCCGGGGATCTCAGCCCCGGAGGACTGGTCGTCCCCTCCGGCTCGCTGCCCGACCAACTCCGCGCCGCGCTGGCCCCGCTCGCTCCCGCGTTCGACGCGGCTGAGCGATAGCCCGGTACGGGCAGCAGGTCGAGGCCCTCGACGTGCAGCGTCTCGCACGCCGCATTCAAGCCGATGTTGGTACTCACGCCCTGTTCGCGAGGGGCGCCCGTTCGCCGTCGGGGGCGACGCTCTTCGCGGCACGGCCAAGCCGGATCGAGCAACCCGGTGCGAAGTCGCCGGCGACACGCGCCGACGGTCGCCGCACGGAAGCCCCAGCTCAGCGCCTATTCCGTGCCTTCCGGCCAGGGAGTACGAGTCGATGGGCATCGCAAATTTGCGCAAGCTCGCCGCCAGCGGCCGGGCGGCGCCGAAGGCCCCGCAAAGCGTGACCGATTAATGAAGGCAACCTCAAAGGTTGAACACAAATTACACACATCCCCTCTTCACACCGAGCCCCGATGGTCTACATTGACCGTGCTTCGACACGAGGCGACCAGTAATGATCTATAGGTCCGGCACTTCGGCAGGTCAGCGTTGCGGCCCTGCGGCATGGGTGCCGGACATGGGGATGATCAATTTCTGGAGCCCGAAAGGGCGCTTGGGTGAGGGGAGCACCCAAGGTTTCGGTGGGTACCGGCACGCCTCGAATTCAAGTAGCTCTGCATTGCCGAATCGGCGCGGAAGGCGGGGGCCTCCCGGCGGAGCAAAACAGTGTTGGGCGAACACGTCGAATCACTGTGGACCTGGGGGGTTCTGTGCGGCAAGGGGGAATAGTCAGCCCTTTTCCGGCTGCGGGCGGACGTCTGGCGAACGGGGCAGTCGGCCGGCCCGCGGCCGACTGGGAGCAGCGGTATCGGCGTACCGTGATCACCACCGATACGGTGGCGACCGCCGTCGTGGTGGCGGCGATCGGCAACTTCTTCGGGGCCCGGGACGCGGCCAACTGGCACGAGAAGTGGGGAATTCTCGCCTTCGGCACCGAACTGCTGGTGCTGGGCGCGCTCGCGGTGAGCCGGTCGTGGGCCCCGGGCGTGCTCGGCCAGGGTGCCGAGGAATTCCGCCGGCTCGGACGCTCACTGTTCATGGCGACCGTCGTACTGGCGCTCGGCGGGATCGCCCTCACCTCGCGCAACATCAAACTCTGGATCTTCGTCGCCATTCCCGCGATCGCGCTCGTCACCATGACCGCGCGGTACGTGCTGCGGCTGTGGCTGCACCGACAGCGCAAGGACGGGCGGTGCCTGATACCGGTGCTCGCCGCCGGGAGTCCGGCCACCGTGCGCGACCTGATCACGCGGACCCGAAGATTCCCGCACATCGGCTGGCGGGTGGACGCGGTGTGCACGACGGACGGCCTGGGGACGGACGGCCTGGGGCACGACGGTGACCAACTGGACGGAGTACCGGTCGTCGGCCGGCTCTCGGACGTCGCGGGCCACGTCCACCGCGACGGCTACCGCGTCGTCGCCGTCACACCGGATCCGCACTGGTCGCCGGACCGGCTGCAGCGGCTGGCCTGGAACCTCGAAGGCAGCGACACCGAGATGGTCGTGGCGCCCGTACTGATGGAGGTGGCCGGACCCCGGCTGCACATCGACGCGGTGCTCGGGATCCCGTTACTGCGGGTCAGCATGCCGACCTTCACCGGGGGCCGCCGCGCGGTCAAGGGGATCGTCGACCGGACGGGCGCGGCGATCCTGCTCGTGCTGTTCGCGCCGCTGATGGTGTTCGTGGGGCTGCTCGTGCTGGTCGACAGCCGGGGCGGGGCCTTCTACCGTCAGCGCAGGGTCGGCAAGGACGGCCGCGAGTTCACCATTCTCAAGTTCCGCACCATGGTCGCCGGGGCGGACCGGGCGCGTGCCGCGCTGGCCGACCGCAACGAGGGCGCCGGCCTGCTGTTCAAGCTCCGCCGGGACCCGCGGGTGACCCGGGTGGGTGCGGTGCTGCGCCGGTACTCGCTCGACGAACTCCCGCAGCTTTTCAACGTGTTGGCGGGATCGATGTCACTCGTCGGCCCGCGGCCCCCGTTACCCGAGGAGTCCGCCGCGTACGGCCCGGACATCCGGCGGCGGCTGCTGGTCAAGCCCGGACTCACCGGCCTGTGGCAGATCAGCGGACGCAGCGACCTGTCGTGGGACGAAGCGGTCCGGCTGGACCTGCGGTACGTGGAGGACTGGTCGCTCGCCCTGGACACAGTGATCTTGTGGAAGACGCTGCGTGCGGTGTTCTACGGCCAGGGGGCCTACTGATGCGCCGGAGCCGAGGCCCGGCCGGCGCACGGACCGCAGGCCCGGTGGGCCTGCCTGGGGGGAGGAACGCGTCATGAGAGTCAGCGTTTTCGGGCTCGGCTACGTGGGCTGTGTGTCGGCCGCGTGCCTGGCCAGCATCGGGCACGAGGTCATCGGGGTGGACGTGAACCAGGTGAAGGTCGACCTGGTCAACGACGGCAAGGCCCCGGTGGTCGAGGAGCGGATCGGCGAGCTGATCGCCGAGGTCACGCGGAGCGGCGCGTTACGCGCCACCGTCGACGTCCACGAGGCGGTCATGAACAGCGAGGTGTCGCTGGTCTGCGTGGGCACCCCGTCGGAGCCCAACGGCAGCCTGTGCACCACGTACTTGGAGCGGGTCACCGAGCAGATCGGCGCCGCGCTCGCCGAACGGGGCGGACGGCACACCGTCGTGTTCCGCAGCACCATGCTCCCCGGCACCTGCCTCAACCTGCTGGTGCCGATCCTGGAGAAGGCCGTCGGCGGCACGGCCGGCGTGGACATCGGGGTCGCGGTCAACCCGGAGTTCCTGCGCGAGGGCACGAGCGTGCGGGACTTCTTCGACCCGCCGAAGACCGTCATCGGCGAGCTCGATCCCGCCAGCGGCGAGGCGGTGATGGAGCTGTACTACGGCCTGCCCGGCGAGGTGTTCCGGGTGCCGATCCCGACGGCGGAGGCGATCAAGTACGCCGACAACGCGTTCCACGGCCTCAAGATCGGCTTCGCGAACGAGCTGGGCGCGGTGTGCCAGGCGCTGGGCGTGGACTCGCACCAGGTGATGGACGTGTTCCTGGCCGACCGCAAGCTGAACATCAGCCCCGCCTATCTGCGGCCCGGTTTCGCCTTCGGTGGCTCCTGCCTGCCCAAGGACCTGCGCAGCCTGGTCCACGCGGCGCAGCGGGCCGACGTCTCGGTGCCCATCCTCTCCCACGTGCTGCCCTCTAACTCCGACCATCTGCAGCGCGCGGTGGAGCTGGTCGAGCGCACCGGCAAACGCCGGGCGGGCCTGCTCGGGCTGTCCTTCAAGCCCGGCACCGACGACCTCCGCGAGAGCCCGCTGGTCGAGCTGGCGGAGCGGCTCTTCGGCAAGGGGTACGACCTGCGGATCTACGACGCCAACGTGAGCCTGTCCCGGCTGCTCGGCGCGAACCGCGAGTACATCGAGACGCGGCTGCCGCACCTCGCGCAGCTGCTCGCGGACTCCGTCGAGGAGGTGCTCGACCACGCGGAGGTGTGCCTGGTCGGGACCAGGGACCCGGCCGTGCTGTCGGCGCTGCCCCGTGGTGCCGGCGGCCCCGTGATCGTCGATCTCGTCCACCTTCCCGACGCCGAGGCGCGCCGGGCCGAACCGGGGTACATGGGCCTTGCTTGGTGACACGGCGTCGAATGACGCGACGGGCGGCGCCCGGCCGGAACGGCGCGCGCTGATCCTGGTGGAGAACCTGTCGGTCCCGTTCGACCGGCGGGTATGGCAGGAGTGCACGACGCTGCGCGACGCGGGCTGGACGGTGCACGTCATCTGTCCCCGGGGAACCAAGCGGGACACGGAGCCGGAGGCGGAGATCGACGGGGTGCGGATCCACCGCTACCCGTTGCGCGCGGCCACCGGAGGACCGGCCGGCTATCTGCGGGAGTACGGCACGGCGTTGTGGCACACGGTCCGGCTGGCCCGGAAGGTCGGCCCGGTCCACGTGGTCCACGCCTGCAACCCGCCCGACCTGCTGTTCCTGCCGGCCCTGTGGATGAAGCGGCGCGGCGCGCGGTTCGTCTTCGACCAGCACGACCTGGTTCCCGAGCTGTACCTGTCCCGGTTCGGCCGCGGCGAGGACCTGCTCTACCGCGGTGTGCGCGCGCTGGAGCGGCTCACCTACCGGGCCGCGGACGTCGTGATCGCCACGAACGAGAGCTACCGGGACGTCGCGGTGCGCCGTGGTGGCCGGCGTCCGGCGGACGTCTTCGTGGTCCGCAGCGCTCCCGACGTCGACCGGTTCCACCCGGTGCCGCCCGAGCCGGAGTTGAAGCACGGCAAGCCTCATCTGCTCTGCTACCTCGGCGTCATGGGCCCGCAGGACGGCGTCGACTACGCCTTGCGGGCCCTCGCGAAGCTCCGCGACGACCTCGGCCGGACCGACTGGCACGCGGTGTTCGTCGGCGCCGGTGACACCTTCGAGGAGATGGTGGAGCTGTCCCGGCGGCTCGGGCTCGCGGAGCAGGTGCAGTTCACCGGGCGCATTCCGGACGCCGACCTGGCGCGCTACCTGTCCACCGCGGACGTGTGCCTCTCCCCCGACCCGCGCAATCCGCTCAACGACGTGTCGACCATGAACAAGGTCCTGGAATACATGGTGATGGGCCGGCCGATCGTCTCGTTCGACCTCCGGGAGGCGAGAGTCTCCGCGGGCGACGCCGCCGTCTACGCGCCCGCCAACGACGAGGCCGAGTTCGCCGGGCTCATCGCGCTGCTCCTCGACGACCCGGAGCGGCGGGAGCGGATGGGCAAGCTCGGCCAGGAACGGATCGGTGGGCAGCTCTCCTGGCGGAACTCCCAGCGCTCGCTGCTCGCCGCCTACGCCGCCGCCTGCGACGGCCGCACTCCGGTGCCGTCGGACGGCACGTCAGTACGGGTCGGGGGCCGCACCGTTGAGCGATGACACCATACGTCTGGTCACGATCGGGCGGATGCTGCGCCGGCGTCGGCGGCTCTTCGCCGTCCTCGCCGTGGTGGGCGCACTCGTCGGCTACGGCGCCTCCTTGCTGTTCCCGCCGAGATACACGACGTCGGCATCCGTCCTCCTGCCCGGGCAGTGGGAGCAGCGTGAGCTGCTGACCCAGGCGGAGATCGCGACCAGTTCGGAGGTGGTCGACCGCGCGGCCGCCGCGCTCCACTGGAGCGGCGTGGACGGCATCGACCTGCGGGACCAGGTGGGCGCCAAGGCCACCGACGGGAACATCATCAAGATCTCGGGTACGGCCGACACCCCTGGGCGCGCGCAGCGGCTCTCCGACGAGGTGGCCCAGCAGTTCGTCTCCTTCGCGGCGCGGATCGCGGGCGACAACACCGGTGCCGACGCGGCCACGGAGTCCGAGGCACTGCGGCAGCAGGTCGTGCGGACCAACCGCCGCATCACCGATCTGGCCGACTCGGCCGACCCCGGACAGACCGTGGAGAGCGTGCAGGCCCGCACCGAACTGGCGAAGCTGCGTACCACGCTGGCGGACGCCATGAACAAGCTGGAGCAGGCCGACGGGGCGACGGGCAAGGCCAACCTGGTCGTCATGGGGCCGGCCGCCCGGCCGACCGGCGAGGCCCCGCCGACGCGGGTGCACCTCGTCGTCGGCGGGGCGCTGCTGTTCCTGCTGCTCGCGGTCATCGGCCATCTCGTCACCGCACGGATGAATCGCCGGCCGCGCACCGGCCAGGAGATCGCCGGGGCGCTCGGCTCGGAGTTGCTGGGTACCGTCGACGTACCCGGTGAGCGGCCCGCGCCCCGACCGGAAGGCCGTGGCCGAGGGGCCCGGATCAGCGGCCTGCTGGGCATCGACACGCCGTGGGACACACAGGCCCCGCAGGCGTCCGGCGACGAGGACGGCAGGCGGATCCGCTACCGGCGGGTGTGCGCTCGCCTCCGGGACCGGCTACCGGCCCCTCGACGGCTGCTGGTGGTCGTACCGGACGGCGACGAGACCGCCTGTCGGGCCGCCGGGCAACTCGCCGCGGAAGCCGGGAGCGATGCGCTGCTGCGGGTGGCGGAAGTCTCGGTGGACCGGCCGATGGTGCCTGATCGCGACGCCGAGTCCGGTGCCCTGGTCGTGCTCGCCGCGGGCAGTCGGACCACGGGCGAGCTGGCCGGCATCGCCGAAGCCTGTGCGGACGCCGGGCATGAGGTCGTCGGCGTCGTCGTCGCCGGCACCGTCCTGGCCCCCCGGGCCCGCGCCGCCGCGCGCCCTCCGCGTCACGCGGCGTCGGCGATCGCGGTCGGCGACGACGCGAGGGGAGGCACGGCGTGACGACGGACAGGACCGCGGACTCTCCGGCCGCCGCTCCGCTGCTGGACCTGCAGCCGCTGGTGGTGGCGGTGCGCAGGCGCCGCCGCCTCTGGTGCTCCCTGGCCATGCTGGGGCTGATGGCCGGCGGGGCGCTCGCGGTCCTGCTGCCGCCACCGCCGACCGCGGTGACGAAAGTGCTGGTCGCCCATAAGGAGGACCAGCCGAACGACACCGGAACGCTGATCCGCACCGACGTCGAGCTGCTGAGGACGACGCGGATCGCCGAGGCGGCCCTGCACGCCCTCAAGTCCCCCGAGAAGGCGGAGGACTTCATGCAGGACTACCGGGGCACCGGGCTCACCAACAACCTGCTCGAGATCACCGTGTCGGGCGACAGCGACGCTCGAGCCGTGGCCCGGGCCAAGGCGCTGGCCGACGCGTTCGTCGCGGACCATGTCCGTCGGATGCGCGAGACCGCGGACGCCGAGTCCAAAGCCCTGCTCGAGCAGCGCGAGCGCACGCGGGACGAACTCGCCGAGGTCAACAAGGCGATCGGAGACCGGTCACCGGAGAGCGACCCGAAGGCGTCGGCGAGCCTCGAATCGCTCTTCGCCCGCCGGGCCGAACTCAGCTCACGCGTCGCCGACTTCGACCAGCGGGCAGCCGAGGCGCGTACCGGCACGCCCGGGGTCGTCGCCGGCACACAGATCGTGGACGCCCCCCGCGCGGTGCGGCACTCCCTGCCCAGGGCCGCTGTCACCAACGCCGGGATCGGACTCGTCCTCGGGCTGGTCCTCGGGCTCGTGGTGGCGGCGGTCGGCGCCGTGGTGGCGGACCGCCCCGTGCTGCGCCGGGAGATCGCGGCGCACCTCGGGGCCTCGGTCATCGCGGAGCTGCCCCGCCGCGGGTCGCCCAGGCTCTGGCGGCGCCGACGGATCCGGGCGGCGCGCTCACGGCTCACCACGTCCCTGGCCCGCACCGTGCGCGGTTCCGCGGAACCGGTGTCGCTGCTGGAACTGGGGTGTGCGCGCAGCACGGGCGTGATCGCCCTCGACCTCGCGGCGGCACTGGCGGCGCGGGAAGGACAGGCGCAGGAAGGACAGGAGTCGGTGGTCGTCGTCGACGCCCTGCCCGGCCTCCCGCTCGCCCGGCGCCGCCCGAAGCCGGGAGACCCGACCGTGATCGGCGGCGAAGGCACCGCCGCGGCCGTGTCGGAGCAGGAGCGCCGGCTCTGCGTCGGCTCGGTGGCGCCCGGCACGGCGTGGACCGATCTGCCGCACCTCGGCAGCCGTACCGTGCTCGTCGTCCGTGCCGGGCACGGCAGTGCCGCCTGGCTGCACACCGTGGCACGGCACCTCGCCGACCAGCGCGTCACGGTGATCGGTGTGGTGCTGATCGACCCGGATCCACGGGACCGGACCGACGGCACGCTGTGGGACGGGCAGGCCCACGCGTTGCGCGGCCGGAGCGAGCGGCCGGCCCGGCGGAACGGGACCGAACGGCCGTGGACGGAGCGGTTGCCGATGCGGGCGGCGCGGGTCCCGGACAGCGACCAGGAGGGGCGATAGGACATGTGTGGCATCGCAGGCACCTACCGATGGCCGGACGGGAAGGCCGTGGCCGACCGGCTCACCGATGTCCTCGCCCACCGCGGCCCGGACGGGGCGGGCCGCTACAGCCACTCCGTCGGTGAGGGCGAAGTGCACCTCGGGCACCGTCGGCTGGCCATCATCGACCTGACCGAGACGGGCGCCCAGCCGATGGTCTCGGGGGGCCTCGTCCTGACGTACAACGGCGAGCTGTACAACGCGCCCGAGCTGCGTGCCGAGCTGGCGGCCGCCGGGGTGCGCTTCCGGGGTACGTCCGACACCGAGGTGCTGCTGGAGGCGTGGCGGCGCTGGGGCACCGACTGCCTGCCCCGGCTGCGCGGCATGTTCGCGTTCGGGATCTTCGACGAGCGGACCGGTGACCTGGTCCTCGCCCGCGACCAGCTCGGCGTCAAGCCGCTGTTCCTGCTCCGGCGCGGCGAGGGCCTGGTGTTCGCCTCCGAGCTGAAGGCGCTCGCCGCCGTGACCGGCGGGTCGCTGGAGGTGGACCACGGGGCGCTGGTCGCCTCGCTGCTGTACTACTGGGTGCCGGACTCGCGCTGCGCGTTGCGCGGGGCGGAGAAGCTGCCGCCGGGGAGCTGGCTGCGGTGCCGGGCCGACGGCCGGGTGGAGCGCGGCCGGTACTGGAACCTGAAGGACGTCGCCGCCGAGGGGCAGGAGCGGGCGCTGAGCGGCGAACGGCCGGATGTCGCCGCCGTCGTCGAGGAGTCGACCCGGCGGCACCTGCTCTCCGACGTGCCCGTGGCGACCTTCCTCTCCGGCGGGCTGGACTCCAGCTACCTGACCGCGCTGGCGGCCCGCGACCGGCCCGGGATCTCCGCGTACACGATCGGATTTCGCGCCGAGGACGCCAGGTTCGAGGCGATGCCCGACGACCTGCGTCACGCCCGGCGGGTGGCCGAGCGGTTCGGCGTCGACCTGCACGAGATCGAGATCGCCCCCAACGTGCTCGACCTGCTGCCCCGGATGACGTACCACCTGGACGAGCCGATCGGCGACCCCGCGGCGATCAACACGTTCCTGATCTGCGAGGCCGCCCGGGAGGCCGGGGTCAAGGTGATGCTCTCGGGGATGGGCGCCGACGAACTGTTCGCCGGGTACCGCAAGCATCTGGCCAACCTGCTCGCGCTGCGCTACCAGCGCGTCCCGCGTCCCCTGCGGCGCGGCGTGTCCGCGGCCGTGGACCGGCTGCCCGTCGCCACGGCCCGTCGCGGGTACCGGTCGGTGCGCTTCGCGAAGCGGTTCCTCTCCTTCGCCGAACTGCCCGAGGAGACCGCGTTCCGGCGCAGCTACACCATGTACGACCGGGACGAGCTGCTCGCCCTGGTCGATCCCGACCTGGCCGGGACGGTGGAGGACGTGCTGACCGAGCACGCCGACGTCTACCAGGACAACGACCTCGACGACTTCGTCAACCGGATGTGCCTGGGTGACGCCCGGATGTTCCTGCCGGGTCTGAACCTCGCGTACACGGACCGGTCGAGCATGGCCGCGTCGACCGAGGTGCGGGTGCCGTACGTGGACGTCGAGGTGGTCAAGGCGGCCTTCGCGGTGCCCGGTGACCGCAAGATCGCCGGACGCCAGGGCAAGGCGGTCCTCAAGGAGGCGGCCGCCTCGATCCTGCCCCGGGAGATCGTGTACCGGCCCAAGGGCCTGTTCAGCGCTCCGCTGCGGGCCTGGATGAGCCGGGATCTGGCACCGCTGGTCCGCGAGGTGGTGCACGACGGCGAGCTGGTCCGTTCCGGGTTGCTGCGCCGCGACGCGCTGGCCCGGCTGGTCGCCGAGGACGCCGCCGGGCACCGGGACTACTCCAAGCATCTGTGGCACGTGCTGACCCTCGAGTACTGGTATCGCGGCGCGCTCTCCGGGGCCGGCCAGAACTCTCCCTCGACGGCGTAGAGACAAGAGGACTTCGGTGAAACAGGTTGTGCAGAACTACAAGAGCGGCGAGCTGGCGCTGCTTGACGTCCCGGTGCCGGGGTGCAAGCCGGGCGGTGTGCTGGTGCGGAGCGCCTACTCGCTGATCTCCACCGGGACCGAGCTGATGAAGGTGTCCGAGGCCGGCATGTCGATGGTCGGCAAGGCCCGCTCCCGGCCGGACCAGGTCGCCAAGGTGGTGCAGAGCGTGGCCACCAACGGAGTGCCCGCCACCTACCGCAAGGTGATGGGCAAGCTGGACTCCTACACGCCGCTCGGCTACTCGCTGTGCGGGGTGGTCGAGCAGGTCGGCGCCGGGATCGACGACGTGTCCGTGGGGGACGTCGTGGCGTGCGCCGGCAACGAGCACGCGCTGCACGCCGAGGTGAACTGGGTCCCGAAGAACCTCTACACCCGGGTGCCGGACGGCCTCGCGCCCCGGCACGCCGCGTTCGGCACCGTCGGGTCGATCGCGCTGCAGGGCGTACGCCGCGGGGAGCCCCAGCTCGGCGAGGTGGCGCTGGTCATCGGCCTCGGGCTGATCGGTCAGCTGGTGGTGCAGTTGCTGGCCGCTTCGGGGGTGCGCGTGGTCGGGGCCGACCCCGACCCGGTGCGCTGCGAACTGGCCGAGCGTCTGGGCGCGGCGGCCTGCGGCGATCCCTCCTCACCGGCCGTGGAGAACGCCGTCGCCGAACTCACCGGTGGTCACGGTGTGGACCAGGTGTACCTGGCCGCGGGCGGCGGCAGCAACGAGCCCGTCGAGCTGGCCGCCCGGCTGAGCCGGGACCGCGGCCGGGTCGTCGACATCGGCAAGTGCAGCCTGGACCTGCCCTGGAACGCGTACTACGAGAAGGAGCTCGACGTCCGGTTCTCCCGCTCGTACGGTCCCGGCCGCTACGACCCGGAGTACGAGCTGGAGGGGCGCGACTACCCGATCGGCTATGTGCGCTGGACCGAGCGTCGCAACCTGGCGTGCTTCCTCGATCTCGTCGCCCGCGGTCGCGTCGACGTGGAGCCCCTGGTCTCCCACACGGCCGACTTCGACGACGCCGTCGAGACGTACCGGCAGCTGAAGGACGGCGGTCTCAAGGCGGTGGCCGTGTTGTTCCGGTACCCCGCACACGCGGAGGAGACGGTGGCCCCGGAGCTGATCGTGCCCGCGGTGCGACGCGGTGGCGGGGCCCCCGCACCGGCCCGGTCCGGCAGGGCGTCGGTGCGGCTGGCGTTCGTCGGCGCCGGGAACTACGCGACGTCGATGCTGCTGCCGCACCTGGCGGGGCGCGAGGGCGTCGAGTTGTCGACGGTCGTCACCACGACGGCACTGTCCGGGGCCAACGCGCAGCGCAAGTTCGGCTTCGCCGAGGCGACCACGGAACTCGACGCGGTGCTCGACGACCCGTCCATCGACGCGGTGTTCGTGGTCACCCGGCACAGCTCGCACGCCGAGCTGACCCGGAGGGCGCTGCTGGCCGGCAAGGCGGTGTTCGTGGAGAAGCCGTTGGCGCTGACCGAGGACGAGCTGGCCGGTGTGCTCGCGGCGGTGGAGGAGTCGGGCAACGACCGTCTGCAGGTGGGCTTCAACCGCCGGTTCGCACCGCTGCTCCAGGAGGCCCGGGAGCGGTTCGGCGCGCGGACCGGTCCGGCGAGCCTGCGCTACCTGGTCAACGCGGGCCGGCTGGAGCAGGGCAGCTGGTACCTCCAACAGGGCACCCAGGGCTCGCGGTTCGCGGGTGAGGGCGGGCACTTCATCGACACGGCGAGCCGGCTGCTCGACGCCGACCCGGTGTCGGTGTACGCGATGGCGACGCCCGGCAACGAGGACCTCCAGGTGGTGCTGGGCTACCCGGGCGGCTCGACCGCCACCATCAGCTACCTCACCACCGGCCCGGCCGGCTTCCCCAAGGAGACGCTGGACCTGGTCGCCGACGGCCGCGCGCTGCGGCTCGACGACTTCGTCCGTGCCTCCGTCTACGACGGCGGCCGGAAGCGGTGGGTGAGTTCCCGGTTGCCGAAGGCGCGGGACAAGGGCCAGAACGCCGAACTGGCCGCGTTCATCAGGGCCGTGCGGACCGGCCGGCCGATGCCGGTGCCGCTGGAGTCGCTGGTGGCCACCACCACGGCCACCCTCGCCGTACAGAGCAGTCTGGCCGGCGGCGCGGCGGTCACGTTGGCGGCGGCGCGATGACTGTGACCTCGGGGAGTCCGGGCTGGTACCTGCGGCGGCTGTCCCGGATGGGGCCGCGGGAGGTCGGCGGCCGGGCGGGCGATGCCCTGCGCAGGCGGCGCTGGCGGTCGGCGCCGCCGCACTGCCCGACCGTGACCGGCGCCCGGTTCACCGCGGTCCTGCCCGCGGGGACGGTCGCCGCGGTGCCGCCGGACGCCGCGAAACGTGTCGTCGCCGAGGCCGACCGGCTGATGGCCGGGCACGTCGAGTACTTCGGGGTGGTCCGCGACGACCTGGCCGACCCGGACTGGTGGTACGACCCGAAGACCGGGCGCCGGGCTCCCTGGGGTTACGCCTTCGGGGTGCCGTACCGGGACGAGGAGGTGGTCGGCGACATCAAGCAGATCTGGGAGCTGTCCCGGCACCAGTACCTCACCGTGCTCGCCGCCGCCTACGCGATCACCGGCGACGAGCGGTACGCGGAGCGCGTCGCCGACCATCTGCGGTCGTGGTGGGCGGCCAACGCGCCGCTGCGCGGGGTGCACTGGACCAGCGGCATCGAGCTGGGCATCCGGCTGCTGTCGTGGGTGTGGATCCGTCGGCTGCTCGACGGCTGGCCGGGCGCGGCCGGGCTGTTCGAGGACAACCCGGTGGCGCTGAACCAGATCTGGCACCACCAGCGCTGGCTGGCCGCCTTCCCCAGCCGGGGGTCTTCGGCCAACAACCACGTCGTCGCCGAGGCCGCTGGCCAGTTCGCGGCGTCCTGCGCCTTCGGGTGGTTCCCCTCCTCGGCGCGGCTGCGGGCCGACGCGCTGCGGTCCCTCGAGCGGCACCTGCGGGGCAACACCTTCCTGTCCGGCCTCAACCGCGAGCTGGCCACCGAGTACCACGGACTCGTGCTGGAACTCGGCCTGGCCGCACTGGCGGAGGCGGACCTCGCCGACGTGCCGGTGCCGCCGACGGTCCGGCTGGTGCTGCTGCGGATGACCGACGCGCTCGCGGCGATCGTCGACGACCGGTTGCGGCCGCCGCGCCAAGGGGACGCCGACGACGGCCACGGGCTGGTGGTGGACGGCGCGGGCACCGACCGCTGGGGCTCGCTGCTGGCCACCGGGGACGCGGTGTTCGGACGGCGCGCCTGGTGGCCGGAGGTGACCGGAACCGACGTACGCACCCCGATGCTGGCCGCGCTCATCCGGCCGTACCCGGATGACGGAGCCGTGCCGTCGGTGACCCGCCCGGCGAGCCGACCGGCGCACTTCGCCGACGCGGGGCTCACCGTCCTGCGCGGCCCGGCCGGGATCTGGTGCCGCTGCGACGGTGGTCCGCACGGCTTCCTGTCCATCGCCGCGCACGCGCACGCGGACGCGCTGTCGGTGGAGGTCCGGCAGGACGGCGTCGACGTGCTCGCCGACCCCGGGACGTTCTGCTACCACGGGCAACCCGTGTGGCGGCGGTACTTCCGGTCGACGCTCGGGCACAACACCCTGCAACTGGACGATACCGACCAGTCCGTCTCCGGCGGCCCGTTCCTGTGGACCCGGCACGCCCGCAGCCGGGTGCTGGTCGCGGACCCGTCCGGGGCTCTGGACGGGGGGACGGCCCGCTGGCGCGCCGAGCACGACGGATACCAACGCTCCGTGCACCGCCGCCGGGTGGAGCTGACGGCCGCGAGCCGGGAGCTGAAGGTGGTCGACGAGGTGCGCGGTCCGCGCCGGTCCGTGCGGCTGGCCTTCCACCTCGGTCCGGCGATCGCCGCGGACCTGACGGGGAACCGGGCCGCCCTCACCTGGACCCGGGACGGCGCGGAGCGCTCCGCCGTGCTCGACCTGCCCGGGGAGCTGAGCTGGCGGGCCCATCGCGGCGAGACCGATCCGCCGCTGGGCTGGTACTCCCCCGGTTTCGGGCGCAAGGAACCCGCCACGACGCTCGTCGGCACCGGCTTCGCCGACGGGGCCGAGGGGTTCACCACCGTACTCAGGTTCCACGGCTAGGGGGGCCGCGTGGGGATCAAGTGGCGGCGCTGGGCGTTGCCTGCCGCACCGCTGGCGCTGACCCTGCTGGCGGCGACCGGCTGTGAGAGCACGCAGGGCGCGCGGCCGAAGCCGACCGCCGCGCCGGCCACGTCGGTGGCCCGCGTGTGCGCCAAGCCTGCGGCCGGTCCCGCGAAGGCGCCCGCGGGCGCGGTGACGGTGGACCCCGCGGTCGCCGGCGACCTGGCCGCGAAGACCAGGAAGAGTCCCCCGAACACCACGTTCTGGCTGCGGCCGGGCACCCACCGGCTCCAGCCGGACCGCTACGCGCAGGTCATCCCCAAGGAGGGGAACAGCTATCTCGGTGCCCCGGGCGCGGTGCTCGACGGCCGGAAGACCAACCAGTACGCGTTCGGCGGCACCGCCCGCGACGTCACCATCCGCCACCTGACCGTGCAGCGGTTCGTCGCGCCGCACGACGAGGGCGTGGTCAACCACGACTCGGCCGACGGGTGGGTGATCGAGCACGCGACGATCCAGCACAACTCCGGTGCCGGGCTGATGGCCGGCGCCCGCCAGCGGGTCAGCGCCAGCTGTCTGCGCGGCAACGGCCAGTACGGCATGAACGCGTACAAGGGCGGCGGCGGCATCACCGGCCTGGTGGTCGAGGGCAACGAGATCGTGGGCAACAACAGGGACGACTGGGAGCGGCGGCGGCCGGGCTGCGGCTGCACCGGAGGCGTCAAGTTCTGGGCCGTCGACGGCGCCGACATCCGCGGCAACTGGGTGCACGACAACCGCGGAGCCGGGCTGTGGGCGGACACCAACAACAACGACTTCCGCATCGAGGGCAACGTGCTGGAGGCCAACGACGGTGCCGCGCTGATCTACGAGACCAGCTACAACGCGGTCGTCCGCAAGAACACGATCCGGCGCAACAACTGGGTCGAGGGCCGCAGGTACGCCGACCGCGGCGACAGCTTCCCGCTCGCGACCGTCTACGTGTCCGAGTCCGGCGGCGAACCGCGGATCCGGGCCCGCACGGACAAGATCGAGATCTACGGCAACACGCTGGAGAACAATTGGTCCGGGATCACCCTGTGGGAGAACGCCGACCGGTTCTGCAACAGCCCGGCCAACACCTCCTCCGGTGAGTGCACACTCCTGGTGAAGGACACCGACCGGTGCGCACAGCCCGCGATCGCCACCGCACCGCTCTACGCCGACTGCCGGTGGAAGACCCAGCGGGTGGACATCCACGACAACCGCTTCGTGCTGGACAAGTCCGTCGTCGACTGCGCGGCGCTCTGCGACCGGATGGCGGTGCTGGCCAACTACGGCACCTATCCGGACTGGTCGCCGTACCAGGGCGAGCGCGTGGCGGAGGCGATCACCGGCGAGCAGCACAACCGCTGGCACGACAACGTCTACCTCGGCGCGTGGACGTTCGTCGCCCACGACCCGAGCCGCACCCTCGACTCCGGACAGTGGCAGGGCATGCCGTACCGGCAGGACGAGGGCAGTACCTTCCGCGCCCGGGACGGTGGTTGAGATGGCCGCCGAGCACGACACGTCGAGGACCGCGGCGTCGAGGACCGTGGCGACGGTCTGGGGGCTGCTGGTCCTCAACACGCTGGGTTCCACCGGGGCGGAGACCATCGTGCCGCTGCCCCGCTCCCTCATCCAGATGGTCACCATGGGCGCGCTGGTCGCCGCGTTCGCGCTGGCGCTCCTGGTCAATCTCCGGCTGCGCGTCCGGGCAAGCGCCTTCCTCCTGCTGCTCACCCTGCTGCTGGTGCCGAGCGTGATCTCCAGCGTGAGCCTGGAGTCCGGGTTCGGCGCGCTGTTCCGGTGCGCCCGGCTGGCCCTCTTCCTCGCCACCCTGTGGCTGCTCAGCCGCTGGTGGGACGGCGGCACGACGTTCGTCCGGCACCACATCCGGATGTACGTGGTGGTCCTCGGGTCGGTGGCCGCCGGCGCGGTCGTCTCACCGGGCACGGCCCTGCCCGACCTGTACGGCGGGCGGCTGGTCGGCGCCCTGTGGCCGCTCACCCCGCCGCAGATCGGACAGTACGCCGCGGTGGTCATCGGGCTCACCGTGCTGCTCGTGCTCGGCCGCCGGACCGACCGGACCAGTGCGGCGGTGGTCGTCGTGCCCGCACTCGTCCTGCTCGTGCTGACCCATACCCGGACGGCCACGCTCGGTCTGCTCGTCGGGCTGGCTCTGGCGATCGGCTCGCTCGTCCTGACCAGCGCCGCCGCCCGCCGGTTCTTCAGCTGGGCGGTGGGGTGCGCCGCGGTGGCGGCGGTGGTGTTCGGCTCCGCGCTGCAGGCGTGGTTCCTGCGCGGACAGAGCGAGGAGA
Source organism: Streptomyces sp. NPDC056128 (assembly GCF_042263835.1). Classification (NCBI taxonomy): domain Bacteria; kingdom Bacillati; phylum Actinomycetota; class Actinomycetes; order Kitasatosporales; family Streptomycetaceae; genus Streptomyces; species Streptomyces sp. NPDC056128. The sequence goes on along the minus strand of NZ_JBHJVQ010000006.1, from coordinate 277,233 downwards.
ACTTCACCAGCCTCACGGGTCGGGCCAAGGTCTGGGACGCCCTGCTGGCGGCGGACCGGACGGCTTCGGAGTACCTGTTCGGCGCGGGCCTGGGCGACAAGTCGTTCGGCGGGCTGCCGATCGACAACAGCTGGCTGGCCGTCTACCACGAACAGGGTGTGACCGGCGTGGCCCTCGTGGCGGGGATGATCACCGTCCTGGGCGCCGTCGCGTTGCTGCGGCCGCCCTCGCTGTCGAGGGCCTGCGCGATCTTCCTGATCAGCTACTGCGCGATCGCCTCGTACACGGAGGCCGGGCTGGGCGACGCCTCGCCGTATCTGCTGCATCTGGCCGTGGCCGCGTCGCTGCTGGCGGCTCCCGCCTCGGCGGCCACTCCCCTCCCGACGCCGGGAGCCCTTGACCGACAGGTCCCACGATGGGCCCGCAGCACACCGGAGGTGACCTGAGATGCACGTCCTCGTGGCGCACAACCGCTACGCCTCGGCGCAGCCGAGCGGGGAGAACAAGGTCGTCGACCAGGAGGTGGCGCTGCTGCGCGGGGCCGGACACCGGGTCGAGTTGTTCGAACGGCGCAGCGACGAAATCGCCGCCCGTTCGCTGCTGGGCAAGGTCGCGGTGCCGCTCCTCGTACCGTGGAATCCGGCGGTGCGGGCGGAGTTCACCGCGCGGCTGCGTGCCGAACGGCCGGACGTGGTGCACATCCACAACGTCTTCCCGCTCCTGTCACCGGCGGTGCTGGCCGCCTGTGCCGACGCGGGTGTGCCCGCCGTCGCCACGCTGCACAACTACACCCAGGTGTGCCCGCCCGGCACCTTGCAGCGGGACGGCCGGCCGTGCACCGAGTGCGTCGGGTCGGGTCCGCTGCCCGCGGTCCGGCACGGCTGCTACCGGAACTCCCGGCTGGCGACGGTGCCGCTCGCGGTCAGCATGTCGGTCAACCGGCGGCGCTGGTGGTCCGGCGTGGAGCGGTTCTTCTGCATCTCCGCGGCGCAGCGCGACGTGCTGGTGGGCGCGGGCATGCCGGCCGAACGGCTGTCGGTGAAGCACAACTTCGTGCCCGACCCGGGCGCCCGGCGGACCGGCCCCGGCGAGCACCTGCTCTTCCTCGGCCGCCTCGCGGAGGCCAAGGGCGTGCGGCTGCTGATGGCCGCGTGGGACGAGATCGCCGCCGGTGGTGGCGTGGGCGTGCCGCTCGTGATCGCCGGCGCGGGGCCACTGGAGCGGGAGGTGGCCGCCTGGGCGGCGGGCCGGGACGACGTGCGGTACGTCGGGCTGTACGACCCGGCCCAGTGCCGGGAGGCCGTCGCGCGGTCGGTCGCCGTGGTGGCGCCCTCCACATGGCTGGAGGCGTTCGGTCTGGTGGTCGTGGAGGCGATGGCCGCGGGGGTCCCGGCCGTCGCCGCCGGGCACGGCGCCTTCGTCGAACTCGTCGAGGACGGCGTGAGCGGGCTGCTGCACCGGCCGGGCGAGCCCGCCTCGCTCGCGTCGTGCCTGCGCCGGATCACGGCCGAGGAGTCCCGCAACCGGGAGATGGGACGGGCGGCCCGGCTCCGCTACGAGCAGGGCTTCAGCCCGGTCGTCGGGCTGGAACGCCTGTTGGAGGGGTACCGCACCGCGATCGCGGATCGGTCAGCACTGGCCCGGGGCGGGCGCGCCCGCGCGGGCAGGGGGGATGGGAACAGCACATGACAAGATGCCGACTCTGCGGCTCCGAGGCGACGGAGAGCGTCGTCGACCTGGGGGCGACACCACCGTGCGAGAGCTTCCTCTCGGCGGAGCAACTGGCCCAGCCGGAGCCGACATACCCGCTGCACCTGCGGGTCTGCACCGGCTGCTGGCTCGCGCAGATACCTCCGCTGATCACGCCGGAGGAGACGTTCACGCAGTACGCGTACTTCTCCTCCTACTCGACCTCCTGGGTGGAGCACGCGCGCACGTTCGTCGCCGACGCCGCGGCGCGGCTGGATCTCGGCCCCGACGCCTTCGTGGTCGAGGTCGCCAGCAACGACGGGTACCTGCTGAGGCATGTGACGGACCGCGGGATCCGCTGCCTGGGCATCGAGCCCTCGGTGAACGTCGGCGCCGCCGCGCGGGAGGCGGGTGTGCCCACGCTCACGGCGTTCCTGGACCCGGCGACCGGTGGCGCGGTGCGCGCCGAGCACGGCCCGGCGGACCTGGTCGTGGCCAACAACGTGTACGCGCACATCCCCGATGTCGTCGGGTTCACCCAGGGGCTGCGCGCCCTGGTCGCCGACGACGGCTGGGTCTCCATCGAGGTGCAGCACCTGCTGACGCTGATCGAGGAGAACCAGTACGACACGATCTACCACGAGCACTTCCAGTACTACACGGTCGCGTCCGCGATCCGGGCGCTGGCCAGCGGCGGGCTCGCCCTCGTGGACGTCGAGCTGCTGCCCACGCACGGCGGTTCCATCCGGCTGTGGGCGCGGCCGACAGAGGCGGCGGGCGAGCCGACCCGGCGGGTGGCCGACGTGCTGGCCCGGGAGAAGGCCGCCGGGCTCCAGGAGCTGTCCGGGTACACCGAGTTCTCCGCCCGGGTGGCCAAGGTGCGCCGGGACCTGCTGCGCTTCCTCGTCGAGGCGGCCGAACGCGGCGAGACCGTGGTCGGCTACGGCGCACCGGGCAAGGGCAACACCCTGCTCAACCACTGCGGCATCCGGCCCGACCTGCTGCCGTACACGGTCGACCGCAACCCCTACAAGCACGGCAGGTTCACCCCGGGCACCCGCATCCCGATCCTGCCGCCCGAGCAGATCGGCACCGACCGGCCGGACTACGTCCTCGTCCTCCCCTGGAACCTGCGGGACGAGCTGGTCGAGCAGCTGTCCTTCGTACACGACTGGGGCGGCCGGCTGGTCTTCCCCATTCCGGAACTGAGCATTGTCGAGGTCAAGCGATGAAGGTCGTCCTGTTCTGCGGCGGTTACGGCATGCGGATGCGCAGCGGCACCTCCGACGACGTGCCCAAGCCGATGGCGATGGTCGGCCCGCGCCCGCTGATCTGGCACGTCATGCGGTACTACGCGCACTTCGGGCACACCGAGTTCATCCTGTGCCTCGGGTACGGCGCGCACCACATCAAGGACTTCTTCCTCAACTACGAGGAGACGACGTCCAACGACTTCGTCCTGCGCGGCGGGCGCACCGAGCTGCTGTCCACGGACATATCCGACTGGACGATCACGTTCGCGCAGACCGGCATCGAGTCGCCGATCGGGGAACGCCTGCGCCGGGTGCGCCACCACCTGGACGGCGACGAGATGTTCCTCGCCAACTACGCCGACGTGCTCACCGACGCCCCGCTGCCGGAGATGATCGACCGGTTCGCCGCGCGGGACGCCGGGGCGTCGATGATGGTCGTCCCGCCGCAGTCGTCGTTCCACTGCGTGGAGCTGGGCGAGGACGGCCTGGTGGGCGGCATCACCGCGGTCGGCGAACTGCCGCTGTGGGAGAACGGCGGCTACTTCGTGCTCCGCCAGGAAGTCTTCGACCACATACCCGAGAACGGCGACCTGGTCGCCGACGGATGCGCCCAACTGGCCAAGCGGGGACGCCTGGTGGCGCATCAGCACCGCGGCTTCTGGAAGCCCACCGACACCGTGAAGGAGCGGGCCGCCCTCGACGCCGCCTACGCCCAGGGCGACCGTCCGTGGGCCGTGTGGGAGCGGGCCGGCGTCGGAGCGCGCGCGTGATCGGGCTCGGGGCCGTGCCCCTGGAACGGATCGTCGCGGTGGGCGCGCACTGCGACGACATCGCCATCGGTGCCGGCGGCACCCTGCTCACGCTGTGCCTGGCGCGGCCGGGGGTCCGCGTCGACGCGCTGGTGCTGTCCGGCGGTGGCGGCGAGCGGGAGCAGGAGGAGCAGGCCGCGCTCGACGCCTTCTGTCCGGGCGCCGATCTGCGGCTGACCGTGCTCAAGCTGCCGGACGGCCGGATGCCCGCGCACTGGGAGGAGGCCAAGGCCGCGGTCGAGGAGCTGCGCGAGCGGACCGAACCGGATCTCGTGCTGACCCCGCGTACCGACGACGCGCACCAGGACCACCGCGGCCTGGCAAAGCTGATGACCACCGCGTTCCGCGACCACCTCGTGCTCCGCTACGAGATCGCGAAGTGGGACGGCGATCTCGGGCGCCCGGTGGCGTACCAGCCGCTGTCGCCGGAGATCGCGGAGCGGAAGGTACGGCTGCTCCAGGAGCACTACCCCTCGCAGCGGCACCGGCCCTGGTACGACCGGGAGGCCTTCCTCGGTCTCGCCCGGATCCGCGGCATCGAATGCCACACGCGCTACGCCGAGGCGTTCGCCGTCACCAAACTCACTCTCAACCTGGGGGGTTGAACAACCTTGCGCGTACTGCTGACCGGACACCAGGGCTATCTGGGCACCGTGATGGCGCCCGTCCTCACGGCCGCCGGGCACGAGGTCGTCGGACTCGACGCCGGCCTGTTCGCCGACTGCCTGCTGGGCCCGTCGCCCGAGGACCCGCCCGGGCACCGGGTCGACCTGCGTGACGTCACGGCGGAGCACGTCACCGGGGTGGACGCCGTGATCCACCTGGCCGCGCTCTCCAACGACCCGCTGGGCTCCCTGGCGCCGGAGCTGACGTACGATATCAACCACCACGCGTCCGTGCGGCTGGCCCGGCTGGCCCGCGACGCCGGGGTGCGGCGCTTCCTGTACGCGTCGACCTGCTCGGTCTACGGCGCCGCGGGCGGGGGCGAGCTGGTGGCCGAGGACGCCCCGCTGCGCCCGGTGACGCCGTACGCGGAGTCCAAGGTGCGGGTGGAGGACGACCTGCACGCGCTGTCCGACGGCGACTTCAGCCCGGTGTACATGCGCAACGCCACCGCCTTCGGTCACTCGCCCCGGCTGCGCGCCGACATCGTACTGAACAACCTGGTGGGCCACGCGCTCCTGTCCGGCGAGGTGCTGGTGCTCTCGGACGGCACCCCCTGGCGTCCCCTGGTGCACGCCGTGGACATCGCCCGGGCCTTCACGGCCGCGCTGACCGCGCCTCGGGAGGCGGTGCACGACCGGGCGTTCAACATCGGCAGCGAGGTCAACAACGTCACGGTCGCCGAGATCGCCGAGCAGGTCGCGGCGGCGGTGCCGGACTCACGCGTGGTGATCACCGGGGAGACCGGTGCCGATCCGCGGTCGTACCGGGTGGACTTCTCCCGGTTCCGCGCCGCGGTGCCCGGCTTCGACTGCGAGTGGACGGTGAAGCAGGGCGCGCTCGAACTCGCCGACGCCTACCGGAAGCACGGGCTGACCCGGGAGGACTTCGAGCGCCGCTTCACCCGGCTGGCCGTGCTGCGTGCGGCCTCCGACGCCGGCTCCGTGGACGACACCCTGCGGTGGCGCGGATGACCGAGCCCGGAGAGGAGATGTACGCCCTGGTGGAGCGGCTGTACCCGCTGTGCCGGAGCATCACCGGCGACGGTGTGCGCGACACCCTGCGGATCGTCGACGAGTACATCCCTCTGCACGTGCACGAGGTGCCGACCGGGACGCAGGTGCTCGACTGGACGGTGCCGCAGGAGTGGAACATCCGCGACGCGTACATCGCCGACGCGCACGGCAACCGGGTCGTCGACTTCGCCGCGTCCAGCCTGCACGTGCTCGGCTACAGCGTCCCGGTGTCGGCGACGATGCCGCTCGCCGAACTGCGCGCGCACCTGCACACCCTGCCGGACCACCCGGGCTGGGTGCCGTACCGCACCAGCTACTACAAGCCGGACTGGGGTTTCTGCCTGGCCCAGGACACCCTGGACGCGCTGCCGGACGGCGACTACGAGGTCCGGATCGACTCCACCCTCGCGGACGGCCACCTCACCTACGCCGAGCACGTGGTCCCCGGGCAGGTCCCCGACGAGGTGATCGTCTCCTGCCACGTCTGCCACCCGTCACTGGCCAACGACAACCTGGCCGGCATCGCGGTGGCGACCTTCCTGGCCCGGGAGCTGGCGGAGCGGAACCCGTACTACACCTACCGGTTCGTCTTCGCGCCCGGCACCATCGGGGCGATCACCTGGCTGGCCCGCAACAGGGAACGAGTGGAGAGGGTCAGGCACGGTTTGGTGCTCGCCTGCGCCGGCGACCCCGGCCGGCTCACGTACAAACAGAGCAGACGCGGCGACGCGGAGATCGACCGGGTGCTGCGGCACGTCCTGGCCGTCTCCGAACGCCCCCACCGTGTCTCCGAGTTCACGCCGTACGGCTACGACGAGCGGCAGTACTGCTCGCCCGGGTTCGACCTCGGCGTGGGTTCGCTCACCCGGACCCCGTACGCGGGCTATCCCGAGTACCACACGTCGGCGGACGACCTGGACTTCGTCTCCCCCGGGGCGATGGCGGACACGCTCGCGGTCTGCCGCGAGGCGTTCGCCGTCCTCGACCGCAACCGGCGCTACGTCAACCTCAGCCCGTACGGGGAACCGCAGTTGGGGCGGCGCGGCCTGTACAACTCGCTCGGTGGGCGCAGCGACACGAAGCAGGCGCAGCTGGCCATGCTCTGGGTGCTCAGCCTCTCCGACGGCGGGCACAGCCTGCTGGACGTCACCGAGCGGTCGGGGCTGCCGTTCGACACGGTCGCCGCGGCGGCCGACGCCCTGCACGGCGCCGGACTGATCAAGGCATGACGCCGATGACCGTCGAGGGGGAGAAGACGACGACACCGGCGGGGCCCGCCCGGCGGGGCGTCGTCGGCAGGCTGTCCTGGGGGCTGGCCGACCAGGCGGCCTCCAGCCTGTCCAACTTCGTGGTGGGCGTTTACGTGGCACGCTCGCTGGGGCTGACCGCGTTCGGCGTGTTCAGCCTGGCCTGGGTGACCTACGGCGTGGTCCTCAACGTGTCCCGCGGGCTGGCCACCGACCCGCTCGTGGTGCGCTTCAGCGGTGTGCCGGAATCGTCCTGGCGAGGGGCGGTGGCCCGGTCGTCGGGTACTGCGGTCCTGGTCGGCGCCGGTATCGGCACGGTGTGCCTGGTCACCGGGCTGAGCATCGGAGGCCGGGTGGGAGCCGCGTTCGCCGGCCTCGGCCTCATGCTGCCGGGGCTGCTGCTGCAGGACGCCTGGCGGTACTCGTTCTTCGCCGCCGGCCAGGGGCGCAAGGCGTTCGTGAACGACGTCGTCTGGGGTGTCGCGCTCGTCCCCGCCATGGTGGTGGCGGCCCGTGTGGGCAGCGTGACCGCTTTCGTGGTCGCGTGGGGCACGTCCGCCGCGGTGGCCGCCGTGTACGGCTGCTTCCAGTCCGGCATCCGGCCGAGGCTGACCGGGGCACGCGACTGGCTGCGCGACCACCGCGACCTCGGCTACCGGTACCTGGTCGAGAACGTCGGCGTCAGCGGCTCGAGCCAGCTGCGGGCGTACGGGCTCGGCGTGATCGTCGGGGTCGGCGCGGTGGGTGTGATCCGGGGCGCCGAACTGCTGCTCGGCCCCTTCCTCGCCGTACTGATGGGGCTGTCGCTGGTCACCGTGGCGGAGGCGGCCCGAGTCCTGCGGGAGGCCCCGCGGCGGCTGGGCAGGTTCTGCCTCCTCCTGGGCGGCGGGCAGGCCGTCGGCGCCCTGCTCTGGGGCGCGGCGCTGCTGCTGGTCCCGGACCGGCTCGGCGAGCTGGTACTCGGTGACGTCTGGTCAGCCGCCTCGGCGCTCATCGTGCCGGTGACGCTCGGTGTCGCGGGCGCCGGCCTCGGCACCGGCGCGGCGGCCGGGCTGCGCGCGCTCGCCGCGGCCCGGCGCAGCCTGCGCTGCCAGCTGTTCGCCTCCGCCTGCTACGTCGGCGGAGGGCTCGGTGGCGCGTTCGCGGCCGGCACGGTCGGTTCCGCCTGGGGCGTCGCCACCACCGCCGCCTGCGGCTCCGCCGTCTGGTGGCTGCAACTGCGGGCCGCCCTGCGCGAGCGCCACCACCATCCCATCCGTGAAGTGAGGACGCCATGACCGCCCAACCCCGGCTGAGCATCGGCCTGCCCGTGTACAACGGCGAGGAGTACCTCGCCGAGGCGTTCGACGCCCTGCTCGGCCAGACCTACGAGGACTTCGAGCTGGTCGTCTCCGACAACGCCTCGACCGACGGGACCCGGGACATCTGCCGCCGGTACGCCGCGCGGGACTCACGCATCCGGTACCTCAGGCTGCCCAGGAACATCGGCGCCGCGCCCAACCACAATCACGTGTTCACCGAGTGCCGGGGCGAGCTGTTCAAGTGGGCCTCGCACGACGACCTGTACGCCCGGGACCTGCTACGGCGCTGCGTACAGGCGCTGGACGAGCGGCCGGACGTGATCCTCGCGCACAGCGGCCAGGCGGTCATCGACGGCGACGGCGAGGTGAAGGTCCCCTACGAGTACGGGCTCGCGACCGACTCGCCGCACGCGCCGGAGCGCTTCCGCAGTCTGCTGTTCGAGCCCGGCGGCGACGACTTCTACGGGGTGATGCGGGCCGACGTGCTGCGCCGGGTGAAACCGCACGACAGCTACCACCACGCGGACCGCACGTTCGTCGCCGAGATCACCCTGCACGGGCCCTTCCACCAGGTGCCGGAGCTGCTGTACTTCCGCCGCGACCACCCCACCCGCGCCGAGCGGGCGAACCCGGGCAAGCGCTCCCGGTGCGTCAACCTGGACCCGCGCCGGGCGGGCCCGCTGCACCCGACGCCCCGGCTGCTCGCCGAGTACGTCTGGGGCTTCGTCGCGGCGATCCGGCGGGCGCCGTTGTCGGCCGCCGACCGGCGCGCGTGCTACCGCCACCTCGCCGCGTGGATGACCAGCCGGGTCCGGCCCGGTGCCGGTGAGCGGGTCGAGGACCGCGCCCCGATCGACCCGGACCGGCTCACCGTCTCCGTCGACGCGCTCGTCGCCGGCCGCGAGGGGAGGCAGGCATGACCGCCCCACACGAAACGCCGGTGCGCGTCGGGGTGTTCGGGCTGCTCGGCTCCGGCAACGTCGGCAACGACGGATCGCTCGAGGCCGTGCTCGGGTACCTCCGCGCCGAGCACCCGGAGGCCGTCGTGGACGCGCTGTGCGGCGGACCCGAGGACGTCGAGACCCGGTACGGGATCCCGGCGACGCGGCTGAACTGGTACAGCGGCGAGTACCGGACCGCGTCGCGGGCGGGCGCGATCGCGGCCAAGGGGCTCGGCAAACTCGTCGACGCCGTCCGCACCGCCGTCTGGGTGCGCCGGCACGACGTGGTGATCGTGCCGGGCACGGGCGTCCTGGAGGCCACGCTGCCGCTGCGGCCGTGGGGCTTCCCGTACTCGCTGTTCCTGCTCTGCGCGACCGGGCGGCTGCTCCGCACCCGGGTCGCGCTGGTCAGTGTCGGCGCCGCCACGATCGCCCGGCGGCCTACACGGGTCCTGACGCGCTGGTCGGCGCGGCTGGCCACGTACCGGTCGTTCCGGGACGACATGTCCCGTGACGCGATGCGGGCGATGGGCGTGGACACCGCGCGCGACGAGGTCTACGAAGACCTCGCGTTCGCCCTGCCGACACCGGCGACGAGCGCGCCCTCGGCTCCGCCGGGCACCGTCTGCGTCGGCGTCATGGCCTTCTACGGCGGCAACGACGACCGCGCCAGGGCCGACGAGATCCACCGGCGCTACCTCGACGGGACGACCCGGTTCGTCCGCGCGCTCGTCGCGGAGGGCAGACCGGTCCGGCTGCTCACCGGCGACGAGCTCGACCGGCCGGTGGCCGACGTGATCCGCGACGCGGTGGACTCGCCGCTGGTCACCGTCGCCGAGACGGCCTCGCTCGCCGACCTGATGAAGGAGACGGCGGCCGCAGACACAGTGGTGGCGACCCGGTACCACAACCTGGTCTGCGCGCTGAAGGTCGGCACGCCGACGCTCGCGCTCAGCTACTCGGCCAAGAGCGACGCCCTGATGGCTCGCATGGGGCTGGCCCCGTTCTGCCACCCGGCCCGCGAGGTCGACGCGGAGCAGCTGCTGGAGCAGTTCCGGGAGTTGGAGAAGCGCTCGGGGGAGCTGCGGCTGACCCTCGCCGAGCGGAAAGAGGGCGCCGTGCGTCGGTTGGAGCGGCAGTTCAGCGTCCTGACCGCGACCGTGTTCCCCTCGACCGGCAACGCCAACGCCCGCGTCCGACAGGAGACTTCATGAAGGCGACCGCGGTCCCGGAGATCGCCGGCGCGTACCTCTTCGAGCCGGTGCCGTACGCCGACGAGCGCGGGTTCTTCTGCCGCACCTTCGACGCCGACGTGATCCGTTCGGTGGGCCTCGACCCGGACGCCTTCGTCCAGGACAGCGTGTCCCGCTCGGTCCGGGGCGTGCTGCGCGGGCTGCACCTGCGCTCGGGTGCCGGAGAGGCGAAGCTGGTGCGGTGCTCGTACGGGCGGATCTTCGACGTCGTGGTCGACCTGCGACCCGGCTCCCCGACCTACCGCAACGTGGCCACCTTCGAACTGTCCGGCGAGACGCAAGTGACCCTGTACATCCCGGCGGGGTGCGCGCACGGCTTCCAGGCCTTGACCGAGACCGCCGACACCTCCTACCGGATCGACCGCCCCCACGATCCGGCCGAGGACGTCACGATCGCCTTCGACGACCCCGAACTCGCCGTCCCCTGGCCGCTGCCGCCCATGTCGATGTCCCGGCGGGACCGGGAGGCGCCGAGCCTCGCCGAGGTCCTGAAGCAGAGAGAGGGCTGAAGTACGCGTGGACACCCAAGAGTCCGGAGGCTTCCTCCTGCCCCGGTCGCGGCAGGCCAACGAGCGGCTCCACGCCATGATTCCCGGGGGCGCGCACACCTACGCCAAGGGCGACGACCAGTACCCCGACGACCTGGCCCCCGTCATCAGCCACGGCCGCGGTGCCCATGTGTGGGACGTCGACGGCAACCGCTACGTCGAATACGGCTCCGGCCTGCGGTCGGTAAGCCTCGGGCATGCCCACCCGCGCGTGGTCGAGGCGGTGCGGCGCGAACTCGACCGCGGCAGCAACTTCGTCCGGCCGTCCGTCGTGGAGGTCGAGGCCGCGGAACGCTTCCTTGCCACCGTGCCGACCGCGGAGATGGTGAAGTTCGCGAAGAACGGTTCCGACGTCACCACCGCCGCGGTACGTCTCGCCCGCGCCGCCACCGGGCGCGCACGGGTCGCCATCTGCGGCGACCACCCCTTCTACTCCGTCGACGACTGGTTCATCGGCACCACGCCCATGTCCGCGGGTGTTCCGGCGGCGACCACCGACCTCACCGTGGCGTTCCCGTACGGCGACCTGGCCGCCACCGAGGAACTGCTCACCCGGTACCAGGACGAGGTCGCCTGCCTGATCCTGGAACCGGCCACCCACACCGAGCCGCCGCCCGGGTATCTCGCCGGTCTGCGCGAGCTGGCCGACCAGCACGGCTGCGTGCTGGTCTTCGATGAGATGATCACCGGCTTCCGCTGGTCCGAGGCCGGCGCCCAGGGCCTGTACGGGGTCGTCCCCGACCTCTCCACCTTCGGCAAGGCGCTGGGCAACGGATGCGCCGTCTCCGCGCTGGCCGGGCGCCGGGATCTGATGGAGTGGGGCGGGCTGCGTCACTCCGGCGACCGGGTGTTCCTGCTGTCCACCACGCACGGGGCCGAAACGCACTCGCTGGCCGCCGCGATGGCCGTGCAGACCACCTACGCCGAGGAGGGCGTCACCGCGCGGCTGCACGCGCTCGGCGAGCGGCTCTCCGCCGGTGTCCGCGACGCCGCGGCCGGCATGGGCGTGGCCGACCACGTCGTCGTCCGGGGGCGGGCCAGCAACCTGGTCTTCGCCACCCTCGACGAGAACCGTCGGCCGTCGCAGCAGTACCGCACGCTGTTCCTTCGCCGGCTCCTCGCGGGCGGCGTGCTGGCCCCGTCGTTCGTGGTGAGCGACGCGCTCAGTGACGCCGACATCGATCACACCGTCGACGTGGTGGCGCAGGCGTGTGCGGTGTACCGGAAGGCGCTGGACGCGGGTGACCCCACGCCGTGGATGGGGGGACGACCGGTGAAGCCGGTGTTCCGCCGTTCGGTGTGACGTGGCGTCAGCGGCGCTCCGGCTGAGGGGCGTCGGACATCCGACCGGCCAGCCTGTCTCCCGTCCGGTCGACCATCCACGCGGCAGCCGGTGTCACCGCCAGCGCGGTGCACCAGCCGCCGAGTGCGTCCGTCGGGTAGTGCGCGCCCAGGGCGACCTGCGCCCAGCCCATCGCGGCGCCGGCCGCCGTCGCCGTGGCGAGCACGAGCGACGGGCCGGCCGCGCCGCCGAGCCGGAGCCGGCCGGTCACGAGCAGCGCCACCGCGAGTGCGAACGCGGTGAGGAACGCGGTGTGCCCGCTCGGGTAGGACAGATGACCGTCGTGGATGGTGCGTCCCACCAGGGGCTTGAGAAGCTTCGTCGCCACCACGGTCAGGCCGGGACCCGCCACGACGAGCACCGCCGCACGAGGCCACCGAAGCACCAGGGCACCCGCCGCCGCGGCCACCACCAGCATCGCCGCTCCCCCGGGCTCCCCCAGGAAGTCCGTGGCCAGGGCGAAATGCCGCCACGACGACCCCGCACCCTCCACCGCCGCCGCGACGCGCACGTCCACCACGCCGGGCCCGCCGGCACCGGCGTAGAGGACCCCGAGCGCCACGACCACCAGTGCGGCGAGGGCCGCGATCGCCCCCAACCACGGGCGCGACCCCGTCGGAAGCACCGCGCGCTCCCGCGCACCGGTCACGGACGCGCCCACTCAGCGTGGGCGTCGGACGACGCGGTCGGGCCGCACGGTGAGGGTCACTCTTCTACCCTACCCTCGCGAAATGCGGCCCTCCCGGGGCTCCGTCATTCCCGCGCGTCACGCCGGGTCGACGCGCCAGACCGTGCCGCCGATGGCCAGGGCGTACAGCTCGCCGTCGGTGTCCTGGGCGAAGGAGACGACCTCTCCGCCGTTCACGCCGAGGTCGTGTTCGGCGGTCACCTTGCCGTTCTCGATCTCCAGGGAGCGCAGGGTGCCGTCGCAGTAGTCGCTGTAGACGTACTGGCCCGCGAGGTCCGCGATGGCCTGGCCGCGGTAGACGTAGCCGCCGGTGACCGAGCAGCCGAGGCCGTTGCGGTCGTACTCGTGGATCGGCGGGACGTGGTTCGCGGGCTCGGTGCCGCCGCGGAAGGGGTGGGTGCCCTCCATCTGCGCCCAGCCGTAGTTCTCGCCGCCCTTGCTGTCCGCGGGCGCCCAGTCGATCTCCTCCCATGCGCTCTGGCCGACGTCGGCGATGAGCAGGTCGCCGGAGCCCGCGTCGAAGGAGAACCGCCACGGGTTGCGCAGCCCGTACGACCAGATCTCGCTCTTGGCGTTCGGGTCGCCGACGAAGGGGTTGTCCTGCGGGACGGCGTACGGGGTGCCGCCCTGCGGGTCGATCCGGAGCAGCTTGCCGAGCAGGGTGTCGAGCTTCTGCCCGTTGCCGTCGGGGTCGCCGCCGCCTCCGCCGTCACCGAACGCGATGTAGAGGTAGCCGTCGGGACCGAACTTGATGTCGCCGCCGTTGTGGTTCGACTCGGGCTGCTCCTGTGTGAGGACGGTGCGCCGGGTGTCCTCCTGGATGGTCCCGTCCTGGACGGCGAACTCGTCGATGGTGCTGGTGCCCTGGAGGTCGGTGTAGGAGATGTAGAAGTGCGTGAAGTCGGGGTCGAACGTCACGCCGAGCAGGCCGCGTTCGCCGTCGGTGGTGGTCTCGTCGGAGATGTCGAGGACGGGTTCGCCGAGTCCGGCGTCGTTCAGGACGCGGACCGTGCCGGCGCGTTCGGCGATCCAGACCGTGTCGCCGGGTCCCGCGGCACCGGCGGTCGGGTTCTTGGCCTGGGCCACCTCCGTCAGCGCGACCTGCGCCGCGCCCGCGTCGGTGGCGGGCTCGTCGGCGTACGCCGTGGCCAGAGCCAGGGATCCGACGAGACCGAGCGTGCCGATGATTGCCGACAATCTGGTGCGAACTTTCACCATGGCCTCCCGGAGGCGGTGAGTGGGGGAGTTCACCCGGCTGCTCGGGTCGCGGTCGTGGGGCGTCGTCCGAGCCGGCTCGCAACTCGGGTGGGGGGAAGGTCGTGCCGCCGGCCACCGCCGACCATACGAGGCCGGAGCGCTCAGGCCTAGACCAATGCACGCCACTTCTGTCACTCGGCTTCCAAACCGGCGGCGCTACTGGGTCGTTCCCGGGCTCCGAGCGTCTCCGAGGCGGTCGAGGCGATCGCGGTGGGCCTGGGACAGGTCGAGGTTCTCGGCGGCGAGGTTCTCCTCCAAGTGGTCGATCCGGGCGGTGCCCGGGATCGGGAGGACGACCGGCGAGTGGCCGAGGAGCCAGGCCAGGGCAAGCTGCGTGGGGGTGGCGTCGGCTTCGGCCGCCACGGCGGCGACCTCGGCCCGCTGTCCCGACTCCCCCCAGGCGACAGGACGCCAGGGCAGGAACGCGATCCCCGCCGCTTCGCACGCCGCGAGCACCGGCTCGTGCTCCCGGTCGAGCAGGTTGTAGCGGTTCTGCACGCTCGCGATGTCGACGATTCGCCGTGCCTGGTCGAGTTCGCCCACGGTGACCTCGGACAGTCCGATCCGGCCGATCTTCCCCTCGTCCCGCAGCTCCCGGAGCGTGCCGGCCTGGTCGGCGAGCGGGGTCTCGGGGTCGATCCGGTGAAGCTGGAGCAGCTCGATCCGCTCGACGCGCAGTCGGCGCAGAGCCTGCTCGGCCTGGTCGCGCAGCACCGCCGGCCGCCCGTCGAGCCTCCACTCGCCCTCGGGGCCCGATCGGGCGACGCCGACCTTGGTGGTGATCAGCAGCTCGTCGGGATAGGGGTGGAGGGCCTCGGCCAGGAGTTCCTCGTTGGCTCCGCCGCCGTACATGTACGCGGTGTCGATCAGCGTGACGCCCAGCTCGACGGCCCGCCGGGCGACCGCGAGAGAGGTCTTGCGGGCCGGGTCCGGGTCCGTCGGCAAGTGCATGGCCCCGAATCCGAGCCGCCGTACGCGCAGATCCCCGCCGATCAGAAACTCCGTCGAAGTCACGTGCTGTCTACTCCCCCTCACTCAAGGCGCCACGCTATCAGCGCAGTTGTTCGACATCGGACGGAATAGCGGATTGACCGCCGGGTCGAGCGGGCAGGGACGCAGGTGATGTCATGAGCACGACTCCTACCCCCACAAGGAGGTCGAACATGCACGTCCGTACGCTGACCGGCGGTATCGCCGCAGCCCTGCTGATGTCCATGCCCCTGCTGAGCGGCCAGGCCGTGGCCGCCGACTCCCCGAACGGCACCGCGCGGTCCCTGGCCGCGGCCACGGTGCTCACCTACGACGCGAGCGGTTCCGCGGAGTTCCGGTCGGCCGTCGACCGGGGCGCGGCGATATGGAACGAGAGTGTCGAGGGCGTGGAGATGCGCCCGGCCGCGTCCGGGCAGCGGGCCAACATCCGCATCCTGGCCGACAACGGCTGGCCGCGTGCCTACACCACCTCACTGGGCAACGGCACGGTCTACATCGGACGCCAGGCGGTGAACCAGGGCTACAACACGGTACGCATCTCGTCCCACGAACTCGGCCACATCCTGGGGCTGCCGGACCGCAAACCCGGGCCCTGCTCCAGCTTGATGTCGGGCTCCACGGCGGGCGTCGCCTGCACGAACCCGTACCCGAACGCGGCGGAGAAGTCCGAGGTCGAGGGCAACTTCGGCAACGCGGCCGCCTCGCCGTCACAGGCTCCGGCACGGATGCCCGTGCTGGTGCGCGACTGACCGAGGCGCGACTGTCCATACGGCACCTCGCCGGTGCCGTATGGCATCGCCCGATCAGCCGGCGAGTTGGCGCAGGTACGCGCCGAACTTCTCCAGACCGTCGATGTTGCGGGGTCCGCTGATGCCCTCGTTGTAGTCGAGGACGAAGAAGTTGTTCTTCTTCACGGCGGGGAGTCCCTTGGTGTGGGGAGACTTCTTCAGGAAGTCGATCTTCTTCTTCGCGGGCAGGTCGCCGTAGTCGAGGATGACGACGACCTCCGGCTCCGACTCGGCGACCGACTCCCAGTTGACCTGGGTCCAGCGCTCGTCGAGTCCGTCGAAGACGTTCTTGCCGCCCGCCGACTTGATGATGTCGTTGGGCGGGACCTGATTGCCCGCGGTGAACGGCTGGTCGGTTCCGGAGTCGTAGAGGAAGACGGGAACCGGGTCACCCGCCGGAGCCTTGGCCTCGACGGCCTCGACGCGCTCCTTGAGCCCGTCGACCACCGTCCTGGCCTTCTCCTCGACCCGGAAGATCCTGCCCAGCCGTTCGAGGTCGGTGTAGAGGGCTTCGAAGGGGGTGACCTTCTCGGGATACCCGGGATAGTTGAAGCAGCTCTCGGTGTGCATGAAGCTCTGGATGCCGAGCTTGTCCAGGATGGCCGGCGTGATGCCCCGCTCGTCCTTGAATCCGGAGTTCCAGCCCGCGACGACGAAGTCGGACTTGGCCTCGACGACGACCTCCTTGTTGAGGAGGTCGTCGCTGAGCATCTTCACCTTGGCGTACTCGGACGCGTACGGGGACTCGCTCACCGGTGGGTTGGCCGGCGGCATCACGTAGCCGTGCACGTGATCGGTCAGGCCGAGGGCGAACAGCTTGTCGGCGCTGCCGGCTTCGTAGGCGACGGCCCGCTCGGGGACCTTGTACCGCACCGGCTCACCACAGCGCTTGACGGTGACCTCGGCGGACGTCTTGGCGTCCGGTTCGACCTCGGCGCCGCAGCCGCTGAGCACCAGCGCCGCCACCAGGGCGGATCCGAGAGCCGCATGCTGTCGTGCCGGGACGGGGAGGGGAGTTCTACGCATGTCGTGAGGCGCCTTTCACCGGGATGAGCCGAGCGAGTAGAGGAGTTGGGGACCGCCCGTGAGCGGGTGCGGGACGACGGTGGCCGTGACGCCGAAGACGTCGCCGACCAGTTCGGTCGTGAGGACATCCGCGGGCGTGCCCGAGGCGACGAGGCGGCCCCGCGCCAGCACGCCGAGACGGTCGCAGGCCGCCGCGGCCAGGTTGAGGTCGTGCAGGACGACGAGAACGGTGAGGCCGGACCCGCGCAGCAGCGAGAGCAGCTCGACCTGGTGGCGGACGTCGAGGTGGTTGGTCGGTTCGTCCAGGATCAGGATGCTCGGCTCCTGGACGAGGGCGCGGGCCAGCAGGACGCGCTGGCGCTCGCCGCCCGACAGGGTCAGGACTCCCCGGTGTGCGAGGTGCCCGATGTCGAGCTGGCGCATCGCGCGCTCGCACAGTTCGCGCTCCCGGCCGCTGAGGGCCTGGTTCCCCTGGAGATGGGGCGCGCGACCGAGTGCGACGACCTCCTCGACCGTGAAGTCGAAGTCGACGGCGCCGTCCTGGGTCATCGCCGCGATGGTTCGCGCGCTGTGGCGCAGCGGCAGCCGTGTCAGGTCCCGCTCGCCCACCCAGATGGTTCCGGAGCTGGGACGCAGGGCTCGGTACACGCACCGCAGCGCGGTGGACTTGCCACTGCCGTTCGGGCCGACCAGACCCACGACCTGCCCGTCCGGCACGTCCAGGGACAGGCCGCGCACGAGGCTCTTGCCGTCGGTCACGACGGAGAGTCCGTCGAGCCTCAGATCCATGTCAACGCCCCCCGAACGTATAGCCCTTGCGGCGCATCAGGCCGATGAAGACGGGCACGCCCACGAGTGCGGTGATGACGCCGAGCGGCAGCTCTCGGGGGGCGACCACGGTCCGGGCCGCCAGGTCGACCCACACCATGAAGATCGCTCCGGCCAGTGGTGCCACGGCGAGGACGCGGGCGTGGGTGGCGCCGACGAGCATGCGCACCACGTGCGGCATGACGAGTCCGATGAAGGCGATGGCACCGCTGACGGCGACCATGACGCCGGTGACGAGGGAGACGAGTACGAGCAGCCCCTTGCGGTGCCGGTCGGGGCCGACGCCCAGGCTCGCGGCGGTCTCGTCGCCGAGGGCGAGGACGTCCATCACCCGCCCGTACCGGTGGAGGACCAGGATCCCGGTCGTGACCACCACCGCCACGACGGGCAGCGAGCCCCAGGTCGCGGCGCCGAAGCTGCCCATGGTCCAGTACAGGACCATGCTGGTCGCCTCACTGTCCGGCGCGAAGTAGACGATCAGGCTCATCACGGCCTGGAATCCGAGCGACATGGCCACGCCGGTCAGGACGAGTCGCAGCGGGGAGATCGCGCCCCGGCTTGCGGACGCGGCGTACACCAGCAGCGAGGCGGCGAGCGCGCCGACGAAGGCTCCGGCGGAGACGGCGTAGATGCCGAGGGCCGCGAGCCCGCCCGTGACCGTGACGGCGACGGCGCCGACGGAGGCGCCCGACGAGACGCCGAGGACGAAGGGGTCGGCCAACGCGTTGCGCACCATGGCCTGGATCGCCACGCCGACCGCGCTGAGCCCGGCCCCGACCAGGGCCGCCAGCAGGACGCGTGGGGTGCGGATCTGCCAGATGATCTGGTACGTCGTCACCTCGTCCTGGCCGATGCGCCCGCCGCTGAGCGCCGCCCACAGGTGACGGGCGGTCTCCCCCGGGGTGATGACCGCGGGTCCCAGGCCGATGGCCACGACGACCGAAGCGAGCAGGAAGGCGGTCAACGCGCCGCAGGCGAGCAGCAGTCCCGTGCGGGAGGCGAGTCGGCCGCCGCCTCCCGCGGCGGGTGCGGCCGATGCCTCCTCGGCCGCGGTGAACGCGTCGGCGCGCGCCGTCGGTATGGATGTCGAGGGCGGAGGCACGTGGCCTACCTACGCTTTCTTTCGATAATGGGAACCATGTTCATGTGGGGAATCTAGCACGCCCCGCTCGGCGTGATCACGCGGTTCGGGAAATCCTCGGTCGGCTATGGACCTGACCAGACTTGTTCATTTACTGTTTGGACATGCCTGGACAGGTACACAAACACCATCGCATCGTCCGTGTTCTCTCCGACGAGATCAGGGCCGGAGTCCACTCCGACGGCAGCAGGCTCCCCGGGGAGCACGCGCTCACCCAGCGCTTCGGGGTCAGTCGCACCACTCTGCGGCAGGCACTGCAAGCCCTCGGGGAGGAAGGGCTCATCGCCACCCATGCCGGGATCGGCTCTTTCGTCACCTTCGAGGGGACGCCGATCGACAACCGGCTCGGCTGGACCAAGGCCCTCGCCGAGCAGGGCACGGAGCTCACGTCGGAGACCCTGCGCTTCGAGGAGGTCAGCGACCATGAGCTGGCCGCCGAACTCGGGATGGATGCGAGTACGTTCATCGCGCTGGACCGAGTGAGACGGCTCGCCGACGGACGGGGCGTGTCGCTGGAGCGCAGCAGGGTCCCGGCCACGGGAGACCTGGCCGGGCTGCCCGAACGCGGCCTCGTCGACGGCTCGCTGAGCCGGGCGCTGATCGCCGCGGGCCGGGTCACCGTCTCCGGTGAGGGTGTGGTGTCGGTGCGCGGGCTCGACGCGGCGGAGGCGGCCCTGCTGCACCGCTCGCCCGGCGAGTCCTTCCTGCGGCTCACCCAGGTGTACCGAGCGGGCGACGGCTCGGTCGTCGAGCAGGTCACCAGCCTGCTGGACCCCGCCAAATTCGAACTGCACGTGCGCTCGGGCCAGGGAGGCCGACCGTGACCGACCGACTCGACCGCGCCCTCGGCGCCTACTACGGGCTCGCCCTCGGCGACGCTCTCGGCATGCCCACACAGGTGATGTCCAGGAAGGACGTCGTCCGGGTCTACGGCAGGCTCACCGGCTTCCGGCCCGCGCTCCCCGACAACCCGGTCAGCGCCGGTATGCCGGCCGGCTCCGTCACCGACGACACCGACCAGGCCGTCATCGTCGGCCGCCTCATCGCCGAGGGACACGGCCGGATCGATCCCCTGCGCCTGGCCCACGACCTGCTCGACTGGGAGAAGGAGATGAAGGCCAAGGGCTCCTTCGACCTCCTCGGCCCCTCCACCAAGGCCGCCCTGGACGCGGTGGCCGGCGGTGTTCCGGCGCGGGAGGCGGGCAGGAACGGCACGACGAACGGCGCGGCCATGCGTGTCACCCCCGTCGGCATCGCCTTCGACGTCCAGCCGCTGGACGTCTTCCTGGACCATGTCGTGGAGTCCTGCCAGGTCACCCATGACACGGGGCTCGGGATCGCGGGCGCGGCCGCCGTCGCCGCCGCCGTCAGCACGGGTGTCGGCGGCGGCTCGCTGGACGAGGCCGTGGCCGCCGCGGTGGTCGCGGCCCGGGCCGGTGCGCGGCGCGGCCACTGGGTCGCCGGGGCCGACATCGCCAGTCGGATCACCTGGGCACGGGATCTCGTACAGGATCTCCCGGAGGCCGAGGCGCTGGACCGGATCGTCGCGCTCGTCGGCACCAGCGTCGCGAGCCAGGAGTCGGTGCCCGCCGCGTTCGCGGTACTGGCGGTGGCCGACGGCGATCCCTGGGAGGCCGCCCTGCTCGCGGCCAACCTCGGCGGTGACAGTGACACCATCGGCGCGATCGCCGGTGCCGTCGCCGGGTCCGTCGCCGGGCTCTCCGGGCTGCCCGCCGAGGCCGTGGACACGCTGCGGTCCGTCAACTCCCTCGACCTCGAACCCCTCACCACACGGCTGCTCGCACTCCGCTGAGCGAGCCACCCGAGAACGCCCCGCCCCTCCGCACCCTGCAAGGAGGTTCCGTCATGACCGCTTCGAAGACGAACGACCGCGTCGGCGCCATTGAGACCCGTGGGATCGAGCCGGTCCCCGACCACGAGCGGCACGGCCAGGCCGGTCAGATGTTCTGGACCTGGTTCGCAGCCAACATCAGCATCCTCGGGCTCCCTCTCGGCGCGACGCTCGTCGCCTTCCGCGGCCTGAACATCTGGCAGGCGGCCCTCGTCGCCGCTGTCGGTTCCTTCGGCTCCTTCGCGCTGGTGGGAGCCCTGAGTCTGGCCGGCAAGAAGGGCGGGGCGCCCGCGCTCACCCTCTCCCGGGCGGTCTTCGGACAGCGGGGCAACGCCGGTCCGACCCTCATCACGTGGCTCAGCCGGGTCGGCTGGGAGACCATCACCACCACGACCGCGGCGTACGCGCTGCTGGCCATGCTGCACACCGCCTTCGGGGTGGGCCGGAACACCGTGCTCACGCTGGTCTGCCTGCTGGTCTTCATCAGCTGCACGCTGCTGATCAGCGGCCTCGGCCATGCCACGATCATGTGGATCAACAAGTGGGCGACAGTCGTCTTCGGCGCGCTCAACCTGGTCGTGATGGGCTTCCTGGTCGCCACCGTCGACTGGTCCAAGGTTCTCGACACTCCGGCGGGCCCGGCCAGCGGTGTGATCGCGGGCATCGGCTTCATCGCCGCGGGTACCGGCATCGGCTGGGCCAACGCCGGTGCCGACTACGCCCGTTACCTCCCCCGGTCCGTCCCGGGCCGTCGGCTCATCGGGGCCTCCGCCTTCGGTGCGGGCATCCCCCTCGTCCTGCTGATCTCCCTCGGGTCGCTGCTCTCGGCGGGCGATCCCACGCTCGCCACCTCCTCCGACCCGGTGGCGGCCATCAACGCGATGCTGCCGTCCTGGATGGCGATCCCCTATCTCGTCGCGGCCTTCGGCGGGCTGCTGATGTCGAACCACCTCTCCACCTACTCCGCCGGGCTGACGATGATCACCCTGGGGCTCCGGGTGCCGCGCGCCGCCGCCGTCGCCCTCGACGTGGTGCTGATGTTCGTCGGCGGCATCTACTTCATGCTGATCGCCGACGACTTCTACGGGCCCTTCTCGACCTTCCTGACCCTGCTCGCCGTTCCCATCTCGGCCTGGATCGGAGTGATCGCGGTCGACTCGCTGCGCGGACGCGCCTACGACCCGGAGGCGCTGATGGACACCACATCGACCAGCCGCTACTGGTACTCGGGCGGCTTCCGGCTGCCCGCAGTCCTGGGCTGGCTCGCCGCCATCGTGGCCGGCCTGCTCTTCACCAAGGCCGCGACCAGTGAGAGCGACGTCTGGTTCGCGGGCCCGCTCTCCGACACCTGGTTCGGCCGGAACGGCCTCGGCTGGGCGATCGCCATGGCGGTCGGCGCCGCCGTGTACGCGCTGTTCGACCGCGGCACCCGCTCCGTCGCGGGCAGCGGGGACCGGACCGTGCCCTCCGCGCTGCAGGAGGCCGGACGATGAGCGGCCGTCTCGTCCTCGCCGGGAACGTGATCGCCGACCTCGTGATCGAGGTCCCCGCGCTGCCGGAACGCGGCGGGGACGTCATCGGCACGCGCAGCGAGACGACCGTCGGCGGCGGGTTCAACACCCTGGTCGCGGCCCGTCGGCTCGGCACGGAGGCGGTGTTCGCCGGGCTGCACGGCAGCGGCCCGTACGGCGATCTCGTACGCGAGGCGCTCGCCGCCGAGGACATCGGCACCCTGCTCCCCGCCCGTACGGACGCCGACACCGGTTTCACCGTCGCCTTGATCGACAGCGGCGGCGAACGCACCTTCGTCACCAGCTTCGGTGTCGAGGCCACGCTGCGGCCCTCGGACATCGACGCGGTCGCGGGGCAACTGCGCCCCGGGGACCTGGTGCAGCTCTCCGGCTACGGTCTGGTGCTGCCGGTCAACGGTCCCCTGCTGTCCGCCTTCGTCTCCGGGCTCCCGGCGGACATCACGCTCTGCCTCGATCCGGCGCCCCTGGTGGCCGACATTCCCGAGGCCGTCCTCGCGCCGGTCCTCGCCCGCACGGACTGGCTCAGCCTCAACGCGCGAGAGGCCCGTCTGCTCTCCGGACACGAGGATCCGGGGGCCGCGGTGGCATCCCTGCGGGAGCGGCTGGCCCCGACGGCGGGCGTGCTCGTCCGGGCCGACAAGGACGGCTGCCGACTGGCGCTGCCCGGCCAGGAACCGATCCACGTGCCGGGATTCCCTGTCGACGCGGTCGACAGCAACGGGGCGGGAGACGCCCACGTCGGTTCGTTCCTGGCCCTGCTCGCACAGGGCCACGACCCGCTGACGGCCGCACGCGGCGCCAACGCGGCGGCGGCCTTCGCGGTGGGCCGCCGGGGCCCGGCCACCGCACCCGACCGGGCCGGACTGACGGCGTTCCTGGGTGCGGACCCGCTCGCGAAAGCCCTGTTCGGCGCGGAGGGTCCGTAAGGAGGCCGTGCCCGCCCGCTCGCTCAGAGGCCGCGTCGGGGCAGGCGTACGACCTGGACGAAGAAGTCGTCGATCTGGCGGACCGCGGCGATGAACTGGTCCAGGTCGACCGGCTTGGTGACGTAGGCGTTGGCGTGCAGCTTGTAGCTGCGCAGGATGTCCTCCTCGGCCGCCGAGGTGGTCAGGACGACGACCGGGATGTCGCTCAGCTCGGAGTCGGACTTGATCTTCTCCAGGACCTGCCGGCCGTCGTACTTGGGCAGGTTGAGGTCGAGCAGGATGAGGTCCGGCCTGGGGGCCTCGGCATGGCCGGCGCGGCGGTAGAGGAAGTCCAGCGCCTCCTCGCCGTCCCGGACCACGTGCAAGGTGTTGCCGATCTTGTTGTCCTCGAACGCCTCGCGCGTCATCAGCTCGTCGCCCGGGTCGTCCTCGACGAGGAGGACATCGATGGGGGTGGCGGGAGTCGTCATGCCAGGGCCTTTTCCTCGGTACGGGAGTCGATGTCGCCGGTGTCGTTCTCGACGGACGGCAGAGTGAAGCAGAAGCGGGTACCGCCCGTGTGGGCGGTGTCGACCCAGATGCGCCCGCCGTGATGTTCGACGATCTTCTTGCACAGCGCCAGGCCGATGCCGGTGCCACCGTACGAGTCGCGGCTGTGCAGCCGCTGGAAGATGACGAACACCTTCTCGGCGAACTCCGGCGGGATACCGATGCCGTTGTCGGTGACGCAGAACCGCCAGGCGCCTGCGTTGTCGGGGTCCTCGTCGCAGGTGATCCGGATCCGTGGGGCGCGGTCGGGGTCGCGGAACTTGACGGCGTTGCCGAGCAGGTTCTGCCAGAGCATGACCAGCAGGGTCGGATCGCCGACGACCCGGGGCAGTTCCTCGGGGCGTTCGACCTGCGCACCGGTCTCGGTGATGACCGTGTCGAGGTTGGTCAGGGCCTTGGACAGGAACTCGTCGAGGCGGCACTCCACAGCGGCGTCGTTGAGCCGGCCCACGCGGGAGAAGGTGAGCAGGTCGTTGATGAGGACCTGCATGCGCTTGGCACCGTCGACGGCGAAGTCGATGTACTGCAGGCCCCGGTCGTCGAGTTTGTCGCCGTACCGCTTCTCCAGGAGCTGGCAGAAGGAGGCGACCTTGCGCAGGGGCTCCTGGAGGTCGTGGGAGGCGACGTAGGCGAACTGCTCCAGTTCGGCGTTCGAACGGCGGAGTTCGACGGCCTGTGCGTCCAGGTCGGCGGCCTGCCGGCTCAGGTCGTCCTGCTGCCGTTTGGACGCGGCGAGTTCCGACACGATCCGCTGCCGCATGTCCTCGACGTCCCGGGCGACGGCGGTGAGGTCCGCCGGGCCCTCGGCGGGGATGGAGTACTCGAAGTCACCGCGCGCCACCCTGCGCGAGGCCTCGCGCAGGGTCTGCAGGGGGCGCGCCACCAGCAGGCGCACCACGATCGCCAGCGCCACACCGGCCAGCAGGAAGGCCGCCACCATGACGCCGAAGGTCAGGTTGCGCAGCGTGCGGGCGTCGGCCAGTTCGGCCTTGCCGTCCTCGACGACGTCGGCGAGGTCGCGGTTCTGCTGGGTCCAGCCGACGCGCATCGCGTCGAAGACCTTCTTGCCCCGCCCGGCGGTCGTCTGGTCGACGGTCCGGGGTTCACCGGGCGTGACACCGTCCACGAGGGGGTCGGCGTAGCTCCGTCGCCACTCCGCCGCCTGCCGCTCCACCGTCTCCAGGTCCGCGAGGAGCGCGGGCTGGTCCCCGATGAGCGTGCGCAGCCGGGCCACGGCCCGGGCCTCGTCCTTCCTGCCCTGCTCGTAGGGGGTGAGGAACTGCCGGTCGGCGGCGATGGCGTAGCCGCGTACGCCCGTCTCCTGGTTGACCAGGGCTGCCTGCAGCCGGTATGCCTCGGTCTGGGCCGGCTGGACGCGGTCGGTGAGCTGGTCGGTCAGCTCCGTGGTGCGCCCCTGCACCCGGGCACCGACCACGGTGCCCACCACCACGATGAGGACCATGAGGGCGAGTACGAGCTGAAACCAGCCCTGCACCGTCAGCCGGCCGCCGACCCGCGGCCGCCGTTTCTCGTCAGCCACTGCTTTCGTCTCCACCCTTGTTCTCGTTCTCCTGCCGCGCGTTCCAGCGCAGGTGCAGCACGGCCACGTCGTCGGCCAGGCCGCCCTGCTCCTCGGCGAGGTCCTCGGCCCGGTCGATCAGACCGTCGACGAACGGCTCCGGGGCCAGCCGGGCCACCTCCTTCGCGAGCCGGAGCAGACCTTCCTCACCGAGCCGCTCCCTGCCCTGGCCGACGTACCCCTCGAAGAGTCCGTCGGTGAAGAGCACCAGTGCCGCTCCCGGCGGGAGGGGCAGTTCCTGCACCGGCCAGTGGGCCAGGCCCGGCACCACGCCCAAGGCCGGTCCCCCGGGGACCTCGACCCACCGCACGTCGCCGTCGGTGCGCAGCAGCAGGCCCGGGTGCCCGGCCCGCACCATCCGTGCGCAGGGTGCGCCCGGCGGCAGGATGAGGCTGGTCAGCGTGGCGAACACTTCGGTGCGGGCTCGTTCGGCCACGAGGATCTCCTCCAGGCGGCCGATCTGCTCGGGGCCGGTGACGCCGCTGAGCACCAGGGTGCGCCAGGCTATGCGCAGCGCGACGCCGAGGGCGGCCTCGTCGGGGCCGTGCCCGGAGACGTCACCGATGACGGCGTGCACGGTTCCGTCGGGGCTCTGGACGATGTCGTAGAAGTCGCCGCCGAGCAGCGCCTGGGCGCGGCCGGGGCGGTAGCGGGCGACGACGTCCACGCCGGTGCCGTGCAGCAGCGGGCGGGGCAGCAGGCCTCTCTCCAGCCGGGCGTTCTCCCGGGCGTGCATCTGGCTGGCCTGCAGCGCCACCGCGGCCTGCTCGGCCTCCTTGCGCTGCATCGCGTACCGCACGGCCCTGCCGAACAGTTCCGGCTCGACGCGGCCCTTGACCAGGTAGTCCTGTGCGCCCGCCATGAGGGCGGCGAGGCCGGTCTCGTCCTCGGCCAGTCCGGTGAGCACCACGACGGCGACCTGGTCGGCCAGGGCGTGGACCATCGACACGGCCTCGAGCCCTCGGGCGTCCGGCAGATGGAGGTCGAGAAGTACGCAGTCCGGCGCCTCCACGAGCAGCACCTCGCGGGCCTCGGCCATGGACCGGGCCCAGCGCAGGCGCATCTTCAACGCGCTGTCGGCGACGAGTTCCTCGACCAGCAGGGCGTCGCCCGGGTCGTCTTCGATCAGGAGCACCGACGGTTCCCGCCACTGCCAGGCCTCCGCGGCGGAGGTCCTCGCGGACGCGGGCATGCCACCGGCCCATGACTGTGGCGCCGCCACCCTGCCCCCACCTTCCGCCCCGTCAAACACGGGATCATGGCTCTGAGTACGGGGGTCAGCTCGCCCGCCCTTACAGAATGTACACAACATACGGCGGGTGACGTGCCGGATGTGCTCCACACAACTCTCGCGAGAGCCGCTGTCCATTGCGGACAGCACTTGTCCGCAATGGGTGTGATCGTGGGCGTACCGCCGGAAAGGGCGGTGACCTTCGAGGTGGGGAGACAGACATGACGTTTCTGGTGGCGGGCGCGACCGGCACGGTCGGGCGGCAGGTCGTGGGTGCGCTGCGCGAGGCCGGTGCGCCGGTGCGGGTGCTGACGCGGCGGCCCTCGGTGGCGACGTTCGGTCCGGGGGTCGAGGTCGTCGGCGGCGACCTCACCGACGCGGCGTCGCTGGCGTCGGCGCTGCACGGGGTCACCGCCGTGCACCTCATCAACTTCGGGGGCGACGACTACGCCCCGCTCGAGAACGGCGGCGAGCTGGTGGCGAGGATCGAGGCGGCGGGGGTACGCCGGGTGACCATGCTGGCGGGCTGGTCGGAGTCGACGCTGGAGCCGGCCGTGCGGGCGTCGGCGCTGGCGTGGACGACGGTGTCGCCGACCGAGATCATGGCCAACGCCCTGGAGTTGGCGGACGACGTGCGAGGCGGCCGGGTCGAGCAGCCGTTCGGGGACTCGCGCACGGCGATGGTGCACGAGGGGGACATCGGGGCGGTGGCCGCGACGGCGCTGCTCGAAGACGGACACGCGGGCGCGGACTACCTGCTCACGGGCCCGGAGCGGATCTCGCTGCGCGAGAAGATCGCCGTACTGGGCTCGGCGGCCGGTCACGACGTGGAGTTCGTGGAGCTGACGCCGGACCAGGCGCGGACGAGGATGCGGGCACAGGGCGTACCCGAGCACATGATCGACTTTCAGCTGGAGATCTTCGCCGATCCGCCGGTCGAGTTCAACACCCCGAACGGCGTGATCGAGAAGGTGACGGGACGTCCCGCCCGCACCTTCGCCCAGTGGGCTCGGCAGAACGCGGCGGCGTTCCGTCGAGCGACCGCGTAGGACCGGGGAGCAGTACCAGGTCCGCCTCCGTCACTCGATCAGCGCGTCCGCCGCGATGATCAGCAGGCCGATCAGCATGTCCAGTGCTCCCGACCGCACCGAGGACAGTCGGCCGAGCCCGGCGGAGCGGGCGGCCCACGTCCCCAGGGCGAACAGGGCCACGGTGTTGAACAGCAGGGCCACCTCGGCGGCCGTTTCCTCCGTCCACCACTCCGCCTCCGCGCCGAGCAGCAGGCAGACGGTGGGCAGCACCGCCGCGACCAGCGGCCACTCGGCGAGCACCGCTCGCAGCCTGCTGGATCCGGCCGCTCCCCCGACGGCGGCGCGCTGGGCGATGACATGCGCGTACCCGTGGGCCGCGCCCGACGCCAGCGCGGTGAGCAGCACCCACAGCGCGTCCTGGCCGGGTTCCGCCACCTCGCCCGGAACGTCCAGCGCGGCCACCAGAGCGCTGGCGAGCACCAAGCCGTAGGTGCCCCGGAAGAGCCACCGCTCCTGCTGGTGCCGCGACATCCACGACGCGGCGCCCTGGGCGGGGACGGGGTTGGTGTGGTCGGCCATCGCATCGCCTCGGTGCGGGAGAGGGGTGGGTCAGCACAGGGTCAGCACATGCTCGCCCGCGTGGCGTCCCCGGACACGGCGCCACGCGGGCGAGTACGGCCGTTCGCCCCCGCGACCGACCGAGCCCGCTGCCGATGATCCGAACTACCGCAAGCGGTCCAGCGCCGACTGGCTCGCGTCGTCCACGGCACGGCAGATCATCAGACGCTGGTCCGTGTCCTGGAGTGGCATGAGCACCTCGAAGTGCAGGGCGATCTCGCCGGCGTCCGGATGCCGCATCACCTTGTGCCCCCGCCCGTTCACCTTGACGTCGCCCTCGGCCCACAGGCGCGCGAATTCCTCGTCGTGGGTGAGGAACTCGGTGATGAGGTCGGTCAGCGCCGCGTCCTCGGGGTGCGCGGCCCACGCGGCGCGCAGGTGGGCGATGCCCTCGCGCACGACGCGGTCACGGTCGACGTAGAACGCGCTGATCCGCGGATGCAGCAGGCACAGCCACATCGCGTTGCGGCGCGACGGCGGCAGGGTGTCGAAGTCCAGCAGCAGCCTCGCCATGGCGTCGTTCCAGGCCAGGATGTCGTAGCGGTGGTTCATCAGCATGGCCGGCAGGGGCGACAGGTCCGCGACCAGCCGGGCCAGCTGGGGTGCGGCGGTGCTGGTGATTCCTTCGGCGCCGCGGCGGCGCTGCCGGGTCAGGTCGAAGAGGTAGGCGCGTTCGTCGGGGGTCAACCGCAGGGCCCGGGCCAGGGCCTCCACCACGTCCCCGGAGGGCCGCAGCCCGCGGGCCTGCTCCAGCCGCACGATGTAGTCGATGCTGACCCCGGCCAGTTCGGCGACCTCCTCGCGGCGCAGCCCCGGGGTCCGCCGGGACCGCCGACGTGACGGCAGTCCGAAGTCCTGCGGGTCCAGGCGCTCGCGTCGGGTCCGCAGGAACGCGGCCAACTCCTGTGTCGTGTCCACGGTCCGGGTCGGCATGCACGGTGCAACAGCGAGGGTGGGACTCGTGTTCCCAGGAAGCTTCCTCCCTTACCCCCTAATCAGGGCGGTCGCAGGCTTGTGCTCGACGACGGATCGCACGATCACAGGATCACAGGATCACGAGCACAGGAGAACATGATGGCGCTCACCCTCGACACCTACCGACTGCTGGGCCGCTCCGGGCTGCGGGTCTCACCGATGGCGCTGGGTGCGGCGACCTTCGGCACCGAGTGGGGCTGGGGCGCCGGGCGGGACGAGTCACGCAAGCTGTTCGACCTCTACGTCGAGCGCGGCGGCAACTTCATCGACACCGCCAACACCTACACCGACGGCAGCTCCGAGCGTCTGCTGGGCGAGTTCACCCGCGACAACCGCGAGAGCCTGGTGCTGGCGACGAAGTACACGACGCTGCGTCGGCCGGGCGACCCGAACTCCGGGGGCTCCCACCGCAAGAGTCTGTTCGCGTCGGTGGAATCCAGCCTGCGGCAGCTCGGCACGGACTACATCGACGTGCTCTACCTGCACGTGTGGGACTTCACGACTCCGGTCGAGGAGATCCTGCGCGGCATGGACGACCTGGTCCGCCAGGGCAAGGTACTGCACGTGGCGATCTCCAACGCCCCGGCCTGGCAGGTGTCGCGGATGCAGGCCATCGCCGACCTGCGCGGCTGGGCACCGCTGGTCGCGCTGGAGATCGAGTACAGCCTGATCGAGCGGGCGGGGGAACGCGACCTGATCCCCATGGCCCGTGAGATGGGGTTGGGTGTGGTCCCGTACTCGCCCCTCGGCGGCGGGGTGCTCACCGGAAAGTACAGTCGTGACGACCTCACCACGACGGACGGCGCGTCCGACGAGGGCAGCAGCCGCAAGAGCTTCAACCTCGCCCTGGGCACGGTCACCGAACGGAACCTCGCCATCGCGGATGTCGTGAAGGAGGTCGCCGCGGAACTGGGCCGCACGCCCGCCCAGGTCGGGCTGGCCTGGACCCTGCGGAACCCGGGCGTGACGGCACCGATCATCGGCGCCCGCACCCCCGAGCAGCTGGAGGGCAACCTGGGCGCGCTGGAGGTCGACTTCACCGCCTCCCAGCTGGCCCGTCTCGACGAGGCGAGCCGGATCGAGCTGGGCTTCCCGCACGACATGCTCGCCAGTGACCACATCCGCAGGGTGACCGCGGGTGACCTGAGGATCGAAACCGGCCGCTGAGGCTTGACTCTCCAGTGGCTGGAGACCGGAGAGTGGGCGTCATGAACGGCGCGACGCTCCCGCACTCGATCGGTGACCTGTCCGTCCGTACCGGCGTTCCGGTACGGACGATCAGGTTCTACTCGGACTCCGGACTGCTGCCCCCGGCGCATCGCACCCCGGCCGGCTACCGCCGGTACAGCGACGCGTCCGTCGGGCGACTGCACCTCATCTGCGTCCTGCGGGACCTGGACGTCGATCTCACCACCATCCGCCGCGTCCTGGACGACGGCCTCTCCGTCGCGGAGGTCGCGGCGGCGCACATGGAGGCCACCGCGCTCCGGATCCGCACGCTGCGCCTGCGTCAGAGCATTCTGCGGCTCGTCGCGGAGCGTGGTTCCAGCCCCGAGGAGACCGTTCTCATGCACCGCCTCACCCACCTCACCTCCGAGGAACGAAGGCGCCTGGTGGCCGACTTCGTCGCCGGTCTCGCCCCCGGAACACCACAGGCCCGCGGTGCGGCGGCGGTACTGGGCACCGCCCTGCCCGTGCTGCCCGACGACCCGTCCGACGCCCAGCTGGCCGCCTGGGTGGAGATCGCCGAACTCATGGCCGACGACGGCTTCCGTGCCCGCCTGGCGCACGGGGCGTTCGCCGCCGCCGACGAAGCGGCCCTGCCACGGGTGGCTCCCCAGCAGGCAGGCGAGCTGGTGTCCTTCACCAGGGAGGCCGTCGCCGACGCGCGGAGTGCGGGCATCGACCCGGACAGTGCCGAGGCCGTCCCCGTCGTCGACTCCGTGGTCGCACGCTTCGCCGCGGTTCTCGGCCGCCCGGCGGGACCCGGGCTGCGCGAGTGGATGGCCCGGGAGTTCGAGGCGGGACACGACCCGCTCGTGGAGCGGTACTGGCGTCTTGTCTGGACCGTGAACGACTGGCAGGTGATCGACGGACATCTGCCGTTCCAGCCCTGGATGACCGAAGCCCTCGGCCGGCCCGGACGCGCGGCCTGAGGGGGGCGGGCCTTCGCCGAAGTGGATGAATCCCGTGGTCATTTGCTCCTCGCGCCGCAGCCTGAGGGCGTCTCACGCGTTAGGCGCGAGGGGGCAGCCGCTCCTGCCGCCCGGGGGTCGCAGCGCACGCTCCGTGGCGGGTGCCCGACTCAGTCCCGCATCGGAGATCCTCATGACCACCGCTCCGGCTCCCGTCCGGGCCCGGCTCGCGGCCGCCTGCCGCGCCGTGACCGAGGCCCGCCTCTTCTCCCTGGCCGTCCTCGCCGTGATCCTGCTCAACGCCGCCCTGCTGGGCGCGGAGACCTACCACGGCTTCGCCGCCGACCACATGGGCCAGTTGCGCTGGGCCGAGCACGGCTGTCTGGCCTTCTTCACCGTGGAGATGCTGCTGCGGGTGGGCGCGCACGCCGACCGGCCCAGGGAGTTCTGGCGGGACGGATGGAACGTGTTCGACCTGGTGGTCGTCGCCTCGGCCTACATCCCCCTGGTGCGGGAGAACGCCACCGTGCTCCGGCTGCTGCGCCTGGTACGGGTACTGCGCACGGCCAGGTTCCTGCCCCAGTTGCGGGTCCTGTTCCTGGCCGTGTCGCGCAGTCTGCCCGGCACCGTCAGCTTTCTCTTCGTCGGCGCCGTCATCCTCTACGTTTACGCGATGATCGGCTGGCTCTGCTTCGGCTCCAGCGATCCCGCCCACTACGGCTCGCTCGGCCGGGCCATGCTCACCCTGTTCCTGCTCATGACGCTGGAGGGCCTGCAGGACGCCGTGTACACCGGCCTGTCCATCTCCCGGCTGAGCATCCTGTACTACGGCTCCTACGTCATGCTCGCGTCCTTCGTCCTGGTCAACGTCCTCATCGGCGTCGTCCTCAACAGCCTCGACGAGGCGCGCGAGCTGGACACCGCGGCGCTCGACGACGCGGGGCGGCCGACGAGCGACGGTGAACTCGGGGCAAGGACCCCCGTGGTGAGCCTTCCCGCGCCGGACCCCGCGGTTCTCGCCGAGCGCATCGCCGGCATGCGCCAGGCGCTCGACACCCTGGAGCAGTCCCTGGCCGCGCAGCCACCCGCCGCGAACGGCCAGGACCGCGTCACCACCACCGTCTGACCGCGTATCGCGGCGCGCTCGTCAGCCCGCTCTGAGCTGGTTGTTGTAGAGGCGTCTCAGGTGTTTGGCCACGGGACACTTCGCACCGTCCGCCTCACACTGACGGCAGCTTCGCAGGTGCTGTTCGTAATCCTCGCGCGCCTGCTCGAGGCGGTCGTACGGCGGGGTCATCGGGCTTCCTGTCACTGGAGATTTGGGACGCGGAAACCCAGATTGATCTTGTTACTCGAAGTACAGCAAGCCGGGGCCGCACACTCTGCCCGCGAAGACCGGTCGGAAGTGCTTCCGCACAGGTCCTGCGGACCCTCCCCTCGCTGCACGCTTCGGACGGTACCTGAGTACGGACTGAGTATCCGCGCTCATGTCCGGCCACGTGGCGGCGGCCACACTCCGAGGCATGACGAACCTTCCGCCCCCGGCCGAGGAACTGCGGTTCCTCGATGCCGAGCTGCGGCAGCTCGACGCCCGACGTGCCGTCCTGCTGCGCCGCCGCGAGTGGTTGATCCACACACTGCGGGCGACCGCCGCACCGACGGGATGGGGTCCCGCCGGTCCGGGTGCCGTCCCGCCCCCCAGGCCGGAGGCCACGGGACCCGGCGTGCAGAACGTGCTGCTGGTCCTCGGCGGAGTCCTCCTGACGATCGCCGCGATCGCGTTCACCCTGGTCAGTTGGGGCCACATGGGGATCACCGGGCGGGGCCTGGTGCTCGGTGCGCTGACCGTGGGGGCGCTGGGTGCGCCCCTGGTGTTGCTGCGGCGCGGGCTGCGGTCGACCGCCGAGGCCGTGGCGGGTCTGGGGCTGGCGCTGACCTTGCTGGACGCGTACGCGCTGTACGAGGTGGCGTTCACCGGCACGGACGGTCTCGAGTACACGGCTGCCGCGTCCGCCGTGCTGGCGGCGGCGTGGGCCGCTTATGGCGTGGTGACCGGCGGACTCGTGCCGCCGGCCGCGGGTCGCCCCGTGGCGGAGGACGGCTCGGCGACGAAGGGCGCGCGCCTCACGCTCCGGCTGCCGCTCCCCCTCGCCGTGGGGACCGCGCACCTCCCCCTGCTGCTGTGGGCGGTCGCCGTGGGCGCGGGTGCGCACACGCTCACGGCCGTGCTGCTGGTGACCGCCTCGGGCGGCACCGCGCTCGCTCTGCGAACGGCCCTCGTGCCGGTGCGCTTCGTCGCGGTCGTCGGCGCGCTGAGTACGGGTGCCGTCGGTGTCCTCGCGGCCGGCGGGCTCTGCTGGAGCGCTGCCGATCCGGGCGAGGCGGCGCGGGCGGCGGCGCTGCTGGTCTTCGCCGCGGTGGTCGCGCTGCTCGCCGGAAGGTTCGCCCCGAGGGCGGACGTCGGGCTGGGCGCGGCACTGGCCGCCGGGTTGTGTGTGGTCGCCGGGGCCGGCGGGGTGCTGCGGGTCTCGGTGCCCGGTGAGTGGACGGTGCCCGGGTGTCTGGCATGCGCACTGGCCCTGCTGGCGGTCGTCCGCACGCCGCTCCCCCGGCCGCTGCGTCAGGGGCTGGTGTGGGCCTCGGTGACCGTGCAGGGCGTCGCGGTGCTGTGGACTCTCCCGCTGCTCGCCGGGACCCTGCTGGGCCCGGTCGCGGGGGTCGAGCGGCCGTGGTCCGGTGTGCCGGGGGACGCGCGGGACGCCGTGTTCGCTCACGTGCCCTGGCCCCCGTACGCGAGCACCGTGCCGCTCGTGCTCGCCGCCCTGGCCGTGGTGCTGGTGGTGGCCGAGCGGCGCGCGATCCAGCGCCCGGCGACCGCGGTGGGCGCGCTCGTCCTGGGGTGGGCGGCCGTGTTCGTGCTGCCGGTGGTGCTCGAACTGCCCTACGAGGCGGGTCTGGTGGCGCAGGGGGCAGTGGTCCTGGCCGCCCTGGGGTACGCGGAGTGGGCACGGCGGCCCGCCGCCGAGGCGTCGCCGTTGCCCCTCACGGCCCTCCTGCTGGCCCTCGTCACCTCGGTCCACCTCGCCTTCCTCTCGCTGGCCTCCGAGTCGGCGACGCTCGGTGTCCTCGTCGCGCTGGCGGTCCTGTTCGGCGCGGCCGGGTTCCGCCCGGCGCTCGGTCCGCTCGCCGCCCCCGCCGCCCTCGGGTACGCCGCGGCGCTGGCGTGCGCGGTCGGCGCGTCCGCCGGATGGCAGCCGCACCACACGGCACTGCTGGTCGTCGTCGTGCCTGCCGTCGCCGCCCTGATCGCCGCGCGACTGGGCGGAGGTTCTCGGACCACCGTCCCGGTCGAGGGAGCCGGTGCGGCCGCGGGAGTACTCGCGCTCGCGCTCGCCGTGCCGGACCTGCCGACGCTGGCCCTGGTACTCGCCCTCTGCGGGGTCGTCGCCGCCGGTACCGCGCTGCGCGCCGACCGGCGCCCGGTCGGTCACGCGGCCGCCGCGATGTTCCTGCTGGCGACCTGGGTCCGACTGGTCGCCTGGGAGGTCACGACGCCGGAGGCCTACACCCTGCCGGTGACCGTGCCCGCGCTCGTCGTCGGCCTGCTGCGCCGACGCCGCGAGCCGACGGTCTCCTCGTGGACGGCGTACGGTGCCGGGCTGGCCGTCACTCTGCTGCCGAGCCTGCTCGCCGCCTGGGGCGACCCGCACTGGATGCGCCCGCTCCTCCTCGGCGCCGCATCGCTGGCGGCGACTCTGGTGGGTGCCCGGCACCGGCTCCAGGCGCCGCTACTCCTGGGCGGGGGCGCGCTCGCGCTGGTGGCGCTGCACGAACTCGCCCCGTACATCGCCCAGGCCGTCGGCGCGCTGCCCCGTTGGGTGCCTCCGGCCCTCGCCGGTCTGGTGCTGCTCGTGCTGGGCGCGACCTACGAGCAGCGGCTGCGGGACGCGCGACGGCTTCGGGACGCGCTCGGGCGGCTGCACTAAGCCGACCTGGCCGACCTGGCCGGCCCAGGTCGGCCGCGGGTCAGGACGGTCGTCCGCCGAACTGCCAGTCGTGCACTTCGATGTCGGCGTACCGGTCCGGGGTGAGGCAGGACCGGGCCGTGTCCGCGTCCGGCGCCCGCACCAGCGCCGCCGTGCCCAGCCAGGTGGCGCCGTCGTCGGAGAGCAGCGGGCCGTACGCGATCAACTCGTCCTGGGCGGGCGGCACGGCGAGGTCGGCCGCCTGCCCGGTGCCGAGGCCGAGCACGAGGTACCGGTGGCCGGCGGTCGGCCCACCGGGGAAGTCCCACATGGTGCGCCCCAGCAGGTTCCGCCACCGGCGCAGCATCACGTCCCGGTACACCCCTGCCTGATAGCCGGGCTCGTCGAAGGCGAACGCGCGGGCCGCGGCGAGATCCGGCAGGTCGAGGATGTGCACGCTGCCGGTGGGAGCATCGCCATCACCGGAGAGGGTCGGACCGCGGGCGATCATCTCCTCCGCGTACCCGTCCATGTAGGACCAGTGCTCCTCCAGCAGCTCATGACGCAGCGTCAGGGAACCGGGCCGGTCGCGGTGGTAGCAGAAGAACTCCATGCGCCCAGTGTTCATCACCGGGCACAAGCCGCCACCACCGGCCCGGCCCCCGTCGTGCGCGTCAGGAGTAGGCGCCGGACAGCGCCTCCACCCGCTCCCAGACGCGGGCCGAGCGGGCCTCGTCCACGACCGGGCGGCGGACGGCCCCGAGGGCCCAGTTCTGCTGCTCCTCCGTGGCGGAGTCCTTGCCGTGGAGTTCCACGGCGTGACCCGAGAAGTCGCGCACGAGCACGGCGAACAGCTCGTCGAGGACGTCCTCGTCGAGGCCGGCCGACTCCCCCTGCTCCAGGATGAGCTGGCCGTGCACCACCAGGGCGAACAGCTGGCCGACCGCGAGCAGCAGGTCCAGGTCGCGGCTCTGCCGCTCGTCGGGAGCGGCGGTCGTCACGAACGTGCACAGCGCGTCGGCCTGCTCGCGGAACCGGGCCACGTTGGGCACCCCGGCGTAGGCGTCGAACGCCGTGCGCCAGTCGTGGAACCGGATGGAGCCGAGTCCCCGGGCCGGGCCCTGCCGGAAGAGGAAGGAGTCGTCGGCCGCGTCGAGACGGGTCGGCACCCGCGGACGGTCGACCGGGTCGAGCAGGTGGTTGCGCATGAACTTGAGGATCAGCGCGAGGTTGACGTGCACCGTTCCCTCGAGCTTCGGCAGACCCCGGATCTCGACCGCGGCCTGGGCGAAGTACGTGTCCTTCTCGAACCCCTTGGCGGCGATGACGTCCCACATCAGGTCGATGACCTTCTCGCCCTCGGTGGTGACCTTCATCTTGGTCATCGGGTTGAACAGCAGGTAGCGGCGGTCGTCCGGGCCGGCGGTGCGGAAGTAGTCGACGGCGCGGTCGCTGAACAGCTTCATGCCGACGAGGCGCACGTAGGCGTCGATCAGTTCGCGCCGCACGTGCGGGAACGCGGTGACCGGGCGGCCGTACAGGATGCGGTTGTGGGCGTGGGTGACGGCCTCGTACATGGCGTGTTCGCAGATGCCGATCGAGGCGGTGCACAGGTTGAACTTGCCGACGTTGACGGTGTTGAGGGCGGCGTCGAAGGCGGCCCGTCCGGTGTGCAGGACGTCCTCGGGGCCGACGGGGTAGTCGTCGAGGCGGAACTCGCTGACGTACTTGGAGGAGTCGACGACGTTCTTGACCAGGTGGTAGGCGGGGTGGCGGCTGTCGGCGGCGAAGAAGACGTAGCCGTCCGGGCCCTCGACGTCCGTGCGGCGGCCGAACACCGAGACGAGTCCGGCGGCGTTGCCGTTGCCGATGTAGTACTTGGAGCCGGTCGCCCGGAAGCCTCCCCTGCCGTCGGGTGCCAGCAGCATGTCCGTGGAGTAGATGTCGGCGCCGTGGCTCTTCTCGGAGAGGCCGAAGGCGAACACCTCACCCTGGGCGAGGAGTTCGGCCGCGCGGGCGCGGGCGGCGGCGTTGTCGCTCTGCCAGACCGGGCCGAGGCCGAGGATGGTGACCTGCCAGGCGTACCAGTAGTCGAGGCCGTAGAAGCCGAAGATCTCGTTGAGGGCGGCGATCCGGGCGGTGTCCCAGCGCTGGTCCGGCCGGTCGGCGTCCGCCGCGGGGGTGAGGAAGGTGGCGAACAGGCCCTCCTTCGCGGCGAAGGCGAGGAAGTCCTCCAGCCAGACGCCCGAGCGGTAGTCCTCGATCAGCCTGCGCTTGCCGCGCGCCTCGAACCAGTCGACCGTGGCGCGCAGCAGCCTGCGCGTCTCCGGGTCGAAGTGTGCGGGGTCGTAGGTGCGCGGGTTGAACAGGAACTGGTCGGCCATGAGGGGTGCCTTCCGGAGCGGGGCGGACGAGCGGACGTGGTACTGGTGTGGCGGGGGGGGCGCCGGGTGTTCAGGCGCGGGGCTTCGTGGCGTGGAGCCGGTGGAGGGTGTCGAGGACGTCGTCGAGCCAGGCGATGGTCATGCGCTCGTAGGCGATGCCGCCGCGCAGGACGACGTGCTGGAGTTCCTGGCCGACGTCCAGGGGGTCGGGTGCTTCGGGGCCGGTGAAGTCCCGCTGCTCCCCGGTGAGGTAGCGCCGGAGCCGGTCGTCGTGGGCCTTTCGGTGGCGCTCGACCTCGGAGAGCAGCGCCGTCGGGTCGTCGAAGGCCGCTCCCCGGATCTTCACGGCGAGCTCGTGGCGTACGCTCTCCGGTTCGATCGGCTCGTGCAGCCATGCCGAGAGCGCCGCCCGGCCGGGGGCCGCCACGGAGTACTCCTTCTTGTCCGGCCGCCCCTGCTGCGGGACGTCGCGGACGTGCAGGAGGCCGCCACCCTCCATGCGTCCGAGGACGCGGTAGATCTGCTGGTGGGTCGCGGTCCAGAAGTACCCGATGGAACGGTCGAACCGGCGCGCGAGTTCGTAACCCGAGCCCGGCTTCTCCAGCAGCGAGACGAGGATCGCGTGTTCGAGCGCCATGCCCCGATCCTTCTATGCAACTTGTTGCATAGACAAGGCGGCAGGTCCGGATGAGACACGCCTCACCCCGGGGCGCCCGTGCCGGACCGCCGGCTCAGACGCCTCAGCGCATGTGCCACGCCTTCCGCAGAGCCGGCCGCACGTCGTCCCCGAGCAGGAGGTGCGTCGCCTCGCCGGGCAGGGTGGGCAGCTCGGCCCAGTGGGTCACACTGTCGTCGCTGTCCGGGTCGTGGGGGAAGCGCACGACGCCGTCGGAGTCGACGAAGCAGTCGCTGTGCACCTCTCCGTCCTCGGCGTGGTGCCGGTCCGTGAAGTACATGGTCCTCACCAGCCAGAACTCCTGGCGCCGCGCGGTGCCGGGATCGGCGGTGGCCTCGGCCGGATACCGTCCGGTGATCGCCGCCGCTACGGGGTGACCGGCCCGCGGCAGCCGCTCGCGTACGTCGACCCAGGTCACCGTGGTGCGCAGATCCGTCATCTCCACCCTCACTCGTGGCTGTCGTCCGGCCGGCCTTCTTCCACCGCCGGCCCCTTCGACAAGACCGCCGGGCGGCCGTGGAGGTTGCCGGCCCGTCCCATCCGCAAAACCACGCAGCAATAGGCGTGTTGAGCCTCATCACGGGCATTCGGCTCGAAAGCCGGACGCCGGGTGATGGCGGCCGAGAGCCGTTGAGGAGAAGGGGATTCACATGCGCAGCAGGGGGATGAAGGCCGCCGCGATCGGCACCGCCGCCGTCATGGCGAGCGTGGTGCTGACGGGATGCGGGGGCGACAGCGACTCGCAGGCCGAGGACACGGGCAAGGACAAGGACGCGTCGGCGAGCGCGAGTTCGAGTGCGAGCGACAGCGGCTCCGGCGGGGGCGGCCAGGGGCAGGACACGAAGGCGGTCCGGGCGGCCTACGACAAGACGGCCGAAGCCGGGTCCGCGCGCATGACGATCGACATGGAAATCACCGCCGGAGACGAACGGATCACGACCGACGGCCAGGGCACGATCGACCTCGCCGAAGGCAACAGCGTGATGACCGTCACCGCCCAGAACAAGAAGATCGAGCAGCGCGTCGTCGACCAGATCCTGTACCAGAAGGTGCCCGGTCAGAACGCGGGCGGCAAGCCCTGGATCAAGATCGACCTCAAGAAGGTCGCCCAGCAGCAGGGCCTGGGCAGTCAGCAGCTCGGCGACCCGGCCCAGACCGCCGCCTACGCCAAGGCGATCACCGACAAGGACGTCAAGAAGGTCGGCACCGAGAAGGTCGACGGCGCCGAGACCACCCACTACCGGGTGTCGGTCGACGTCGCCAAGCTGCCCGGCGGCGACCTGATCCGCCAGCAGCTCGGCCCGACGCTGCCGATGCAGGTCTGGCTCGACGACGACGGCCGGCTGCGGCGCCAGCAGATCGACATGACCGTCAAGGCACCGGCCTCCGCCTCCGCGAAGCCCGACGGCGGCTCGTCGCCCAAGGAGCTCAAGATGAGCACGGTCATGAACTTCTCGGACTTCGGCACCGAGGTCGACGCCGAGGCCCCGCCCGCCGCCGAGGTGACCGACATGACCGACAAGGCCCTCGAGGGCGCCGGACAGCAGGGCTGAGCGCGGCCGAACTCCCGGTGAGCGGCACCGTCGGGGAAGATGGTCGGGTACGCCCTTCCCCGCCAGCGAGGAGAGTCCGCGCGGATGACCGCTTCCGCCCCCGGCCCGAGACAGCCCACCATCGCCGACGTCGCCCGCGTCGCGGGGGTTTCCCGGACGACCGTGTCCCACGCCCTCAACGGGCTGGGGAAGGTCGACCCCCGGACCCGGGAACGCGTCAGGCAGGCGGCCGCGGAGCTGGGATACCGGCCCAACCTCCGGGCCCAGAGGCTGCGCCGCGGAGAGGCGAAGGCGATCGCGCTGGCGTCCTCGATGCCGTTCGCCGTGGCGGGCGGCCCGTCCCGGCTCGGCTTCTACATGGAGGTCGCGGCGGCGGCCGCGGAGAGCGCCCTCACGCACGGCTTCGCGCTCGTGCTCGTGCCGCCCGTCCAGTCGGGGTCGGCGCTGTACTCCGTGGACATCGACGGAGCCATCGTGGTCGAGCCGGACACCGCGGACGCCGCCGCGGCGCAGTTGCGCGAGCGCGGGCTGCCGTACGTGGCGCTCGGCAGACCCATGGCGCCGGACGAGGACGTCCCGTATGTGGATCTGCGCGGTGGGCGAGTGACCGAGCTGCTGCTGCGGCACCTGCACGACCAGGGCGCCACCCGGCCGGCGCTGATCGTCGGCTCGGGCTCCCGGCACTCGTCCGTCGACGCGGTCGCCGCCTACGAGCACATGGCGCGCGAGCGGGGC
Organism: Streptomyces sp. NPDC056128; assembly: GCF_042263835.1. Taxonomy (NCBI): domain Bacteria; kingdom Bacillati; phylum Actinomycetota; class Actinomycetes; order Kitasatosporales; family Streptomycetaceae; genus Streptomyces; species Streptomyces sp. NPDC056128. The sequence goes on along the minus strand of NZ_JBHJVQ010000006.1, from coordinate 236,712 downwards.
TGGCCCCCGGTCGTGGCGCGGGTCGCCGAGTCGGGTGGTGAACAGGCGGGCTACGAGGCCTGCGCCACGCTCCTCGCCGAACACCCCGGCACCGACGCCGTGTGCGCGATGGTCGACGCCTTCGCCGTGGGCGCGGTCCGGGCCGTCCGGGACAGCGGGCGGTCCGTACCGGACGATGTCATGGTGGCCACCCGCTACGACGGCCTGCGCGCCCGCACCTGTGAACCGCCCCTGACGGCGGTCGACCTGCACCTGGAGCAGGCGGCGTCGGCAGCCGTCGAGCTGCTGCTGCGGAGGCTGCGCGGGGACACCACCACACCGGCCGTGGCCGTGTCCCCGGAGCCGGCGGTGATCGCCCGCGCCTCGTCGGTACGGGACCGGGACCGGGGCCGGAAGGGCTGACGGGACCGGGACCGGAAGGGCTGACGCCCCTCCGTCACCAACGCCGTCACCCCGCCGTCCCGTCCCGGCCCGTTCAGAAGCCCAGCAGCAGGACGACCCCGGACACCAGCGCGAACACCAGCACGAACAAGCGCATCCTGCGGGCGTCCAGCCGGTGGTGCACCAGGCGGCTGAGCCCGGCGCCCAGCGCGATCGCCGGCAGCGCCGCCGCCGCCCAGCCGAGCTGGGCCGGCTCCGCCTTCCCCGTGGCGAACAGCAGCGCCAGGGAGGCGACCTCCCCCACGAGGAAGCAGGCGGCGACGGTGGAGCGGAGTTCGGCCGGTGACCGGTGCTGGTAGACCAGGGCGAGCGGCGGCCCGCCGACGCCGGTGGCCGTCTCCGTCAGTCCCGTCACCGCGCCCGCGCCCAGGTAGGCGGCCCGGCCGGGCGTGAACACGGGCGCGGCCAGGCTCACCACGGCCGCGAGCACGGTCGCGGCCCCGACGAACACGCCGAGGCTGCGCTCCGGGATCAGCCACAGGAGTGCCAGTCCGGCGGGGGTGGCCGCGAGCCGTGCCCCGGTGATCCAGCCGGCGCCCCGCAGGTCGAGTGAGGCCCGTTCGCGCCAGGCGACGTACAGGTTGAGCGGGATCATCGCGGCCAGCACGAAGACCGGGACAAGACCGGGGGCGAGGAAGCCGGCCACGGGCGCGACGACCAGCGCGAAGCCGAGTCCGCTGCTGCCCTGGACGAAGGCGGCGACGGCCACCGTCACGGCCAGGGTGACCAGCGAGGGCCAGCTCACAGGATCACCGTCCGCTCGTGCCGTGCCCGGGCCTCGGTGGAGGTGGGGTGCGCCCGCACGACGCCCGCCCTGGTCACCGCCGCTCGCGCCAGTTCGGCCGCGCGTCGCACCAGCGCGGCCCCGTCCCAGTCGGTGGGGCTGCCGTGCCACATGCGCAGGCGCCCGGCGACGAAGACGGCGGTGATCTGGTCGCGGTTGCCGCGCCGGACCAGCTCCCACGGCAGGTCCCAGGAGAGCGCGAGTTCGGGTGTGTCGACGTCGACGAGGAGGAAGTCGGCCGCTCTGCCCGGCGCGACGGTCCCCGTAAGGCCGCCGAGACCCACGGCGTCCGCTCCCCCGCGTGTGGCGTGCTCCAGCCAGGTCCAGCCGGCCCCGCACGACGAGTCGCCGGTGGTCAGCCCGTACGCCAGTCGCTGGGCGAACTCGGCGGCCTCCGCGAGCCGGAAGCCGTCGCCGCGGGTGCCGTCGGTGCCGAGGCCGACGCGGATCCCGCGCTCGGTCATGTCGGTGGCGGCCGCGACCGCGTTGCCCTTCCAGGCGCTGGCGACCGGGTTGTAGCTGACGGCGGCGCCCGTGTCGGCGAGCAGGGACAGTTCGCGCGGGGTGAGCAGCGTGGCGTGTGCGGCGAGCAGTTGCGGGCCGAGGGCGCCGACGCGGTGCAGGTGTTCGAGGGGGCGCAGCCCGTGGCGCAGGAGCGAGCGTTCGACACCGGCGAGATGTTCGTTGACGTGGATCTGGACGACGCTGCCTGCCTCGGCCGCCAGTCGGGCGGTGTCGCGCAGGGTTCGTTCGGTGGCCGCCTCGGGGATGGAGACGGCGAGGGAGGGATGGACGAGCGGATCGCCGTCGTAGCGGGAGAGGTGCTTCTCGGCGTCGTCGAGGACGGCCCGGGGGTCGATCCCGGGCTCGCGGTCGGTGTCGTTGCACACGAGGCCCAGGACGCAGCGGATGCCCGCGTCCCGCGCGGCGGACGCGACCACGTCCACGTCGACGTCGGCGCGGGTGCCGGCGTCGGTGACGGTCGTGAAGCCGCCGCGCAGGGCCTCGAGGGAGGCCAGTTTGGCCGCCGTGTACGCCGACTCCTCGTCCAGTGCTCCCTCCAGCGGCACCCAGACCCGGCGGAAGATCTCCGACGGCTCCCCGAAGGCGAGCGCCGCGCCGAAGCTCTGGGTGAGGTGGTGGTGGGCGTCGACGAAGCCGGGCATCAGCAGGTGCCCGGGGAGGCGTACGGTGTCGAGTCCCGGATGGGCCCCCGCCAGCTCCGCCGCCGGTCCGACGGCCTGGAAGAGTCCGTCGTCGACCAGTACGGCATACCCGTCGGCGGGGCCTTCGGGCAGCAGGACGGCGTCCGGCGCGAGCAGCAGGGGGCCCTGGCCGGTGAGGGGGGCGCGGTCGAGTCGGTTCATCGGTCGCTTTCTGTGCGGGGGTTGGTCAGCCGCGCGGCGATGCCCGGCCTGACGTGGTGGAAGAGGACGTTGAGCACGGCGGCGACGCACGCGCCCACGGCGACGCCGCTCTCGAGCAGGATGCGGACGTTCGGCGGGAAGCCGCCGTAGACGCCGGGGACCAGGATCGGGAGCAGTCCCAGGGCGAGGGCGACGGCGACGACGAAGGTGCTGGTGTGCCGGTCGAGGTCGGACCGGCCGAGCATCTGGAAGCCGAGTACGGTGATGACACCGAAGACGATCATGGCGGTGCCGCCGACGACCGCGGACGGGATCACGCTGATGGCGTGGGTGACGGGCGCCAGCAGCCCGATGACGACGAGCACGACTCCGGCCACGGCGGTGACGAAGCGGCTGCGGACGCCGGTGACGCGGACGATGCCGATGTTCTCCCCGCTGGTGACCATGAGAGGCAGGCCGAAGCAGCCGCCCAGGAGCGAGGTGAGGGCGTCGCCGCGGACGGTCTTCGGGACGTCGGTGCGCTTGTCGATCGTCTTGCCGACGGCTTCGGCGTTGATGACGGTCTGGCCGGTGGCCTCGGCCATCGAGGCCAGGCTGTAGAGCATCAGGGGCAGCGCGGCGAGGAGGTTGAACTCGGGTGTGCCGAAGGGCATCAGGTGCGGCAGGGTCACCAGTTGTCCGTCGGCGAGGGACCCGGTGTGGATCGCGCCGGTCGCCGCGGCGAGGGCGGTGCCGGCCAGCAGGCCGAGCATGACGGCCAGTTGGCGCAGGACGCCGGTGAAGAGCAGGTAGAAGACGACGGTGAACCCGATCGTGGCCAGGCCCAGGCCGAGGTTGCCGGGGTCGGCGAAGCCCGGTGAGCCGGGCGGGCCGGTGACGAGGACCGCGCCGACCTTCACCAGGTTGACGCCCACGATCACGATCATCGTGCCGATGACGAGGGCGGGGAAGAAGGCCAGCAGCCGCGAGAACACCGGCAGTACGACGAAGCAGAACGCCGCGGTGAGGATCACGGCGCCACCGGCGGTGGGCAGGCCGTGCTGCTCGGCGATGGCCAGGAAGAGGATGAGCGGGGCGCCGCCCGGCAGCATCACGAACGGCAGCCGGGGCCCGAACTTCCAGGGACCGAGCGACTGGATGAGGGATCCGACGCCGGAGAGCACGAAGGCGGCGGAGAGCAGGTCGACGGTGAGACCGTCGTCCAGCCCGAGGGTGGCGCTCATCAGGAAGATCGCGGAGATGGGCGTGGCCGCCATCACGAGGACGTGCTGGACTCCGAAGAGCAGGATGCGGTGGAACGGGCGCGACTCGTCCACGGGGTGGACGCCGGACCGTTCACCGGCGTCGGGCGTGGACCGCGCCTCGGCGGCGGGCTCCGGGGGGTTGGGCTGCGGGGGCTGGTCGGTACGTCCGGCCTGGGGCGGCCGGCTCTGGTGGGCACTGGTCACGTTGGACTCCGTTCGGGCCTACAGCACGCTCGGGGTGGAACAGCGATCCGGCCCTGGACGGAGAGCCAAATCGATTTGGCCAAATCGATTTGGCCGCCAGTATGGGAGGGCCGCGAGCCCGCGTCAAGGACGGGGGCCGACGGCGGCCGGAGACCGGACGCCGGGGCCCGGCATCCTCGTCCTACCCTGAGAGGACACCGCCTGCCTCTGCTAGGAGCGCACCTTGGACACCCCACCACTGCCCGCCCTCCTGGAGGAGAACCCGGTCGTCGCCAGCGTCAAGGACGCGGAGGGTCTGGAGGCCGTGCTGCGCTCCGACTGCCGCGTCGTCTTCCTGCTGTACGGCACGGTCCTGGACCTGCCGGAGATCGTGGCCCGGCTGAAGGCGGACGGCCGGACGGTCCTGGTCAACGTCGATCTGCTGGAGGGTTTCGCCGGCAAGGAGATCGTCGTCCGCTACGTGAAGGAGAAGACGGCCGCCGACGGGGTGCTCAGCTCCAAGGCGTTCATGGTGCGTGCCGCCCGCGAGCTGGGCCTGTACGCGGTGCACCGCTTCTTCCTCATCGACTCGCTCTCGTACCGCAAGCTCGCGCCGCAGGTGCGGTCCTCGCAGGCGGACTGCGTGGAGATCCTCCCCGGGTGCATGCCGCGGGTCATCTCCTGGGTGGTCGCCGACATCGACGTGCCGCTCATCGCGGGCGGCCTGGTCTGCGACCGGGACGACGTGTTCGCCGCGCTCAAGGCGGGCGCCGCCGCGATTGCCTCGTCGAATACCGATGTCTGGGAGATGTGACGCGGACGGTGGACCCTTGACACTCGCCCGAGCGTCACTCTAGGTTTGCTCTGCGGCCATCTGATCACCCGTTCGGCCGCCACAATCACATATCGGCTCCGGCCTCCGTGCCGGAGCAGTTACTAGAGACCAGAGAACAGTAACTCCTCGCCCGTCGAGAGTTGCTGTTCTTTTTTTGTTGCCCGATTGCGAACCACAACGAGGTGGACTGTGAACCGAGCGCGGAAATGGACGGGATTCCTGATCCTGTCGATGTCATGCGGCATCATCTTCCAGGTCGCCTACATCCGTTTCGTCTTTCTCGGCCCCACGGCCGAGGCGCTGCACCTTTCGACGCAGGACTACGGCAATATCATCTCCGTGTTCGGCATCGTGGCGATCGTGATGTACTTCGCGGGAGGTTGGCTCGCCGACAAGTTCTCGCCGAAGGTCCTGGTCACGCTGGGTCTGGCCGGTACCGGTGTGCTGGATCTGTACATCGCGCAGGCCCCCGGCTACACCGGTACGCTCGTCGCGCACGCCCTTATGGCGGTCATGGGCACCGGCCTCTACTGGCCGGCTCTGCTCAAAGCCATCGGAATGCTCGGCGACGCTTCGGAACAGGGCCGGCTCTTCGGGTTCCTGGAAGGCGCGCGTGGCGTCACCTCCACCCTCGTGGGATTCGTCGGCACCGCATTGGTGGCGACGGCCGTCACGCAGGCGGCGGGTGTCACGTGGCTCATCCGGCTCTACGGAATACTCGCCTTTGTCTTCGCCGCGCTCGTCTGGTTCTTCGTGGACAGCGACAAGGAGAAACTGGCCGCGCTGGATTCCAGCACGGTCACGCTGAAGCAGTTGTGGCGGGCCGCCAGGAACAAATACACGTGGCTCATCGGGCTCACCGTGATGATGATGTACTGCTTCTACACCACGCTCGGGTATTTCTCGCCCCTGCTGGAGCACCGCTACGGGATCGCGGCGGGTCTGATCGGTGTCATCGGCGTGGTCCGTACGTACGTGTTCCAGTTCGCCGCCGGGCCCGCGGGCGGTGTGGTCGTCGACAAGGTCACCAGGTCGACGCCGCGCTTCCTGCGCTGGATGTTCCTGGGGTGTGCGGGCGCCGCCGCGCTGTTCCTCGTACTGCCGCGCAGTACGGCCTTCGGCTGGGTCGCCGTCACCCTGATGTTCCTGCTGTGCCTGTTCGTCTTCGCGAGCCGTGGGGTGTACTTCGCCACCGTCGGGGAGGTGGAGATCCCGGCCAACGAGCGGGGCGGGGTGATCGGCCTGGTCTCCGGGATCGCGTTCCTGCCGGACGCCTTTCTGCCGTCGCTCGCCGCCTGGTGGATCGGCGACCCGTCGGCCAGCCCGGCGGTGCCGGAGCACGGCGGCGGCTACACCACCATGTTCGTCTTCCTGCTGGCCGCGGCGCTGCTGGGCCTGCTGTTCACCACACTCACCATCCGTATCCGCCGCAGGGAGCTGGCCGCGCGTGCGGCGGCGTCCGCGCCGGCTCCCACCGAGCCGGCACCCGCGTTCTGAGGAAGGTCACTCACTCACCATGGACATCACCGACTTCAACCGGGACTTCTTCTCCCTCGACGGCCGCAACGCCATCGTCACCGGCGGCAACACGGGCCTCGGCCAGGCGTTCTCGCTGGCCCTCGCCAAGGCGGGCGCCAACGTGTTCGTGCCGTCCGTCACCGAGGACGACGGCACCACCCGCGAGCTGATCGAGGCCGAGGGCCGCCGCATGGAGTTCATGAAGGCGGACCTGACCGAGCCGGGCGTGCCGCGGCGGATCGTCGAGGGCTGCGCGGAAGCCTTCGGATCGGTCGACATCGTGGTGAACTCGGCGGGCATCTGCACCCTCGCGGAGGTCGAGCGGTTCGGCCGCGAGCAGTGGGACCCCATGGTCGACATCAACCTCACGGCGCCGTTCGAGCTGAGCCACGAGGCGGTCCGGTTCATGGTTCCGCAGCGCTCCGGAAAGATCATCAACATCGCGTCGATGTTCTCGTTCCTCGGCGGCCAGTGGTCGCCCGCGTACGCGGCCACCAAGCACGGCATCGTCGGCTTCACCAAGGCGTACTGCGACGAGCTGGCCCAGCACAACATCCAGGTCAACGCCATCGCGCCCGGCTACTTCGCCACGAAGATCACCGAGGCGACGCGGGCAAATCCGGAGACCAACCAGCGCGTCCTTGACCACATCCCGGCGGGCCGCTGGGGCGACGTCGCGGACCTGATGGGCGCGACCGTCTTCCTCGCCTCCCGGGCGTCGGACTACGTCAACGGGCACGTCCTCCCGGTGGACGGGGGCTACCTGGTCCGCTGAACCCCCACGCCGCGCCCTCCCCCACGCACCGCACACCAAGAGGTAGATCACCATGGCCCAGTCGCTCTCCAAGCTCACCCGCGAAGACATCGTCGCCCACCTCACCGGCCTGCTCGACGCCGGACAGGTCGTCACCGACACCGAGGAGCTGAAGCTCGCGAGCGTCGACCGGTTCAAGAAGTACCAGTCGGTCCACGGCATCTTCGACGCCCCGCTCCCGGCCGCCATCGTCAACGCCCGGTCCACCGAGGACGTCTCGAAGGTCCTGGCCTTCGCGAACGACAACAGGATCAACGTGGTCGCGCGGACCGGCCGCACCGGCACCGAGGGCGGGCTGGAGACCGCGGTCGAGGACACCATCGTGCTCGACGGCTCCGGCCTGGACCGCATCCTGAAGATCGACACCGAGAACATGCAGGTGACCGTCGAGTGCGGAGTGCCGCTCCAGGTCCTCGAGGACAAGCTGCGCGAACAGGGGCTCACGACGGGCCACTCCCCGCAGTCCAAGCCACTCGCCCAGTACGGCGGGCTCGTCTCCACCCGCTCCATCGGCCAGTTCTCCACGCTGTACGGCGCGATCGAGGACATGGTGGTCGGTCTGGAGGCGGTCTTCCCGGACGGCTCGGTCTCCCGCGTCAAGAACGTCCCGCGCCGCGCGGCCGGCCCCGACATCCGGCACATCGTCATCGGCAACGAGGGCGCCCTCTGCTACATCACCGAGGTGACCGTCAAGGTCTTCAAGTACCAGCCGGAGAACAACGAGTTCCACGGCTTCCTCGTCGACGACATGGCCACCGGCGTCAAGGCGATCCGCGAGGTCGTCACCAACGGCTTCAAGCCGTCGGTCGTCCGCGTCTACTCGCCCGAGGACGCCCGCCAGCACTTCTCGCACTTCTACCAGGGCAAGGTCGTCGTCGTCTTCGTGGCGGAGGGCCCCAAGGGCCTCGTGCGCGCCACCAGCGAGGAGATCGAGCGGGTCCTGGCCCAGTACCCGCACGACAAGGTCGACCCGCGACTGATCGAGGACTGGTTCGACAACCTCAACTGGGGCGTCGACAAGATCGAGGCCGAGAAGCAGGTCATGCTCGCCAAGGGCGAACTCGGCTACACCACCGAGGTCTCCGTCGACTGGTCGCGCACCGTCGAGCTGTACGACAACGTGATCCGGCGCATCCGCACCGAGTTCCCGGCCGCCGACGACCTGGTCATGCTCGGCGCCCACTCCTCGCACAGCTACCAGACCGGCACCAACCTGTACTTCGTCTACGACTACCGGATCAACTGCGAGCCGCGCGAGGAGATCGAGAAGTACCACATCCCGCTCAACGCGATCATCGTCGAGGAGGCGCTGAAGGTGGGCGGCTCCATGGTCCACCACCACGGCATCGGCAAGTACCGCGCCCCATGGACCACGCAGGAGCACGGCAGCGCGTACCAGATCCTCGCCAAGCTCAAGGAGACCTTCGACCCCAACGGGATCATGAACAAGGGCACCATCTTCCCCCTGGACGCCTGAGCCAGACGCCCAGCCGACCCCGGCCGCCGTCACGCCGGGGTCCTGCCCCCTCCCCCGACCCGCACGACCTCTCCGGAGTGGCCATGTCCAGCGCCCGTCCCCGCTACCTCATCGGCATCGACAACGGCTCGCAGTCGTCCAAGGTGACCGTCTTCGACACCGACGGGCGGGTCGTCAGCGAGGGCCGCGCCGCGCTGCGCCCCTACGACACCCCGCGACCCGGCGTCGTGGAGCACCCGGACGACGACCTGTGGACGTCGATCGGCGCCGCGAGCCGGGCCGCGCTCGCGGCGTTCGACGGGGACCCGGCGGACATCGTGGGCGTGGGGCTGTGCACCATCCGCTTCTGCCGTGCCGTCCTCAAGGCGGACGGGACGCTCGCCCAGCCCGTCATGAGCTGGATGGACGAGCGCGTCGGACTCCCCTACCAGGACACCAACCCCGAGGCCGCCCGCGTCACGACCAGCTCCGGCTACATCGGTCACCGGATGACGGGGAAGTTCCGTGACACGGCGGCCAACTACGCCGGGATGTGGCCCCTGGACCCGGACACCTGGCAGTGGAGCGCCGACGACGCTGAGATCGCGAAGCTCGGCATGCGCCGCGAGCTGCTCTTCGACCTCGTGCTGCCCGGCGACGTGCTGGGCGAGGTCACCGAGGCCGCGGCACTCCACACCGGCATCCCCGTCGGCGTCCCCGTCGTCGCCACGGCCAACGACAAGGCGGTCGAGGCCCTGGGCTGCGGACTGCGCTCCCCCGACACCCTCCTCGTCTCGCTGGGCACGTACGTGGCCGGCATGGCGACGGGCCCGCGCAACGTCACGGGCGCCGCGGACTTCTGGGTGAACTACGCCGCCGTGCCGCACTCCTACCTCTACGAGTCCGGCGGCGTGCGGCGCGGCATGTGGACGGTCAGCTGGTACCGCGACCTGCTCGGCGAGGAGGCGTCCGTCCGGGCGCGCGCCGCCGGGCTGGACGTGGAGGACTACCTCAACGGCGAAGCGGCGAAGGTGCCGCCGGGGTCCGACGGGCTGATGACCGTTCTCGACTGGCTCGCCCCGGACGACGCCCCCTTCCGCAAGGGCACGATGCTGGGCTTCGACGGACGCCACGGCCGCTTCCACGTCTACCGGTCCATCCTGGAAGCCCTCGCGATGACGGTCCACGACACGTCGGAACGCATGGCCCGCGAACTGGGCACGACCCACCGCGAGGTCATCGTCTCCGGCGGCGGCTCGCGCTCCGACCTGATGATGCGGATCCAGGCCGACGTGCACGGCGTTCCCGCCCGCCGCGCCGAGGCGTCCAGCGCCGCGGGCCTGGGAGCCGCGATCTGCGCGGCGGTGGGTCTCGGCGTGCACGCGGACTTCGAGGCGGCCACGGCCAGGATGGTCCGCGACGGTGAGGTCTTCCACCCGGACCCGGAGAACCACGCCCTCTACCGGCGCCTCGAAGCGGTGTACCGGGACGTCCGCGAACACACCGACGCCCTCTACCGCCGTACGTACGACGTGTTCGGCTGACGCCGGTCAACGGGCGCGGCGGATGCGGATGGGGCCGCGCGCCGTCGCCGGGTCGACCGGGCGACCGCGCTGGGTGACCGTGACCTCCCCGGCCTCGGCCAGTCGCCCGGCCGCACGGCGGGCCGGCTCCATGAGGGCGCGCCAGCCGTCGTCGTCCCCTTCGTAGACCGCGCGTGCGGCGTCCGAGGGGCAGATCGTCGACTCGGGGCGGCGGCGCTCCAGGAGTTCCAGGATGGCTCGCTCCAGGTGCCGGCCCGTCCGCTCTTCCTCGTCCGCCACTCGGCCAGTATGGCGATCCGCGGGAGGGCCCGCCCGCGGGCAGGCCCGGTGATCGCCGCAAACGTATCCTCACTCTGAGCGGCGAGGACGAGGGCGAGGGACGGTGCACGTGGCAGCCAGCACACCGCAAGCGGGACAGACCCGGACGTCGCTGAGCGCGCGGGCCCGCGAGGCCGTGCGCGAGCGCATCGTGGACCGCCGGTATCCCATGGGCACGCGGCTGGTCGAGCGGGAGGTCGCGGAGGAGCTGCGGATGTCCCGGGTACCGGTCCGCGAGGCGCTGCGCGCGCTGGTCACCGAAGGGCTGCTGGAACTGCTGCCGCACAGCGGAGTACGGGTGCGGCGTCTGGAGCGGGCCGACGTCCGGTACCTGTACGAGGTGTGGGAGCCGTTGGCCGTCCAGGCGTCGCGGCTCGCGGCCCGGCAGGTGGCGGCGGCGGACGGGCCGCTGCCTGAGCTGGAGGCGCTGCGCGCTTCCCTGGCGCGGGCCGAGGACGCCGCCGAGGAGGACGAGGGTGCGCTGGAGGTCGCGGCGCACACGGAGTTCCACGAGCGGATCGTCGCGCTCTCCGGCAACCCGCTGCTGGCCCGCACCATGGAGCAGCTCGGCTGGCAGTTGCAGTTGCTGTTCGGCATGCGGGCCGAGCCCGCGCACATGCGGGCCCAGCACGCGGACATCTTCCGGCACATCGCCGCGGGCGACGAGGAGCCGGCCGCCGCGAGCACCCTCCTGCACGTCCGGGACAGCCGGGCCGTGGCACTGCGGTCCCTCTTCGGCGACAGCGCTTTGTATACCAAGTGAGTCTTCGTATACCGAGTCCTTCTCAAGTGTGCAGCATCAGTGCGGATCACGGGGGCTCATCCGGTGCACTCTTGCCCTCCGCCTCCAGCTTGGTATACAAAATGGCGGCCAGGCAGGTCTCCCCCTGCCTCGACTCCCCCGCCCCCACCAGGAGCCAGCGATGTGCATCGAGCCGTCCGAGCCCCCGTCCCCCCGACTGACCCGCCGAGGCGTGCTCGCCGCCTCCGCCGCCCTCGCCGGTACGGCGGCGGCCCTCGGTTCCGCCGGACCGGCGGCCGCGACCGCGACGGCACCGGGCCGTCGCCCGCGCACCGGCGACCTGGTCGTCGAGGGCGGCACCCTCCTCGACCCCGCGACCGGTGACGTCACCGAGGATGCCGTCGTGGTGATCCGGGACGGTGTGGTGCGCGCGGCCGGCGCCCGTGGCAGGACCACCGCCCCGGCAGGCGTCCCGCGCCTCGACGCACACAGCCAGTGGGTCCTGCCCGGCCTGATCGACGCGCACATCCACCTCAACACCGTGGCCGAGGCGCGCGACGCCGTCGGCAAGGGCGCGACGAGCGCACGCAGTGGGTCCACGAACTTCTACCAGGACATCGCCGTGCGCGAGTTGGCCCACCGGGCTCCCGGCATGGCACCCCGTCTGCGGGCGGCCGGTATCTTCGTCACGCCGGACCTGGGCGACACCCTCCTCGCCGACCCGGAACTCGCCATGCTCGCCGGGCTCAAGGACGGGGTCCGGTCCGCCGAGGCCCTGCGCCACGTCGTCCGGGTCAACCTGGCGCGCGGCGCCGACGTGGTCAAGACGCGGGTGAACGAACGGGCCGGGCTGCCCGAGCAGGACCCGCTGGCCCAGGTCTACTCGCACGCCCAGCTCAGCGAGGTGGTGGCGGCGGCACGGCGCGGCGGGAAGGGCGTCCTGTGCCACAGCTACAGCGAGAAGGGCTGCCACGACGCGGTGACCGCGGGCATCCGCTCCCTGGAGCACGGCGTGTTCGTCGGCGAGCGCACCCTGCACGAAATGCGCCGCCGCGACACGTACTTCACGCCCACCCTCACCGCCATCGCGGGTCTCGCCGAGTCCTCGGACCCGGTGCTCGCCGAGCGGGGCCGCGCCTACCTGCCCGTCCTGAAGCAGGCGGTGCTGGCGGCGCACGAGCTGGGCGTGCCGCTGGCGGCGGGTACCGACTCCTCCGGCGGCACGGTGGACCCCATCGGGCGCGAGGTGGAGTTGATGCACGCCGCCGGACTCTCACCGCTCGACGCGATCCGCACGGCGACGACGCACGCCGCGCGGCTGCTCGGCCTGGAGGGCACGGCGGGCCGGCCGACCCGGGGCCACGCGGGTGACCTGGTCCTGGTGCCCGGAGACCCGCTGGCCGACGTGTCACTGCTCAAGAAGCCGTCCCGGGTGGTGCGTTCGGGCCTCCCCGTCTGACCACCACCCGCTCCTCACCCCTCACCCCTCACCCGTAGGAGAACGACATGACTCCTCCGCCCCTGTCCCGGCGCAACGTCCTCGCCGGTGCCGCCTCGCTGGGCGGCACCGCCGCCCTGGCCGCCACGACGGCGCACGCGTCACCCGAGCCGGCCCGGCACGGCCGCGGCGCCGTCGTGTTCCGCGACGTGCGCCTGCCGGGCGGGTCCGAGGCGGTGGATCTGACCGTCCTCGACGGCCGGGTCTCGGACCGGCCGGCCCCCAGGGGCGCCAAGGTCGTCGACGGCGACGGTCGGCTGGCGCTGCCGGCGCTCGTCGACGCGCACATCCACCCCGACAAGACGAGTTGGGGCGGCCCGTGGGTGTCGCGCAGGCCCGCGAGCGGCATCGCCGAGTACTGCGAGCAGGACGTCGAGCTGTACCACTCCCAGCGGCGCCCCGTCGGAGAACGGGCGTACGGGCTGATGGCGCACGCCGTGACCCGCGGCACCCGGGCCATGCGGGCCCACGCGGACGTCGCCCCCGCCTACGGCCTCGACGGTGTGGAAGGCATCGCCGAGGCGCGGGACCGCCTGGCGGACGCGCTGGACGTGCAGATCGTGGCGTTCCCCCAGCACGGTGTGGTCCGTACGCCCGGCACGGCCGAACTCCTGGCCACGGCGGCGCGCGAGGGCCTGGTCGACATGATCGGCGGCATCGACCCGATCAGCTTCGACCAGGCTCCGGAGGAACAGCTCGACCTGGTCTTCGACCTGGCCGACCGGCACGGGATCGGCGTCGACATCCATCTGCACGACCGGGACGAGAAGGGGACCCGGGTCATGCGCGGCATCATCGACCGCACCCGGTCCCTGTCCCTGCGCGGCCGGGTGACGGTCAGTCACGTCTTCTGTCTGCCGTTCCTCGCCGAGCGCGCACTGCGCACCATGGCCGAGGACCTTGCCGAGCTGGACATCGCCCTGACGACGGTCGCGCCGAACGAGTCCCTGGTGCTGCCCGTGGCCACGCTGCGCGAGTACGACGTGCGGGTCGGGCTCGGCTCGGACGGCGTGCGCGACTCGTGGAGCCCGTTCGGCGACGCGGACATGCTGCACCGCGCCCATCTGCTGGGGTGGATCACGGACGTACGCCTCGACGACGAGCTGGCCTCCTGCTACGACGTCGGCGCGCACGGCGGCGCGGACGTGATGGGCCTGCCACGTGCCGACCTGAAGCCGGGGACGCCGGCGGACTTCGTGCTGGTGCGCGGCGAGTGCGTGCCGCAGGTCGTGGTCGACATGCCCCGGCGGGACATGGTCGTGCACGGCGGGCGGGTGGTGGCCCGGAACGGCGAACTGGTCTGAGAAGGGCGCCTCCGGAGCGGGTTCCACACCGGGGTGTGTGGAGCGTCACGCACGACAAGAGCCGTCCAAGTTGTCTGAGTCACAGCGTAAATGTCCTTTTAGCCGCCATGCTCGAGTCGGATGCCGGCGCCCGAAGTGACGCGCGCCGGCATGGACTTGGACGTGGGGTGCTGGAGTGAGCCATGCCACAGCACTCGGGACTTTCCCTCTCTTGTTCACCGGAGAAAGGTGCGAATCGTGGCCGCTTACCTGTGCCCGCCCGCCGTCATACACGGCGAGCACGCCGTCAAGACCAGCCAGATCGTGGAGGAGGTCCGCGAGCGGCACCCGGACGCGGCGTGGGCGCCTCGGATCGACGGCATCGCGGCCAGTACCGGCATCGAGACCCGGGGCTGGATGCTGCCGCTGGAGTCCGCCGTGGCGCCCGGCGCCTCGGGCGCTCTGTCGGCGACCGGCACCGGGCCCGCGCGGGAGGCGCTGGTCCGCGACGGGTTCACCGAGCAGGACGCGGACCGCGTGGTCGCCGCCCTCGAAGCGGTGCCGGCACCGCAGACCGTGCAGGAGCGCACCGCCCCGGCCTGGGAGGCCGTGCAGGCGTACGGGGAGCGGGCGGCGCGCGGGGCCCTGCAGATCGCCGGACTGGACGTCTCGGACGTCGACTGCCTGATCACCAGCAACTCCACCACCCCTGCGCTGCCGGGTCTGGACGTCGCCCTGGCCAACCGGCTCCCGCTCCGCGGCGACACGATGCTGCTGCCCGCCTCGCAGTGGGCCTGTGTCGCCGGGACCCGCTCCCTGGCACTCGCGGCCGACCTCGTGGCGGCCGACCCCGACCGGGTGGTCCTGGTCGTGATCTCCGAGGCCCTGAGTACGACCTACCAGCCCGCGGACGACACCCTGGAGTCCCTGATCGTCCGGCTGCTGTTCGCGGACACCGCGGTCGCGACGGTGGTCACGGGCCGTCCCAGGCCCCAGTCGGTGCTGCGGCTGGACGCCTCCTGGCACCACACCCTGCCGGACACCCAGGACCTGCACCGCCTGGAGACGCGGGCGGACGGCACCCACTTCGTGATGGACCGGCGCGGCCCGCGCGCCGTACAGAACACCGTCACCGCCATGTGGGACTGGCTGCACGACCGCTACCAGGACGACCCGAACTCCTGGCACCCCGACGTGCTGCTCGCGCACCCCGGCGGGACGCGCGTGCTGGAGTACATGGAGCAGACCATGCCCGAGGAGTGGCCGTCGGGACTCCTCGACCACAGCCGGGACAGCTACACCAGCGGCAACCGCGGCGGCGCCGCCGTGTTCGACATCATGCGCCGGGCGCACGACGCCGGGCAGCGGCCGGGCAGTCGCGCCGTGCTGTACGCGGCGGCCCCGGGCCTCACGGCGACCGCCCTCGAAGGAGAGTGGCTGTAGCGCGGCCGCGCCGTCACCTGGCCACCACCGCCCAGACCACCTTGCCGGTGTCCGTCCACCGCACCCCCCACCGGGCGCTGAGCCGGTGCACGACGTGCAGGCCGCGACCGCCGTCGCCGAGCAGTTCGCCGCGGCCGAGGCGGGGCCGGCCGTTGCCGGTGTCGCCGACCTCGCACAGCAAACCGTGACCGGCCCTGATCAGCCGTACCGTGATGGGCCCGCCGGCGAACCGGACCGCGTTGGTGACCAGCTCGCTGACCAGGAGCAGCACCCTGTCCCGGGTGTCGTCCCTGGTACGCCACTCGCGCAGCAGCGCGGAGACCAGCGTGCGGGCCCGGGCGGCCGCGTCGTCGCGGGCGGGCAGCCGCCAGGTGGCGGTGTCCCCCTTGCGGTAGCCGATCATGCGGGCGAGCAGCAGGGTCACGTCGTCGCGCCCGCGCTGCGGCGACAGCCCGGAGACGACCCATCGCGCGGCCTCCTCCAGGACGTCCCAGGGGTGCACCGTGGACACGGCGTCCGCGAGCCTGCCGATGCCCTCGTCGATCGGCACGGCGGGATCCTCCACCAGCCCGTCGGTGTAGAGCGCGAGCAGGGAGCCCGGGGGTGCGGCGAACGTGTGCACCCCGAACGGTTCCCGCAGGGCGAACTCCGCGCCGAGGCCGGGGTGCGGGCGGATCGCGAGCGGCGCGGCGCGTCCGTCCGGGAGCACCAGGACCGGGGGGAGGTGGCCCGCGCTGGACAGGGCCACGCGGTGACTGACCGGGTCGTAGACGGCGATGCAGCAGGTCGATCCGAGGGCGCTGTATCCGGCGGCCAGCCCCGACTCCGCGTCGTCCAGCATGGTCACGGTCTTGTCCAGGTGTTCCAGCACCTCGTCGGGCGCCAGCCCCGCGGAGAGCAGCGCGCGGGCCTCCATGCTCAGCTGGCCCATCGTCGCCGCGGCTCCCAGGCCGTGTCCGACCACGTCGCCGACGACGAGGGCGGTACGGCCGTCCGGCAGCGGGAAGCTGTTGACCCAGTCGCCGCCGACGCCCGCGCTGTCGGGGGTGGCGGGCTGGTAGACGCTGGCGGTCTCGACGGTGTCGCCGCCGGTGCGCGGCAGCAGTCGGCGCTGCAGGGCCAGCACCTGGGTGTGCTCGCGCTGGTGCTGCCGGGCCAGATCGACGTGGTGCGAGGTTCTGGCGACCAGTTCCTGGAGGTCGAGCAGCTCGCTGTCGTTGAAGGGGCGGTCGGCCCGCCGCCAGACCTCCGCCACGCCGAGCACGACGGGCGGCGACCCGTCGAGGACGAGCGGGATACAGGCCACACCCGCCGACCGGTCGCTGGGCACCAGGGCGCGTACCAGCTTCGGGCTGCCGAGAACCCGCTCGATCGACTTGCGGTCGGGGATGACGATGGCCTGCGCGGCGTCGTCACGCCGGATCGCCTGCGACAGCAGATGACTCGCGTCCTTGGGCAGATCGTCACCCGGAGTCACGTAGCCCTCGGGCCAGACCCGGTCCGGCACCAGGGCCGCCCGCCGCAGCCGGATGCGTCCCTGGCCGTGCTCGGTGACCCCCTCGCCCGTCCACACGGCGAAGTCGAGGTCGATGGCGGCCACGTCTCCCCAGGCCAGCAGGGACTCCGCCAGCGACTGCGCGGTCTCGCCGATGTCCAGCGAGGTGCCGATCGCGGTCTCGGCGGCGTACAGGTGCAGCCTCCTGGCCATGGCGATCAGGGAGACGGTCAGGCCCTCCTGCGGCGCCGCGGCGGACAGGATGCTCATCGAGACGACCAGCTCCGAGCCGTCCGCGCGCCGCAGCCGCTGGACCCGGGCGACGTGTGCCTCGCCGGTCTCCAGGACCTGCCTCAGCCGGCGGGTGACCGTCGGTATGTCCCAGGGCGGCAGCAGATCGACGAAGGGGCTTCCGGTCGCGACTTCCAGACCGGCGAAGACGGGGGCGTCCAGGTTGCTGCGCGTGATGCGCAGCTCCCGGTCCAGGTTGACCGCGCCGAGGATCTGCTCCTGGAGGCCGGCCGCGGGGTTGGGGTGGACGCGTACGCGGGCGGTGTCCTCACCCGGCGCCCCGGAGGCGCCGGCTGCCGCCGCCGCTCCGCCGCGCGGGATGTACTTGCCCAAGGCGCTGCTGACCAGGTCGAACGGCGACGAGGACGAAGAGGACGAAGGAGAGGGTGTGTCCATACGGCTCTCTCAGCTCGCTCGCCGGCCCCGGCACGGCGCCGGGCCGTACTCGCACCCGTGCGGCGGGCCCCGAGATCTCCGACCGCACACCTCATTCAATAACACGCCGGGCGCCTTCGCCCACACCGGCGCCGCGACGCCAGCGCTCGGGCTGATACGGCCCGCGTACAGGGGCAGCTCCAGCGGCGGCCCGCCGTCCTCGAAGGGGTCCCACACCCGGGTGAGCCCCGCGGTGCCCCGCGCTCCCACACGCCGGGCCTCGGCCAGGTCGAGTACGTCGGTCAGGACCTCCTCCGTCCCGGGCCCGGCCTCGGCGCGCATCCGCCCGTCGGGGTCCACCACGACGCTGCGCCCGAGGCCGTCCGGCGCGGCCGCGTTGAGGCTGGCCATGAAGACCTGGTTGACGATCGCGTTGGCCTGGGCAAGCACGACTTCCTGGGCACGGTCGACGGTGGGCGTGCGGACCAGGTTCAGTACGAGGTCGGCGCCCTGCCAGGCGAGGTGGCGGGTGACCTCCGGGAACCAGGCGTCGTAGCAGATCGTCAGGCCCACCCGTCCGTGCCCGGCCAGGTCGAAGACCACGAAGTCGGAGCCGGCCGCCGTGGTCTCGTGGGGCCGCCACGGGAAGATCTTTCGGTAGGCCGCGACCCGTGCGCCCGCGGGCGAGTAGACGGGGGCGGTGTTGTGGATCCGGCCGTCGGCACCCTGCTCGTAGACGCTGCCGGGCACCAGCCGGATGGGGGCGGGGTCGAGCCAATCACCGGGCCAGCCACGGGAAGAGACAGGATCCCTTCGTCCAGCGCGATCTATAGGAAGAACCTATGGGCCGGCCGGGCACTCGAGTGCCGGGCCGCCGACGAGGTAGCGGTGGAGCATGGCCACCAGCTCGTCCTCGAAGCGGCGCAGGTCGACGGGGTCGGGCGAGGCCACGATCTTGTGGACCACCATTTCGACCGTGGTCACCACCAGCCGGGCGGCGGTGTAGGTGTCGGCCACCCGGGCCTCCGGGTGGCTCTCCAGCAACTCCTGGGTGTAGGCGAAGCGTTCGGCCTCGTAGGTCTCCACCTTCGCGAGGAGTTCAGGAGCCCTCGGGGCCTGTTCGGCCATGACGCGCAGGAGTCTCGGGTCGTCGAGGTGGTTGTCGACGGCGGCCCGGACGAAGAAGCGGAGCACCCCCTCCAGGGAGTCGGGCGGATCCTGCTGCCGGTACCCCTTGACTGCCGCCCGTCCGGAGTCCAGGTGCCGGGTCACCAACTCGACCAGGATCGCATCCTTGTTCGGATAGTACTGGTACAGCGAACCGATCGAGACCCGCGCCCGCTCGGCGATGCGGTTGGTGGTCCCCGCGGCATAGCCGTACTCGCCGAAAACGTGAGCAGCCGCGTCGAGGATCCGTTCGCGGGTCAGCTCGGCACGGACCTGACGGGGCTGTTTACGTGGGCTGAGTCCGCGTCGGCCGGACGTCATGACGCCTCCTGGTCGGCACCCCGAATGCGAGTAGCGGATGAGCTGAGTAATTGCTCACAATAGTGCCATGAACTGCGGCGGAGCCGTCAGTGGCGATGCTTTCGCGGCAGCCGACCTTCCTGGAAAGGAGCACTTCATGACGCACGCCGCCATCCGGCCCCGGCGGGTGGACCCGGACGGGGTCCGGGCCCGTCTCGGTGAACCCGACGCCATGACCGCGGCGAAGAAGACGGACCGCCTGGACGAGCACTTCCGGCGCTTCATCGCCCACTCTCCGTTCCTGACGATGGCGACCGCCGACGCCCGGGGGCGCGCCGACTGCTCGCCCCGGGGTGACTACCCGGGCTTCGTGAAGGTCCTCGACGACCGCACCCTCGCCCTCCCCGACCGGCCCGGCAACAAGATCGCCGACTCCTTCGGCAACCTCGCCGAGAACGACGGCATCGGGCTGCTCTTCCTGGTCCCCGGTGCGCGCGAGACCCTGCGGGTCAACGGCCGCGCCCACCCCACCGACGATCCCGACGTCCTCACCAGAATGGAGACCGAGGGCAGGCGGCCGGTGCTGGCGCTGGTCGTCGAGGTCGAAGAGGCGTACTTCCACTGCGGCCGCGCCCTCATCCGGTCCCGGCTGTGGGACCCCGAGAGCCAGGCACTCGCCGAGGAGCTGCCGTCGGCCGGGGAGGTGGCGGTGCGCCAACTGGGCCTGGACATCCCGCCGGAGGCCATCGAGCAGAAGCTCGAAGCCGGCTACCGACAGCTCTACTGAACCGACGGCTCCACTGACCAGCAGCGAGGACAGCACCGATGACATCACCCACGCAGACGACCGTCGTCGACCGCATCGACCACGTCGCCGAAGACGTCGTCTCCCTCACCCTGCGCGGCACCGACGGCCCCCTCGCGCCGTGGCGGCCCGGCGCGCACATCGACGTCCGGCTGCCCAACTGGCTCACCCGCCAGTACTCCCTGTGCGGCGACCCCGGACGCCTGGACACCTACCGCGTCGCCGTACGCCACGACCGGCTCAGCCGGGGCGGCTCGGAGTACGTCCACCGCTACCTGCGCCCCGGGCGCCCCCTGCCCGTGTCCGCGCCCCGCAACCACTTTCCGCTGCTGCCCGCGCCGCGTTACCTGTTCCTCGCCGCCGGGATCGGCATCACACCGCTGCTGCCGATGCTGCGCGCGGCGGCCCGGTCGGGCACACCCGCCGAGCTGGTGTACGCGGGTCCGTCCCTGGCCGCCATGCCGTTCGCCGCCGAACTCCTGGCCGAGCAGGGGGACATGGTGCGCGTCGTCACGACTCGGAGCCAGGGCAGGCCGGACCTGCGCCAGGTGGCCGCGGACCTGGCCGAGGACACCCTGGTCTACTGCTGCGGCCCGGCGTCCTGGCTGGCCGCGGCCGAGGAGGCGTTCCCCGCGGCACGGCTGCACGTGGAGCGCTTCCGGCCGACCGCCAGGACGTTCGCCCCCGACACGGCGTTCGAGGCGGTGTGCCGTGGATCGGGCCGGACGGTGCCGGTCGGAGCCGGCGAGTCCCTGCTCGACGCCCTGAACCACGCCGGGTTCCCGGTGCCCGCCGGGTGCCGTGAGGGTGTCTGCGGCAGCTGCGAGGTCACCGTCCTCGACGGGGACGTCGAGCACCGCGACGACATCGGCGCCCCGGCGCACCGCATGTACCCGTGCGTGTCCCGTGCCCGCTCCACCCGCGTCGTCCTGGACCTGTGAGCGGCTACCGCGGTGGGTTGAGCTTGCGGAAGTAGGTCCAGCTGGTCTCGTTCGGCTCGCTCCACTTCTCCGGGGCGTGGGCGAACTCCGGATGGCGGTCGGCGATGTACGCGCGGGTGCGCTCGGGAACCTCCGTGTACGCGCCGAGCTTGCGGCCCCGGCAGTGGAAGGTGAGGCCGCCGGGCCGCTGTCCGCGGGCCATCCACGGGAGCCACGGGGACATCCGGGACCACGACATGGTCGCCGGGACACTGGGCGCGGGGCCCGCCAGGTCGGCGCGGTCGGCGAAGAACTGGAAGAGCTCCAGGGCCTTGTACGTGTCGCCGGCCGAGTGGACCGGGTACTGGGCCACGGGCAGCGGCGAGGGGTAGGCGAGCGGGATCTCCAGACTGAAGCAGACCTGTCCTCCGAGTTCGGTCGTCGGGACCGGGAAGGGGCGCCACTTCTGGCTCGCCGGGTCGTTCCAGACGTGTACGACCGGCAGGTCCTGCCAGGTCTCCAGAATCTCGCGGCTGACGGGGTCGAGGTAGAAGGCGGCCTCGCGGGTGAGCAGGCGATACGCGTCCGGACCGCCGTCGGCGTCCTGGACGAGGCGGGCGACGTTGACCCCTTCGAAGCCGAAGACACGCTCGTACGGCTCGTCGGGACCCCAGGCGTACACGTCACCGGTCCACCAGTAGGTGACCTCCTCACCGTCCAGCGAGGCACGGGTGCGGGCGAGGGCGCGGAGCTGTTCTGCGGGCGTCGTCATGGGAAGTACTCTGCGCGATCACCGCCGTGACGCGGCGCCGATCATCCCGGCATGGCCTGGAATTGACCTGAAGAAAAGCTTCACCCTGTAAGGTGACGGCGTGAAGGACACTGGAACAGCGGCGGAACCGACCGACGCCCCCGCCCCGAAGCGGGCCCGCACCCGCAACCGCCGGGGCGAGGGCGGACGGCTGCGCGAGGAGATCATCACGGCGGCGGCCGAGCTGCTCGACGAGACCGGTGACGAGCACGCCGTCACCCTGCGTTCGGTGGCCCGCAAGGTCGGCATCGCGGCACCCTCGATCTACCCGCACTTCCCGGACCAGCCGGCCATCATGCTGGCGGTCGTGCAGCGGGAGTTCGCCAGCCTGGAGGGCGTGCTGCGCGCCGCGTCGGACGAGGCGGGGGACGATCCCCGGCGACGGCTGCTGGCCGTGTGCGACACCTACCTCGGCTTCGCCGGGAGTCATCCGGAGCGGTACCGCACCATGTTCGGCGGTCTGTGGATGCCGGCCCTGGACGAGAGTTCGCTGACCGAGGAGGATCTCGCGGCCCTCGGCGCGGGGGCCATGCAGCTCCTGGTCGATGCCCTGGCGGGCTGTGTCGCCGCGGGCGTCGCGACCAGCGACGACCTGCAGGCCGACGCGACCGCGTTGTGGGTGGGCATGCACGGGCTCGCCCACCAGCGCGCCGTCAGCCCCTCCTTCCCCTGGCCGGAGGACATCGCCGAGCGGGTCATCGGCTCACTGGCCCACCTGACGCCGGACCACGCCCAGCCGTGATCGGGGTGACGTCAGGGGTCGCTCGGGGGTCTCCCCGATGTTCCGGGGCCTGGCCGGTCGGCAGTGTGGGGGCATGACCTCAACGCACATGTCACGAAGGGCATTCGGGCAAGTGGCGGTCGCCGGGACCGCCGCACTGGCCACCGGCCTGGCACTGCCCGGGCATCGCGCGGGCGCCGCGCCGATGTCGCCACCGCCGCTCCCGCCGTTGGACCCCGTCGCGCTTCAGGCGGTCATCGACGACCGTGCGGCTCCTCCGTCGACCGCGGCGCAGCTCCGGATCGGCGGCACGGCCGGCCACTGGCGCGGCACCTCGGGCCTCGCCGAGATTGGGAGCCGGCGTCCGGTGCGGGCGGGTGACAGGGTCCGGATCGGCAGCGTGACCAAGGTCTTCGTCGCCACGGTCGTCCTCCAGTTGGTGGCGGAGCGCCGGTTGACGCTGGACACGCCGGTGCGGCGGATCCTGCCGGGCCTGCTGCCGGACCGGTACGGCGCGATCACCGTGGCGCACCTGCTGAACCACACCAGCGGACTGCCCGACCACGTCGGCATCCCGGAGCCGGAGACGGCCGAGGAGGTGTTCCGGCACCGCTTCGACCACTGGACGCCGCGGGAGTGGGTGGCGACGGCGACGCACGGTCCGCTGAAGTTCGCGCCGGGTACCCGGCAGGAGTACCGCGGCATCAATTACGTACTGGCCGCCCTGATCATCGACACGCTGACCGGCCGCCCGTACGGGGAGGCGGTGGCGGCCCGCGTCCTGCGCCCTCTGGGCCTGACCCGCACCGCCGTGCCGGGAGACGACCCGCGCATCCGTGGCCGGCATGTGCACGGGTACCTCAGGACGGGGGACGGCCGGCTGCGCGACATCACCGAGTACGACCAGTCGTCGGCCCGGGGCGAGGGCGACATGATCTCCACCGTGGACGACGTGGACAGGCTGCTCACCGCGCTGTTCTCGGGCGAACTGCTTCCGCCCCGGCTGCTCCGGCTGATGTTCACCCTGCCCCCGGACGAGGTGCGCATGCTCGACGGCAGCCCGGCCCGCTACAGCACCGGACTGCAACAGGCCGCCGTCAACGGCGTCGTCCTGTGGGGCAAGACCGGCGAGACGTACGGCTACAAGAACGCCGCGTTCTCCACCCGCGACCAGCGCCGCCGTTTCGTCCTCGCGTACCACCCGACGACGGTCCGCGACGGTACGGAGAGCCAGCTGATCGCCCGGGTCGCCGACCTGCTGACGCGGGACGCCGGCGGCGCCGGGTGACGGCCCGCCAGTCACGGTGGCGGCGACCCGGCGGACGCGTCGGTCTCCGAAGACGGGCGGAGGAAGGCGCGGGCCCGGGGTGTGTGGTGGTAGTGGACGTGCCGGCCGGCGCGGGTGCGGTGCACCAGGTCGGCGGCGAGGAGGCGGGTGAGGTGGAAGGAGACCGTCGCGGGGGCGAGGTGGTGCAGGGCGGCCAGGGCCGTGGTGGTGCGCGGTTCGGTCAGGCTGTGGAGGATCGCCAGTCGGGTGGCACCGAGGACGGGCGCGATGCGCGGGCCGGGGTGGCGTGCGGCGCCCATGGGGATGGCGAGCTGGGCCTCCTCGCGTCGCAGCGGGGCATGCAGGCCGACCCGGTCCAGGAAGATGCTCGGGATGAGCGTGAGGGGGTGCGTGCCGCCGACCTCGCCCTCGTAGGCCGAGGTGACCTGTAGTGCGCCGTCCTGCCAGCGCAGGGAGGAGTGCAGGGCCGCGAGGGCACCGCCGAGTCCTTCGCGGGCCGCGACCGCGCCGTGCCGTTCGACGAAGCCCTCGAAGCTCGCGGTGGTCTCGGACCAGCGCGGTGCCATCGCCTTCGACCACAGCCAGTGCAACTCGCGGGCGAGACGCTCCCGCAGTTCGCTCTCGCCGACCTCGATCCTGGGCCGGACCTGCTCCTCGGCCCGTTCGAGCTGCCCTTCGCGCAGCCAGGGGCAGCGGCTGCTCCGCGCCTGTCCCCCGGCCAGGAAGGCGGTGAACTGGGTCCCCACCGTGCTCGTCGGGGTCGTGGCGACGGCGTGCAACTGGTCCTCGACCGACGGCAGGAAGGTACGGGGCGCCGGCGTGAGCAGTTCGGGGAGGTAGGCGGTGTATCCGCGGGCCACGGCGGCGAGCGTCGGCAGCCGGCCGGAGGACAGCAGGGCCCGGACCTGACGGAGGGCGGGGGGAGGTCTTCGGACCTCGGACACGGCTACCAGCGCGGCTGCCAACTCCCCCACAGGTGACACGGCCCAGCGCAGACCGGCCAGCCGCTCGGCGGGCATGTGCAGGCGAATCACGGGTCCGCTCCCCCTGTGTGTTCTCAACCCCGTTGAACGGTTCGTCGCAGACCGGCTTTCGAACCTGATCGAATCAACGCGCGACGCAGGTGTTCGGTTCCTAGGCTCCGGGGACCACCATCACCGCCGTAGGAAAGGCATGACTCTGTGCACCAGCAGATGATCTTCGTGAACCTGGCCACCAACGACCTCGACGCGGCCAGGAAGTTCTTCACCGGACTGGGCTTCGCCGCCGACGACAACTTCAGCGACGACACGACGGCCGCGATTCCCCTCAGCGACACCATCAACGTCATGCTGCACACCCACCGCAAGTACGCCGAGTTCACGAAGAAGCGGATCGTGGACTCCACGTCGTCCAGCGAGGTGCTGCTCGCCCTGAGCGCCGCCAGCCGGGAAGAGGTCGACGCGCTGGTCGAGAAGGCGGTGGCCGCGGGGGGCTCGGTCACCGGTGAGACCCAGGATCACGGCTTCATGTACGGCCGCGCCTTCGACGACCTCGACGGGCACACCTGGGAGGTGATGTGGATGGATCCGTCGGCGGCGCAGGGGTGACTCCGGCGGCCGTCGCGGTCACTCCGACGCCGGGGCGTGCGGGCCGTTCGCCGGTGGTTCGGCCGGACGGTCCCGTCCGCCGTCGCGGCCGGACGCCACCACGAACAGGAGACCCACGACGACGGCAGCGGCGACGACACGTCCGGCGGCTCGCGTCGTCCATCCCGCCCGGGACGCGCCCTCGTGCGTCCCGGGCGCGCCCAGTCGCTCGGCGCGCCGGGCGGGTCGCATCAGACGGAGCAACAGCAGGGCTGCGACGGGGAGTTGCAGCAGCCACAGCATGGTGCGCGGCCACTCTCCGTACCAGACATTGGTCCCGTACAGCAGGGTGTGCCAGACGCTCAGCACGTACACGACGATGACGAACCGGTGCAGTCGCCGCCAGGTGTTCGCGCCGATGCGGTGCCGGACGTAGAACAACAGGCCCAGGGGGACGGCCAGGTACAGGGCGGCCTGGCCGACGGGGATGGCGATCCGGCCGGTGCCGGAGTCGTACCAGCCGGGCACGAAGCTGTCCGCGAAGGCGACCCAGAGTCGCTCGGCCCACCCCACCTTCGTTTCGTAGCGCACGAGTTCGGCCGCGAACATCAGCGCGTGCGCGAACATCAGGGCCATCGTGGTCAGGCTGGTCGTCCGGTGCCAGCGTTCCAGCGTCTGCCGGGAGACGGGCAGTCCGGTGGGGCGCGGTCCGGACAGCAGCAGTCCGAGCATCACCGTGCCCCACGCCCACAGCAGGCCGGACCAGCCGAACGCCTGGCTGAGCAGGTACATCCAGTAGGTGCCCGGGTCGTCCATGAACGGCATGACCGCGACGGTGGCCGAGTCCCCCGACCCCATGCGTGCGTAGAGGAACGCGAACACGGCCGCGGTGACCACCACCGCGGCGGTGGCGTCGGGCACCGCGGACCTCAGATCACCTCGGAGTGCGGGGCGGTCTGCGGGGCGGCGCTCACGCCCGGTCCGAGCGGCGGCCGGCCCGTCTTCCTCGGGCCTCGCGTTGGACAGCATCAGGGGCCTCCCGGGCGCCGCCGCCGCCGCGACGGTGCGCGTGTGTCGTGGGGCCATCAGTCTGGCCGACGGGACAGCGGGGCACCGAGTCGCGATCAAGCCAGTGCGCCGGGAGTGTGCGGCCGATAAGGCACGATGGCGCGTGGCGCGGGTTCTTGGCGGCCCGCCGCGCTCAGCGGGAACCGTCGTTCGTGACCGGATAGGGCACGAAGGTGCTGCTGTTCTGGTCGATGAGCAGCCCTCGCCCGAGCGGTGGCGCGGCCCGCTGGGAGCAGTCGAGGCGCTCACAGACGCGGCAGCCCATGCCGATGGGGGTCGCGGCGGCGGCGTTGCCGAGGTCGAGGCCGTCGGAGTAGACGAGCCGGTGGGCGTGGCGGGTCTCGCAGCCGAGGCCGATGGCGTACATCCTGCCGGATTCGTTCCACCGGCCGCGGTGGCGGGTGACCGCCCGGGCGGTCCACAGATAGCGCTGCCCGTCGGGCATCTCGGCGATCTGGACGTGGATGCGGCCGGGGGCGGCGAACGCCTCGTAGACGTTCCACAGCGGGCAGGTGCCGCCCGCACGGGAGAAGTGGAAGCCGGTGGCCGACTGCCGCTTGGACATGTTGCCGGCCCGGTCGACGCGGACGAAGGAGAACGGTACGCCGCGCAGCCGGGGCCGCTGGAGGGTGCTCAGGCGGTGGCAGACCGTCTCGTAGCCGACGCCGTAGTGGTCGGTGAGCACGTCGATGTCGTAGCGGGCCTCCTCGGCCGCGGCGTGGAAGGTGCCGTAGGGCAGGATCAGCGCGGCGGCGAAGTAGTTGGCGATGCCGATGCGGGTCAGGGCGTGCGGTGCCGAGCCGGGCGTGAAGTCCTCGGCGGCGAGCCGGTCGAGGGCGTCCCCGTGCTCCAGCAGGGCGAGTTGGGTGGCCATGCGGAAGGCGCGCCGTCCGGGGCGCAGGCGCGGCGACAGGTACAGGGTGCGGGTCGCCTCGTCGTAGTGGTGGAGCCGGTCGCCGGCCTCGGCGGCCAGGTGGACGCCGTGGGCCTGGGCGAGTCGGGCGGTGAGGGCGCCGATCACCTCGCCCGGCCGGACGCCGATCTCGGCGGCCAGGCGCTCGGCCGCGAGGTCGGTGTCGTGCAGGTAGTTCTCGCGCCGGTAGAAGAAGTCCCGGACCTCCTCGTGGGGTGAGGAGGCCGCCGGTTCGCCGGCCCGGCCGTCCGTGGCTCCGGCCAGCCGCTCGGACAACTGCTGGTTGCGCCGGCCGAGGTCGAGCAGGACGCGCGCCACTTCGGGCATCCGCGCGGCGAGGTCGGTCAGGTCGGCGGCGGAGACCCGGGATTCGGCGATCTCCGTGGACAGGGCCTCGCGCAGGTCGGCGACGAGCCGGGTCGTGTCGCGTGCGGAGAAGAACCCCGGGTCGACGCCGAACGCCTCGGTCAGCCGCAGCAGGACGGGCACCGTGAGCGGGCGGGAGTCGTGCTCCATCTGGTTGAGGTAGCTCGGCGAGATGCCGAGCACCCGGGCCAGCTCGGCCTGGCTCATCCGACGGTCCTCACGCAGGCGCCGCAGCCGCGCCCCCGCATAGGTCTTGCTCACGGCCACTCCTCCGCACCAGGAACCGACCGCCAGAGTAAGGGACAAGACCCTCCCGCGGGACCTTCGCAGCCTTGGCAGAATCCGGCCGGAAGATTCGCAGAACTTGGCATTCGTCCACGGTTGATGGCACTCAGTGCCAGTGCCAGAGTCTCAGTGCGGCCCGCCGGAACCGGTGGACGGCAACCCGGCACCGACCCTCGATTTCATGCCCTGACGTCGTACGGATCGGTGTGGGTGATCCCTCTCACCGGCAGCATTGCTCATCCTCCTCTCCAGGGGGTCCCGGCGGGCCGCAGCCACAGGACAGACACGCAGTGCCACACCCGATTCCGACCGGTTCGGGATTGGCAGACACCACAGACCGAGGAGACGGTGACAGTCATGGCAGAGGCGAGGACACAGGCGGCCGAGGAACTCGCGCGGCGCTGGGCCACCGACCCGAGGTGGCAGGGCATCGAGCGCACCTACGGCGCCGACGAGGTGCTGCGGCTCTCCGGCAGCGTCCGCGAGGAGCACACCCTCGCCCGGCGGGGTGCCGAGCGGCTGTGGCGGCAGCTGCACGATCTGGACTACGTGCACGCGCTCGGAGCGCTCACCGGCGGGCAGGCCGTGCAGCAGGTCAAGGCGGGCCTCCAGGCCATCTACCTGTCCGGCTGGCAGGTCGCCGCCGACGCCAACCAGGCCGGGCACACCTACCCGGACCAGAGCCTGTACCCGGCCAACTCGGTGCCGCAGGTGGTGCGCCGCATCAACAACGCGCTGCTCCGCGCCGACCAGATCGCCACGTCCGAGGGCGCCGGGGACACCACCGACTGGCTCGCGCCGATCGTCGCCGACGCGGAGGCCGGTTTCGGCGGCCCGCTGAACGCCTTCGAGCTGACCAAGGCGATGATCGCCGCTGGGGCGGCCGGCATCCACTACGAGGACCAGCTCGCCTCCGAGAAGAAGTGCGGCCACCTCGGCGGCAAGGTGCTGGTGCCGACCTCGCAGCACATCCGCACCCTCAACGCGGCCCGGCTGGCCGCCGACATCGCCGACGTGCCGACCGTCGTCGTCGCGCGGACCGACGCGCTCGCGGCCAACCTGCTCACCAGCGACGTCGACGAGCGCGACGCCGAGTTCGTCACCGGTGAACGCACCGCGGAGGGCTTCTACCGGGTGCGCAACGGCATGGCTCCGGTCATCGCCCGCGGGCTCGCCTACGCGCCGTACGCCGACCTGATCTGGGTCGAGACCGGCACTCCGGACCTGGCCCAGGCCCGCGAGTTCGCCGAGGCGATCCACGCCCGGTACCCGGACCAGATGCTGGCGTACAACTGCTCGCCGTCCTTCAACTGGAAGGCGGCCCTGGACGACGACGCGATCGCCAAGTTCCAGCGGGAGCTGGGCGCGATGGGTTACAAGTTCCAGTTCATCACCCTGGCCGGCTTCCACTCCCTGAACCACGGCATGTTCGACCTGGCCCGCGGCTACGCCGAGCACGGCATGACCGCCTACGTCGACCTCCAGGAGAAGGAGTTCGCCGCCCAGGCGCAGGGCTTCACCGCCGTCAAGCACCAGCGCGAGGTCGGCACCGGCTACTTCGACCTGGTCTCCACCGCCGTCAACCCGGCCTCCTCCACCACCGCTCTCGCGGGGTCCACGGAGGAAGAGCAGTTCCACTAGGCAGCCGGGCCGGGTCGCCCGGGCGGCCCGGCCCGCCCTCCCCTCTCCCAGGAGATCGCGATGACGACCCTCGCACCGCCCCACCAGATCCGTGTTCTCGCCGCTCCGGGCCACCGGCACGACGAGATCCTCACCCCCGCCGCCCTGGACTTCGTCGGCCGTCTCGCCGCCGCCTTCGGGGAGCGTCGGCGGGACCTCATGAAGGAACGCCGCCGGCAGGCCCTGCGGCTCGCGTCGGGCTCGCCGCTCGTCTTCCCCATGGTCACCGCGGCGGTGCGGGACGATCCGTCCTGGCGGGTCGCGCCGCCCGCGCCCGGTCTGACCGACCGGCGGGTGGAGATCACCGGGCCGCCGGACCGCCGTATGGCCGTCAACGCGCTGAACTCGGGTGCGAAGGTGTGGATGGCGGACTTCGAGGACGCCACCGCGCCCACCTGGGACAACATCGTCGGCGGTCAGCTCACGCTGCTCGACGCCGTCGAGCGCCGTATCGACTTCACCACGCCGGAGGGCAAGGAGTACCGGCTCGCCGACCGCGACCGGCTCGCCACCATCATGGTCCGCCCGCGCGGCTGGCACCTCGACGAGGAGCACCTGGAGTTCGACGGCGGTCCCGTGCCCGCGGCCCTCGTCGACTTCGGCCTCTACTTCTTCCACTGCGCGCGGCGGCAGATCGACGCCGGCCACGGCCCGTACTTCTACCTCCCCAAGCTGGAGAACCGCTACGAGGCCCGCCTCTGGAACGACGTCTTCCTGCTCGCGCAGGAACTGCTCGGCATCCCCCGGGGCACGGTCCGGGCCACCGTCCTCATCGAGACGATCACCGCGGCGTTCGAGATGGAGGAGGTCCTGTACGAGCTGCGCGAGCACTCCGCCGGACTCAACGCCGGCCGCTGGGACTACCTCTTCAGCATCATCAAGACCTTCGGGCACCGCACCGACTTCCTCCTCCCCGACCGCGCCAGGGTCACGATGACCGCGCCCTTCATGCGGGCCTACACCGAACTGCTCGTGCGCACCTGCCACAAGCGCGGAGCGCACGCCGTCGGCGGCATGGCCGCCCAGGTGCCGGGCGGGGACCCGGCCGCGAACGAGGCGGCCTTCGCCAAGGTGCGGCTGGACAAGGAACGGGAGGCGGAGGACGGCTTCGACGGCTCCTGGGTGGCCCACCCGGCCCTGGTGCCGGTGTGCCGCGACGTCTTCGACGGCGTCCTCGGCGAACGGTCCCACCAGCTCGACCGCACCCGCGACGACGTCGAGGTCACGGCCGTCGATCTGCTGTCGGTCCGCCGGGTCACCGGCCCGCCGACCCCGGAGGGCGTGCGCACCAACATCGCCGTCGCGCTGCGCTACTTCGCCGGCTGGCTGCGCGGTGAGGGCGCGGTCGCGGTGGACGGGCTGATGGAGGACGCGGCCACCGCCGAGATCGCCCGCGTGCAGGTCTGGCAGTGGCTGCGGCACCGGGTGATCGACCGGGAGACCGTGCTGCGGCTGCTCGACGAGGAGGTCGTCGCGCTCGGCGCGATCTCCCCGTGGGCGTCCTTCGACGACATCCGGGCGCTGTTCGAGCGGACCGTGCTGGCGGGTGAACTGCCGCTGTTCTTCACCCCGGACGCGTACTCCCGCCACCTCGTGCGGCGGACGGAGACCGGGGCATGAGCGTCGGGATCCGGCGCGTCGGCGTGGTCGGCGGCGGGCAGATGGGCGCCGGCATCGCCGAGGTGTGCGCCCGGGCGGGCCTGGACACGGTGGTGTGCGAGGCCGACGCCCTCGCCGCCCGCACCGCCCGGGACCGGGTGGCGGCGTCCCTCGACCGCGCGGTACGGCGCGGGAAGCTGGAGGCGTCGGGGGCGGAGGACGCGCTGGCCCACCTCGTGTTCACGGGGAGCCTCGACGACCTCGCCGACCGTCAGTTGGTCGTCGAGGCGGTGGTGGAGAACGCGGGCGCCAAGACGGAGGTCTTCGGCGCGCTCGACAAGATCGTCGAGGATCCGGAGGCCGTGCTGGCCACCAACACGTCCTCGCTGCCGGTCATGCGGCTGGGCATGGCGACCGGCCGCGCGGACCGGGTCGTGGGCCTGCACTTCTTCAATCCCGTGCCGGTGCTGCCCCTGGTCGAGGTCGTCTCGTCCCTGCACACGTCGGCGGCCACGGTCGCCGTCGTCGAGGACTTCGCGACCCGCGCGCTCGGCAAGACGGTGGTCCGGTCGCAGGACCGGGCGGGATTCGTCGTCAACGCGCTGCTCGTCCCGTACCTGTTGTCCGCCGTGCGGATGGCGGAGTCCGGCTTCGCCACCGCGGCGGACATCGACGCGGGCATGGAGCTGGGCTGCGCCCATCCCATGGGGCCGCTGCGGCTCGCCGACCTCATCGGTCTGGACACCGTCGCCTCGATCGCGGAGTCGCTGTACGACGAGTTCCGCGAGCAGTTGTACGCCCCGCCGCCGCTGCTCCAGCGCATGGTGGAGGCGGGACTCCTCGGCCGGAAGACCGGCCGGGGATTCCACACCTACGACCGTGGCTGACGGCCGGGTTCCGGCGCGGCGCCGGCCGTGGTGGCGAGCCCGAGTTCGCGCTCGCCGAGGGGGGTGAAGAAGCGCTCGACGTCAGCGTCGGTGACGTCGGCGAGGGCGGCCGGGGACCAGCGGGGGTCGCGGTCCTTGTCGATGATCTGGGCGCGGATGCCCTCGACCAGGTCGGGTGCGGTCAGCGCCGCGCAGGAGACGCGGTACTCCTGGTCCAGGACCCGCTCCAGGGAGCCGAGGCCGCGGGCGCGGCGCACGGCGGCCAGGGTGACCTTGAGGGAGGTCGGCGACCTGGTGAGCAGGGTCTCGGCGGCCTCCTTGGCGGCCGGATCGCCGTGGTCGTACAGCCGCCGCACGGCCTCCTCGACACCGTCCGTGGCGTAGCAGGCGTCGATCCAGGCCCGGTGCGCGGCCAGGACACCCGGCGGGGGCGCCTGCGTGTACCGGGCCAGGGCCTCGGCGGCGGGCAGCTCGGCCAGCTCGTCGACGAGGTCGCCGAGCGCGGCGGAGGGCACGTAGTGATCGGCGAGTCCGCACAGCAGGGCGTCGGCGGCGCCGATCTGCGTGCCGGTCAGGGCGAGGTGGGTGCCGAGTTCGCCGGGGGCGAGGGCGAGCAGGTGGGTGCCGCCGACGTCGGGGACGAAGCCGATGCCGGTCTCGGGCATGGCGATCCGGGACCGCTCGGTGACGATCCGGACGCCGCCGTGCGCGGAGATGCCGACGCCGCCGCCCATGACGATGCCGTCCATGACGGCGACATAGGGCTTGGGGTAGCGGGCGATGCGGGCGTTGAGCCGGTACTCGTCACGCCAGAAGGCGGCCGAGGCGGTGCCGTCCCCGTCGCGGGCGTCGTCGTGGATGGTCCGGATGTCGCCGCCCGCGCACAGGCCGCGCTCCCCGGCGCCGGTGACGACGACGGTCTCGACGGCCGGGTCCCCCTCCCAGGCGGTCAGCGCCTCGCCGACGCGGAGCACCATCTCGTGGGTGAGGGAGTTCAGGGCCCTGGGCCGGTTGAGGGTGATGTGCGCGGCCCGGCCGGTGGTGTGCAGGAGGACGGGTGCCTCGGTGCCGTTCATCTCGACACCGTACTCGGCGGCACGCGACGAGGGGGCTCCGCCCACCGGCGGAGCCCCCTCCTGGTCGTCACCGGTCGCCGGCGAACCAGTCCTTCTGCGGGGTCTTCGCCGCGAGGGCGCCGCAGTTGGAGCCGTAGTTCCAGGCCTGCAGGTTGTCGATGACGCCGCCCCACTCCACGCAGGCACCTCGCGCGAAGGCGTACACCGGCCCCGCGTACGAGCGGTACTCGCCCGCGTCGTACATGTCCTCGCTGCTGTCGACGTTGCGCACGTAGGCCACCATGTACTTCGGTGCGCCGGTGCTGTTGCGGATGGTCACCGTGCAGTTCTTGCCCGTGGCCGAGTTGTAGGTGAGGTAGACCGTGCCGGTCTTCCCGATCGGCATGGAGTTCACCACCTTGTAGCCGGAGCCGCAGACCCCGTTGTACGCGGCGGTCGCGCCGTTGGTGGCCGCGCCGGCGGCGGGGGCGGTCACCAACAGCCCCGCTCCGATGGCCCCGACGGCGATCAACGACGTACCCACGGCTTGCATGGAACGCTTCATGGCACCTCGATCCGTGAATCGGACTGGCCTCCCCATGGTGTTGCTGAAGCCACCCGTTGAGACCTTTGCGCCTGTTCGGTGGTTGTACGCCGTTGACGTCTGTTTACGGCCATTCGCGAAGAAGATCGCCGAGTGGCCGCCTACTTGCCGTGCGGGTCGGTCGCGTTGAGTGCGGCCACGACCTGGTCGTAGTCGCCTCGGGCCTCCCCGTAGCGCAGGAACTTCACGCGCTCGACCTGGATCTCCCGGGGGTCGGGCTCGGCCTCGATCAGGCCGACGACCTCGGTGACGAACTCGTCGAGCGGCATGGCGTGCTCGTTGTCCTCCTGGCCGGGCAGCAGCGCGGTGCGCACGGACGGCGGTACGAGTTCCACGACCTTCACGGAGGTGTCGGCGAGCTGGAGCCGGACGGACTCGCTGAGCATGTGGATCGCGGCCTTCGACGCGTTGTAGCTGGGTGTGACCTTCAGCGGCGTGAACGCCAGGCCCGAGGAGACGGTCATGATCGTGGCGTCCGGGCGGGTCCGCAGGTGCTCGACGAAGGCGGCGATGAGCCGGATCGGGCCGAGCACGTTGGTCGTCACCGTGGACTCGGCGGTGGCGAGGAACGTGGCGGGATCGTGCCAGTCCTCGGCGTGCATCACGCCGGCCATCGTGACGAGGACGTTGAGGTCCGGATGGTCCGCGAGCACCTGCTTGGCGGCGGTCGCGATGCTCGCGGCGTCCGTGGTGTCGATCCGTACGGTGTCGAGGCCGGGGTGGTCGGCCGCGATCCGTGCGAGCAGCTCGCCGCGCCGCCCGCCGACGATGACCTTGTTCCCGCGGGCTTGCAGCTCGAGGGCGAGGGCGAGGCCGATTCCGCTGGTGGAGCCGGGGATGAAGATGGTGTTTCCGGAGATGTTCATGCCTCGATCGTGGCCGGTGGGCGGGTTCGGGTACAGAGACCGCTTGTCGGGGGATCGGCGATCCCTGGCTCGCACGCCCGCGCGGGACGACAATCGACCACATGGACCGTGCAGCACTGGCCGACTTCCTGCGCAGCCGCCGTGAGGCGCTCCGGCCGGAGGACACCGGCCTCCCCACGGGCCCCCGCCGACGGGCGAAGGGGCTGCGGCGTGAGGAGGTCGCGTCCCTCGCCGTGATGTCGACCGACTACTACACCCGGCTGGAGCAGCGGCGCGGCCCGCAGCCCAGCGAGCACATGCTGGCGTCGCTGGCCCGTGCGCTGCGGCTCACCGGCACCGAGCGCGACTATCTGTACCGGGTCGCCGGGCACAACGCGCCGACCTCACTGTCGGCCACGACCCACGTCGCCCCGGCGCTCCTGCGGGTCCTCGACCGGCTCGACGACACCCCGGCGCTCGTCCTGACCGACCTGGGCGAGACGCTGGTGCAGAACCGGATGGCCACGGCCTTGTTCGGGGACGCGTCCCGGCACACCGGCGCGGCGCGCAGCGCGATCTACCGCTGGTTCACCGACCCGGCGGAGCGGTACCTCTACCCCGAGGCCGACCGGGACCGGCAGAGCCGCGCCCAGGTGGCGAACCTGCGGGCCGCCTACGGTCTGCGGGGTGCGCGGTCGCGGGCCGGCGAGCTCGTACGGACGCTGGAGAAGGCGAGCGAGGAGTTCGCCGAGCTGTGGGCCCGGCACGAGGTCGCGCGGCGGTTCGAGGACCACAAGACGCTCATCCACCCGGAGCTGGGCCCGATCGAGGTGGACTGCCAGGCCCTGTTCACTGAGGACCAGCAGCAGACACTCCTGGTCCTCACCGCTCCCCCACGCACCGAGGGCTACGAGAAACTGCGCCTGCTGTCCGTACTGGGCCTCAACCACTTCACGGAGGCGGACCGCTGACCGCGGGCCCACGCCCGCTCACTCGCCCCCACCCATCGCTCCCAGCTCGTCCAGCTCACGGACGATCGAGGCGCGCAGTACGTCATGGCGCGGACCCAGCCGGAACCGGTCGTCGGTCCACCGGTCCCGGGGATGGAGCCAGACGGGGGCGCCGACCAGGTCGGCCGGCTCCCAGTCGTAGCGCGGCCATACGTGCGCGTGCAGGAAGGGGTCCGTGTTGCCGAGGATCTCCAGGTTGATCCGGCGAAAGGCGGGGTCCAGCTGTCGGCAGGCACGTTCCACCGCTTCGCCGAGCCGGTCCATGTCGGACAGGAACGCCAGCCGTTTCGCCCTCGGGAGGTCGGACAGCCGCTGCGCATCCGGTTCGTCCACGAGGAGAACCGAGTAGCCCGGCAGGAACTGGACGTCCCCGATCACCGCGAAGCCCGCCGCCAGTCGCCGCATCACGGTCGGGTTCTCACCCCTCAGCGCGGCCCCGATCCGATCCGTCCGCCAGTCATCAGCCATGGCCTGAACCTACCTTCACCGCCACCGCCCTCGAAGTCCGACCGGCTTCCGTCATGCTGGGGGCATGCCCTTTCCCGATGAGTCGGCTCCGGTGAGCGTGGTGGAGCACCAGCCCGGGTGGGCGGGGGACTTCGAGCGGTTGGCCGGTGTGTTGCGGGGTGCGCTCGGAGCCGAGGCCCGCGCGATCGACCACATCGGGTCCACGTCGGTACCCGGACTCGCGGCCAAGGACTGCGTGGACGTCCAGGTCCTGGTCGACGCCCTCGACGTGGAGCGTCACATGGGGCTCCTGGCCGCCGTCGGCTTCCGGTGCCGTCCGGAGCCGTGGAACCGGGAGGAGGTGTCGGGCGGCCGGCCCTGCCCCAAGCTCGTGTTCGCACCGCCCGTCGGCGACCGTCGCTGCAACGTCCACCTGCGCGAACTGGGCTCACCCAACGCCCGGTTCGCACTCCTGTTCCGCGACTACTTGCGCTCGGACACCGCCACCCGCGACGCATGGGGCGCCTTCAAGAAGCGCCTCGCCGCCAGCGTGCCGGACCTGTCCGACTACGGGCAGATCAAGGGTCCCGCGACGAAGGTGCTGATGGCGGCGGCGGAACGCTGGGCCGCTGACACCGGCTGGCAGCCGGTGTCCGAGCGGCACGGTCACGCGGACGGACGGTGAACCCGGAAATTGCCTCGCCCGATGCCTCCCCCGTCCGGCAGTCTCCCGGGCATGACCACACCGTCTTTCGTGCCCGGGCTGGAGCTGTCCCGCCGTTTCTATTCCGAAGCCGTCCGGCCCCTGTTGGACACGGAGGCTCCCGGGGTCGCCCACTCGGCCGCGCGGGTGGGCGGTGGTTCGGAGGTGCTGGGGTTCGACACCCCGCGCTCGGCCGATCACGAATGGGGGCCTCGGCTGGAGCTCTTCCTGCGCCCGGAGGACGTCGAAGGGCAGGGTGCGAGGATCAGGGACGTGCTCGCGGAGCGTCTGCCGAAGACGTTCCACGGGTATCCGACCCACTTCGCCGCCACCGCCGAGGACGGGATCCGGGTGATGCGGGCGACCGACGGGCCGGTCCATCACCGTGTCGACATCACTGATGTGGGCGGGTGGTTCACCGAACGCCTGGGGTTCGATCCCGGCCGGGGCGTCACCGTGGCGGACTGGCTGTCCGCTCCCACTCAGCGGCTCGCCGAGGTCACCGCCGGCGCCGTGTTCCATGACGGGCTGGGACGGCTCGGACCGGCCCGGGCGATGCTCGACTGGTATCCGCACGACCTCTGGCTGTACCTGCTCTCCTGCCAGTGGCGGCGCGTCTCGCAGGAGGAGGCCTTCGTCGGCAGGTGCGGCGAAGTGGGCGACGAGCTGGGTTCCGCCGTCGTCGCCGCGCGACTGGTCCGCGACCTGATGCGGCTGTGCCTCCTGATGGACCGTCGCTACCCGCCGTACAGCAAGTGGCTCGGCAGTGCGTTCGCCCGCACCCGGCACGCGGCGTCCCTCACGCCCCACCTCAAGGCCGCTCTCGCCGCCACCGACGCGCAGTCCCGCGAGGACCACCTCGCCCACGCCTACGAGGCCATGGCCGACGCACACAACCGGCTCGGGCTGACCGACCCGGTCGACCCCGCCACGCGCCCCTATCACGGGCGGCCGTTCCGGGTCCTGCGCGCCGAACGCTTCGCCGAGGCGCTGACCGCCCGCGTCGCCGACCCGTCCGTCAGGGCGCTGCCACCGACCGGTGCCGTCGACCAGTTCGCCGACAGCACCGACGTACTGAGCCACCCCGGGCGGGCACGAACGGTCACTGAGGGCCTGGTGCACTGACGCCGTGACGGCGGCCTCGACTCAGCCGAAGGGGCCCAGCCTGCCGAGGGATTCCTCCGGGGTCGCGCCGGGGCGCGTCCACTGGGGAACGGGGCGGCTGGTCGGGCCCCAGGTGGCGTTGCCGTCCGCGTCCGAGCGCCACGAATAGCAGGGCTCGCCGCCCTCCGGCCAGCCCTCGGGCTTGTCCTCCCAGGCCTCGCCGCGGCCGTACGGCGTGATGTCGAGCAGGGCGAGGGAGCCGTTGGCCCGTTCGGTGCCGCGGCCCGTCGTGGAGTAGGTGAGGAAGACGCGGTCGCCCTCGCGCAGGTAGGAGGTGAGGTAGCCCGTCTCGCCGCCGGCGGGTCCCTCCACGCCGCGGATCGAGTACCAGGGCTGGGTGTAGCCCATGAACTCGACGTAGGCGGCGACCTCCTCCCAGCGGCCCGTGGTCACGACGGCGAACGAGACGCCGCGGGCGTTGAGGTAGACGGCGTCCTTCAGGTGCCAGACCGTGGTGGTGCAGCCCTCGCACTGCCCCTGGTGCGGCGCGCCGTCGTACCACATGTGCTTGTAGACCACGAGCTCGTCGCGGCCCTGGAAGAGGTCCAGGAAGGGGACCGGTCCGTCGGGTCCGACGACCTCGACCGTCCCGTCGAACTCGACCATCGGCAGCCGGCGACGGGCCGCCGCGAGGGCGTCACCGGCGCGGGTGTGTGCCTTCTCGCGGACCAGCAGCTCGTCACGGGCGGCCTGCCAGGTGGCCTGGTCCACCACGGGCGGGCGGCCGGACGGCGCGGTGATCGGGTCACTCGGCGTGTGCGTCATGACATCCTCCGTGGTGGTGTCTCGTGCCGGGCGGCGTCGCGCGTGGGGCTACGGCGCTCACCAGGTACAGACTCGCACCGCGGCCGGAACTCATCGCGGCGGAAGGAAGGAACCTCAGCTCCCCCAGCCGCCGCCGGAGGGGCGGAGGACCTGGATCGAGGTCTGGAGGGCCCGGCGCAGCCCGGGGATCGTGTCGTCGAAGCGCAGGTCGAACTCCTCGAGGAGCTTCTTGTGTTCGCGGCGCTCGTCGCGGGAGAACACGTGGTAGAGGTCGCTCTCCGCGGCGAGCACCGTCATGGCCAGGTCGTCCGGCGGCAGGGCTGCCGGGTCGGCGCCCGTCAGGACCGGGGTGCGGACCTGGTCGCGCACGGCCGACACCGTCTCCGGACGGTTGACCAGGACCTCGTGCTGAGAGAGCAGCGAGAGCTTCTTCAGGCCCTTGACGGGCGGGATGGTGATCTCTCCGGTAGCGGCCAGTTGCTCACGCACCGACGACTCGGCGGTGTGGGCGTACGGGTGCAGCAGGTCGAGCCACTTCTTCGGCTCGTCGGCAGGGGTCCCGCGCCACACCTCGTCGAGGAAGGAGTCGCCGGGCGTACCGGAGACCTGCCGGACGGCCTTGGGGCTCTTTCCCTGCCGGATGC
Organism: Streptomyces sp. NPDC056128; assembly: GCF_042263835.1. Lineage (NCBI taxonomy): Bacteria > Bacillati > Actinomycetota > Actinomycetes > Kitasatosporales > Streptomycetaceae > Streptomyces > Streptomyces sp. NPDC056128. The sequence goes on along the minus strand of NZ_JBHJVQ010000006.1, from coordinate 197,466 downwards.
CGATGAGCCCTTGGTTGAACAACTGCGCGAGCGCCGCGGCTCGCACCTTCTGGCCTCGGAACTGGAGATTCTGGACTTCGAACTTCTCCTTGTCCGGGGTGTACATGAGCAGGTACATCCGCTGCGGGAGGGTCAGGTCCATGGGTGTCTCGTCCTCTGCTTCCTCAGCGTCGGGCCTATGCTGTCACTAAGTGACAATGTCACTAAATGACAGCGAGTGCAAGGGCCCGTGGGGCTCAGCGGTAGAAGCGGACGTCACCGCGCCGTAAGGACAGAGTCCTCCGCGGCGTTCCGGGTGGGTGTGGCGGTCTTGCGAGGCAGACCCATCGTGATCAGCAGCCCGACCAGCATGCCCGCCGCGGTGAGCAGGACGACGAGGAACTCCCCGTCCGCGGTGGCATGCCTGAGGGCATCCCCCGCCTTGCCGCCGGTGCCGACGTCGGCGATGGCCGTCAGGACGGCCAGGCCGATGGCGTTGCCGATGTTGAGGGTCGTGGAGGCCATGCCGTTGGCGATGCCCTGCTCGCTGGAGGCGACGCCGGTGGAGGCGGCGATCCACATGGCGGTCCAGACGATGCCCTGGCCGATGCCGGACAGGATCAGGCCCGGCAGCGCGGTCACGTAGGTGGCGTCGGCGTCGAAGCCCAGGGCGAGGACCGCAGTACCGACGGCTCCGAGGGCGAAGCCCGCGATCAGGGTGGTGCGGGTGCCCAGGCGGGTGGTCAGACGTTCACCGAGCTGGGTACCGGTGGCGATGGCCACGGACGGGACGAGGAAGGCCAGTCCGGTTTCCAGGGCGCTGTAGCCGTGGACGTTCTGCATCAGGACCGTCAGGAAGTAAGGCAGGGTGCCGAACGTGGCCATGTAGAGGAAGGTCACCGTGATGCCGACGCTCAGGCTCCGGTTGCGGAAGAGCCGGAACGGCATCAGCGGATCCCTGCTGCGCCCCTCCACCGCAGCGAAGGCCCCGAGCAGGATGACGGCCACGACGAATGCGGCCATCACGACCGGGTCGGTCCATCCCGTCTCGGGCCCCTCGACCAGGGCGAAGACCAGGAGGGTGGAGCCACCGGTGGCGGTCAGCGCGCCGGGCAGGTCGAACTTGCGCTTCTCGGTGCGTCGCGGGTCGCGCGGGATGACGGCGAGCGCGGCCAGGGCCACGGCGCCGGCCAGCGGCACATTGACGTAGAAGACGGCGGGCCAGCCGAAGGCTTCCGTGAGGACGCCCCCGAGGAGGGCCCCGACCGTCAGGCCACTGGCCCCGGCACCGCCCCAGACGGCAAGGGCTTTGTTGCGCTTGGGGCCCTCGTCGAACAGCGTGTTGATCAGCGACAGCGTCGAGGGCAGCAGCAGCGCCCCGCCGATGCCCTGCACGGCGCGCGCGGCGATGATGACGGCCGGGCTCTCGGCCAGTCCGCCGGCCAGGGAAGAGACGGCGTAGATGGTCAGGGCCAGGACGAAGACCCGGCGGCGCCCGAGCAAGTCGGCTGCGCGTCCGCCCAGCAGAAGGAATCCGCCCGCGAAGACGACGTAGGCGCTGACGACCAGTTGCTGCGTCTGTCCCGGGAACCCGAGGTCGGAGCCGATGTCGGGCAGCGCCACGAAGACGATGTTCAGGTCGAGGGAGAAGATCAGCTGCGCCAGGGCCAGCAGAGCCAGACTCCAGCCCAGTCGTTGCGGCCTTGAGGCAGGTGCGCCTGTCGGCAGCGTGGGTGAAGTGGACATGAGTGGTCAGCCCCTCTTCGGTCATGGGCGGGCAGCCCAGCGAGTACGACTGTTCGTATCCTTACGTACAGTCGTAGAGTTCGCAATGCTGGCCATGCCTGGAAGGTCGTATTCAACGACTGTCGCGGTACAGTTGGACAATGATCTCCCGTCACCCCGATCGCGATCAGATCCGGATCGAGGCCGTGCTCACCGCGCTGGGACACCCCATGCGGCTGACCGTCGTTCGCGTCCTGAATGACGGGGAGGAGCACAACTGCGGCAGCATCCTGGACGGCGTGTCCAAGTCGACCATGACGCATCACTGGCGCGTCCTGCGTGACAGCGGCGTCATCTGGCAGCGGCCCTCCGGCCGGGAGAATCTCCTGTCCCTGCGCCGCGAGGACCTCGACACCCGCTACCCGGGACTGCTCGACGCCGTCATCGAGGGTGCCCGGCTCGATGACGAGTCGAACAGCGCCGCCATTCCTTCCTAGCCTCAGCGGCGAGTGAAGTAGGGCTCCCCCTGACCCTCGTGGTGCCGTGCCGGCTACAGCACCGTCGCCACGAGTCGGCGGGCGTGAGCGGCGTCGAGGCCGGTCGGGCGGAAGAGGATGCGGTACATCAGGGGGGCCACGACGTGGTCGACGACCGTCTCGGTGTCGGGCGTCCGCTCGCCGCGTGCGGTGGCGCGGGTGAGGATGACGTCGATCTGTTCGGCGGCGTAGGCGGAGCACTGCCCGGCGTTGCTGCCGTCCGGATCGCCGAGCAGGGCGTCGCGGATGTAGGCGCGGCCGGAGGGGGAGGCCATCTCGTCCAGGAACTGCTCGGCCCACGCGGTCAGGTCGGCGCTCAGGTCGCCGATGTCCTCGGGTGCCGCCTCGGGGCGCAGGCGCTCGACCGCCACGTCGGAGAGCAGTTCCTGGAGGTCGCCCCAGCGCCGGTAGATCGTCGACGGCGTCACACCGGCGCGCTGGGCGACCATCGGGACGGTCAGGGCGTCCCGGCCCACTTCCGACGCGAGTTCGCGTACGGCGGCGTGGACCGAGGCCTGGACTCGGGCGCTGCGCCCGCCGGGGCGGACCATCGGGCGACTCATGGCTCCAGCCTAAAGCAAACGCGTTGCGTCTACGGGGTGGCCCGCCCTGATCCACGCCGGTCATACCACCTGCGCCGGCTCGCGGGCGGGCATGGTCGCCTCGTACGCGCGACCCGCCCGCAGCAGCACGCTCTCGCCGAAGGGCCGGGCCATCAACTGCATGCCCACCGGCAGGCCCGCGGAGTCGTGGCCGACCGGAACGGACAGGGACGGCAGCCCGGTGATGTTGGCCGGGGAGGACAGCCGCACGTAGGCGTCGGAGACGCTCTCGACGGTGCCGTCGGGCCAGGTGAAGGTCTCGCTGCCGGCGGTCACGGCGGTGGCCGGGACCGTGGGGGCGGCGATGACGTCGACCTCGTCCAGCAGGCGGGCCCAGGCCTGCCGCATGAGCGTGCGGGCGCGCTGGGCGCGCAAGTAGTCACCGGCGGGCATGAGTTCACCGGCTTCGAGGAGGACGCGGACGTCCGCCTGGTACAGCTCGGGGACCGTGCGCAGGGTCCGCTCGTGGTACGCGGTGGCCTCCGGCACCATCAGCCCCCAGTGGGTCGCCTGGACGTGACGTGCCATCGGGATCTCCACGTCGACGAGGAGCGCGCCGAGGTCTTGAAGCCGGGCGATCGCGTGCCGGACGGCCGCCTCCACCTCCGGGTCGACGTGGTCGAAGTAGTAGTTGCCCGGCACGCCGACGCGCAGCCCGGTCCGGTCCGTGCCCGCGCCCGCGCCCGGCCGGTGGTCCGACCGTGGTGCGGGCACCGAGGCGGGGTCGCCGGGGTCGTGTCCGACCAGCACCGGCAGGACCAGGGCCGCGTCCTCCACGGTCCGGGTGACGGGGCCGACGTGGTCCAGGGACCAGGACAGTGACGTGACGCCGGTGCGGGGGACGAGGCCGTAGGTCGGCTTGAGCCCGACGACTCCGTTGAGCGCGACCGGTACCCGGATGGATCCCCCGGTATCGGTTCCCAGGGCGAAGGTGGCGGCACCGGCCGCGACAGCCACGGCGGAACCGCCGCTGGAGCCGCCGGCGACCCGGTCGGGGGCCCAGGCGTTGCTGGTCTGCGGGGTGGTCAGGCCGTAGGCGAACTCGTGGGTGTGGGTCTTGCCGACCAGGACGGCGCCCGCCGCCGACAGACGCGCGGCCACGGTGCTGTCGCTCGGCGCACGGTGGTCCGCGCGGACCCGGGAACCGGCGGAGGTCGCCGTACCGGCGACGTCGATCAGGTCCTTCAGCCCCAGCGGGATCCCGTGCAGCGGGCCCCGGTGGCGTCCGGCCGCTATGTCGTCCGCCGCTTGGTGGGCGGCGCGGCGGGCCTGCTCGCCCGTGACGGTGGCGTAGGCGTTCAGGTGCGGCTCCACCTCGTCGATCCGGTCGAGGACCGAGTCCACCAGCTCGACCGGGGACAGCCGTCGCGACCCAATCGCGTCGGCGGCGGCGGTCAGGGTCAGTTCATACGGCTGCATCGGGCTTCTCCTCCCCCGCGCGGTAGGCGGGTGCGGGCGGGGTGTCCCCGAAGTCGATCTCCCGGAGGGCAGCGACGACGGAGTGGATGTGGTCGGCGGTGGCCGCGACCGCGTCTAGGCGGTCGGCCGGAAGCGGGAGCCCGGCGCGGGCCGCCCAGCGGTGCGCCTCGGACGGCGTGAGTTCATCGGCGGACACGGACGTTTCTCCTGATCAGGTGGAGGACGAGCGACAAGCGCAACGGGTGCGTCACTGCGACAAACGACAAACGCTAACCGTTTGCTTTAGCCGACCCTAGGACCTACCGTTCTTTAACGCAAACAGATTGCTTTTAGCCTGAAGGGCCCGATCGACCATGCCGACCCCCTCCTGGACCGTGGGCGACGTCACCGTCCACCGTGTCGACGAAATCCCCCTGCCGCCCGCGACCGGCCCTTGGCTGCTGCCCGGCGCGACCACGGAGGTCGTCTCACAACACCCCTGGCTGCGCCCCGACTTCGCCGACCCGGACGGCACCCTGCGCCTCGACAGTCACAGCTTCGCCTTCGTCGTGGACGGGCTGCGGGTCCTCGTCGACACCGGCATCGGCAACGGCAAGGAGCGGGCCAACCCCGCCTGGCACGACCTGCGCACGGACTTCGCCGAACGCCTCACCGCCGCCGGATTTCCCCCGTACTCCGTCGACCTGGTGGTCCTCACCCACCTGCACGCCGACCACGTCGGCTGGAACACGCGGGAGGTGAACGGCGCGTGGATCCCCACCTTCCCCAACGCCCGCTACGTCACCTCACGCACCGAGCGGGAGTTCTGGGCCACGTACGACATGGAGGAGGCCCGCCGGCAGATGTTCCGCGACTCCGTGGTCCCCGTCGAGGAGGCGGGCCTGCTCGACCTCGTCGACGTGCCGGGCGAGGGCGTCGGGATCACGCCGAGCCTGCGCCTGGTCCCCACCCCGGGTCACACTCCCGGCCACGTCGCCGTCGAGCTGACCTCGCGGGGGCGGACGGCGCTGATCAGCGGCGACTGCGTCCACCACCCGGTCCAGCTCGCCCATCCCGGGATCGGGGCCTACGTGGACATCGACCCGGAGCAGGCCGAGGCCACGCGCCGCCGGTTGCTGGGCGACCTCGCCGACACGGACACGCTCCTGCTCGGCACCCACTTCGCACCGCCCACCGCGGGCCGCGTCCGCACGCACGGGGACGCCTTCCGGCTGGCACCGGTGAAGTAGCGCCCGGCGGGGTCGGGCGGGCGGTTCGCCGAGGCGGTCTCTTGTGGTTACTCGGAACCCGTAGGAGAGTATGGGCAAATGAGTTCCAAACAGCTGCTCAAAGGACTGCCCGAGGACGCCGACCTCAGGCGCGCCGACTCCCTGGCCCGGGAGATCTTCTCCGACGTAGCCAACAAGTGGGCGCTCCTGATCATCGAGGCGCTCGGTGAACGCACCCTGCGCTTCAGCGAGTTGCGGAACGAGGTCGAGGGCGTCAGCCACAAGATGCTCACGCAGAACCTCCGCATGCTGGAGCGCAACGGCCTGGTCGAGCGGACGGTGCACCCCACCGTGCCGCCGCGGGTCGAGTACACCCTCACCGAGCCGGGGCGGGCGCTGCGCTCCACGGTCGACGCCATGTGCGGCTGGACGCAGCAGTACCTCGGCCACATCGAGGACGCGCGCGGTCGCTTCGGCGGCTGACGGGCGCCAGGGGGAAGGGCAGGCCGATGAAGGCGGTGGTCCAGGAACGCTTCGGCCCGCCCGAGGTGCTGCGGGTCGAGGAGATCGACCGGCCCCGGCCGGGGGACGGCCAGGTGCTGGTTCGGGTGCGCGCCGCCTCGGTGAACCCGTACGACTGGCACATGATGCGCGGCGACCCGTACGCGGCGCGGCTGACGGGTGGCATGGGGTTCAGGCGGCCGAAGTGCCGGGTGGCCGGCATCGACGTGGCCGGGGTGGTGGAGAGTGCCGGCGCCGGTGTGGAGGGGCTAGTGCCGGGTACCGAGGTGCTGGGGTTCTGTCCCGGTTCCTTCGCCGAGTACGGGTGCGCCGATGCCGGGCTGCTGGTGCCCAAGCCGGCCGGCCTCACCTTCGAGCAGGCCGCCGCCGTACCGATGGCCGCGGTGACCGCCCTGCGCGGCGTCCGGACCGTGGGCCGGGTCCGGTCCGGGCAGCGGGTGCTGGTCAACGGCGCGGGCGGCGGCGTGGGCACCTTCGCCGTGCAGATCGCCGCGGTACTGGGCGCCGAGGTCACCGGTGTCTGCGGCGCCGGCAACGGCGACCTGGTGCGTTCCCTGGGCGCCGCGCACGTCGTCGACTACGGCCAACAGGACTTCACCGACCGAGGCGTGCGCTACGACGTGATCCTGGACAACGTGGGCAACCATCCGCCCGGCCGACTGCGCCGCGCACTCACCCCCACCGGGGTTCTGGTGGCCAACGGGGGCGGCTCGCCCGGCCGGGTCTTCGGCGCGATCGGCTCCACGCTGAGGGTGATGGCGGCCAACGCCTTCACCCGGCAGCGGCTGGGTCCGATCCTCCCTGCGACCCCGGCCGGACCGGCGCGCGCGGACCTGCTCGCCGTCACCGCCCTCATCGAGGCCGGGCAGGTCGTTCCGGTGATCGGCCGGACGTACGCGCTGGCCGACACGGCGGACGGCGTACGCCACGTGGAGGAGGGCCACGCCCGCGGCAAGACCGTGATCACCGTGCCCGGTGACGTCAGTGGAACCCCGTCCGGTCCGCCGTGACCTCGATGGTGTCCTTCACCATCGCCAGGGCCGCCCCCGTCGGACTCGACCGTCCCCCGCTCACGGTCACGTCGCCCGCGTCCGGACAGCCGAAGACCACGGCCTTCTCCGGCCCGGTGAGCGCGTGCAGCGGATCCCCGGGCTCCGTCTCCTCCAGGCGTACGTCCACGCGGAGGGGCCGGTCCAGGGAGGCGACGGCGACCGCCCGCAGGCGACGCGAGCGGGAGGCCGCGCTCAGAGCCGCGCCGACGGTGGCCTCGTCCACGGGCTGCGCGCGCACGCGCACCGACGCCGGGTCCCAGGCCCAGGCCAGTGCGGCCAGCAGCCGCACCTTGGTGGCGGAGTCCGCGCCGGACAGGTCGGCCGTCGGGTCCGCCTCCGCGATCCCGCGCCGTCGCGCCTCGTGGACCGCGTCGCCCAGCGAGTCGCCCTCGGCGAGGCGGTCGAGGACGAAGGTCACGGTGCCGTTGGGGCAGGCCCGGATGGTCCGGCAGCCCATGCCGCGCAGGGCGGTCCGCGACAGGTCGCCCGCGGGCAGCGCCGCCCCGGTCGCGCCGGAGATCCTGATCATGCTCCGCCCGGCGCGGGCCGCCGCGTCGAGGTCTCCCCAGTGGGTGAGCAGGTGGCTCTTGGTGGCCGTCACGACGTGGACGCCCCGGCGCAGCGCGGTGACCGCCTCGGCCGCGGCGAGCGCGCGCAGCTCGGGCGAGGAGGGCAGTGCCTGCGCGAACACGGCGGCGCCGGTCCGGTCGAGCGTCTCGTCCAGCGGCTCCGGCGGGTCCCAGCTCGCGCGCGGTGGCACCGGCTGCCCGTCGTCTCCCAGCAGGCACTGGCCTGAGCTCGCGCGAACGGCGCGGACCACCGGTCGTACGCCGTGCAGGCGGGCGAGTTCGTCCCCGTGCCCGGCCAGGTGGTCGACGTACGCCCGGCCGACCGGGCCGTATCCGGAAAGGACCACGCCGGCGGTCCGCGTCGCTTCGCCCATCGATCCGGGCTCCTCTCGCCTCATGCCGCCGGGCCGCCGAGTGGCGCCCGACCCGGATGAGATCACACCATCGGAAGGGTGGCGGCGCGAGGGCCCGACCGTCCCGGGGCGCCCGGCTCCAGGACCGCGAACCGAATCGAACGAGCCGAGGTGAGGACCGTTGGCGACCGAGTCCGTGCGGTACCCGAGTGCGATCGTGCCCGTCGGGCACGTGGAGCCCGTGCCGCGCCGTGTCCGTGGGCTGATCGGCGGCCGTGCCGTCTTCGACACGCGGCGTGCGCTGTACGTGTGGGAGTGGCCCCCGTATCCGCAGTTCGGCATCCCGCTCGACGACCTGGCCGAGGGGGTGTTGCTGACCGCCGACGGGGAGACCAGGACCCTGGGCGCCTGGCCTGCCCGGCGGCACTCCCTGCGCTTCGGGTCCGAGGTCCGCGAGGCGGCGGTCTGGGTCTGGGACGACGAGGCGCCGGACCGGGTGCGCGGCACCGTCCGCTTCGCATGGGAGGCGCTGGACGACTGGTTCGAGGAGGACGAACCGGTCTTCGTGCATCCGCGGAGCCCGTACTCGCGAGTGGATGCGTTGCGCTCCTCCAGCAGCGTCCGCGTGGAGCTGAACGGGGAGGTGCTGGCGGACGCACCGCACTGCGTGACCCTGTTCGAGACGGGCCTGCCCACGCGTTACTACCTCGACCGCGCGTACGTCGACTGGACGCGGCTCCTTCCCTCGGACACGGTCACCCGCTGCCCGTACAAGGGGACGACGAGCGGCTACTGGTCCCTGCGCTCCGATCCCGGGGGCCACCCGGACATCCTCTGGGCGTACGACTTCCCGACCGCGCAGGTCCAACGGATCGCCGGCCTGGTCGCGTTCTACGGCGAACAGGTCGACCTCCGCGTGGACGGGAGGCCGAGCTGACGTCCGGGTCAGGCCGCCCGCCCCTCCCCCGTGCCTCGCATGTCCACGACGGTGGCCGCGAAGGCCAGCGGGCCGGGGAGCAGCGGGATCAGTACGGGTATCGACCAGGCGAGCAGCGCGGCCAGCACCACAGCCGCGGCCAGCAGCAGGGTGCCGCGGGGGCCCGCGACGGAGCGCAGGAAGCCTGCACGCGGCGAGAGCCGATGCGGGGCGGGCAGTGCGGTGGTGCGCAGGGCGACCACCGCCAGGCCGAGGGTGAGCAGGACCAGCGCCGGGGCCATGAGGCCCGCCCCGGGCAGGCTGCCGCGGATCATTGCCGAGTCGACCAGAAGGGCGACGACCAGCAGCGGTACGGCCAGACCGCCGACTAGCGAGCCCGGTGTCAGGTGGGCGCGCAGGTGCCCCAGGTAGCCGCCCGCCCCGACGGGCGTGCCGTCCTCCGCGGCCCGGCGCAGGGTCACGGACGCGGCGGCGAAGGCGGCCGGCGCGGTGATGACGGGCAGGCAGGCGACGCTGGTGAGCACGCCCACCAGCAGCACGTCCGCGAAGAGCGTGAAGCCGGTCGAGAAGACCTCCCCGGGTTCGCGGCGGTCGCTCGGCGGCAGGGTCGGTGCCTGGGTCATGGTGTCAGCCCTTCAGTCCGGAGGTGGCCATGCCCTGCACCAGGTAGCGCTGGAAGACGAAGAAGAAGAGCACGATCGGCAGTACGGAGATCACCGACATCGCGAACATGGGTCCGTACGCCGAGGTGCTGGACTGGTCGACGAAGCTGCGCAGGGCCAGGGTGATGGTGAACTTCTCCGGGGCGAACAGGTAGATCATCTGCGTGAAGAAGTCGTTCCACGTCCAGATGAAGGTGAAGATCGCCGTGGTGATCAGCGCCGGGCGGCTCAGCGGCAGCGTCACCGACCAGTACGTGCGGAAGGCGCCGCAGCCGTCGATGCGGGCGGACTCCTCCAGCTCGCGCGGCAGTCCGCGCATGAACTGGACGATGAGGAAGACGAAGAACGCCTCCGTGGCCAGGAACTTCGGCAGGATCAGCGGCCAGTAGGTGTCCACCATGCCGAGCCGGTTGAAGATGATGTACTGCGGGATGAGCACGACGTGGTGCGGAAGCATCAGCGTCGCCACCATGAAGGCGAACATCACCTTGCTCATCCGGAAGCGCAGCCGGGCGAACGCGTAGGCGGCCAGCGAGCAGGAGAGCACGTTGCCGACCACCGCGCCGCCGGCGATCAGCACGGTGTTCCAGAGCAGCCGGGTCACGGGGACCCCGGACACGCCGTCGAGGGCGGTCGTGTAGTTCGACCATTCCAGGTGGCTGGGCCACAGGTCGAGGCTGGTCACCACCTCGTCGGCCGGTTTGAGCGACGTGGCGAGCAGCCAGGCCAGGGGGTACAGCAGGACGAGCAGGCCCACGACGGCGATCGTGTGCGGGATCCATCGCCTGGTGGTGAGGTTCATCGTCCCTCCTCGTCCGCGTAGAAGACCCAGGACCTGGACGTCCTGAACAGGATCAGGGTGATGATGCCGATGGCGATGAGCAGCAGCCAGGCCATGGCCGCGGCGTAGCCCATGTGGGAGGCGGTGAAGCCGCGTTCGTAGAGGTAGAGCGTGTAGAACATGGTCGAGTCGGCGGGGCCGCCCTCGCCACCGCTGACCGCGAAGGCCGGAGTGAACACCTGGAAGGACTGGATCATCTCCAGGACCAGGTTGAAGAAGACCACCGGGGACAGCATCGGCACGGTGACGGAGACGAACTGCCGCCAGCGGCCCGCGCCGTCCAGCGCCGCCGCCTCGTACAGCTCGGGCGAGATCTGCTGGAGCCCGGCGAGAAAGATCACCATGGGGGCGCCGAACTGCCAGACCGTCAGCAGCACGATGACGTAGACCGCGAGGTCGGGGTTGCCGACCCAGCCGCCGGTGTCGATGCCGACGGAGCCGAGGATGTCGACGACCGAGCCGCCGTCGTTGAACAGCGCGCGCCACACCAGGGCGATCGTCATGCTCGCCCCGAGCAGCGAGGGCGCGTAGAAGGCGGAGCGGTAGAAGGCGCGGCCGCGGCCGAGGTTCTTCAGGAGCATCGCCGCCCCGAGGGCGAGGAGCAGTTTGAGCGGGACGGCGACCACGACGTACAGCAGCGTGGTGCCGACCGACCGCCAGAACCGGGGGTCCTCGGTGAGCATCTCCTGGTAGTTGCGCAGGCCCACCCAGTACGGCGGGTCGAACAGGTTGTAGTCCGTGAACGACAGGTAGAGCGACACGGCCATCGGCACCAGCGTCAGCACCGCCGCGCCGAGCATCCACGGTGTCAGGAACACATAGGCGGGCCACTGCTGTTCGCGGCGGCGGGGGCGCCGGCGTTTGGCCGGCGGCCGTGACTGAGCCGGGCGGTCGGCGCGTGCGGGCGCCCTGGTCGACACTGTGCTCATGACCGCAGCTCCCGTTCGGCCTCGTCGATGAATTCCCGCGCCGCCTCACGCGGGGAGGTCAGTTCGTACATCACGCGGTGGTAGGCGCGCTTGAACGCGGTCTGGAGGGCGACGTCGCCGCGCGGCGGTGCGGGGGGCGGGGCGTCCAGACCGTACTTCTCCATCTTCTGCGCGTACTCGTAGATCTCCTTCTCCGCGCCTTCGAGGGTCTTGGCGACGCGGGCGGCGATCTTCCGGTTGGGGGGTGTGGAACGGGTAAAGCCGAGGACGTCGCCGGCCCGCTCGTCGTTGAGCAGGAAATCGACCAACTCGGCCGCTTCCTTGGGGTGTTCGCTGTTGGCCCCGACCCCGAGGAGCATGGAGGGCTTGAAGTACGCGCCCTGGCGCCCGTCGGCGGTGGGGACGGGCGCGAAGTGGACCTGGTCGCCGAGGAGTGCGGGGTACCCGGGGAAGGGCGCGTCCCAGGTGAAGTCGGCGGCGGCGAGCCCGCGGCCCATGGGCGACAGCTCGGTGGTGTTCGCCTGGGAGGTGTCCTTGGCATCGGCGACGACACCTTCCTCGCGCAACTTGTCGCAGAAGGTCCAGAACTCGGTGAGGTCGTCCTCGGTGAAGCCGAGTTCGGTCTGGCTCTTGTAGAGCTTTCCGCCGCGGCTGCGCAGCCAGTCCTCGAAGATGTCCTCGTTGACCCCGTTGTCGTTGGCGCCCACCATGTCGCGTCCGTCGGGTGACTTCAGCCCCAGGGCGGTGATCTTCCGGTTGGCCTGGGCCCACTCCTCCCAGGTCCAGTCGGGCTGGGGGGTGGGGATGCCGGCCTTCTTGTAGACCGTGGAGTCGTAGGCGTAGCCGGTGATGCCGCGGCCCATCGGCAGGGCGTACTGCTTGCCCTCGAACATGCCCGTGCGGACGAACTCCTCGTCCATCTCGGAGGTGCGGATCGTGCCGTTCTCGACGACCTCGCCCAGCGGCAGGAGCGCGCCACCGCCCGCGTACTGGGAGATCTGCCGGTAGTCGAGCTGGGCCACGTCCGGGATGCCGCCGCCCGCCGCCTGGGTGGCCAGCTTCTGCATGTACGAGCCGAAGTCGGCGTTGGAGGTGCGGACCTTGACGCCGGGGTGTTCCTTCTCGAAGAGCTCCACCGCCTTGTTGGTGCGTGCGGCGCGGTCGTCGTTGCCCCACCAGGAGAACGTGAGGGTGACGCCGCCGGACGACACGTCGCCGGAGGAAGAGGAGCACGCGCTGAGCGATGCCGTCAGTGCGGTACTGAGACCGACGGCGGCCGCGGCCAGGACGGCCCGGCGGCTCAGAGGCCGGCGCCGGCCGCTTCGGGGCTCGAGCATGGGTGCCTTCCCAGGGTTGCGAGGACGGGTGGGCGAGGGTGGGGGGCGGGGCGGCGTGGGCCGGGCCCGCCGGGATGCCGGAGGAGGCGGCCGGTGGGGTGCCGGGGTGGGCGCCCGGTCAGATGCCGGGGTAGACGGCCAGCCGGCCGCACATGCCGAAGCGGCCGCTCGCCTTGGGGCCGGTGGCGGACACCTGGGCCTGGGCCAGATGCCCGTCGTCCTTGCCGCGCAGTGCGTCGAGTTGGGCCCGGGTGGCCTCGGCGGCGGCGTGCGCCCCGTCGAGCCAGCGCTGCTCCCAGTCGTCCAGGCGGGGCCGCACCAGGTCGGCCGCCGCCCGCTGGAACGCGGCCAGGGGCTCCGGGTCGCCGTTCTCGGTCGCCTCGCGCAACTCCAGGAAGCGCCGGGTCGCCAGGTCGCGGCGGGCGCGGGCGATCCGCGCCTGCTCGGCCTCGGGGACGTCGGCGGGGATGCGGACGGCGTCGGCGTACGTGTCGGGGTCGGTGAGCCGGTCCTGGGGCAGGGTGAGCACCGCGTCGCCCACCTCGGGCAGTCCGCTGTTCTGCATCACGACGGTGATCTCGAGGCCGCCGTCGTTGACCAGGCGGTGGATCGTGCCGGGCGTGAACCAGGCGACCGTGCCGGGCTCCAGCGGGGTCTCCCGGAATCCCGAGGTGGTGAGGGTCTGCACGGCGCCCCGGCCCGCGGTGACCACGTACCCCTCGCTGCACGTGAGGTGCAGGTGCGGGGTGCCTCCGCCGGGCAGTCCCTCGACGGTCGGCCAGTCGTACACGGTCAGGCGGGACACGCCCACCGCGCCGGGGAAGCCGTCGTACGCCGTGCTCACCACGTGAGTCCCTCCAGGTGTGCGGCCACCTGCGCGCGGTCCCAGGCGCCGTCGGCGACGACCACGCGGTAGGCGCGGGCGAGCGTCTCGCCGGGCGGGAGGACCAGCTCCTCGTGGAACGCCCAGGACGGGGCGACCGCGGCGAACGGGTCGCTGCGCACGAACCAGTGCGCCGGGTGCGTGCCCTTCTCTCCCAAGTGGTCGTTGGAGGGCGCGTGTTCGAAGACGACCGTGGCGTGGCCGTCCCGTCCGTCGTGCTCGCCGACGTAGGCGAGCCACGGGGCCTGGGTGCCCATCAGGTCGCCGTCGGAAGAATCAGCGGACTCGGCGGGTGCGGCGGACTCGGCGGTGAAGACCCGGCCGTCGCGGAAGGCGCGGGGGCCGCGCCAGAAGAGGCCGGTGTAGCCGGCGGCGGGACGGCCGTGGGTGGTGGGGCTGCCGAACCGCAGGTCCTCGTCGCGCCGGTTGGTCACCGCCGACGTCCAGGTGAGCGTCCAGCTGCCGGTCCCGGGGTCGACGTCGCGCACCTCGACGCGGCGCTCCTCCTCGGCCCACAGGTCACCGTCGTGCGGGTGCCAGGTCAGCCGCTCGGCGATGACGGCGCGGTCGCCCGAGGCACTGACCTCCTCGAAGGACACGTGGGCCATCGAGCCGACCTTCTCGGGCAGGGCGAGGTACCCGTCGCCGTGCACGTAGGTGTTGCCGCCCCACAGGTTCTGGCCCGACAGGTGGGAGGCGGTCAGCTGGAGTCCCTTGTGCCAACGGTGGTCGTTGGGACGGTAGTCGGTGACGAGGCCGCCGGAGAGGGTGCGGACCGGGTGCAGGTACGGCTTCGGCGCCTCCCAGTCGGCCTCGGGCCGGTACACGTACGAGAACAGCTCGGTGCCGGCCGCCCCGTGGGCCACGGTGATCCGGTCGCCGTGGACGTGGGTCAGTGAGAGCGTCATGCGTGGTCCTCTTCCTCGCGGGTACCGGCCGGCGCCCAGCCCGGGGCGCCGCCGTGCAGTTCGGTGTAGTACGGGTCGCCGGGGCCGATGTCGCCCGCGCGCACGGTCGTGTCGGTGAACGCCGACTTGTACAGGGCGGTGATCAGCTCCAGCGTGCGACGGCCGCCCGCGCCGCTGGTCGCGTGGCGCCGGCCGTTCCTGATGTCGTCGACCAGGACGCGCAGTTGGGCCAGGTGCGAACTGGGTTCGTCGGCGCCGAAGTCGCGCCAGGCCGCCGCGGTCTCCTCGGACACGCCGGGTGCGGGGATGATGCGCCAGTCGGCGTTGCGGTAGCCGTACAGGTGGGTCACCTCGACCGTGGCCAGTTCGCAGTCGATGCGTATCCGGCTGACCTCGTCGGGGCTCAGCACGCTGTTGACGAGGGTGGCGACGGCTCCGTCGGCGAAGCGGACCAGGGCGGTGGAGACGTCCTCGGTCTCCACGTCGTGCACGAGCCGGGCCGCCATGCCGCGCAGTTCGGTCCACGGGCCCATCAGGTCGAGGAGCAGGTCGGTCTGGTGGATGCCGTGGCCCATGGCCGGACCGCCGCCCTCGGTGGCCCAACGGCCCCGCCACGGCACCGCGTAGTAGGCCGTGTCCCGGTACCAGGTGGTCTGGCAGTGGGCCACCAGGGGCCGGCCCAGCGCGCCGCCGCGCAGCAGCGCGCGGACGTGCCGGGCCGCCGACCCGAAACGGTGCTGGAAGACGATGGAGGCGTACGGCGCCGCGTCGTCTCCCGACTCGGCGGCCTCGACGGCGTCGTAGTCGGCCAGCGAGGGGCAGGGCGGCTTCTCGCACCACACCCAGGCCCCTGCCCGGAGCGCGGCCACGGACTGGTCCCGGTGCACGGCGGGCGGGGTGCACAGCACGACGAGGTCGGGACGCACGTCGGCCAGCATCGCGTCGAGGTCGGTGGACGCGTGCGCGATCCCGTACTCGTCGGCGAACGCGCGCACCGCGTCGCCGTTCACGTCCACCGCGGCCACGATCTCCACCTCGCCGTCCGCGGCCAGTTTCTGCAGGGCGGGCAGATGACTGGACCGTGCGATGGATCCCGTACCGACCACCGCCGTACGCAGTGGTGCGGGCGAAACGTGCGAAGACATGCGGACCCTCTCGTGAGCCGGACGGGCGAGCACTGCGGGCACAGTGGTGATGTGCTGATGTGGGGCGGCGCCGGATTCGGGCCACCGGGCGGCAGCGGCAACCCGCTCGTAGCAACCGCTTGCTATCGTGTTCCAACGTTGTAACCGGCGTGCGTCCGCAAGGTCAACCCTCTGTCCGGAAAAGACTCGACGGCGTTTCCCGCGTCCTGACAAGTGGGGCCGACGGGGGCATAATCTGCGAAAACTTGGGTGAGGGGGACGGACAGTGGCCGCGGCGACACTCAAGGACGTGGCGGAGCGCGCAGGGGTATCGATCAAGACGGTGTCCAACGTTGTACGCGGCGTCCCGCGGGTGTCGGACTCGACCCGTTCTCGGGTGCTGCGGGCGGTGGACGAACTCGGTTACCGGCCCAATCCCTCGGCCCGCAGGCTCCGTACGGGGCGCAGCGGTCTGATCGCCCTCGTCGTCCCCGAGCTGGCCACTCCGTACTTCGCCGAACTCGCCCACCACGTGCGCAGGGAGGCCACCCTGCTGGGCCTGACCGTCCTGACGGAGGAGTCGCTGGGGGACACGGCGGAGGAGCTGCGTCTGGCCAACGGGGTGGGTGCGTCGCTGCTCGACGGCGTGATCCTCTCCCCGCTGCGGGTCACCCCCGACGAACTCGCCACCGTCACCGATGAGTTCCCGCTGGTCCTGCTCGGTGAGCGCACCTATGGACGGGACCGGGTGGTCGCCGACCACGTCCTCATCGACAACGTCGCCGCGGCCCGTGACATCACCGCCCACCTGATCGGGCTGGGGCGGGGCCGGATCGCCGCGATCGGGGTGGACCACCAGGGCTCGGCGACCAGCCGGCAGCGCCTGGAGGGGTACCAGCAGGCCCTGCACGCCGCCGGGCTGCCCTTCGACCCCCGGCTGGCGCCCCGGGTGGAGGAGTTCGACCGCCGCAACGGGCTGCTGGCGATGCGCGCCCTCGCCTCCCTGCCCGCCGCCGAACGGCCCGACGCTGTCTTCTGTTTCAGTGACCTGCTGGCGGTCGGCGCGCAACGCGCGTTGCACGAGGCCGGGCTGTCCATCCCCGGCGACGTGGCGGTGGCCGGCATCGACGGCTCCGAGGAGGCGCGGTACAGCACACCCTCCCTCACCTCCGTCGTCCCCGACAAGGCGGCCATCGCCGCACTCGCCGTCAAGTGCCTGGCGGCGCGGATACGGTCCCAGGCACCGCTGCCGTTCGAGGTTCATGTGGCGCCGCACTGGCTGGAGGCCAGGGAGTCCACGCTGGGCGGATGTCACGCGGTCCGCGCCTGAGCCGTCCGCATGGTCGGGAGGGCAGAAATCCTTGCCCTCACCGCTGCGCAAGGACGCTCGACGAGACACTGAGCGCCACGACTTGTCCTCCTAGGCTCTGCGACCATGGACATCCCGAGACGCCTCATCGAACTCAAGCTGGCCGTCGAGGCGGCAGAGAATCGCTACCGCAACAACTCCGGAGACAACGCCACGATCGCCCTGGCCGTCTGGTCCGACGCCACCGCCTCACTGGTCCGGGGCATCACCGCCCTCTCCGAAGAGACGGGTGTACCGCGCCGGGAGCTGGAACTGGCCGTGGAGCGCGCGGCACGGCCCTTGGCCCCGGCCCTGACCCCGGCACCCCGCCCCGAGGGTGCGAAACGTGGTCGGCACGCCGCGGAGAGCGGCGGATAACAACGCGGGCCTTCACCCCCACCGCGCCCGTTGACAGGCGTGGCTAACAGCAATAGCTTGAAGCTAACGCTGTTAGCCACGTTGATCACCACGGGGAGTGTCATGACCGAGTACCTGGCCGTCGACGGCGGCACGATCGCGTACGAGGTGTCGGGATCCGGGCCGCTGGTCGTCCTGGCGCACGGCATGGGCGACAGCCGCGCCGCGTACCGTGCCGTGGTCCCGCCCCTGGTGGCGGCCGGGTTCCGGGTCGCCGCGGTCGATCTGCGCGGCTGCGGCGAGTCCAGCGTCGACTGGCCGGCCTGGAGCCGCACCGACATCGCCGCCGACCTGCTCGCCCTGGTACGGCACCTGGGCGGCCCGGCCGTGCTCGTCGGCCACTCGATCTCCGGCGGCGCCGCCACGATCGCGGCCGCCCGGGAGCCCGCGCTGATCACCTCGGTCGTCGAGCTGGCGCCGTTCACCCGCAAGCAGTCGATCCGCCTCGGCGACCTGCGCGTGCGGCGCGTCCGGCGGGGCATGCTGCGGCTGGCCGGTGCCGGTGTGCTCGGCAGCCTGCCGCTGTGGCGCTCGTACCTCGACGTCGCCTACCCGGGAGTGAAGCCTGCCGACTGGGCCGAACGGCTGGGCCGTATCGACGCGTTGCTGCGCGAGTCGGGCCGGATGAAGGCACTCCAGGGCATGGGGCGCAGCGCGCCGGGCGACGCCGGCGCGCAGTTGGCCCACGTGCGTTGCCCCGTCCTGGTGGTGATGGGCACGCTCGACCCCGACTGGGCCGACCCGCAGGCCGAGGGCGCGGCGATCGTCGACGCCCTGCCGTCCGGCCTCGGCCGACTGGAGATGATCGAGGGCGCCGGGCACTACCCGCACGACCAGTTCCCCGACGAGGTGGCCTCCCTCGTCCTCGCCTTCCTGCGGTCGGACACCGCCCGCGCCTGACTGATCGATGGGAGCCGGTGGCTGTGCGGGAGGTCAACTGGAACACGACCCAATACCAAGCCCCTAGGGCCTGTCTGACAAATGATCACCTGGCCGCTTCACGGAGCCAGAGGATCAGGGAGGCCAGGACGACTCCCGCGCGGTAGCGATTCGCGAGCTTGTCGAACCTGGTTGCGATCGCACGGAACTGTTTGAGGCGAGCGAAGCATCGTTCGACCACGTTGCGGTCGCGATAGATTCTCCGTGTCGAAGGCGGGTGGCCGACCACCGCGGCACCCCCGGCGCCGGCGGTTGGCCACCTGGTCGCGGCGCTCGGGGATCGTGGCAGCGATGCCCCGACGCCTCAGCAGATGACGGATGGCCCTGCTGGAATACGCCTTGTCACCCAGCACACGGTCCGGTGTCTTGCGCGGACGGCCCGTGCCGGCCCGAGGAGTGCGTACCCCATCGAGGACATCGGCGAACGCTGTGGCGTCGTTGACGTTTCCGGGTGTGCGCACAATCGACAGCGGCAGCCCCCGGCCGTCGACAGCGAGATGGACCTTGGTGGTCCACCCGCCCCGAGACCGACCGAGTGCCTGGCACGCCTGCGAGCGGCCCGGATCTTCCAGTTCGTCCCCGTCCACGTCCCCCTTTTACGGGCGCCCGCGGCATGCTGATGGGCCCGGTTGACCGTGGAGTCGACGGCGACGGTCCACTCCACCCGGCCCGCCGCATCGTCACGGACCTGGACGTGCTCCAGCAGCTTCGCCCATGTGCCATCGGCCTCCCAGCGGGCGAACCGCTCGTAGACGGTCTGCCACGGCCCATACCGCTCGGGTACGTCGCGCCAGGGAGCCCCGGTCCGCAGCCGCCACAGCACCCCGTTGACCACCTGCCGGTGATCACGCCACGGACGGCCGCGTCCGTCCACCTGCGGCAACAGAGGCTCTATTCGCCCCCATGCCGCATCCGCCAACTCACCTCGACCTGACACAAGATCAATTATCAGACCGGCTATAGAGTCCTGCCCGTGGTGAATCATCAGGACGAGACCAGGACGGCCTACGACGGTGTCGTCGAGCTGTACGCATCGCTGTTCGCAAACCGGCTGGAGACACAGCCTTTCTCCCGGGCCATGATCGGCACCTTCGCCGAACTGGTGCGCGCGACAGGCAACCCGCGGGCAGCGGACGTCGGGTGCGGGCCCGGACATCTGACAGCCATGCTGCACGAACTGGGCCTGGACGCCTTCGGACTCGACCTTGCCCCCGGCATGGTCGACCACGCCCAGCGGGCCCATCCGGCGCTGCGCTTCCAAGAGGCGCGGATGGAATCTCTGCCGATCGAGGACGGCGCGCTCGGCGGCGTACTGTCCCACTACTCGATGATCCACACCCCTCCGGGGGAGCTGCCGGAGCTGCTCTCCGAACAGGTACGCGTCTTGGCGCCGGATGGCCTGCTC
The DNA here is from genome assembly GCF_042263835.1 of Streptomyces sp. NPDC056128. Taxonomy (NCBI): domain Bacteria; kingdom Bacillati; phylum Actinomycetota; class Actinomycetes; order Kitasatosporales; family Streptomycetaceae; genus Streptomyces; species Streptomyces sp. NPDC056128. Next base: position 177,771 of record NZ_JBHJVQ010000006.1, on the reverse strand, counting down.
CTGGTCTCCTTCTTCGGGACCGTGGGACAAGAACCGGTCCGCTTCAACCACAAAGTGGCGCCCGCCTACAGTTGGCCAGCAGATAGCCTCGCCGAACTGCTGGCCGATGCCGGGCTCGATCCCTTCGCCCGGCTGCTCCACGATCCGGCCTCTGAACGGGGTTTCCTCGACGCCCACCTGCTGGCCCGCCGCTCGTAGGTCCTGCCCGGCAATACCCGCCAGATGTCGGCGCGTATCCGGGCTGCCAGCTCGACGGACGCACGCTGATCCGACGGGAATTGTCAGACAGGCCCTAGTACCAAGGGCGGGCATCATGTGCGGGCAGCGGACGCAGCTGCGGCCAGCGTTCGAGCAGCCGGCCGGCCAAGGCCGAACTGAGACGGCCGACGGCGTGCAGGTGATCGTGGTCGCGGGTCATGTCGGCGACCACGCCCAGGCGGTGGACGAGCCGCTCACGGGCGGAGACATAGCCCCACTCGAAGTCCTCGGCGGGCACCCGGGCGAGCTGGTCGGCCGTCCCGCGGTGAGCCCGCTCGACGAGCGCGTCACCCTGGATCAGCCAGCCCGCGCACGCGTCGGCGAGGTCACCCGGCAAGTCCCTCCCGGTGAGGTGGCGCCAAGTGGTCCGGTAGACGTCCTCGACCTCCGTGAGGGGAGCCGCAGTGACCGACATGGCACACCAGCAAGTGGGGAAGCCGATGCGAAAGTAGGCCAGCTCGATCAGGCCGTTGCCGAGCGAGGCGCGCTCGAAGTCAACGAAGCGGACACCGTCGGCGGTCCGCAGATCATTGCCGGGGCACGGGTCACCATGCAGCAGCGCATGGTGCGGGGAAGGGTCCAACCGCTCCAGGAGAGCATCGAGTTCATGGGGAACCGCGGACGGTACGGGCACGTCGAGCGCCCTGGCCAGAGCGAGGAAGGACTCCGCGTCGGTGGCCGTGGGCCCCGACCAGGCCGGTAGCGCGCCCGCATCGGCGGGCCCGGTCAGGGCGTGCAGCCGGGCGAGCGCCTCGGCGTACCCCGGCATCCAGTCGTCCGTCTCGCCGAGGTCGTCCAGGTGCTCGAGGACCATCACCCGCGAGGGCAGGTCCGTGGCGAGCACCGCGGGGGCCACGGCGGGTCCGGAGGCCCGACCCGCCAGGCGCAGCCCCGCGACCTCCCGCGCGAAGCGCGTGTTCGCGTCGGCTCCCGTGTCCCCACCGTCGGTGATCTGCTTGACGATCACCAGCCGCCGGTCGGCCAGCCGCACCCGCCACACCCGTGACCGCGGACTGCTGTCCAGGAGCTTGGTCTGCTCGGGAGTTCCCACGCTGGAGAGCAGCGCCTCATTGAACGGAACACGGTTCAGCATGCCGACGAGCGTAGCCGTCCTCACCGCGCCCCCATGCCTGCTGATTTCGCAGTAACTTTGCCCGTATACAACGGATTTCGTTCTTAAGAAATGAGCCTACGACTGGATAGCATGCCGTGCAGGCAGTTCCGGTCCGAAATCCGAAGATCCACGGTTGGGGTTCTGCATGCCCAGATTCAGTGATCACGAGCTTGGAATGAACCGGAAGGTCACGCGTCGTGACTTCCTCGACGGGGTAGCGGTCACCGCTGTCGGTGCGGCCGCGGCGATGGCACTCCCCAGCGCGGCGCAGGCCGCGCCCAACGCATCGCACGGGCACGGGCACGGTAGGCCGGGCGCCCCGTACCCGCCTACCGCGACCGGCCTGCGAGGCCAGCAGCCGGGTTCGTACGATGTGGCGCACGCCGTACGTGACGGTGCGTTCGCACCCGGCCGGATATCCGACACCCGTGAGCACTACGACCTGGTGGTGGTCGGCGGCGGCCTCAGCGGACTGGCCGCCGCACACCTCTACCGCAAGCACGCCGGTCCGAGGGCCCGCGTCCTCGTTCTCGACGCCCTCGACGACTTCGGCGGGCACGCCCGTCGCAACGAGTTCCACGTCGGCCGCACGCAACTGCTCTCCAACGGCGGCACCGTCAACATCGACACCCCCAGCACCTGGTCGCGTGGGGCCCGGGACCTGCTCACGAAGGATCTCGGCGTCGATCTGAAAGCGCTGGAACCCACGGTCAAGGGCGACGCGTACGCGCGCTACTCCCTGCGCAGCGGCACCCTGTTCAACTCCGAGCGCTGGGGCAAGGACCGCCTGGTCTTCCGCGAGTCCGGCGAGTCCTGGGCGTCGTACGCGACCAGGCTGCCGATGAGCGACGCGAGCCGGGCCGCACTGGTTCGCCTGTACACGACGACCGAGGACTTCTACCCCGGGCTGACGGACGCTCAGAAGAAGGAGATCCTCGCCCGCACTCCGTACGAGGTCTATCTGCGCGAGAAACTCGGCCTGGACGACGACGCGCTGGAGATCGTCAAGCGGGGCACCAACGGCCTGTGGGGCGTGAACGTCGACCACGTCGCCGCGGCCGACGCGTGGGCGACCGGACAGCCGGGTTTCGGCGGCCTGGGACTCGAGCACACCCCGTGGCCGGGCGCCGGTCTGACGCCGCTGATGCACCTCGCCGAGACCGAGGAGGACGGCAACTTCTACTTCCCCGAGGGCAACGCCTCGCTGGCCCGGCTGCTGGTCAGCAAGCTCGTCCCCGATGCCTTCGACGAGCGCCGGCCGGACTGGCGGGAGATCGTCACCGCGAAAGCGGACTACGGCCGCCTCGACAGCCGGGACAACCATGTCCGTATCCGGCTGGCGAGCACGGCCTTCCAGGTCCGCAACGACGGCAGGCACGGCGCGGTGGTCGACTACTCCAAGGGCGGTCGAAGTTATCGGGTCCGGGCCAAGGGTGTGGTCATGGCCTGCTGGAACTCCGTCTCCTCGTACGTCGTGCCCGAACTGCCGGAGGAGCAGGTCACGGCGATGCGCTACGGCACGAAGGTGCCGCTGGTCTACGCGAGGGTCGCGCTCCGCGACTGGCGCGCCTTCGCCCGCGCCCGCGTGTCCCGGGTCAGCACGCCCTCGATGTTCTTCTCCGGCTTCGGCCTGCCCACGGTCACCGAGATCGGTGACTTCACGATGCCGCATCGCCCCGAACTGCCCACCGTGGTCTCCCTGTCGGCGACGCCCGGCTCACCCGGCCTGACCTGCCGCGAGCAGCACAAGGCGGGTCGCCGTACGCTGATCAGGATGCCGTTCGAGGACTTCGAGCGTGAGATCCGTGACTCGATGACCCGCTCTCTGGGTGACTACGGCTTCGACCCGGCACGCGACATCACGGCCATCACGGTCAACCGCTGGGCGCACGGGTACGCCTACGAGTACAACTCTCTCGACGACCCGTCCTTGTACCAGCCCGAGTCACAGCGGCCCTACGCCCGGGCCCGCCGCCCGGTCGGACGGATCGCCATCGCGAACTCCGACGCCGAGGCGTTCGGCTACACACACGCCGCGTTCGACGCGGCCATCCGCGCTGTGGCGCACCTTCTCTGAGCCGACGGCTAGGGCCTGTCGTTTGGATCAGGCCGGCTGCAAGAGACCGCGCCCATCGACCTACCCGAGCGGGGCGTGGTGCGTGCAGCTGCAAGGCGGAGGAGGGCGACAGGGCGGAGCCCTGGCAACCGACGACAACGCCGCAGATGTGCGTGCCACGCCCCGCGACGCCGGCATGATCCAAACGACAGGCCCTGGGTGAGTCCCGTGCCGTGCGGCGGTACGGGACCGCGTACCCGGACGAGCCGGACGCCGGGCCGACGCGGCTCCACGGCTCCATGGACAGTCGCCAACCTGCTGTGATGTGATCCGTGCGGCGGACGGACGGGTCCGTCCCCCTCAGGCTCGAAAGTTCCGTACACATGCAGAAGACCAAGGCCGCACTCTGGGAATTCCTCCAGGGGCTCGGCAAGACGTTCATGCTCCCGGTGGCCCTGCTCGCGTTCTGCGGCATCATGCTCGGCATCGGCTCCTCCCTGTCCAGCGAGGCGGTCACTGACAACGTTGCCTTTCTGCAGGGCGAGGGCTGGCACCTCGTCTTCACCTGGATGGCCAACACCGGTCTGGTCGCCTTCACGTTCCTCCCGGTGCTCTTCGCGATGGCGATTCCGCTCGGTCTCGCGCGTGAGGACAAAGGGGTGGCGGCCTTCTCCGGTTTCGTCGGCTTCGCCGCCATGAACCTCGCGGTGAACTTCTATCTCACCGCGAAGGGCGTCGACTTCGAGGACGAGAAGGCGATCGAGCACTACGGCATAGCCGACGTGCTGGGCGTGCAGTCCATCGACACGGGACTGCTCGGCGCCGTGGCCGTTGGCATCGTTGTCAGCCTGCTCCACCGCCGCTTCCGCACCCAGCGGATGCCTGACGCGCTCGCCTTCTTCGGCGGGCTGCGCTTCGTCCCGATCGTCTCCGCCCTGGTCCTGAGCGTGCTCGGTCTCCTCATCCCGCTGGTCTGGCCGACGTTCAACGGCTGGATCACCGCGGTGGGCCGGGGCATCGGGCACACGGGGGTCTTCGGGCCCTTCTTCTTCGGCATGGGAGAGGTCCTGCTGCGGCCGATCGGGCTGCACCACATCCTCGTGGCCATGTTCCGCTTCACCGACGTCGGCGGTGCCGGAACCGTGTGCGGCGACCATGTCTCGGGCGCACTGAACATGTTCTACGCCCAGCTGGACTGCTCGGCCGCGCCGGGCTCCGCCGTCACGGACGCGACGCACTTCCTCTCCCAGGGCAAGATGGCGGCCTACCTGGGCGGTCTGCCGGGCGCCGCGCTGGCCATGTACCACTGCGCGAAGCGCCGGATGCGCCCGGAGATCAAGGCCCTGCTCGTGTCCGGCGTCGTGGCCTGCGTCGTGGGCGGCATCACCGAGCCGCTGGAGTTCCTGTTCCTCTTCGTCGCCCCGTGGCTGTACGCCATCCACGCGGTCCTCGTCGGTCTCGGGTTCCTCACGGCGGCCGTGCTCGGCGTCTACATCGGGAACACCGACGGCAACGTCATCGACTGGCTGGTCTTCGGTGTGCTCCAGGGCTCGACGACCAAGTGGTACCTGGTGCCGGTCATCGCGGCGGTGTGGTTCGCCGTGTACTACTTCCTCTTCCGCTGGGCCATCAGGCGCTTCGACCTCAAGACCCCCGGCCGCGAGGACGACCCGGAGGAGGGCGCCGAAGAGGGCGCGGAGCAGCGGGACGAGGAGGACGGTGCGGCGCCCGCCGGCTCCGCCGACAAGGCCGCGCCCCCGCGTGAGCTGGTCGCGGGCAAGTACGACGCCGTCGCCATCCTCGACGCGATCGGCGGCGCCGACAACATCCGGTCCCTGGACAACTGCATCACCCGCCTGCGCATGACGGTCGAGGACGCCGAACGGGTCGACGAGGCCCGGCTGAAGAAGCTGGGTGCCGTGGGGGTCATCAAGCTCGACGCCCACAGCGTGCAGGTCATCATCGGCCCGCAGGTGCAGTCGGTGAAGGACGCCATCGCCACGATGATCCCGGTGGGCTGACCATGGCCTCGTCACCGCCCTACGACTTCGACACGCCGGTGGACCGGCGCGGCACCTGGTGCACCCAGTGGGACTACGTCCAGGACCGGTTCGGTGTGCCGGACCTGCTGCCCTTCACGATCTCCGACATGGACTTCGAGACGGCCCCGGAGATCCTGGCCGCGCTCCGCGACCGCCTGGACCACGGAGTGCTCGGTTACTCGCGCTGGCGCCAGAGCGACTTCCTCTCCGCGATCACGCACTGGTACGCCACGCGGCACGCCACGGAGGTGGACCCGGGGTCCGTCGTGTACGCCCCCTCCGTCGTCTACCAGGTCTCGCAGTTGCTGCGCCTGTGGTCGCGGCCCGGTGACGGCGTGGTCGCGCACACCCCGATGTATGACGCTTTTCCCAAGACGGTGGCGGCCAACGGGCGACGGCTGCGGGAGTGCCCCCTGGACGACTGGGCGGAGTTCGAACGGCTCCTGGCGCTCCCCGACACGGCCGTGCTGCTCCTGTGCTCGCCGCACAATCCCACGGGCCGGGTGTGGTCCGAGGCGGAGCTGGACCGGATGGCCCGGCTGTGCGCGCGGTACGGCGTCGCGGTCATCAGCGACGAGATCCACTGCGACCTGGCGTACGCCCCGCACGTGCACCGCCCGTGGGTTCGACATGGCGGCGAGGGCCGCTGGGCCGTACTCAGTTCGGCGTCGAAGTCGTTCAACATCCCTGCACTGACCGGGAGTTACGGGATCATCGGCGACGCGCCCTCCCGCGAGGCGTATCTGCGGCAGCTCAAGGACGCCGACGGCCTCTCCTCCCCCGCGGTGTTGTCGCTGGTCGGGCACATCGCCGCGTACCGCAGCGGGGCACCCTGGCTGGACGCCCTGCGCGGGTATCTCGCGGGCAATCTCGTGATGGTCGCGGACCGGCTGCGCGCGGCGTTCCCGGGGCTGGGCTGGGAACCTCCGCAGGCCGGGTACCTGGCCTGGATCGATCTGCGCCCCCTCGGGATCGACGACGACGCGCTCCAGCGCGAGTTGGTGGAGGTGGAGAAGGTGGCCGTCATGCCGGGGGCCGCCTACGGCTCCCCGGGGCTGGTGCGGCTCAACGTCGGGTGCCCCCGGTCCAAGGCGGAGGCGGGCGTCGAGGCGCTGGTGCGGGCGGTGCGGCGGATCGCACCCGATTCCCAATGAACATGGTTTTCATGTAGCGTCTGGGACCGGCCCTCCTCCGTCGCGCGTCGGGCGCGCGGAAATCCGTCGGCCGTCTCCCGAGAGGACCCTTCCCATGGCCGTTCCCAAGCGCAAGATGTCCCGCAGCAACACCCGCCACCGCCGCGCCCAGTGGAAGGCGAGCACGCCCGCCCTCGTGCCCGTGACGGTGGACGGGGTGACCCACCGGGTCCCGCAGCACCTGGTGCCCGCCTACCGTCGGGGGCTGCTGCGGCCGGAGGACTGAGAGAGGACCACGGGGGCTTCCCCCCGCCGCCACGCCCCCGCGTTGCAGCAGCCCATGTCCCGGCGGACACTGGCCGGGACTGGCAGCCTGCCGGAGAGGGCCTGGACGATGGGTGACTACGCGGACCTTCCTGGTGTCAGGACCTGGTACGAGAGCGAGGGGACCGGCGATCCGCTGGTCCTGCTGCACGGCGGCTTCTGCACCAATGACACCTGGGGAGCGCAGCGCGCCGATCTCGCCGCCGCGTACCGTGCCCTGCTGCCCGAGCGGCGCGCGCACGGGCACACCCCCGACGTCGACGGGCCGCTGACGTACCAGGACATGGCCGACGACACGGTGGCGTTCCTGGAGACGGTGGTGGATGCGCCCGCGCACCTGGTCGGCTGGAGCGACGGGGCCGTCGTCGAGCTGCTCGTCGCCCTCGCCCGGCCGGACCTGGTGCGCCGGGTCGTGCTGATCGGGGCCAACTTCCGGCCCGCCGGAGAGTGCTTCGTCGAGCCGGGCATGCTCGACGCGATGACGCCCGACAGCCCGGACATGGCGTTCTTCCGCGAGATGTACGAGGCCGTGTCGCCGGACGGTGCGGACCACTGGCCGGTGGTGGCGCTGAAGGTGATCGACATGTGGCGCACCCAGCCGACCCTCACCACACGTGAGCTGGGCCGGGTCACCGCGCCCACCCTGGTCGTGGCCGGCGACGACGACCTGATGACGCTGGAGCACACGACCGCCCTGTACCGCGCGCTGCCCGACGCGCGGCTGGCCGTGCTGCCCGGCGCCTCCCACCTGGTGCCGCTGGAGAAACCGGCCCTGGTCAACGGGCTGGTCCTGGACCACCTCGGGCAGGAGGCGGCGGTCGAGACGATGATGCCGATCCGCCGCCGGAGCGGGTGACCCGCCGTCAGAACCGGGCGACCGGATCGAGGGCCAGGGCGGCGAACGTGGCCAGCCAGTGGTCGGTGGTGAAGTCGCCGCGCTCCACCGCCGGCATGCCCGCCGCGAGGTGTGCCTCCGCCGCCGCGTCCAGGCGGGCGCGGACCGGGCCGTCGGGCAGGGCGTCCGCGAGGGCGCGCAGCGCGGCCGCGCGGCTGAGCGTCAGTCCGAGCAGGTGGCCGATCTGCGGGTCGGCGTGGTCGGAGACCACCGGCACCTCCAGCGGCGGGCAGGGCGCACCGGAGGCGAGCGCGGGCAGGAGGCGGTCCAGCCATGCCGCGAACCGGTCCGGCGGGAGCACCCTGCGCATCGCGTCGGCCTCGGTCAGCGCCGGGGACAGGAAGTCCTGCCCGGACGGTTCCCATTGCGCGGGCGCGTCGTGGTCGTCGGCGAACCAGGTGAGCAGACGTTCCCGGACGGCCCGGTCGGTCTCGGCGGACAGTTCCCCCGAGTCGAGCGCGAGGCTCAGGGCGAACGCGCTGTTGGGGTGGTTGCCGTGGCGTACGGGATAGGTGGCCTTGGGCAGCCAGCCGGCCAGCAGCTCGTCGACCGCGGTGACGGCGGGGGCCAGTGCCTCGGCCCAGCGGGTGCCCGCCGCTCCGCCGTGGGCGCGGCACTCGGCGGCCAGGGCGAGCAGCCACGCCCAGCCGTAGGGCCGCTCGAAGGAGGGGTGGTCGCGGAGATAGGTCGCCTCGACGGCCAGGTTGTCCGGAGTGAGGTGGCGGTCCAGGGCGTCGAGGGCCGGTGCGGTGTCCGGCAGTTCGGGGGTGCCGCCGTGGCGGCGGAGCAGTCGGACGAGCAGCCAGTGCATGTGTACCGACGAGTGCCAGTCGTAGGCGCCGTAGAAGGCGGGGTGCAGGGAGCTGGGCGCGGGGTTCTCCCGCGCGGAAGTGATCAGGTGGGCCGGGAAGTTGGGGTACTCGCGGGTGATGTTGGCCAGGGCGATCCTGGCGAACGGGGCCGCGTGGGCGCCGAGCGGCATCAGTGGGTGGCTCCTTCGGTGACTTTCAGGTCGTGCTCGGCCGGGGTGCGGGCGGCGGTGGCCAGCAGGGCGCGCAGACCGTGGGCGACGGTGGCGGGCGGCAGGGAGGGGGCGGTGCCGTCGGCGACCTGTTCCGGCGCCCAGGGCACGTGCGCGAATCCGCCCCTTACGTGCGGGAACTCGGTGGCTATGAGGTGGCCGAGGCCGTAGGCCACGTGGTTGCAGACGAAGGTGCCGGCCGTGTTGGAGACGGCGGCCGGGACGCCCTCCTCGCGCATCGCGGCGACGCACGCCTTGACGGGAAGGGTGGAGAAGTAGGCGGCGGGGCCGTCCGGGACCACCGGTTCGTCGATGGGCTGTGCGCCGGCGTTGTCGGGGATGCGGGCGTCGTCGACGTTGATGCCGACGCGTTCGACGGTGACGCCGGGGCGGCCGCCCGCCTGGCCCAGGCAGAGCACCAGGTCGGGGCCTGCCGCCCGGACGGCGTCGCGCAGGGCGTCGAGGGACTCGCCGAAGACGCAGGGCAGTTCGGCGGCGGTGACGGTGAGCCCGGCGGGCGGTTCGGCGGCCACCAGGGACGCCGCCTGCCAGGACGGGTTCACGCGTGCGCCGCCGAAGGGGGCGAAGCCGGTGATGAGGACGCGGGTCATGGGCGTTCCTTGCCGTACGGGTCGGATGGCCGGGATCAGAAGGCGAAGAGCGCCATGATGACGGTGCAGCAGCCGAGCAGGGCGATGCCCGTCGGCAGCTGTGCCTTGATCGGGCCGTACTGGTCTTTCAGTTCGAGCAGTGTGGCCGGGACGATGTTGAAGTTCGCGGCCATCGGGGTGCACAGGGTGCCGGCGAACCCGGCCAGCATGCCGATGGCGAGGACGGCCGGCTCGTTGCCGTGCATCTGCTGGATCAGTACGGGCCAGCCGATCGCCGCCGTCATGACGGGGAACGCGGCGAACGCGTTGCCCATGATGACGGTGAACAGGAACATGCCCACGCAGTAGGCGATGACGGCGAGGTACTTGGAGTCCTCCGGAAGGACCTTGTTCATGATGTCGCCGACCTGATCGCCGACCCCGGCGACGGCGAAGATCGAGCCCAGCACGGCCAGCAGCTGGGGCAGCAGCAGGGCGGAGCCCATCGCCTCCAGCATGGAGCGGCCGGAGTGGACCGGGACGGACAGCTTCTTCTCGCCGGTGACCAGCATGCCGACGACGAGCGCGACGACGCAGCCGAGGCCGAGTCCCAGGAGGGTGGCCTTGCCGGTCTCGAACAGGCCGGACTCGTCCAGCACGGAGGCGCAGACGATGGCGACGAGCGGGATGGTCAGCGCCGGGACGAAGATCTTGTTGCCGAGCCGGGCGGCGGAGGCCTCGCGCTGCTCACCGGTGGTGGTGACCGGGACGCCCTTGCCGAGGAAGTTGAAGCCGGCGAGCACGATCAGGGCGAGGACCGCGACGCCGAGCGGTTCGGCGGGCAGGGTCCAGTCGCCGTTCTTCGCGGTGGCGTTGGCGACGCCGGTGCCGTAGGGAAAGGTGAGGCCGAGCAGTCCCCAGAACGCGGCGGACGTCCACCGCTTGGGGTTGCTGCGGTCGGCGGCCATCTGCACGGCCATGACGACGAAGACGAGACCTATCAGCCAGTAGAGCCATTCGACCTTGATCACTTGTCGGCCCCCTCGGGAAGCGGCAGGTCGTGTTCGGCGGCGGCGACCGCCATCTCGCGCTCCAACTGCCGGTCCATCAGCAGCAGCCGGGCACCGTGGATGACGAAGGCGCAGACGGCGAGCGGGATCGCCCACAGGGCCAGCTGGGTCGGTTCGATGTCCTGGTGGTACGTCGAGTTCACGAAGCCGGTGATCAGGAGGATCGAGCCGATCGCGATGAAGCAGTCCTCGCCGAAGAAGACACCCACGGTGTCGGCCGACGCCGAGTAGGAGCGCACCTTCTCGCGCCACCGCTCGGGCAGTTTGGCCCCCGTGGAGCGTTCGGCGGCGGCCTCGGCCATGGGCGCGACCAGGGGCCGCACGGTCTGGGCGGGGCCGCCGATGCTGTTGAGCCCGAACGCCGCGGTGACCTGCCGGACCAGCAGGTAGACGGTGAGGAACCGGCCGGCGCTGAGCCTGCCCAGGCGTCCGATGAGGTTACGGGCCTGTTCGCGCAGGCCGTAGCGCTCCAGCAGGCCGATCACCGGAAGCACGATGGCGTAGACGGTGACCGAGCGGCTGTCGGCGAAGGACCGGCCGAAGGCCGCGAGGACCTCCAGAGGGTCCATTTTGCCGAGCAGCCCGGTGACGATACCGGCGACGCCCACCACGAGGACGGGGTTGCGGCGCGTGACGAATCCGAGGATCACCACGACCACACCGAGGAGAACGATCATTCGGTGGCCTTCTTCAGGCATGAGGGGGCGGGGCAGCACGGATCCGGAGCTTTCGGGGCCGTGGCTTCAGCGGTCCCCGGACCATAGCTCCAGATACGTGGCAGATGCACGGACACTAGCGATCGTTCAACGATCTAACAAGAGGTGGATTCTTTCCGTCCGCCCGGACGGCGCCATCGGCGTCTTGTCGGATCGTTCAACGATCGTCTACTTTCGGCGTGTGATCGACCTCAACGCAGACCTCGGCGAGGGCTTCGGCCGCTGGACCCTCACCGACGACGACGCCCTGCTCTCCGTCGTCACCAGCGCCAACGTCGCCTGCGGCTTCCACGCGGGCGACCCCTCCGTGATGCGGCGCGTCTGCGCCCTCGCCGCCGAGCGCGGGGTCCGGATCGGGGCGCAGGTGTCCTACCGCGACCTGGCAGGCTTCGGACGGCGCGCCATGGACGTACCGGCGGGCGAGCTGGCGGCCGAGGTGGCCTACCAGATCGGCACGCTCAGGGTGTTCGCCGAGGCCGCCGGGTCCGAGGTGGCGTACGTGAAGCCGCACGGCGCGCTCTACAACCGCACCGTCCACGACGCCGAGCAGGCCCGTGCCGTCGTGGCGGGGGTTCGGCTGGCGGGCGGCGCGCTGCCCGTGCTGGGTCTGCCGGACTCGCGGCTGCTCGACGCCGCCGGGGAGGCAGGGCTCTCCGGTGTCCCGGAGGCCTTCGCGGACCGCGCCTACACCGGGCGGGGCACCCTCGTCCCCCGCGGCGAGGCGGACTCCGTGGTGACCGACGCGGACGCGGTGGTCGGCCGCGCGCTGGGGTTCGCGGTGCGGGGCGAGGTCGAGGCGGTGGACGGCACGACCGTCGCGGTCGCCGCCCGTTCGCTGTGCGTGCACGGCGACACCTCAGGCGCGGCCCGGATCGCGGCGCGGGTGCGCGAGGCACTGGAAGCGGCCGGGGTCGGCATCGGGGCGTTCGCATGACGGGCGCCCGGGCCCGCTCGGCCCGCCCCGCCGGGCGCCGCGCGCTCCTCGTCGAACTGCCCGACGCCGAACACACCGCGGCCTTCCACGCCGAAGTGCTGCGCCGGCGCGCCGCCGGGACCCTGCCGCCGGTGACGGAGGTGGTGCCGGGGGCGCGGACCGTGCTGCTCGACGGGGTGCCGGACCCGGAGGCGCTGGCCCGCGAGGTCACCGGGTGGGAGGTACCGCCGGTCCCCGACGACGAAGGGGACGTGGTGGAGGTTCCCGTGCGCTACGACGGTCCGGACCTGGCCGACGTGGCGGCCCTGTGGGGGGTCGCTCCCGACGAGGTCGCCGCCCGCCACTCCTCCCAGACCTACCTTGTCGCGTTCTGCGGGTTCGCACCCGGCTTCGGCTATCTCACCGGCCTGCCCCCTCGCCTCCATGTCCCCCGCAGGGCCACACCGAGGACCCGCGTACCGGCCGGCGCGGTCGCGTTGGCCGGCCCCTACAGCGCGGTGTACCCGCGCTCCACGCCGGGCGGCTGGCAGCTGATCGGCACCATGCCGGACCCGCGGCCGCTGTGGGATCCGGCGCGTGAGCGGGCGGCGCTCCTCACGCCGGGGACCCGGGTGCGATTTGTCACAGCGGACGGCGCCTCGACGGAGGCAGCCGCATGACGGCCAAGTTCACCACCGTGCGCGCCGGGGCGCTCACCACCGTGCAGGACGCGGGCCGGCCCGGCCACGCCCACCTCGGCGTGCCACGCTCCGGAGCACTGGACGCGCCCGCGATGCGCCTCGCCAACCGGCTGCTGGGCAACGATCCGGACGCCGCCGTCCTGGAGACCACGCTGACCGGGTGCGCCCTGCGGCCCGACCGCGGCGTCACCGTGGTCGTCGGCGGTGCGCCCTGCCCCGTGACCGTCGACGGGCGACCCGCCGCCTGGGGCGCTCCGGTGCGGGTGCCGGCGGGCGCGGTCCTGGACGTGGGGGCGGCCACCACGGGGGTCAGGTCGTACGTGGCCGTCGCCGGGGGCATCGCCGCCGACGCCGTCCTCGGCAGCCGCTCGACCGACCTCCTGTCGGGGCTGGGGCCACTCCCCCTGCGGGACGGCGACGTCCTCCCGGTGGGCACGCCCGCACGAACGGTGCCGTCTCCCGTGACCGCCGCCTGGCCCGGTCCGCCCGCCGTCCTGGTGCTGCCGGTACGTCTGGGCCCCCGCGCCGACTGGTTCTCCCCGGCCGCCCTGCGCACCCTCGTGTCGGCCGCCTACCGCGTCTCGCCGCACAGCAACCGCATCGGCCTGCGCACGGAGGGGCCGCCGCTGGAACGCGCCGCGACCGGCGAACTGCCCAGCGAGGGCATGGTTCTGGGCGCCGTTCAGGTCCCCCCGGACGGGCGCCCCGTGATCTTCCTGCACGACCATCCGACGACAGGGGGTTACCCGGTAGTCGCGGTCGTCGCGGAACGCGCTCTCGCGGCGGCGGCGCAGGCCGCGGCCGGAACCCCGGTGCGTTTCACGCTCGGCTGACGGCTTCCCGCCGCCGACGCCCTATGGCGTACGCGCGTAGACCTCGGGCACCATCGTGCTGCACCGCATGCTCAACCACCCCACAGGAAGCATGACGTTCTGCATGGAGGTTCCATCATGAGGTCTCCAACCACGCGTGTCCGCGCGGTCGTCACGGCGCTCGCCCTGGTGGCCGCACCGGGCGCGGTCGTCGTCGCCGGCGCCGGCGACGCCTTCGCGGCCACGAAGATCAGTCACGCCACCGCCACGTCGATGTTCCGCGACGTCGGCATCACCTGGTCGTCCTCCGGCAACTGCTCCAACCGGAACAACGGCACGTGTACGTCGTTCGACCAGCTCAACCGAGCCACCGCGCAGGGCGCGCAGACCCTCAAGCGGGCCAGCGGGTGCGCGCTGAACATCACCGGCGGTACCGAGACCGGGCACGCCTCCGGCACCTACTCGCACTGGAACGGCTACAAGCTCGACTTCAGCAAGTACACCTGTGTCGGCAACTACATCAAGAACACCTTCACCTACATCGGCGTGCGCGGCGACGGCGCTCCGCAGTGGCGGTCCGGTTCGGGCAACGTCTACGCCGACGAGGGCAACCACTGGGACGTCACCTACTACAACTGTGGCGGCTGCTGAGCCGTGACCGCGGTCGGCAGGGGGAGGCGCAGTGCTTCACGTGGACTTCGACGAGGGCGCGTTGGCCCGGATGGGCGTGGCCCGGGGTGCCGACCCGTTGTGGGAGACGGTGCTGAGCCTCCACCTGCTGCAGAACAACCAGGAGCCCCTGGCCTACGATCCCTGGCGCCGCGAGGTGCGCGGCGCCCTGCACCGTGGTGGACTCGCCGACGACGTACGGGCGTTGATGCGGCTGTGCCCGCCCACCGGGTACTTCCCGGACTTCCTGACGCCCGGTCGCGGTGACCTGGACCTGGCGGAGGGCGTGGACCGGGTGCGTTCGACGCCCCGGAGCAGACTCGTCGCCGAACTCACCCGGCTCTGCGCGGACCTGCGCGGCCCGGTGCCGCGCAGTGTGCGGTGGGTGGCCTCCGGGGACGCGACCGCGCTGCGCTGGCTGGGCGGCACGCTGCGCCGCTACCACGCCGTGGCCGTGGCACCGTACCTGCCCGTGATCCGTGCCCGGGCCGGGGAGGACCGCGCCCGGCGTGCCGAGGCGGCGCTGAGCGGTGGCGCCGAGGCCCTGCTCGCGAGCTACACGGAGCTGCCGGGCTGGCGGCAGGACGGCACCCGGCTCGCCGCCCCCTACCCCGAACCCCGGTCGCTCAGGCTGGGCGGGCGCCCGCTGACGCTGGTGCCCGCCTTCTTCTGCGTACGGACCCCGCTGGCCCTGGTGGACGAGTCGCTGCCGCCGGTGCTGGTGCACCCGCTGCGCCCGCCGCCGGGCTGGCTGCCGCGCCTGCGCGCCGGTGCGGCGAGACCGTCCGTCGCCCAGCTGACCGGGCCGTCGCGGGCCCGGATGCTGGAGTCGCTGGAGACACCGATGACCACGACGTCCCTCGCCGCGGCGCTGTGCCTGGCACCGTCCACGGCGAGCCGCCACGCCGCCGTACTGCGTGAGGCGGGGCTGGTGGCGACCCGCCGCGAGGGCAACCGGGTACTGCACCGGCGTACCGCGCTGGGGTCGGCGCTGCTGGACGGGGCCGTTCAGCAGGTGGGCACGCCGGGGAGCCAGGAGTCGGCGACGTCGATGAAGATGTTGGAGACGTAGCCGCCGTAGTCGGGCAGGTAGGACCAGGCGTCGTTGCTGTAGCCGTCGTAGTTCACCAGCTCGCCGTGCACCTGGCAGCGGACCCGGACGGTCGTCGGTCCGGGCAGGCTCGCCACCCGGGTGGAGCCGGTCGTCGCCTGCTGACGGATGCTCACGTCGGTGCCCCAGGTCGGGAACGACGTGGTGTCGCCGCCGGCGTCGGTCCACAGGTAGGTGACGGTCACCCAGCCGTTGTCGTTGAGGCCCACGTTGTAGAAGGTGCCGTCGGCCAGGTCGATGCCGGCCGGGTTGGCGACCTGCCGGCCGAACTCGTCGCGGCCGCCGTTGTAGCCGTCCTCGTACGCCGCCTGTGCCTCGGGCAGGCCGCGCGGCAGGTCCTTCCACTGCTCGCGCTGCGTGGAGGGGTTCCAGTGGTCGTCGTGCGTGTTCCACGGGCCGACGTCCCACACGGGCGCCGTCTCGCAGCGGACGGGACCGCACACCTGCACCGAGTATTGTCCGCTGCCCTTGGGCGACAGGGCCCTTCGGGAGGGGAGCGCCACGAAGTGGTCGTTCTCCTTGATGACGTGGCCGTTGGCCGTGGTGTGGCCGACCAGGCCCTCGCGGGTGGCGTAGACGCGGGCGGAGAAGGCGGCGGCCGTCGGCGTGGACCCGGCGGAGACGCTGCCCGTGTCGTCCGCCGTCAGGGTTAGGGCCCGCACGGCGGCCGTGGCCTCGCCCTCGGCGTTCCACAGGGTGAGCCGGGCCTGGACGTCGACGACGTCGCGCGGCAGTCGCGCCGGGCTGCCGGCCGCCGCCCGCCGCCACTCGGTCCAGGTGCCGTCGGCCGCCCGTCCGCGCACGTCGACCTCGACGTCCGCCGCCTCGGGCACGGTCGCGTCGAGGTCCACGCCGACCCGGTCCACCGGCCGTTCCACGTGGTGGGTCTCCAGGACGGCGGAGGCGTAGCCGCGGTCCCGGTCCAGGGAGGCGGGGCTGACCGAACCGTCCCGCACCCGCAGGGCGCCCTCGCCGTACCGGACGTTGACGTCGTCGCCGCCGGCCGGGGACAGGTCGGGGCGCCAGGACTCCGAGGCGGGCGGGGAGGCGCCGTCGGCGGCCGGGGCCGGGGCCGCGGCCAGTGCCGTGCCGGCGAGGGCGAGCAGGCACACGGTGCCGGTCAGGACACGCGTGGGACGCGGTCCGCGGCGCGGGCGCGGGGTGGGAGGGGTCAGCATGTGGGCACTCCTGGGAGCCAGGCGTCGTCGACGTCGATGAAGATGTTGGACACGTAGCCGCCGTAGTCCGGCAGGTACGACCAGGCATCGTTGCTGTAGCCGTCGTACTCGACGAGGCCGCCGTGGACCTGGCAGGCCACGCGGACGGAGGTCGGTCCGGGCAGACTCGCCACCCGGGCGGAGTCGGTCGACGGCTGCTGACGGACGCTCACGTCCGTGCCCCAGGTCGGGAACGGGGTGCCCGTGCCGCCGTCGTCGCCGCGGACCAGGCTCATGTAGTAGGCCCAGTCCCAGTGCGGGCCGGGGTCGGTGTGGTCGTTGCCGGGCACCTCGCTGTGGCCGACGATGTGCGCGCGGTCCCGGGGGATGCCGTACTTGTCGGTGAGGTGACGGGTCAGTGCAGCCGACGAGCGGTACATGGCGTCCGTGAACCAGGCGGGGTCGCTGACGTACCCCTCGTGTTCCACGCCCACGGAGTAGGGGTTGGCCGAGCGCGCGTGCCAGGCGGTGTCGCCCTCGCGGACGCTCTGGGTGATCTGGCCGTCGGAGGACCGCACCACGTAGTGCGCGCTGACCTTCGCCGACGGGTTCTGGAACCAGCTGATGGAGCCCGCGTAGGAGCCCTGCGTGACATGGACGACCACCGTGGTGATCGCCGAGTTGCGGCCCGCGTTGTAGTTGCCGGAGTACGCCGGGTTCCAGAGGGCCGGCGGGTAGTCGGCGGACGCGCTCGCCCCGGCGCCGGTGTCGGTGTCGGTCCCGGCGTACTTTCCGCGCTGGGGCCGGACCTCGCGCGGGGCGACGGTGACCTGCTCGCCGCCGTCCACGTGGGTCCGGACGCCGTCGCCGAGGGAGTCGTAGACGGCGTCGGCGTACAGGCGCGCGGCGGCGTCGCTTCCGGAGGCTCCGTAGCGGGCGGCGACCGGGTACCAGGCGCCGAGGCGGTCCCGGTCCGCGGCGTCGAGACCGGCCTCGTCGGCCAGGGCGCGCAGCACGGCGGCGCCGCCGTGGATGTTGGCGTCCGTGTCGCGTTTCAGGTCGGCGACGCTCTCGCCGGTGAGGCGCGCGGCCTGTTCCAGGGTGTGCCGTTCCGGGTTGCTGACCAGGTGCATCATGCCGTAGCCGTTGTCCTGGCTGGGCAGGCCGTCGTGGCCGTCCAGGCGGGTCTCGCCGTAGCCGACGGCGACCAGCAGGTCCCGGGGGACGTCGTAGGCGGCGGCCGCCCGTTCGAACGCCTGGTTGACGGAGGTGCCGGGTGCGTTCGGCGCGGGTGCGGCGGCGGCCGGGGACGGCTGGCCGGTGAGGGTCAGGGCCGCCGCGACGACCGCGGCGCACAGGGCGGTTCTCGCGCGTCCGACGGGGAGTGAGGAGGACATGTGGGGGTGCTCCGCTCTCTCCGGTGCCCACGAGGTGTGGGGGCGGTTCGCGTGCGGCCGGGAGTCTCCTGGGGGCGGCCCGGCGGTGGCCGCGCGGGCACCGGGGGTGCGCGGCCGGCCGGTCTCGCGAACGGGCCCACGAGGGACGGGAGTTCGCGCGCACCGGCCGTCGCATGATGGATCGTTCGACTTGTCGTGAGCAAGTCATTGCAGCGTGAGCGAAAGACCGCTCGCCAGTCCTGCCCGCGCTCCCCCGTCATTCCGCGCCGGGACGGACGACCACCGCGACGGCCTCGATCCGGCCGCTGTGTTCGAAGCGCAGGGTGAACGGCACCAGGTCTCCGTCCCGCCAGCCCTCCTTCGCCGGGACGGTCACGTCGCTGGTGTGCGGCGACATGTCGAGGGCGGTGCCCGCGGGGACCGGCAGCGCGTCCGTGACCTGGCGGTACGCGGCTCCGGCGGGCGTCATGCGGTGCCTGCTGAGGGTGATGTCCCCGGTGACCTCGGGGGAGGTCACCTCGACCAGGCGGTCCCGCGCGCCCCCGCCGTTGCCGATCCTGAAGAACGCGGCGGTCTCGGGGATTCCCGGCGAGGGCAGGTAGAGCCGGGCGTCGGTGACCTCGATGCGGGGTGGGCTGCCTGCCTGGCCGTACACGGTCCAGACCGAGAGGGCGCCGAGCGCCAGCACGGCGGCGCAGAGCGGGGCGAGGGCGGCCGAGGCGGTGTCGGTGAGCCGACGGCGGGTGCGTGTCCAGGCGTGCGGTGTCGTCACGGTGTCCTCCGGGGGCGGGACGACGCGGGCCGGCGCGCCGCCGGTGCGGGCTGCCAGGCGCGCAGGCGCAGGCTGTTGGCGACCACGAGCACGGAGCTGACCGACATCGCGGCCGCCGCGAGCATCGGGTTGAGCAGGCCGACCATGGCCAGGGGCACGGTCACGGCGTTGTAGCCGAACGCCCACAGGAGATTGACGCGGATCGTGCGCAGGGTGCCGCGGGCGAGGCGGACCGCGTCCGCCAGGGCGCCGATGTCGCCGCGCACCAGGGTGACGTCGGCGGCGCCGATCGCCACGTCGGTGCCGGTGCCCATGGCAATGCCCAGATCGGCGCCGGCCAGCGCGGCGGCATCGTTGACGCCGTCACCGACGACGGCGACCCGGCAGCCCCGCTCCCGCAGTTCGCGGACGAGGCGGGCCTTGTCCTCGGGGGTCCGGCGGGCGTGCACCTCCTCGATGCGGAGGTCGGCGGCGACGGCCCAGGCCGGGGCCTCCCCGTCCCCGGTGGCCAGGACCGGCCGTACGCCGAGGCGTCGCAGCCGGTCCACGGCCTGGTAACTCCCCGCCCTCAGCACGTCCCCGACCTCGATCAGCGCCTCGGTGACACCGTCGACGCGGACGACCACGGGTGTGCGGGCGGCCGTCCCGGAGGCCGCCAGCGCCTCGTCCAGCGGCACGGGCAACGCGTCGTCGGGAGCGAGTACTTCGACCAGTGCGCCGTCCACCTCGCCGCGCACTCCGCGGCCCGGCAGCGCGCGGAAGCCGGTCACCTCCGGCAGTGTCTCACCGGCCGCGTGCCGCCGGGCGTGGGCGGTGACGGCGCGTCCCAGTGGATGCTCGGAGCCTTGCTCGACCGCGCCCGCCAGCCGCACCAGCGCCGCCTCGCCGAGTCCTCCCGGCACGGCCGTGACCCGGGCGACGCTCATGTGCCCGGTGGTGAGGGTGCCGGTCTTGTCGAGCACCACGGTGTCGATGTGCTGCAGGCCCTCCAACGCCCGCGGCCCGCCGACCAGGACACCGAGCTGTGCTCCGCGGCCCGTCGCCGCCATCAGCGCGGTGGGGGTGGCCAGTCCGAGGGCGCAGGGACACGCGACCACGAGCACGGCCACGCTCGCGGTGACCGCCGCCTGCGCGTCGGCTCCGGCCCCCAGCCAGAAGCCGAGGGCCGTCGCGGCCAGCGCCAGGACGACCGGTACGAAGACACCCGCGACCTTGTCGGCGAGGCGCTGCGCATGCGCCTTCCCGGCCTGGGCCTCGGTCACCAGGCGGGTGATGCGGGCCAGTTGGGTGTCGGCGCCCACCGCGGTCGCCCGCACCAGGAAGAGCCCTCCGACGTTGACGGCTCCGCCGGTCACCTCATCGCCGGGGCCGACTTCGGCCGGTTCGCTCTCGCCGGTGACCAGCGAGAGGTCGAGGGCCGAACTGCCCTCGGTGACCGTGCCGTCGGTGGCCACGCGTTCCCCGGGCCGTACGACGAAGACCTGGCCCACCCGGAGGTCCTCGATCGGCAGGAGGCGTTCGCCCGACCCGTCCCGGACGGCCACCTCCTTCGCGGCCAGCCGCGCCAGCGAACGCAGGGCCGCACCCGTGCCGCGCCGTGCCCTTGCCTCCAGATATCGGCCGGCCAGCACGAACAGGGGTACGCCGACCGCCGCTTCGAGGTAGATGTGGGCCACGCCGTCGGAGGCGCCCGGGACGAGGGTGAAGGGCATCCGCATCCCGGGGTCGCCGGCGCCGCCGAGGAAGAGCGCGTAGGAGGACCAGGCGAAGGAGGCCGCGACTCCCAGCGAGACCAGCGTGTCCATGGTGGCCGCGGAGTGCCTCAGCCCGCGGGCGGCCCTCAGGTGGAAGGGCAGGGCACCCCAGACGGCGACGGGCGCGGTGAGCACGAAGCACAGCCACTGCCAGTTCCGGAACTGGAGGGCGGGCACCATGGACAGGAGCAGGACCGGCGCCGCGAGCAGGGCCGTGACCACCAGTCGGGTGCGCTCGGTCCCGGCGTCGTCGTCCGCCCCGTACTCAGTCTCGTCGTTTCTGCCACGGCGGTGTTCCTGGGGTGGCTCGGGCAGCGCGGCCGTGTAACCGGCGCGCTCGACCGCCCCGACCAGCTGCTCCGGCAGCACGTCCGGTGGATGGTGTACGCGGGCCCGTCCGGTGGCCAGGTTCACGGTGGCCGTGACCCCTTCGAGACCGGCCAGCTTCCTCTCCACCCGTCGCACGCAGGCCGCGCACGTCATACCGCCGACGGCGATGTCGGTCACGACCTCGACGGAGACCGGTTCGGTGGCCATCAGTGTCCGTGTCCCCCGCCCATGTCCATGTCGTCCGTGCCCCCCTTGTCGCCGTCCCCGCTGTCGCTGCCCGTCGTTCCGGGACCGTGCATGCCGGGTGCGACCGGGCCGACGCTCCTGCCCACTCCGTAGGACACCGCGAACACCAGCACCAGCAGCACCAGGAACCCGCACAGCGCGGGCGGGGGCAGGTAACTGCGCCACGAGGCGGTCGGTGGACTGGATGCGGGGTGCCGGCTCTGCGCCATGTGTCCCATCTCCCGATCACGTCGTACGGCTTCCGCCTGATCGGGCCGTACCGGTAAAGGAGTCGGGACGATCCGCCTCCGGGTTCCGGACGGGACGCGTGAATATTCGTTTGCCCGCCGGACGGGGCGACGGATGCAATGACCGGCATGATCAACCGAGGAGACGTCGTCGCGTGAACACGCCATCCGAAGCAGCGCGAGCCGGCGGGTCGACCGTGCGGATCGGCGCGCTCGTTCCGCTGACCCGGCCCGGCTGGGTCGAGGCGGGCCGCCACCTGCTCGCCGGACTCGAACTGGCCGTGCACGAGGTCAACGACAGCGGCGGGATCGCGGGCAGCCCGCTGGAGCTGGTGGTCCGGGACACCGCGGCGGATCCGCGGAAGGCCGCGGCGGCCGTGGACGAGCTGGCCGGCCTCGGCGTGACCGCCCTGGTGGGTGAGTACCACAGCGTCGTCGCCCGTGCCGCCGCCTCCGCGGCCGACGCCCTCGGCGTGCCGTACCTCTGCTCGTCCGCGGTGCTCGACACGCTCACCGAAGGGCCCACGGACCGGGTGGCGCGGCTCGCGCCGGCGCAGTCCCACGGGTGGCGCATCTACGGGGACTTCCTGCTCGGCGCGGGCCACCGCCGTGTCGCCGTGGCGACCCAGCCGAGCGTGTACTGGGCATCCGGGACTCGCCTCCTGCGGGAGCATCTGGCTCCGCGCGGCGGCAGCGTCACCGAGTTCGACATGGGCGCGCTCACCCCCGCGGCCCTGTGCGACGCGCTCGCCGACCACGGCGCGACGGCCCTTCTCCTCCTGCTCGGCCACCCGGATCCGGCCGTCCCCGTCGTCAGGGCCGTGCGCCGCGACCCGCGACTGGCCGGGCTGACGATCGGTGCCCCGGCCGGGCAGCCGGAGTTCGCCGAATGGGCCGGGGCGCTGGGCGCCGACGGTGCCGGGGTTCCGTTCCTGCGCTACCTGCCCGAGCGGTTCGGCCCGCTCGGCGCACGGGTCGAGGCGGCCCTTCGCGCACGGCTGGACGAGGCGCCCTCCTTCGTCGCCTTCGAGGGCTACGACACGGTCGCCGTTCTCGCCGACGTGCTGCGCAGGGACGGTACCGATCCGGCGGACATCACCGCGTCCTGGTCCCGGGTCGACGTCGAAGGCACCCGAGGGCGGATCCGGTTCACCCGCACGCCCGGTATCGGCGTCTGGCAGTGGGCCTGGCCGCCGGTCCAGGTCGTGGACCGGGATCCGGCGCGCCCCGACCGCTTCCGCGTCCTGCACACCGGCTGAGCCCGCACGGAGCCGACCGGCCCCACGCGTGACGGCACCCCCGTGAACGAGGCGCCGTCACGCCACCGGTGGTGCCTTCAGACCTCCGGTGGTCCGGTCAGGCGACGGCGGTACCGGACGGGCGGTGCGCCTCGGGCTCGTCCGCCAGCCACTCGGCCATGGTCAGCCGGGCGCGTGACACGCGGGAGCGGACGGTACCGACCGGGCACCGGCTCGCCTCCGCGGCCTGTGCGTAGGGCAGTCCCAGCAACTGGGTCAGCACGAACGCCTGACGCCGGTCGCCCGGCAGCGCATCGACCAGTTCCATGAGGGCGATGCCCTCGTCGAAGCCCGGCAGGCCGGTCGGCTGGGCGCGTTCGACGGCGCCCTGCCAGTCGTCGGTGTCCGCCGTGCGGGGCCGGCAGGCGGCGCGGCGCAGACTGTCGGCGACCGCGCGACGGGCGATCGACAAGAGCCAGACGCGCGCCGAGGAGCGGCCCTCGAACCGGGGCAGCGCCGTGAGCGCGCGCAGGAACGTGTCCTGGGTGAGGTCGTCGGCCGCCTGCGCGTCACCGGCGAGGTACGCGACATATCGGCGTACGTCGCGCTGGAGGGCGCCGACGAAGCGGTCGACCGCCTCGCTGTCGCCGCCGGCCGCGGCGAGCGCCCAGGCGGTGACCGTCTCGTCGGTCACCGCGGGCAGGTCAGGGGTCATGTCCCTGGGTCCTTCCTCGGGATCCCGTACGACGGGGCCGAGGAGGCCCGGGGGCCGTCGGCCGCCGTACGGGTGGGGAGATCCGTCCGCGCTCAGCGCGCGCACGGGAGACCGCCGGCGCGCGGTTCGCGGCGGCGGTGATCCGGCTGTCAGACGACAGCGATCGCCCCGGGAGGCCCCCGGGTGGTGACGGAGTGGTCGAGCAGGAGGTGCTGGAGCCGTCGGCACGGCCGCGGGCGCGGGCGGAGTGCGGGCGGGGCCGACAGGGGCAGGAGCACCGCGAGGACGAGCCGCAGCGGCACGAACGTGCGGTCGGCGCAGGCCCGCAGGAGCGCGAAGGCCGCCTGCTCGCCCTGGGCCAGCCACAGGCCGCACAGGACGGCGGCCAGCAGGTGGGCGGCGAGCATGCCCCAGGAGGCGGTGCCCGTCATCCCGTGCAGGCCCGCCATTCCGTGCAGGCCCGTCATTCCGGCCGTCTCGTGCAGGCCGGATCCGGCGTGCAAGCCGTGTCCCATGGCCGTCGCCGTACCGGCCGCGTCCGGCGCGGACGGGATGTGGCCCTGCCCGATCAGACCGGCCTGTGCGGCGATGTCGTAGGCCCTCGCGGCCTGGGCCGGTGTGGGGTTCTCACCGCAGAGCAGGTAGCGGGCCCACGCCTGGACGGACTCGGCATCGTGCGTTCCCGCGCCCGAGGACGGACCGGACTGCACGAGGGTGAAGCAGGCGTGCAGACAGGTCTGTACGCCGACGGTGAGGGCGGCGACGGTACGGCCGCCGCGCTCACGGGCGGCGAGCGCCCAACCGACGACGCCGACGGCGGATGCCGCGAGCGGCAGAACCCACCAGGGCAGTCCGGTACCGGACATGAGGACGTGTCCCACGGCGGCGAGCACCACACAGACGGCCGCGAACATCGCGGCCCGCACGATGCGCAGAACCCCGCCGGCAGACATGACGCCTCATCCTGGCACCCGGCGGCCGGGACGGGGCGTCCGGGGTGACGAAGGCGGAAGGCAGCGCACGCCTCAGGTGCCCGGCGACGAAAAGGTGTGCGCCGCCTCGCCGTCCGCGAGGGGCCGCGCCTCGTAGGTGACGCGGATGACACCGTCCGCGTGCCGCTCCGTGGTCCCGCGCACGCCGAACACCTCGGCGAGGGTCTTCGGGGTCAGGACGTCCAGGACGGGTCCGGCCGCCACCACTGCTCCCTCGTGCAGGACGACCAGGTGGTCGCAGAGCCGGGCGGCGAGGTCGAGGTCGTGGAGGACGGCGAGGGTGGTGATCCCGGTGGCGCGGATCAGGTCCAGCAGGGCGAACCGGGCCCGGATGTCGAGGTGGTTGGTCAGTTCGTCCAGGACCAGCAGGCGCGGACGCTGGGCGAGCGCCCTTGCCAGCAGGACGCGTTGGCGCTCGCCACCGGAAAGGGAGGCGAAGTCCCGTTCCGCGTACGGGCGTACGCCGCAGAGGTCGACGGCGTCGGCCACGGCCTGATGGTCCTCGGCGCCGTCGCGCCCCAGCAGGCCGTGGTGCGGGGCCCGCCCCAGGGCGACGATCTCCGTGACCGTCAGGCCCGTGGTGTTGCCGGTGGTGTCCTGGAGGACGGCCGCAGTGCGGCGCGCGGCATCGCGGGCGGACAGCGACCAGACGTCGTCGCCGCCGACCCTGACGACGCCGCCCGCCGGGCGGAGCGACCGGTAGACGGCGCGCAGCAGGGTCGACTTGCCGCTGCCGTTGGGTCCGACCAGGCCGACGATGTCTCCGTCGTCGGCGTCGAGGCCGACGCCCCGCAGCACGGGGTTGTGGTCGAGGGTGATGTGGAGGTGGTCCACGGTCAGTCGCATGAGTCGGTGCGGGCCCTTTCGGTCCGGTTCAGTCCAGGCCCTTGTTGTGGCGCAGCAGCCAGAGGAAGAAGGGGGCGCCGAGCAGGGCGGTGAGGATGCCCAGGGGAATCTCGTTGGGACGGTTGAGGGTGCGGGAGAGGAGGTCTACGAGGACCAGGTAGACGGCGCCCAGCAGAGCGGTCAGGGACAGCAGGCGGCGGTGGTCGGCGCCGAGGGTGAGGCGGACCAGGTGCGGGATCATCAGGCCGACGAAGCCGATGCTGCCCGCCGCGGCGATCACCGTTCCGGTGAGCAGGGCGCACAGGACGAGCAGCACGGCCCGGAGCCGGTTGACGTCGACGCCCAGCGCGGCGGCCGACTCGTCCCCGGCCAGCAGGACGTTGAGCCGCCGGCCGAGGAGGGCCAGCGACGCCGTGGTCAGGAGCACCACGACGGTCACCGCAGGCAGCTGGTCCCACTGGGCGCCGGCGACGCTGCCGAGCATCCAGAACATGACGGTCCGCAGTTCGGTCGGGGTCGCCCGGAGCTGCACGAAGCTGGTCGCCGACAGGAAGACGTAGCCCACCGCGACGCCCGCCAGCACCAGCCGGGTCGGCGCCAGCCGTCCCCGGCGTCGGCCGAGGGCGAAGACCAGGGCGCCCGCCGCCACCGCTCCGAGGAAGGCCGCGGCCGGAACGCCGAGCCCGGCGAGGGCCGCTCCCCCGCCCAGGGTGATCACCAGGACGGCGCCGAGTGTGGCTCCGTAGGAGAAGCCCAGGACGACGGGGTCGGCGAGCGGGTTGGACACCACCGTCTGGAGCACGGCGCCGGACACGGCCAGGCCCGCGCCGACCAGGGCGGCGAGGACCACCCGGGGCGTGCGGAAGTTCCACACGATCTGGTCGAGCGCCGGGTCGGAGGGTGCGGCCCCCGCGCCGGTGGTGTGGTGGAGGACGATGCTCCAGACGTCACCGAGGGGGACGTTGACCGCGCCGACACTGACAGCCACGATCATCGTGGCGGTCAGCGCGACGGGCAGGACGACGAACGACAGGGTGACGCCAGTCCGGTTCAGAACGCGTCGGGGTGCAGCATCTCGGCGATCTTCCGGACGGCCAGGTCGTTGCTGGGGCCGAGGTACATCGAGTCGGACAGCGTCACGTACGTGTTGTTCCTGGCGGCCGACCACTGGGGGAACTCCTTGAGCAGTTTCTTGGCGTAGGCAGCCGGGTTCGGGTCGTTGTAGCCGATCACCACGAGGGCGTCGACGTCGGTGGCGGCCACCTTCTCCTTGCTCAGGTCGGCGAAGGAGGTGCTGGAGGCCGACTCGAAGGCGTTGGAGCCGCCCGCCTCGGCGAGGATGTCGTTGTAGATGCCCTTGGCGACCACGGAGCTGAAGTCGTTGCCGCCCATGGACATGTTGGAGAAGAGGACCATGACCTTCGGCTTCTTCTCCCCCGCGACCTTGGCGGAGGTCTCCGCGATGTTCTTCTCGGAGGCCGCGACGAGCTTCTCGGCCCGGTCCGTCACGCCGAAGACCTTGCCCATGTCGCGCAGCAGCCGGTAGCTGTCCTCGATGGTCATCTTCGAGGTGTCCTGGTCGCAGCCCTGCGGTGAGACGTAGGTGGCCGCGCCGACCTGTCGCAACTGGTCCCGGGTGGCGAAGCCGTTCTTCTCGTCGAAGCCGTACGCGGTGGTGGACAGCACCAGGTCCGGGCGCAGGCCGAGCATCGCCTCCCGGGGTATGTCGTGGGCGTCGTTGCGTTCGACGTCACCGGTGGGCAGCGCCGCGACGGCGGCGGCGCGGCCGTTGACCTCGGAGCCGCCGTAGGACTGCTGGTTGGCGACGATCCTGTCCTCCAGGCCGAGGGCGAGGAGGGTGGAGACCTCGGCGACCGAGGCGCCGTTCATGACGACCACCCGTTCGGGGGCCTTCTTGAAGGTCTGACCGGTCCCGCAGTTCTGGAGGGTCACCGGGTAGCCGCCCTTGGCCGCCGCTGCCTCGGTCGTGCCCTCGCCCGCGGTGTCGTCGGTGGAGGCGCCGCAGGCCGCGGTGAGCAGACAGAGGGCTGCGGCCAGGGCGGCCGCGGCCGGCCGGTTCATCGACATGGGTGCTCCTTGCGTGCGTACCCGGTCCGCGGGTGGACTGCCGGGCTGGTGGGCTCTGTTGCAGTAGTCGTGGGGCGACGGCGGTGGGTTCCCCCCGATCACGGGCTGTCGGCGGGGGTCGGGGAGCGGACTCCGTGTCGATGCTCCGGGGCCGGTGCGGGCAGCAGGCCGGCGGTCACGCAGTGGTCCAGGTACCGGAACACCAGGTCCCGGCCGACGGGCGGGCAGACGATGCCGCTGTCCGCGAGGCCGCGTCGGACGTTGTCGGCGTGCACGTGTCCGAGCCGGAGGTCGAGACCGCCCGCCCGCCCGCTCCCCTGGGCGTCGAAGAAGGCGAGGGTGGTGGCCGCGACTCCCGGCGAGACGGGGAGCCGGGCCCGCCAGTCCGCCAAGGTCAGGCGGCGCAGCGGATAGCCGTACTCCTCCACCCAGTCGTAGAGGTCGCCGAGGCGGACCCGGGGTGTGGTCGCGTAGTGGAAGACGGGCCCGGCGGCGGCCGGGGGTGCGACGAGGCAGAGGTGCACGAGGGCCCGGGCGACGAAGTCCACGGGTGTCCAGATCTCGTCCTCGAAGAGTTCGGGGACGATCCCGGCCGGGATCCCGGCCCGCAACACCCCCCACAGGAAGTCCTGTTCGTTGACGTGTCCGGTGCTCGCGGGTCCGACGACCCGGCCCAGGCGGTGCACGGTCACGGGCAGTCCGCGCTCCGCCGCCTGTTCCAGCAGCCGTTCGGAGGCCCACTTGGACTGCTGGTATCCGTAACGCAGCCCTTCGTGGGCGGCCAGGAACGCCTCCGTAACCTCGGCGCTGAGGACGGCGGGCGGTGCGACGGACAGGGTGGAGACGTAGTGCAGGGGCGTGCCGTGGGCCGCGGACATCAGCAGGAGTTGGCGGGTGGACTCGGTGTTGGCGGCGCGCAGGGTGCCGTACTCGCGCAAGATGCTGACGGTGGCCCCGTTGTGGAAGATCGCGTCGCAGGTGGCGGCCAGTCCGTCGAAGGCTTCCGGGGTGAGGCCGAGGCGGGGCAGGGCGAGGTCCGCGGGGAGCGCGGTGACGCGGCGCCGCTGTTCGGGGGTGGGTGTGATGCCGTGCCGGTCCAGGGCGGCGCGGATCCGCGCGGCGGCCTCGTCCACGTCACGTGCCCTGACCGTGCAGATCAGGTCCGCCCGGGTGGAGTCCAGCAGCTCCGCCAGCAGATGGGCGCCGACGAAACCCGTGGCGCCGGTGAGCAGGATCCGCTCCGGAACGCCGGGGCGACGGCGAGCGCCCGGGCGTACGGCGGGGTCGAGTACGGCGTCGCGCAGGAGGCCCGTCGGGAGCGCGGAAGCGGGAGCCGGTCTGGTCTCCTCGCCGAGGAAGCGGGCCAGTTCGGCGGCGGTGGGGTACTGGAAGAGCCGGCCGACCCGCACCTCGCGGCCGAGTACGGTGCCCAGTCGGTTGGCGGCCTGGATGACCTGGAGGGACTGCGCGCCGAGGTCGAACACGTCGTCGTCCGCGGTGATGGTGCCGACGCCCAGGATCCGCTGCCAGACGCCGGTGATGGTCCGCTCCAGCGGACCGGTGCCGTCGGGATCCGGCGTGCTGGACGGCGAATTCGGGTCGGCCGCCAAGACCGTTCTGTCGATCTTTCCGGAGTCCGTCCGTGGCAGCCGGTCGAGGAACCGGAGTTCGGAGGGGATCAGGGCGGCGGGAAGCCGTCGGCGGACGTGGTCGCGTATCTCGGCGGCGGAAGGGACGGGAGCCTCCCTGACCAGGTGGGCGATCAGGCGCCGGCCGCCGTCGGGGAGGGTCTGTCCCACGACTGCGGCCTCGCGGATCCGGGAGTGGGCCAGCAGGGCGTTCTCCACCTCGGCCGGATGCACCCGATGGCCACTGATCTTGAACTCGGCGTCCGCCCTGCCGAGGAACCGCAACTGCCCGTCCCCGCCGATGCGTACGAGGTCACCGGTGCGGTAGGCGCGCGGCCGGCCGGGGACCTGGGCCAGCGGACCGAAGCGGGCGTTGTCGGGGAGGCGGTCGCCGCGGTAACCCTCGGCGAGGTGGTCGCCGAGGAGATACAACTCGCCCTCGACCACTGCCGCCCGGGTGCCGGGCAGGGGACGGCCGATGGGTACGTCACCGGGGGCGAGTGTCTCGTCGTACAGGTCCGCCACGGTGGCGACCACGGTCGCCTCGGTGGGGCCGTAGGTGTTGAGCAGCGCGGCCCGGGTGCCGACGGCCTCGCGCCACCGGGTCACCCGCTCGGGCAGTGCCGCCTCGCCGCCGATGAGGACGGTCCGCACGCTCCCGGGCAGGGTGGCGCCGCCGGCCACGGCGTGGGCGACTTCGTGCCAGTAGGCGGTGGGCAGGTCCAGGACTGTCACCCGGCGGCGGGCGCAGTCCGCCAGGAAGCCCCGCACCGACTCGGTCATGTCGTCGGTACGGACGACCAGGGTGGCACCGGCGCACAGGGTGACGAAGATTTCCTCGACGCTCGTGTCGAAGTGTAGGGGGGCGAACTGGAGGACGCGGTCGTCGGGGCGTATCCCGTAGCAGTGCAGTGCTCCGGCGACGAAGTGCGCGAGCGCGCGGTGGGCGATCTCGACGCCCTTCGGACGTCCGGTGGAGCCCGAGGTGTGCAGGACGTAGGCGAGGTCGGCCGACGCCGGGGGTGGACTCTCGTACGGCTCGTCGTCCGGCCGGTCGAGTACGGGGAGTTGGAGGAGGGGGACGTGCCCGAAGGCGTCGCGGTGAGCGTCGGTCGTCAGGACGAGCGCGGGGGTGGTGTCGGCCAGGAGGCGGGCCGTGCGGTCGGCGGGGGCCGACGGGTCCAGGGGGCAGTAGGCGGCACCCGACAGCAGTACTCCGAGGACGGCGGCGACGGCTTCGGGGCCGCGGGGCAGGGCCACGGCCACCAGGTCGCCGCGGCCGACGCCCCGGGCGGACAGGCGCCGGGCGATGGTCCGTGCGGTGCCGTACAGCTGGGCGTAGGTGACGCGTTCACCGGCGTGTTCCACGGCGACTGCCGTGCCCCGGCAGGCGGCGTGGTCCGCGATGAGGCTCAATACCGGACGGGCCGGGACGGGCAGCGGGCCACCGTCCAGGACGACGGCGGGGGCGGAGGCTCCTGCGGACAGGGCATCGGGACGACCGACCGCGAGTTCGCGCAGGGGTGTGCCGGGGGCCGCGGTCGCCTCGTCGAGCAGGGCGAGCACGCCGTGCAGCAGGGTCTCCGTGTCGCTGCTCTCGTAGAGGTCGGGGTTGGCGTCCAGGGCGACGCGCAGGCCGGTGCCGTCGCCGCGGTCGTAGACGTTGAGGGCCAGATCGTCGACGGGCCCGGCGGACACGTTGTGCACGGAGCTGCGGTGGCCGGCGAACCGGAGGTCGTACTGGAACGGCATGATGTTCACGCCGGGCCCCGACAGTCGGCGTCGGCCCCCGACCAGCCGCAGATCCCGGCGCAACCGTTCGTAGCGGTAGCGCTGGTGGGGCAGCCCGGCCCGCAGTTCCCGCGACACGCGGGCCGCGAGGTCGCGCAGGCTGTCACCGGGGTCGACCGGCACCCGCAGGGGCAGGATGTTGCGGACCATGGCGGGGACGCGCAGGGACACGGATCCCAGGCGGCCCATCGCCGGCAGGCTCAGGACGATCTCCGCCGCTCCGGTGACGCGGTGCAGGTGGGCGGCGGTGACCGCGAGCACGATCTCCGACCAGGTCGACGACAGGTCCCGGGCCACCTCGCGGAGGCTCGCCGCGCGGTCCGGACCCAGGTCCGCGACGTGGCGGTGGACGGTGCGGGACGGCAGGGCCGGGCGGCCGGCGGGACTGGCCACGGGCGGCCGGTCGGCGTACCGGCCTCTCCAGTAGGCGCCGTCCTCGGTGTGGCGGGCGGACGTGCGGTAGGCGTGTTCCTCGGTGCGTACCGACTCCAGGGTGCCGAAGCCGCTCGCGGGGACGGACTCACCGGAGACGAGGACGGTGTACACCTCGGCGACGCGGCGGGCCACAAGGGAGAGTCCGAACCCGTCGAGGGCGATGTGGTGGACGCGGTGGTACCAGAGGTACTCGGCCTCGCCGGTGCGCAGCAGGGCGTGGCCGAAGATGGGGCCGCGGGCGAGGTCGACGGGGCGGGCCAGGTCCTGGTCCATCCAGGTGAGCGCGGCCGCGAGTGGGCGGGGCTCGGCGGTGAGGTCGGCGATGTGGGTCCGCCAGTCGCCGGCCGGGGTGTCGACCTGCCAGGGGCGACCCTCGCTGTCCGGCACGAAGGTGGCGTTCAGGGCCTCGGTCTCGGCCACGACGAGGTGGAGTGCCGTGTCGAAGACGGCGGTGTCCACGGGGCCGTGAACGCGCACGTACTCGGCGGTGTTGTAGGCGGGACTGCCGGTGTCGAGCTGCTGTCCGGCCCAGATGCCCTCCTGCGCGGCCAGCAGCCTGTGCCGCCGCCCGGCTCCCGTACGGCTCTCAGGTGTCGGCACGGGTGGCTCCCGTCCGGCGTCCGGCCAGCAGGTGCCACCACTCGCGGAAGGTGGTGCGTTCGGCGAGGTCGACGAAGCCGATGTCCGCTCCGGCCGCCTGCCATCGTTCGAGCAGGGTGACGATGCGCAGGGAGTCCAGGCCCGATTCCAACGGGCCGTCGTCGAGGTCGACTTCGCCGGGCGGGAGGAACAGGAACTCCGCCAGGTCGGCGCGGAAGGTGTCCAGGGTGAGGGGTTCGGGCATGGGTTCTCTCTCGGTGGCTCGGCGTCGGCGGTCAGTTGACCTTGCGCGCGGACGCGCCCCAGAAGCGGTCACGGAGTTCGCGCCGCAGGATCTTGCCGCTGGGGTTGCGGGGGACGTGGTCGGTGAACTCGTAGGCCGCGGGCAGCTTGAAGGCGGCGAGCCGCGTGACGAGGAAGGTGTGGAGGTCGCGGGCGGTGGGTTCGTGTCCTTCGACGGGGACGACGAAGGCGTGGACGCGCTCGCCCCAGCGTTCGTCGGGGGCTCCGACGACGACGGCCTCGGCGACCTGGGGGTGGTGTTCCAGGGCGTTCTCGATCTCCGCCGGGTAGACGTTCTCCCCGGCCACCAGGACGGCGTCCTTGATGCGGTCGTGGATGAAGACGTAGCCGTCCTCGTCGGCGTATCCGGCGTCGCCCGTGTGGATCCAGCCGTCCACCAGGGTCTCGGCCGTCCTGCCCGGCAGCCCCCAGTACTCGACCATCCTGGCCGGGGTGTGCAGGCAGATCTCGCCGACGGCTCCCGGGGGCAGTTCGCGGCCCTGGGTGTCGATCACCTTGCAGCGCACGCCGGGATAGGGGCGTCCGGCCGCCCGCATCAGGGGGCTGCCCGGTACGTGGGCGGCCGGGGGCAGGCAGACGGCGGTGTTGCCGGTCTCGGTGAGCCCGTAGATCTGGGCGAATGCGCAGTCCAGGACGGCGAGGCTCTCCTCCAGCAGACTCTCGGAGATCGGGGAGCCGCCGTACACCGTCTTGCGCAGCGTGGTGAAGTCGCCCGCGTGGACGCCGGGTTCGGCGAGCATCATGCGGAGCATCGCGGGGACGACGCAGGCCGTCGTGACGCCGAGCGTGCGGATGAGGTCGACGGCCTGTCGCGCGGCGAAGGCTCGCAGGACGACGACAGTGGTCCCGGCGTTGAAGTTCTGCGTGGCCCACCACAGGCCGCCGATGTGGAAGCCGGGGATACCGACGAGGGCGATGTCACCCGCCCGCCAGTCGATCCAGTCCAGTCCCGCGCTGTTCAGGGCGGAGCGGATGGCGAAGAAGCTGCGGTGGGCGAGGACCACGCCCTTGGGCAGGCCCGTGGTGCCGCTGGTGTAGAGCTGGGCGACCGGGGTGTCGGCGGTGGCCTCGAAGCCGGTGTCGGTGTCGGGGTGGCCCGCGCGCCATGACTCCGGTTCGCCGAGCCGGAGGACCGTCGCGGGTGGCGGGGTGGGCATGCCGTCGACGACCGGTGCGAACTCGTCCTCCAGGAACAGGAGACGGGTGTGGGAGTCCTGGAGGATGTGGCTCACCTCGGGTGCGGTGAGCCGCCAGTTGACGGGCACCAGGACGGTCCCGGTCTTGGCGCAGGCGAAGAGGATCACGTAGTAGTGCTCGGACTCCCGGCCCAGGTAGGCGACCCGGTCACCGCCGGCCAGTCCGGCTGCCAGGAGCGCGTGGGCGACCCGGTTGCTCTCCCGGTGCAACTGCTCGTAGGTGAGGGTGCGGCCCTCGCAGTGGATGGCGGGTGTGGTGGGCTGCCGGTGCGCGTGGTGACCGGTGGTCCGGGCGAGGGTCCGCGGCTCGGGGTGGTCGAGCCGGTCGGTGCGCATGGTCGTCATCGGTCGCTCACCTCGGGTCCCGGGAGATTGACGAACGCCAGGGCCACCTCGCCGTCGCACCGGCCGCCCGCCGCGTCCCAGTAGCGGTACGAGGTCTCGACGAGCAGGAAGGGGCTGCCGTTGCCCGGCGTGCGGTGTGTGACGGAGTGGATGTCCATCCGTCCGGAGAACGCGCGGGGGTCGAGAGGGCGGCGGAACGTGCCGGTGAGGCGGGCGATGAGGATGTCCGGGAGCCGGCGGCACCAGAAGTCGTCCAGGGTCCAGTCCTTCAGACCGTCGAGCAGTCCCTCCTTGATGGCCTTGGCGACCAGGTAATACATCATCTGGTTGTAGGCGATGTTCGCCTCGACGGAGTTCAGGTGGCCGGTGTCGTCGATGTAGCAGGACTCGCCGATCGCGAACTCGGCTCGCACGAAGGTGGTTTCGGCTTCCGTGCCGACGTGGGCGGTTCTCAGGTACCTGGAGTGGTCCTTGTAGGGGGCCAGGACGCGGGCCAGGAGGGCATCGTCGGTGGCGAACGAGCCGTCGGCGGGGGCTTCGGTGGAGGCTTTGGCAGGGGCGGTCATGAGGTGTGGCTCCCGCCGTGCAGCATGTGCGTGTCGTGGACGGTGACGCGGTGAGACACGGTGGGTTCGGGTGTGGTGGTGTGACGAGCCCGGTGGATGAGGCTGCGGTTGTCCCAGACGAGGAGGTCACCCTTCTCGAAGCTCTGGAGATGGATGTTCTCGTGCCCGAAGGTCTCGTCGAGTTGGCCGGTGGCCTCGAACAGCCGCTTGAGCAGCTCGTCGTCCAGCGGTTCGCCGTCCGCGTTCTCGATCCCGACGGTGAAGCCCTCGCTGACGTAGAGGACGGTCTCGCCGGTGAGGGGGTGGGTGAAGGTGGTCGGCCGGAGTACGGCGGGGGTCCTGGCCTCGATCTCCTCGATGATCTCGGAGATCGGGCGGTAGACGTCGTGCGGGCGGATCTTGAAGTACTTGCGCACCGAGTGCCGGCAGCGGGTGTCCTCGACCTCCTTCCGCAGTTCGGCGGGCAGCTTCTCCCACGCGCGGCCCATGTCGATGAAGTACGTCCCCCGGTTCTGCTCGGGGACGACCTGGGGGTTGATGAGGGTGATGCCGAACGGGTCGGGCATGAACTGGTAGTCCGCGTGCCAGAACTTGCCGGTCTTCGGTACGCCTATCTGCTTGCCGTTCTCCGGGACGTTGGACGAGACGAACACCTCGGGCACCTCGGGGTGCCGGTACATCGGCTCGTAGTACGTCTCCGGGCGCCCCAGCCGCTCGCCGAGCGCGAGGAACTGCCGGGGGGACAGGTCCTGGTCCTTCAGGACGGCGATCTTCTTGGTGTAGACGGCCTGCTTGAGCCGGTCGATGTCGGCCTCGGAGGCGGTGGTGTGGTCGAAGTCCTCCACGGTCGCGCCGAGAAGCGCGCCGGGCTGGTCGGTGATGTGCATCTGGGGTGCCTTTCCTCTGGGGAGTCGTGGCTCGGTGGCCCGGAGTGGGGTCGCCTCAGCCCGTACGTCGGCCGTTCCGCCGGGCGTCGATGAGGTCCGCGGTGCCGCGCAGCGTGAGCGTGGGGCGCAGCTCGCTGTCGTGGACGGTGACGCCGAGGTGGCGCTCGATGCGGATGCTGATGTCGACCATGGTCAGCGAGTCGACGTCGAGTTCCGCGAAGGTCGTCCCGGGCGTGAACCGGTCCGCGGGGACCTCGTGCAGGTTCCGGACGATCTCGACCAGCCGGTCGTAGGTGGGGTTGCTCATGGCGGGCCTTCTTCTGGGTAGGGGTGTGCCGGCGCGGCGAGCCGGGGCCAGGTCAGGACGGAGGAGCCCCAGGTGAGGCCGCCGCCGAAGGCGGTGAGCAGGAGTCGGTCGCCTGGCCGTATCCGGTGCCCGGCGGCGGCGTCGGTCAGGGCCAGCGGGATGGAGGCGGCGCCGGTGTTGCCGACGGTGTCCACGTTGGCCACGCACCGTTCCCGGGGCAGGCCCAGGTCTTCGGCGACGGCGTGCAGGATGCGCAGGTTCGCCTGATGGGGGACGAAGTGGTCGACGTCGTCGGTCTGCCAGCCGGCCCGGGTGAGGGCGGTGCGCGCCGAGGCAGCCATGCGCAGCACGGCGTGGCGGTAGACCTCGCTGCCGCGCATCGCGAAGTGCGTCTCCGCGCGGGCGGTTTTGCCCTTCGCGAAGGGCAGCCTGGAGCCCCCGGCGGCGACTGTGATCAGTTCCTCGTTGGCGCCGTCGCTGCCGAGGTCGAAGTCGCCCAGCGCGCCCGGTTCACCGGAGTGTCCGGCGCGCAGCACCACGGCTCCCGCGCCGTCGCCGAAGATGACGGCGTTGGCCCGGTCCAGCGGGTCGACGATGGTGGAGTACGTGTCGGCGCCGATGAGCAGGACCCGGGTGGCGGTCCGGGAGGCGATCAGGCCGGCGGCGGTGGCGAGCCCGTAGACGAACCCGGTGCAGACGGCGTGCACGTCGAAGGCCGCCACCCCGCCGAGTCCGAGCCGTGCGGCCACCACGGGTGCGGTGGCCGGGCAGGGGCGGTCGGGGGTCGTGGTGGCGACGATCACCGCGTCCACGGAGTCCGTCCCGGCGGATGCCAGGGCGAGCCGGCCGGCGTCGACCGCGAGGTCGGAGGTGGCCTGGCCGGGGGCGACGACACGGCGGCTGCGGATGCCGGTGCGGGTGCGGATCCACTGGTCGTCCGTGTCCAGCCGCTCGGCGAGTTCGGCGTTGGTGACCACACGGGACGGCACCCGTCCGGCCAGTCCGCACAGGACCGCCACCGGTGGGGGCGGGCCGGGAACGCTGCTGGGCACGGCTGATCTCCTGGGGTGGACGGTTCTGGAGGCGGAAAGGCGGCAGGGACGAAGTGACGGAGGGAACGCGGTGGTTCACGGGACGGTGACGGTTCTGCGCGCGGCCGACACCAGCAGCGCTCCGCAGCCGAGTCCCGCCGCGACGGCGAACACGGCGGTGCGTATGCCAGTCAGCAGGGCGTCCTCCTGCGTTCCCTGACCGCTGCCGCCCGCGAGCGCCACCAGCAGGGCGAGGCCCACCGCGGCGCCCACCTGGAGGGTGGTGGAGGCGAGTCCGGACGCCACGCCCTGGTCACCGGCGGGTACTCCGGAACCGGCGGCGATCCACATGCCGGTCCAGGCGGCTCCCTGCCCGAGGCTCAGCAGCAGGATTCCGGGCAGCAGCAGCGCGTACGACCCGTCGGTGCCGAGCGCGAGACCGAGGACCGTCGCCCCCGCCGCGCCCAGTGCCATGCCGGACGCGAGCGTCCGGCGCACGCCCACGACGGCGACGGCGCGCTCTCCCGCCTTCGTGCCGATCGCGGTGACCACGGCGGGGACGAGGAACGCCAGCCCGGTGCCGAACGCTCCATAGCCCCGGACGGTCTGGAAGTACAGGGTCAGGAAGTACGGCAGGGAGCTGAAGGTCGCGCTGTAGAGAGCCGTCGTCGCCATCGCGGCGAGGAGGGCGCGGTGCCTGAAGAGTCTGGCCGGCACCAGCGGGTCGCGCGAACGGGCCTCCACCACGGCGAACAGGGTCAGCAGCAGGGCGGAGAGCGCCGCGATCAGCACGGTCGAGGGGCTGGTCCAGCCCTCCTGGGGAGCGTGGACCAGCAGGAGGACCAGGAGGGTGACGCCCCCGGTCGCCGTGAGCGCGCCCGTCACGTCCAGGCGCCGGGCACCGCCGGGTTGACCGTCCGCCGGGAACAGCGTCCACCCGGCCCAGGCGAGGGCCGCGGCCACGGGCACGTTGACGAGGAAGACCGACGGCCAGCCGAACGCCTCCACCAGCACTCCTCCCAGCAGCGATCCGAAGCACAGGCCGCCCGCGCCGGCCGCTCCCCAGACCGCCAAGGCCCGGTTGCGGGCGGGGCCTTCGGCGTAGATGGTGTTGATCAGGGACAGCGTCGCGGGGAACAGCAGCGCGCCTCCCATCCCCTGCACCGCACGGACCGCGACGAGCACTCCCGCCGACTCCGACAGGGCCCCCACGAGTGAGGAACCGGCGTAGAGCAGTGCCGCCGCGGAGAACGTCCGCCGCCGGCCGAGCAGGTCCGCCGTCCGTCCGCCCAGGAGCAGCAGGCCGCCGGTCGCGACGACGTAGGCGCTCACCACCCACTGGAGGTCGTGGTCGGAGAAGCCGAGGTCTTTTCCCATATCGGGCAGGGCGACGTAGACGATGTTGTAGTCGAGCGCGATGACCAATTGGGCGAAGGCCAGGACGAGCAGGGAAAGCCGCTCACGCATGCGCCGGTCTCCGGTCCCGTTCACCCCGATTCCATCAGGCGGCGGATTTCCGTGATGAGGGCGACCAGTGCGTGGCGCTCCGGAATGGTCGTCTCCGGGTGCCACAGATCCATGAGCAGACAAGTGCGGGGGCGGTCCCCCTCGTTTCGCGCCGTGTGCTCGAAGGAATAGTCGAAGAGCAGGCATGTGCCCTCTTCCCACGAGCGGGTCTCACCGGCCACGGTGATACTGCACCCGTCGGGAATATCCACCGCGAGATGCAAATTGATGCTGAAGTTCCACAGATCGCAGTGCGGGGCGATGACCGCGCCCGGCAGCAGCGTCGAGAAGTGGCACTCCAGGAGCGGGCAGATGACGCCCGTCTCGACGGCTGTGTCCTTCAACGCCTGGTAGGCGGTGGGCACCACGGCCGCCGACTCCTCGACCAGCCGCCCTCCCCGGTACAGGTGGAGGGCCTGCCAGTCCTTCTGGGTGGTGAGGTAGTGCTCGTAGTCGAAGAACGCCTCACGGCGCCCGTGCCAAGCGGAGTTGAGTTCCTCCTTCACCCCCGGATGGGCGGATTCCAGTGCTCTGACGACGGGTGCGATCTCGGGGTATGCGTGGGGATCGTGCCACGGCGTGCGGGAGAGACCGGGAAGAATCCACTTGGCCCCTCGCTGGAGGGGGTGCCTGGATTCCCCTCCCCCGGGCTCCAGCATCTCTTCCACGCGGCGGATCGATTCCGCACCGTACTGTGCGCGCACCGCCGCGAAGGCGTCCGTTATCTCCGGGGTCACCTTTTTCCCTCCCGGCCGCTGTCGCCGCCCTTGAATCTCCGTGCCGTCACACCAGTAGTCGGGCGGGTGGGGGAATCGGTTCCCGCCATATTCGGAGATTCGGTTTCGGGCTCGGTTTCGACGTTGGCTTCGGCTTCGGCATTGGCTTGGGGCTCGGCTTCGACATTGGCTTCGGCGTCGGCCAGCAGGCCGGTCAGCGTCGCGCGGGCGCGGGCCACGCGCGAGCGGACCGTCCCGACGGGGCAGCCGCTCATCGCGGCCACGTCCGCGTAGGGCAGGCCCGCGAGTTGGGTGAGGACGAACGCCCTGCGGCGGTCCGCGGGCAGCGTCTGGAGGAGATCGGCCAGCGCTATCCCGTCGTCGAAGCCGGGCAGGTCTCTCTTCTGGGCGCGCTCGGCCACCGCCTTCCAGTCCTCCGTGTCGCAGAGGCGTGGTCTCGCGGCGGCGTACCGGTGGCTGTCGATCACCGCACGGCGGGCGATGGACAGCAGCCACACCCGTGCCGAGGAGCGGCCTTCGAAACGGTGCAGGCTTCCGAGCGCCCGCACGAAGGTGTCCTGGGCCAGGTCGTCGGCGAGTTGGGGATCGGAGCAGAGCCACGCCACGTAGCGCACGACATCCTGGTGAAGGGCGCGAACGAACTGGTCGACGGCCACCGGATCGCCTCCCCGGGCGGCGAGCGCCCATGCGGTCACCGCCTCGTCGGACGAGATCGACGTCCCGAACGCGGCGCGCCGGGCGGGTTCTTGAAGCGGTAAGGACGGGCGTGGCAGGGCAGGGGTGATCACTCGAGGTCCTTCGCGGTTCGTCCGGGCGGCTCCGGAATGGGTGGGCCGGTCGTACGAGCGGCTGTCGTACGACTGGCTGTCTCACACGACAGCGAAGCCGGACGGAGGCCCACGGGAGGTGATCGGGTCGACGAGGACCAGGCGGTTCGGCGTCCGGTTCGCACCGCGCGCATGCCGGACCAGGGGGTGGCTCAGCACGGCGGTGGAGGTGCCGCGCGGCAGACGCAACGGCACGGCCAGCCATCCGGCGACGGCCCGGAGCAGGTCGAACGCGGCGCGCTCTCCGTGGGCCAGCCAGAGTCCGCACAGTAGCGCGGCGAGGGTGTGGGCGGCCCACATGCCGAACGACGACGAGCCACTCATGTCGTGGCCCGCGCCCGCCATCTCCATGGGCCCGGAGCCCAGATGCACGTGAGCGGAGCCCAAGTGCCCATGGCTGGAGCCCATGTTCATGTGGCCGGCGCCCATGTTCATGTGGCCGACACCCATGTCCATCTGCGCCATGCCCCCGCCGCCAGGCGCAGGCACCGGCACCGACACCGGCGCGGACGGCGTCGGTATCGCCGCGAACGCGCAGTGCAGCACCGTCTGCGCGGCGACCGAGAGCGCGACGACCGCGGGCAGTCCCCGCTCACGATCGGCCACGCACCAGGCCGCGCCCGCCGTGCCACCCAGTCCGGCTCCCGCCGCCCACCAGGGCACGGCGGCCCCGGACATCAGGCTGTGTCCGAGGGCGGCGAGCAGCACGCAGACGGCGGCGAACAGCACAGCCCGTACGAAACGCGCGCACCGCATGCCGCCCTCGGGCGCACGGATCCGCGTCACCCGAGGAAGCGTTCGTGCGCCAACCGTCACGGTGCAGTAGTCGGAGACGTCCACCGGCGGGTTCCCGCCACATCAAGTGGCGTGGGCCACACTCGGGACGGCTCCGGACACCCCCGTCATCTCGTGGGGCTGAGGCCCTCCACGGTCAGGCCGAGCAGGCGGCGCGCCTCGGCCGCGGGGTCGGCGTGGTGCTCCGTGGCCAGGGCGATGCCGGTGACCAGCGTGAGCAGGTCGGTGGGGGTCACGCCCGGCGACACCACGCCCTCCGCCGCGGCGCGCCGCAGCAGCGGCTCGACCGCTCCGCCGAGCTTCGCCGCACAGGCGTTCACATGCTCCGGCTCGACG
This sequence comes from Streptomyces sp. NPDC056128, assembly GCF_042263835.1. NCBI lineage: Bacteria > Bacillati > Actinomycetota > Actinomycetes > Kitasatosporales > Streptomycetaceae > Streptomyces > Streptomyces sp. NPDC056128. The sequence continues at coordinate 137,294 of NZ_JBHJVQ010000006.1, read as the reverse complement.
AGCCTGTCCTGCGCCAGCGCGTCGGCCATGCCCCGCGCGGAGGCGGCGTACTCGGTGAGGGCGCGCAGCCAGTCCAGGAGCGCGGTGCGGGCGTCCTCCGCCTCGGCCGCCTCGACGGCACAGACCCGCAGGGCCTCGATCCGCTCGGCGAACACCGCCTCCAGCAGCGCGCGGCGGCCGGGAAAGTGCCGGCGCACCGTCGCCGAGCCGACGCCGGCGATGCGGGCGATGCGTTCCAGGGACGCGTCGGCGCCGTGTGCGGCGACCTCCTGCTCGGCCACGGCCAGGATCCGCGCGTAGTTGCGCCGTGCGTCCGCGCGCTGGTGATCAGGCATGGCGTCCTCTCGCATTGCTAAATGGCGGGCCCCTCCGTATCGTACCGGGAAGTTAAGTGGCGGGCCCCGCCACTTAGCTGCCGACGAGCCCTACCCGGAGGACACCATGACCACAGATCCCGCACCCGTCCTGGTCACCGGCGCGACCGGCCGACAGGGCGGCGCCACCGCCCGCGCCCTGCTGAAGTCGGGGGTACCGGTCAGGGCGCTGGTCCGCGACCCCTCGACCGACCGGGCGGCGGCGGTCGCGGCACTCGGCGCCGAACTGGTCGTCGGAGACCTGGACGACCTCGACTCCCTGACCCGCGCCGCCGAGGGCGCCCGCGCCGTCTTCTCGGTCCAGATGCCCGACCTCGACGGAGCCGCCTTCGCGGGCGAGGTCGCGCAGGCCACCCGGCTGATCGAGGGCGCCAGGGCGGCCGGGGTGCCCCAGTTCATCCACACGTCGGTCTCCGGCGCCGGGCAGCACACGAGTTGGGTGCAGGGGCGATGGGCCGCGATGGAGCCCTACTACACGGCGAAGGCCGGGATCCAGGACCGCGTCCGCGAGGCCGGCTTCGCCCACTGGACGCTCCTCAAGCCGAGCTTCTTCATGGAGAACTTCCTCCCCGCCGAGGCCATCGTGTTCCCGCGCGGCCTGGAGGGCGGCCTGGTGAGCCTGCTCAAGCCCTCGACCCGGCTGTCCCTGGTCGCCGTCGACGACATCGGCTCGGCCGCTGCCGCCGTCGTGGCCGAGCCCGAGCGTTTCGACGGCGTGGAACTGGAGCTGGCGAGCGACCACCTGACCATGACGGAGATCGCCGGCGTCCTCTCCCGCCACCTCGGCACGACGGTCGCCGCGCCCGACATGAGCGAGGAGGAGGCGGTCGCCGCCGGCATGCCCGACATGGGGTTCGGACAGTCGTCCCTCAACGAGTTCCCGCAGCCCGCGCGCCCCGAGTTCGCGCGGAAGCTGGGCCTGTCCGTCACGTCCTTCGAATCGTGGGTACGGCAGCACATGCCGAGCGCGTTCTGACACCGGAGCGGCGTCCGGGAGAAGCCGGACCGGGCCACTCATTTATACAGGTTTATCTGTACAGCTGAGACTGTGGAAGTTAACCTGTGCGCATGAGCGAGAACCAGTACCTGTCGCCGTCGGCGGTCGAGGCGTCCCGCGAGGTCCGCGCGGTCATCAGACGTCTGCGGCGCCGCATCCTGAAGGCGTCCGAGGCGGAGGACATCACCGTGGGCCAGGCGACCCTCCTCGCGCGGCTGTCCGACCGCGGCGGGGTCACAGCCAGCGAACTCGCCGCCGGCGAAGGGGTGCGGCACCAGTCGATGACGGCGACCATCGCTCCGCTCGCCGCCCTGGGACTGGTGGAGCGGCGGCCCGACCCGGACGACGGGCGGCGCCTGCTGATCACGCTGACCGCCGAGGGCCGGCGCCGGGTCGAAGAGGACCGGCAGGCCCGCAAGGAGTGGCTCGCCGGCCAGTTGCAGGACAGGTGCACGGAGGAAGAGCGCCGGGCGGTGATCGCGGCCATGGCCGTCCTGGAGCGGCTCACCCGTGACTGAGCCGACGGCGGGCCGGACGCGCGACGAGGACCGGCCCGGCTTCAACCGGCGGCTGCTGCCGCCGATGCTGCTGGGTTCGGTCCTCAACCCGATCAACTCGACGATCATCGCCGTCGCCCTCGTCCCCATCGGCAGCGCCCTCGGAGCGCCGGCCTCGCAGACCGCCTGGCTGGTCTCCGCGCTCTACCTGGCCACCTCGCTCGGACAGCCGGTCGTGGGCCGGCTCATCGACCTCTTCGGTCCGCGCAGACTCTTCCTTCTCAGCACCGGCCTCGTCGGCGTCGCCGGGGTCGTCGGCGCCCTGGCACCGAACATCGGCGTACTGATCGCCGCTCGGGTCATGCTCGGCTTCGGCACCTGCGCCGGCTATCCCGCGGCGATGGCACTGCTGCGCGCCGAGGCCGAGCGCACCGGGCGGGACAGTCCCGGCGGGGTGCTGACCGCCCTGGCGGTCGCCAACCAGACCATCGCCGTCGTCGGCCCGCTACTGGGCGGTCTACTGATCGCCGCCGGTGGCTGGCGCACCACGTTCGCGCTGAACGTGCCCCTGGCCGTCGCCGCGGTGGTACTGGGGATGCTGCGCCTGCCCAAGCCGGCCGACGGCGCCGGGCCCCCGCGGCACGGACGGACGGCCGCGCAGCTCGACCTGCCCGGCATGGCGCTGTTCGCCGCGACGCTCGTCTCACTGCTGCTCTTCCTGATGAACCTGCACCTGCGCGACTGGTACCTGTTGGCGATCACCGTCGCCGCGGGTGCGGCCTTCGCGGCACGGGAGCTGCGGGCCGCCACCCCCTTCATCGATCTGCGCGTCCTGGGCGGCAACACCCCGCTGCTGGCCACGTACGGGCGCGCGCTCGTCGCCTACGTCGTCGCGTACGCCTTCCTCTACGGCTTCACCCAGTGGACGGAGGAGGGCTTCGGGCTGTCGCCCTTCCATGCCGGGCTGGCGCAGATCCCGATGTTCCTGCTGGCGATCGGCGTCTCGGTCGTCTCGGGGCGCAGCCGGAGTGTGCGCGGGAAGCTGCTGCTCGGCGCGGCGGGACAGATCGTCGCCTGCGTGCTGATCCTCACGCTCACGGCCGAGAGCCCGCTGTGGATGCTGCTCCTGGTCGCCCTGGTCTTCGGCGTCCCGCAGGGGCTCAACAACCTGGCCTTGCAGAACTCCGTCTACTTCCAGGCCGATCCCGAGCGCACGGCGTCCTCCGCCGGTCTGCTGCGGACCTTCGCGTACGTCGGCTCCATGATCGCCTCTTCCGCGAGCGCGGCGGCCTTCGGGCACCACGCGGACACCGGCGGCATGCACACGCTGGCCTGGGTCATGCTCGGCGCCGGGGTGGTGTATCTCCTGCTGACCGTCTTCGACCGCACTCTGGGCCGCGGGACGGCCCCGGACACCCGGGCGGCGACGTAGCCCGCGGGTCCGGGCCCGGCGCCCTACAGGTCGAGCACGGCGCGGAGGGCGTTGTCGACGAGGGTCTGCCGCTCGGGGCCGATGTTGCCGTGCAGCATGGCGGTCTCGAACCGGGACGCCGAGAGCTGGAGCAGGTTGACGGCCACGGCCGAGGCGTCCACCGGTGCGTCCAGCCGGACACTCATCGCCGTGTCGGGGTGGGCGGCCGGGGCGTGCAGCACCAGGGCGACCACCGCTCCGTACGCCTCCGCGAGTCCGTCGAGGCTGACGACGAGCACCGTGCGCTCGCCCTTGCCGGTGTCGACGTCGAAGACGTCGCCCTTGCGGATCGTCACAGGGCGTCGCCCTCGCCGTCGAGGGCGAGCGGCTGGATCGCGGCCAGCTTCCGGCCGGCGTCGAGGGTCATCTGCCGGCGCACGGCTCTGAGGATGTAGTCGTTCAGCGACGGGGCGTCGGCGGCGGCGTCGCGCAGCTGCTTGTCCATGGCGTCGGGGATGCGCAAGGTGATGGCACTCATGACACCAAATATAGTGGCAGCCTTCTCCGCGGCCCAGCCTCCGGGGCAGACGTACTGGACCACAGGGGCGACGGCGAACCGACGGTCTTCGACGCCGCAACATCGACGACTACGACTTCTGACCAGCGGCGGGCGCGACCCGTCGCCGCGCTCAGCGGACGTCCCCGCCAGGTGCTCCCGGGTTCTGGGAGCCCCCGGCGTTCAGGTGCTGCAAGGCCTCGACCAGCTCCTTGCAGGCCCGTTCCACCGACCGCCGGGTGTTGAGCTGCTCGCTGATCACCGCGGACAGCAGGAGCGCGGTGAGCCCCAGCGTGCCGTTGAACGCCTGGAGTCTCATCAACGTCTCGATGTCACTGAGCCTGCCGAAGGCGCCGACCTCCTCGCGGGCCACGACGGTGGCCATCACCGAGGCGAACAGGGCGCACGGTATGCCGCCCGCCAGCTGGAAGCGCAGCACGGACAGGATCAGCAGGGGGTAGACCAGGAAGAGCACGCTGACCGAGCTGTACATGATCAGCGGGACCAGTACGCAGACGACGACGGTGAGCCCCACGGCCTCGGTCCACCGGGCGGACGGCGGCGGCAGCCGGGCACGGTGCAGGAGGAGCAGCAGCGGCGTGACGAGTACGACGCCCATCGCGTCACCGACCCACCACGCCAGCCAGACGAGCCAGAGGTCGCTCGACGGCAGCTTGTCCGCCAGGACGAGCATCCCGACGCCCAACGCCGAGCTGATCAGCATGGCCGTCAGCGCGCCCAGGAAGACGAGCGTCAGTCCGTCGCGCAGGCGGCTCAGGCTCACGCGGAAACCCACCGCCCGCAGCATCAGGTAGGAGCAGACGGGGGCCGCGGTGTTGCCGGCCACGATCCCGGCGGCCGCGAACCCGGGCCGTCCGAGGGAGACGATGACAAGCAGCGCTCCGAGCGCGATGCCGGGCACGCACCGTGGTCCGAAGAGCAGCAGACAGGCCACCGCGAGGCCGGTGGGCGGCCAGATGGGCGTGACGATCGCCCCGTCGGCGGTCAGCTGCTGCGACAGGCCCAGTCGTCCCGCCGCGTAGTAGAAACCTGCGACGAGCAGCGTCTCGCAGAGGAGGACGACCGGTCGCGGCCATGCACGGATATCCACCACAGAGCCATCAGACACCGGCCCCGCCCGGTCAGCGAGGTGAGAGGTGCCCCGTCCCGCCCTACGGCGTAACGGCGGGTCCGCCATGGCCGACAACGAGTACGGCGGCGTCGTCCTCGTGTCCGATCAGCTCGGCGTTCTTGAGTATGGCGGCCGCGAGGGACTGCGCCTCCATGCCGGCGACGGCCGCGAGGCCCGCCAGCCGCACCACCCTGTCGAGCCCGTCGTCGATGCTGAGGGAGGGCCCCTCCACGACGCCGTCCGTGACCAGGACGAGCACTCCGCCCGCGGCGAGCCGGTACCGGGTCACCGGAAACTCGGCCCCCTCCAGGACGCCCAGCGGCGGCCCACCCTCGTCGTGGCAGACCTCGGCCCTGCCGTCCGCGGTGGCCCGGACACAGGGGATGTGGCCGGCCCGCGCGCTCTCCAGGACGCCGGTGGCCGGGTCGAAGCGGATGAACGTGCAGGTGGCGAAGAGGTCCTTGTTCAGGGACAGGACGAGGTCGTTGGTCCAGGCGAGCAGGTCGCCCGGCTCGCTCGTCACGGAGGCGAGCGCCCGCAGGCCCACGCGGACCTGGCCCATGAAGGCCGCCGCGTCGATGGCATGGCCCTGCACGTCACCGACGGACAGCCCGACCCGGCCGTCGGGCAGCTCGAAGGCGTCGTACCAGTCGCCGCCCACGTTGAGTCCGGCGTACGCGGGCGCGTAGCAGGCGGCCAGATGGAAGCCGGGGACCGTGGGCAGGTCGGCGGGCAGCATGTCGCGTTGCAAGGCGATCGCGAGCTCCACCTGCGACCTGCGCAGCTCGGCCAGCTCCCGGGCCTGAGTGGTCAGCGACGCCAGCCGGGCCAACAGCTCTTCACCGTCAGGTGCGGGACGCTTGCGAAACATCGACCACTCCCGAACCAGAACACCTCCGTACGGGCATCAGCCACCCGCGGGCCTGGCCAGTGCAAGTGTGTCACCCGGCCCGGGGAAGGGCATGTCGGAGGGGGCGCGGGTCGCTGAGCGCGGTCCCCCACCCTAGGAGCGTGTTCCCGCACCCCCCGACCACCCCGCCCCACTCCCCCACGCCCAAGGCAAACGCCGGACACGCCCCGGCGCCCGCAAGGGCGCCCGGTTTCCGTACCCTTGCCGCATGCGTATGCGGCCCACTCTGAGCTGGACCCCGGGGGCGGACCTGCCGCCGGGCACGACGGATCTGGAGCCCGTTGCCGACGCGCTGGGCGCCGGTGGGGTGGTGGTGCTCAGCGGGGCCGGGATCTCTACGGAGTCGGGGATTCCCGACTACCGGGGCGAGGGTGGCAGTCTGAGCCGGCACACGCCGATGACGTACCAGGACTTCACCGGCAGCGCGGCGGCCCGGCGTCGCTACTGGGCCCGCAGTCACCTCGGCTGGCGTACCTTCGGCCGGGCGCGGCCCAACGCCGGGCACCGGTCCGTGGCCGCGTTCGGGGACAGGGGCCTGCTCGCCGGGGTGATCACCCAGAACGTCGACGGTCTGCACCAGGCCGCCGGCAGCGAGGACGTCGTCGAACTGCACGGCAGCCTGGACCGCGTCGTCTGCCTCACCTGCGGCGCGTTCAGCCCGCGCCGCGAACTCGCCCGGCGGCTGGAGGCGGCCAACCCGGGCTTCGAGCCGGTAGCCGCCGGGATCAATCCGGACGGCGACGCCGACCTCACCGACGACCAGGTCGGGGACTTCCGAGTGGTGCCCTGCGCGGTCTGCGGCGGCATCCTCAAACCGGACGTGGTGTTCTTCGGCGAGGCCGTCCCGCCCGCGCGCGTGGAGCTCTGCCGCGAACTGGTCCGGGGTGCCACCTCTCTGCTGGTCCTGGGCTCCTCGCTGACGGTGATGTCGGGGCTGCGGTTCGTCCGCCAGGCGGCCCGCGCCGGGACGCCGGTGCTGATCGTCAACCGGGACCCGACCCGCGGCGACCGGGAGGCCGTCGTACGGGTCGCGCTCCCGCTGGGCGCGGCCCTCACCACCGTGGCCGGCCGGCTCGGCATCGCCGCCGACGACACCGCGACGGCCTGACCGGACCCGTCGAAGTCCCCCACGTCACCCCCTTGACCTCGGTCCCTTCACTCCATAAGGTCCTCGCACCTCACGAGGTACATCGATTAACCAATCGTTAACCGCTTGGTTGGAGACCCCCGCTGTGCGCTCATCGCTGACTCGGCGCGACCTGCTCGCCGCCGGTTCCGGCCTGGCTGCGGCCGTTGCCCTGCCCGCTCTGTCCGGCTGTTCGTCGTTGGCGTCGGCGGACTCCGATCCGGACACCCTCGTCGTCCACACCCAGCTCGGCACGACCGCGCCGGGCTCCCCCACCTACCTCGCGGCCGTCGACCGCTTCCGCGAGGAGAACCCGGGGCTGAAGGTCAAGAACCTCGTCAACGGGGACGACCTCGGCCAGGTGTACGAGACCTCCCGGCTGGCCCGCAAGGAGGCCGACGTCGTGATGGTCAACCTCTACGACAAGACGCTGGCCTGGACGGACGTCGGCGCGACCGTCGACGTCCGCCCCTACCTGGACGACTGGGGGCTGCGCGACCGGGTGCTGCCCGCCGCCCTGGCCGACTGGACCGACGACGAGGGCCGGGTCAGGGCGTTCCCCTACTTCGCCACGAACTGGCCCGTCGCCTACAACCGCGCCCTGCTCGACCGGGCCGGCGTCGACGAGATCCCCACCACGGGGGACGCGTTGATCGCCGCGGCCCGCAAGCTCCGCGCCAAGGGCGTCGCCCCCGTGACCGTGGGCGGCAACGACTGGACCGGGCAGAAGCTGATGGCGCAGATCATCCAGACGTTCCTGTCGCAGGAGGAAGCCCGGCACGTCTACTCCACCGGCGACTTCGGCGGCCGCGGCGCCCGCCGGGGCATCGAGTACTTCACGCATCTGCGCGACGCCGGCGTCTTCGCGGACAAGGCGCAGGGGCTCACGTCCGACTCGATGACCACGCAGTTCAACACCGAGGAGGCGGCGATCCAGTCGGCGATGTCCTCGGCGCTCGCCAAGGTGCCGGAGAAGGTGGCGCTCCACACCGAGGTGGGCGGCTGGCCCCTGGCCGACGGCGCGGCGCACGAGGGTCCGACCGTCATCCGCGCCTACACCCTCATCGGTTTCTGGATCAGCCCCAACGGCGTCCGCAAGATCGAGCAGGTCGAGAAGTTCCTGCGGTTCATGTACCGGCCCGAGACGGTGGCCCGGTTCGTGACGGAGAGCGGCCGGGACATGGCCCTGCGCACGGACGCCGTCAGTACGGACTTCCCCCTCGTGGGGGCGGCCCAGCGGCTCGGTTCCGAGGTGAGCCAGGTCCTCCTCCCCGACGTGTACGTGCCGCCCGCCGCGGCGCAGCCGCTGATCACCGCGACCAGCACGTCCTTCACCCGGGGCACCAGCGCGGCCCGGGTGCGCGCCGCCCTCGAGTCCGCGTACCGGTCCGCATGAACCGCCCGGTCCCCCTCGTATCCGCCCCCCGTACTCCGGGAGTCACCGCATGACGACGCTCACGACGACGCCGGACGGCAGCGCGGCCCGTCGGTCCGCACCCCCGCCCTCCCCCGCCTCCGCTCCGCGCGGGCAACGGCGGCAGGGCGGCACCGTCCTCGCGGTCCCCGCACTCGCGTGGTACCTCGTGTTCATGGTCGGGCCGCTGCTCGCCATCTTCGTGATCGCGGCCCTGCACTGGCCGGGCATGCTCCAGCCGGTGTCCTTCGCGGGCCTCGACAACGTCCGGGTGGTCCTGGACGACCCGGTGTTCTGGGACGCGGTCCGCAACACGGTCGTACAACTGGCCGTCGCCCTGCCCGTGATGATCGTGTGCGCGTACATGCTGGGGTACTACGTCGCCCAACGGCCGCCCGGGCACCGCGTCCTCCGGTACCTGCTCTTCATCCCGGGGCTGATCTCGACGCCCGCGAAGGCGATGGTCTTCTACGCCGCGCTGTCTCCGGACGGCCTGTTCAACGGGGCGTTGACGGGCATCGGCCTGGGTTCGCTCACCGACGCCTGGCTGGCCTCGCCCTCGACGGCGCTGGCGTGTCTGATCGCCCTGGACATCTGGAGCGGCATCGGCTTCACCGCCGTACTGTTCGCGGCCCGGCTGGGCAGTGTGCCGGACGAACTCGGCGAGGCCGCGCAGCTGGACGGGGCGGGGCACTGGCGGACGATGTGGTCGGTGCACTTCCCGGTGATCCGCGACTACGTGGGCGTGGTGACGATGCTCCAGTTCCTGTGGACGCTGTTCGGCTCGGCGCAGCACGTGCTGCTGCTGACGCAGGGCGGTCCGGGGACGTCGTCCACCACCCTGTCGTTTCTCGTCTACCAGAAGGCGTTCATCGCCGCCGACCTCGGCTACAGCCAGACGGTGGGCGTCCTGCTCTTCCTCGCCGGCCTCGTCGGGCTGCTGACGATCCGCCGCGTCTTCCGCCAGAACTACTGATCGGAGCAGCACTCATGAAGCTCGGCAAGCGCTGGCTCCCGGCCCACGTCCTGGTGTGGACGTACGCGGTGCTGCTCGTCGTCCCGCTGTACTACTTCCTCGCCTCGGCGTTCAAGTCGAACGAGGAGATCTTCGCCCACCCCTTCGCCCCGCCCACCTCGCTGGGCCTGGACAACTTCCGGACCGCGTTCGACAGCGCCGACCTGGGGCTCGCGGTGGTCAACTCGGCGCTGGTGACGGTGTTCTCGCTGGCGCTGACGCTGCTGCTGGCGATCCCGGCCGCGTTCGCCCTGGCCCGTTCGACCGGGCGGCTGGCGGGGCTGGTGGAGAAGGTCTTCTCGCTGGGCTTCCTGATCCCGACCTTCGCCGCGCTCTTCCCCACCTTCCTGCTGGCGGCGGCCACCGGGCTGTTCCACACCCGGATCTTCATGGTGCTCTTCCTGCCGGCGACGGCGCTGCCGCTGTCGGTGGTGATCCTGGTGCAGTTCATGCGCACCATCCCGCCGGAGATGGAGGAGGCCGCCCGGCTGGACGGGGCGTCGACCTTCGCGGTGCTGCGCCACGTCTACACGCCGATGTGCCTGCCGGGCATCGCCACGGTGCTGCTGCTGAACTTCCTGACGTTCTGGAACGAGTACCTGTACTCGCTGGTCATCATCGGCCCGGACCCGGCGCAGCGCACGGTCCAGGTGGCGCTGCCCACGCTCAAGTCGATCACCGGCACGGACTACGGCGTCCTGACGGCGGGCACGGTGCTGACCCTGGTGCCGGTGTGGTTCGTCTACACGGTGCTCCAGAAGCGCATGCAGCAGGCCCTGGTCAGCGGGGCGGTGAAGGCGTGAGCGTGTCCAGGGAGCGGCCGGGCCGACGGCCGACGATCAAGGAGGTCGCCGCCGCGGCCGGCGTGTCGACCGCCGCCGTCTCGCAGGCGTTCAACAACAAGGGCCGGCTCTCCGAGGCGACCCGCCGCCGCATCCTCGACGCCGCGCTGGAGCTGGGGTGGAGCCCCAACGCCCCGGCGGCGGCGCTGCGCAACGCCCGTACCCGAAGCCTGGCCCTGGTGGTCCGGCGCCCCACCGACGTGCTGGGCTCCGACCCGCACTTCAGCGAGCTGATCACTGGTATAGAGGGCGAGCTGGCGCCGCGCGCCTACGGTCTGCTGCTGCACCTGGTGAGCGGTCACCGTGAGGAGTACGCGCTCTACGAACGGCTCGCGGCCGAGGGCCGGGTGGACGGGGCCGTGCTCACCGACGCCCGCGACGAGGACGCCCGTCCCGCCCTGCTGGCCCGGCTGGGGCTGCCCGCGGTGCTGCTGGGCGCGCCGGACGGCACGGCCGTGGTGCCGCGGGTCGGCCTGCGGGACCAGGGGGCGGGGATCGCCGAGGCCGTCGCGCATCTGCTGGCGCTCGGCCACCGGCGTATCGCCTACGTCAGCGGGCCACCGGAGCTGCAGCACACCCGGGTGCGCCGGGCCGCCTTCGAGGACGCCCTGCGCGAGGCCGGGCTGCGTCCCTTCGCGGTCCTGCCGACCGACTTCAGCGAGCGGCACGCCGTCGGAGCCACCGAGGCGCTGCTCGCGGCGGACGACCGGCCCACCGCGCTGGTGTACGCGAACGACTCGATGGCGGTGTGCGGCATCGGCACCGCGCAGCGCGCCGGGCTGGCCGTCCCCCGGGACGTGTCCGTGGTCGGCTACGACAACCTGCCGCTCGGCAGCTGGCTCCACCCCCGGCTGACCACGGTCGACCAGCAGGTGCAGCGGGTCGGCGCGGCAGCCGCCCGCATGCTGCTGGCCCTGTGCGGTGAGCCGGTCGAGGAGACCGGCCTGGACGGGCGGCCGCGGCTGGTCGTCCGTGAGTCCACGGGCCCCGCCCCGCCCGGGGACGGCGCCTCGGGTCAGGACCCCGGCTGACCTCACGGCCGCGCCGCACCCGCGGCCACGCACCACCCGAACCCCACCACGCGAGAAGGACCATGCGACGCGACAGCGCCCAGCTCACCCACCAGCCCGCCGTCCTGCCCTGGCTCGGCGCCAACTTCTGGTCCCGCACCGGCGGTCCGCTGATGTGGCGCAACTACGACCCGAAGACCGTCCGCGAGGAACTGCGCGTTCTGGGCGACCACGGCCTGAACATGACCCGGTCGTTCTTCTACTGGCCGGACTTCCACCCGGAGCCGGACCGCGTCGACGACGAACTGTGCGCGCGGTTCGAGGACTTCCTCGACGCCCACCTCGAAGCGGGCATGGGGACGGTGCCGACGTTCATCGTCGGCCACATGTCCGGTGAGAACTGGGACCCGGCCTGGCGCGGCAACCGCGACCTGTACGAGGACGTGTGGATGGTCGGCCGCCAGGCGTGGTTCGTCTCCCGCATGGCGCGCCGCTTCAAGGACCACCCGGCGGTCACGGGCTGGCTGATCACCAACGAGATGCCCGGCTACGGTCGGATCTACCAGGTGGACCCGCCGTCGGCCGACGTGGTGACCGCCTGGGCCCAGGCCATGTGCAACGCGGTGCGCGCGACCGGCGCGACGCAGCCGGTGTCGCTGGGCGACGGGGCGTGGGGCATCGAGGTCACCGGCCGCGACAACGGCTTCTCGCTGCGGGAGACCGCCGAGTACGTCGACTTCGTGGGCCCGCACGTGTACCGCTCCGACACCGACCGGCCGCGGCAGCACTACCGCGCGGCCTTCGAGTGCGAGCTGGCCGCGGTGACCGGGCAGCCCGTGGTGCTGGAGGAGTTCGGGCTGTCCACCGACACCGTCTCGGCCGCCAACGCGGGCCATTTCTACCGCCAGACCCTGCACAACTCGCTGCTGGGCGGCGCCACCGGCTGGATCGCGTGGAACAACACCGACTACGACGACCTGTGGGACCAGTCCCCCTACGACCACCACCCCTTCGAGATGCACTTCGGCATCACCGACTCCACGGGCGCGCCCAAGGAACCGCTGCGGGAGCTGGCCGCCTTCGCCGACGTGCTGAAGGCCGTGGACTTCCCGAACTGCGCCCGGACGGAGGCCGACGCCGCGCTGGTGGTGCCCGCCTTCCTGGAACGCGGCTACCCGTACAGCCGCCCCGCCGACCGGCCGCTCATCTTCACGTCCCTGCACCAGGGTTACGTCACCGCGCGCGCCGCCGACCTCCCCGTCGCCCTCACCCGCGAGGCCGACGGGCTGCCCGGCGAGGCGTCGCTCTACCTGCTGCCCGCGACCCGGCAGCTCACCACCCGCACCCGCCGGGAGCTGGCCCGCCGGGCCGCCGACGGCGCCACCGTGTACCTGTCGTTCTGCTCCGGCGAGCACCCGGGCACGCGCGGCCCCTGGTTCGACGACCTGGACGGGCTCTTCGGAGTGGAGCTGCAGTTGTCCTACGGCGTCGCCGAGCCGATCGAGGACGACGTGCTGGAGATGACGTTCACCGAGGACTTCGGCGGCCTGCGCGCCGGAGAGGTGCTGCGCTTCCCGGTCGCGGGCAACGAGGACAGTCGCGCCTATCTGCCCGTGGTGCCGCGGGCGGGCCGGGTCGTCGCCGTGGACGCGCACGGCCGGCCCGCGCTGGTCGTGCACGAGACCGGCACGGGCCGTACCGTGCTGGCCACCTATCCGCTGGAGCACATGGCGGCCCGGACGGCGCGCGTCAACCCGGACGTCACACACCGGCTGTACGCCGCGCTGGCGCGGGTGTCGGGCGCGCGGCGGCCCGTCACGGTGGCCGATCCGCACGTCTCGGCGGACGTCGTCGCGCACGCGGACGGCCGCCGCTTCGTCTGGCTGGTCAGTCAGAGCGACGGGCCGCTGGTGGTCCGTCCGGAGACCGACGGGAAGCTGCACGGCCTGGCCGACGGCGGACCCGTGGAGGACGTACGGATCGACGCGTACGGCGTCGCCGTCCTGGAGCTGCGATGACCGTCCCCCGCTATCGCGACCCGGCGGCGCCGGTGCCGGAACGCGTCCGCGACCTGCTGGACCGCATGACCCTGCCGGAGAAGGTGGGCCAGCTCAACCAGCGCATGTACGGCTGGCACGCCTACGAGCGCGGCCCGGACGGTCACCGCCTCACGGACGCGTTCCGCGAGGAGGTCGCCGCCTTCGACGGCATGGGCGCGCTGTACGGACTCCAGCGGGCGGACGCCTGGTCCGGCGTCCGCTTCGAGGACGGCCTGGACGCCCGGGACGGCGCCCTGACGGCGGCGGCCGTGCAGCGGCACGTCAGGGACAACACCCGGCTGGGCATTCCCGTCCTGCTGGTGGAGGAGATGCCGCACGGCCACCAGGCGCTGGACGGCACGGTGCTGCCGGTCAACCTGGCGGCCGGCGCCACCTGGGATCCGGAGCTGTACGCGGAGGCGGTGGCCGGCGCGGGCGCCGAACTGCGGGCCCGGGGCGCGCACGTCGCCCTGGTGTCCGCGCTGGACCTCGTACGTGATCCGCGCTGGGGGCGCAGCGAGGAGTGCTTCGCCGAGGACCCGTACCTCGCGGCACGGATGACCGAGGCCCTGGTCGAGGGTGCGCGGCGGGCGGGTGTCACCGTGGTCCTGAAGCACTTCGCCGGCCAGGGCGCCACGGTCGGCGGGCGCAACAGCGCGGCGACGGAGCTGGGCCACCGCGAGCTGCACGAGATCCACCTCGCGGCGGCCCGGGCCGGTGTGGCTGCGGGCGCGGCCGGGGTGATGGCCGCCTACAACGAGTTCGACGGCGTGCCGTGTGTGGCCAACCGGTATCTGCTGACCGAACTGCTGCGCGACGAGTGGGGCTTCGACGGTGTCGTGATGGCGGACGGCACGGCGATCGACCGGCTGGTGCGGCTGACGGGTGACCCCGCGTCGGCCGCGGCCCGGGCCTTGGACGCCGGCTGCGACCTGGGTCTGTGGGACGACTGCTTCCCCCGGCTGGGCGAGGCCGTGGAGCGGGGGCTGGTGTCCGAGGGGGTATTGGACGCCGCGGTGGCGCGGGTGCTGACGCTGAAGTTCCGCCTCGGTCTGTTCGAGCGGCCGGGGCCCGCGGACCGGCCCGGGAGCCCCGGCCGGCCGGACCTCGGCGGCTTGGGCGAGCGGATCGCCCGTGCCTCGGTGACGCTGCTCGCGCACGAGGGCGGGGTCCTGCCGCTGTCCCGGGCCGCGCGGCGGATCGCGGTGCTCGGGCCCAACGCGGATTCCGTCGCCCAGCAGATCGGCGACTACACGGCACCGCAGCGGCCCGGTGACGGCGTCACCGTCCTGGACGGCATCCGTGCCGCCGTCACGCCCGGCACCGAAGTGGGGTACGCCCGTGGGTGCGAGCTGGTGGGGGACGACCTGTCGCGGGTGCCCGAGGCCGTGACACTGGCCGCCGGCTCCGACGTCGCCGTGCTGGTGCTGGGCGGTTCCAGTGCCCGGACCGCCGACACCGCCTTCGAGGAGAACGGGGCGGCCGTCACCGGGGCGGGAGCACCGTCCGGCATGACGTGCGGTGAGGGCGTCGACCTGGCGGACCTGACCCTGCCGCCTGCGCAGCGGGCCCTGCTGGCGGCGGTGTCGGCGACCGGGACGCCGGTCGTGGTGGTGCTGGTGCAGGGCCGGCCGCACGCCCTGCCCGAGGTCGACGCACCCGTCTCGGCGGTGCTGAGCACCTGGTATCCGGGACCGCGGGGCGGGCGTGCCGTGGCCGAGGTGCTGTTCGGCGACGTCGAGCCGCGCGGGCGGCTGCCGGTGTCCGTGCCCCGCTCGGCCGCCCAACTGCCCGTCTTCTACAACGGCAAGGACCACCGCTACCGGGGCTACGTCGACCAGAGCGCGACGCCCCGCCACGCCTTCGGGCACGGACTGTCGTACACGAGCGTCGAGTACGGAGCGCCGCGCCTGTCGCGGGCCCGGGTCCCCGTGGACGCGCCCCGCCTGACCTGCCGGGTCGCCGTCCGCAACACCGGGCCGCGGCCGGCCGACGAGACCGTGCAGCTCTACCTGCGCCGGGTGTCGGGAGGCACGTCCTGGCCGCGCGTGCGCGAGCTGCGGGGATTCGTCCGCCTGCGCCTCGCGCCGGGCGAGCGGGCCGACGCGGTCTTCGAAGTGGACGCCGCCACGCTGGCGTCCGTGGGGCGCGACCTGCGCCTTGCCGTCGAGCAGGGGGTCGTCGAGCTGGAGACGGGACCGGCGTCCGACCGCACCCAGGGGGCGCGTCTGGAGATCACCGACTCGGAATCGAACGCAACTTAGGCTAGCCTTCCCTTCATGGCGAAGGTTCGTCGGCTCACGCCCCAGCAGCCCGAGATGTTCCGCGCCCGCGTGGTGCGGACCGAGCGGGTCACCCCGTCCATGCAGCGCGTCACGGTCACCGGACCGGGACTCGGCGACTTCCCGTGGATGGGGTACGACCACTGGTTCCGCCTCTTCCTCCAACTCCCCCACCAACGCACCCTCCGCCTACCGGAGTTCACCGGCGCCCAGTGGTGGCAGCCGTACCTGGCCATCCCCGAGGCCGAACGGCCGCACTGCGCCAACTACTCCGTGGCCGACTTCCGCCGCGAGAGCGCGGAGATGGACATCGACTTCGTCGTCCACCGCGGGCCCACGGGTGAGATCGAGGGCCGGGCCGCGATCTGGGCCTGCGCCGCCCGGCCCGGCGACGCGCTCGCCGTGCTCGACCAGGGGATCCTCTTCGACTGCCCGGGGGACGCCTCCGAGGTCACCATCGCGGCCGACGAGACCGGCCTCCCGGCCACCGCGGGCATCCTGCGCTCCCTCCCCGGCGACGCGGTGGGCCGGCTCATCCAGGAGATCCCCACCGCGGCCGACCGGCGCGAGCTGGACGCCCCGCCCGGCGTGACCGTCACCTGGGTCGTGCGCGAGGACGGCGCCTCCGTCCCCGGCGTCGCCGCCCTGGGCGCACTGCGCCGGGTCACCCGCGCCGAGGCCACGGGGTACGCCTTCGTCGTCGGCGAGTCGACGCTGGCCACCGAGGGACGCAGGCACCTGCACCGCCTCGGCCTGCCGAAGGAACGCATCACGTTCTCGGGCTTCTGGAAGCACGAGAAGGCGCGGGCCGCGGCCTGAGGCGGTTCAGGACTGGGCGTCCTTGACCCGCTGGTAGTGGCGCCGGGCCTTCATGCGGTTCCCGCACTCGGCCATGGAGCACCAGCGGGCGCTGTTGGGCTTGCTCCGGTCCAGCAGGAAGAGCCGGCACTCGGGATTCCCGCACGGCTTGAGCCGCCCCGGCTTCGCCTCGTCAAGATGCGCCCAGGCCAGCACGGACTCCACCGCGAGACGCCGAGCCTCGCTCACCTGGAGGGACCACTCCAGCCTTCCGTCCCTGATGTCGGGCTTGCTGCCGACCCCCTCCAGGAACTCCCGCAGGGACTCCGGCGCGCGCTCACCCCGGACGACACCCTGAAGCACGTCCCGCGCCTCGGCGAGGAAGGCGATCTCCTCGCGCGTCCCGGTCCCGCCGTGGTCGCGCACCCAGGCGCGGGCCTCGTCGGGCGCACCCAGGGCGTCGTGCACGGCACCCTCCACGACGGGCGTCGTGTTGAGCAGCTCCAGGAGCCTCTCCTCGGCCGCCCTGTCGATCATCACATCCACCGTCTAACCCCTCTTCGCGGACTGACAGGTTACAGCCGCCCACAGATTCTAACCCCTTATACGCGCTTGACAGGTTAGACCCGGAGTGGTCCACTGAAGCTAACCACTTAAAGCCATCAAAGGGGTTACGATGAATACCACCGTCCATCACCGCACCGCCACCATCGACGGCCTGGACGTCTTCTACCGCGAGGCCGGGGACCCGCAGTCGCCCGCCGTCGTGCTGCTCCACGGCTTCCCGACCAGCTCCCGGATGTTCCGGAACCTGATCCCGAAGCTCGCGGACGGCTACCACGTCATCGCTCCGGACATGATCGGCTTCGGGCACTCGGCCATGCCCCGAGTCGACGAGTTCGACTACAGCTTCGACTCCCTCACCGACGTGACCGTCGGGCTGCTGGACCACCTCGGCGTCGACCGGTTCGCGGTGTACGTGCAGGACTACGGGGCGCCCGTCGCCTGGCGGATCGCCACCCGGTCACCGCGGCGCATCTCCGCGATCATCACGCAGAACGGCAACGCGTACACCGACGGTTTCGTCAAGACGTTCTGGGACGGACTGTTCGCCTACACCGACCACCCGACCCCCGAGACCGAGGCCCCGGTCCGTGCGGCACTGTCACTCGAGATGATCCGGTGGCAGTACGTGAACGGGGTGACGGACCCGACCGTCGTCAGCCCGGACAACTGGACCGTCGACCAGGCCCTGCTCGACCGACCGGGCAACGACGACATCCAGCTCACGCTGTTCCGCGACTATCCGACCAACGTCACCCTCTACCCCCGGCTCCAGCAGTACTTCCGCGACTCCCAGGTGCCGCTGCTGGCCGTCTGGGGCGCGAACGACGAGATCTTCGGACCCGACGGAGCCCGCGCCTTCCAGCGCGATCTGCCGGACGCCGAGATCCACCTCCTCGACACCGGGCACTTCGCCCTGGAGAGCCATCTGGAGGAGATCACCGGCCACATCCGCGACTTCCTCACCCGCGTCACCCGCGTCACCCGCTGACCGGCGCCCGCCGCGCCAGGACCTCACGAGTGGCCGGCCGGGCGCCCCATGACGTAGGGCGCCAGGATGTCGGCCACCGTGCGGTTGCGCGGGACCGGGATGCCGAGACGGTCGGCGAGGTCCGCCACTCCCCCGCTGAGCCAGGGCAGTTCCAGGCGGTTGCCCTGCTCCAGGTCGTGGTGCATGGAGGAGGTCATGTCCGCGGGAAGCGTGTCGCAGAAGTCGAGCCGGTCGTCGGCGAACCCGCTGTCCAGCCGCACGCCGGACGCCTGGGCCACGGCCACCGTCTCGGCCATCACCTCGCGCAGCAGGCGGCGGCTCTCCTCGTGGGCCCGCACG
Organism: Streptomyces sp. NPDC056128; assembly: GCF_042263835.1. Lineage (NCBI taxonomy): Bacteria > Bacillati > Actinomycetota > Actinomycetes > Kitasatosporales > Streptomycetaceae > Streptomyces > Streptomyces sp. NPDC056128. The sequence goes on along the minus strand of NZ_JBHJVQ010000006.1, from coordinate 118,997 downwards.
ACCCCGATGGGCCGGCGGACGGCCGCCGTGGTCGCCGACAGGCCGACCAGGAAGACGAACTTCTCCCAGACGACCCGCTCGATGTCGTCGCTCGTCTCCGCGTCGATCCCGGCGTCGCGGAACGTGGCGAGTACGGCGTCGCTGATCGCCTCCTGACCGTCGTGGTAGGGGCCGAGCACGATCCTCTGCAACGTGCCGTTGTGGACCACGACCCCGGGCTCCTGGATGAACGCGGAGATGAAGCAGACACCGCCCAGGACCTGTTCGTCCGTCAGCCGGCCACGGAGGATGTCGTCCTTGTGCACCCCGTTCTGGAGGGACAGCACCGGCGCCATGTGCGCCGCCGACGACCGCAGTTGTTCGGCGACGTCCTCGGTGTCCCAGAGCTTGACGGCGACCAGGACCACGTCGACGGGGCCGAGTTCGGAGATGCTCGCGACCACCGAGGCGGGCGCCGCCCGGAACTCGCCCAGCGGACTGCGCACGACCAGTCCCGACCGGCGTATCGCTTCGAGGTGGGCGCCGCGGGCCACGAAGGTCACCTCGTTCCCGGCGGCGGCCAGCCGCGCTCCGAAGTACCCACCGACGCCGCCTGCCCCGATCACCGCGATGCGCATGAATCCGCCCCACTCCCCTTGGTAACCATTCGAACGGTTACTATCAAACCATGGACGGTGAGCAGCGGGACACGCCGCGTCGCAGGGTCACCGCGCGCCTCCGGGAGCTGCGTTTCGACGCGGGAGCCCTCTCCCTGAACCTCGTGGCGACAGTGGGCCGCAGGCCCGGCGTCCCGGTCGAGCGGATGGGGGACGCGGCACACCTCGACGCCTGGTGCCGCGGCGTGGGAGTGGTGCCGGCGGACGGACAGGATCCGGAGGAGATGCTGCGCTCGCTGCACGCCCTGCGCGCGGCGGCGTACGACATCGCCTCCTCCGCGCTCGACGGCCACCGGCCCCGGCCCGGGTCGGTGGACCTGGTCAATCGACTGGCCCGGACCGAACCGCCGGTGCCGCGACTGGAACCGGCGGCCGACGGCGGCTGGGCCCCGAAGGGCGGCCGGGCGCTCACCCGGGAAGCACTGCTGTCGTTGGTCGCCCGGGACCTGATCGACCTCGTGACGGACGAGGCCCGAAGCTCCCGCCTCACCGCATGCGCTTCCGAGGCGTGCCGGATGCTGTTCCTCGACTCCGGCGGCGGCAGGCCGCGCAAGTGGTGCTCCATGCGGCGCTGCGGCAACCAGGCCAAGGCGGCCGGCCACCGGTCGAGGACCGACGGTCCCCGGTGAGCCCTCCGCTAAGACTTCGCTATGACTGCACGAAAGCCAGGAGGTCGGGGTTGACGACCTCCGCGTGGGTCGAGTGCATGCCGTGCGGGAATCCCTCGTACGACTTGAGGGTGCCGTGCTTGAGGAGTTCGGCGGACAGCGGCCCCGCGTCGGCGTAGGGCACGACCTGGTCGTCCGTGCCGTGCGCGACGAGGACGGGGACGTCGATCCGCTCGAGGTCCTCGGTGAAGTCGGTCTCGGAGAACGCCTTGATGCACTCGTAGTGGGCGTTGGCCGCGCCCCTCATCCCCTGGCGCCACCAGTTGTCGATGAGGCCCTGCGACACCTTCGCGCCCTCCCGGTTGAAGCCGTAGAAGGGCCCGGACGGCACCTCGATGTAGAACTGCGCGCGATTGGCGGCGAGGGCGGCGCGGAACTCGTCGAAGACCTCGATCGGCGTGCCGCCGGGATTGGACTCGGACTTGACCATGATCGGGGGCACGGCGCTGAGGAGTACGGCCTTCGCGACCCGGCCCGGCTTGGCACGCGCCACGTAGTGCGCGACCTCGCCGCCGCCGGTCGAATGCCCGATGTGCACGGCGTCCTTCAGGTCGAGCGCGTCGGTCACGGCCGCCACGTCGGCGGCGTAGGTGTCCATGTCGTGGCCGGTCGACGGCTGGCTGGAACGCCCGTGACCGCGCCGGTCGTGGGCGATCACGCGGTAGCCGTGCGAGAGGAAGAACAACATCTGGTTGTCCCAGTCGTCCCCGCTGAGCGGCCAGCCGTGGTGGAACACGATCGGCTGCGCGTCGCGCGGGCCCCAGTCCTTGTAGAAGATGGTCGTGCCGTCCGAGGTGGTGACCGTGCCCATTGCTGATCCTTCCGCGTCCCGGGCAGGAGAGAGTGCTGGACCCTGGCCGGGGCCGGAGGCCGTGGCCGAGTCCGTCTCCGCAACCCTACGTCGATGTCGGACATGCCACATTTTCACCCGTAATGATGAGCCGACATTCGTACAAGACTCGCGACCGGCGCCGACCGCACCATCGCAGGCATGAAGGAGAACGGCACCCACCTCTCGCACGGCCTGCACGTGGTGCGCGACGGCCTCCCGCAGGCGCCGCCACTGCTGCTCGTCCACGGCACCGGAGCCTCGGGCGCGTCCTGGGGCCCCGTCATTCCCGCACTCGCCGCCCGCCATCACGTCGTCCGGGTCGACCTCCCGGGCTGCGGCCAGTCCCCGCCCGCCCAGTCGTACGACGTGCCCGCGCAGGCGGATCGCGTCGCGGCGCTCCTCGACGACCTGGGGCTTCGCTCCGTGACCGTGGCCGGGCACTCCAGCGGCGGCTACGTCGCGACGGCGCTCGCCGAGCGGCGCCCCGATCTCGTGGGGGCCGTCGCGCTGGTCAGTACCGGTCCGGACATGGACGCGTTCCGCACGCAGCCCCTGGTCCTCCGCCTGCTGCTGGGCCCGCCGTTCGGCCCTCTCCTGTGGTCGCGCCGCACGGACGCGATGATCCGCAAGGGGATCGGCGCGACGGCCGCCCGCCCCGTGGACGTCCCGGACGAGATGATCGGCGATCTGCGGAACACCTCGTACCGGGCGTTCCGGACGTTGTCGCGCCGGAACATCGCCTACCTCACCGAGCGCACCGTGCCCGAGCGCCTCGCGGCGCTCCGCCTCCCGGTGCTGGCGGTCTTCGGCGACGCCGACCCCCGTTGGGAACCGTCGTCGGCGCACCGGTACGGCACGTTGCCGGACACACGGGTCGAGATGCTGCCGGGGGTGGGGCACCTTCCCCCGCTCGAAGCGCCCGGGGCGACCGCCGAACTGCTGCTGCGTTTCGCGGCGAGGTCCGCAGGCACTCCGCCCGTCGCCCACTGAGACCTAGACTGGTCCCGTGATGCCGTCAGCCGCGCCACCCGACTGGACGAGCGTGGACATCGCCGTCCCGCTCCCGTCGGTCCGGCTGCCGGGCATCAGCATGGCCGGCTTTCGGCAGCCCGTCCCCTCCTTCACGGACATCGCGATGGTCGCGCACCCGTGCGTCACCCTGCTCATCGACCTGAGCGAGGGCGAGGGCATCCAGTACGGCGCCCACGGCCGGCACGGTCACGGCAGCTTCGTCGCCGGTCTCCTACCGGGCGAGCTGCGGGTGTCGGGACGAGTGGGCGAGTGCCTCCAGATCCGGCTGGAGCCTGCCGTGGCGACCGCTGTGCTGGGCTGGTCGACCGACCTCAGCGGGCGGGTCGAGTCCTTCGCGGACGTCTGGGGCCGGGACGCGGAACGGGTAGAGGAGGAACTGCGCGCCGCGGGGTCGTGGGACGAACGGTTCGCCGTCGCGGCGGGAATGCTGTACCGCCGGATGGCTCACCGGCGTCCGGTCGACCCGGAGGTCGCCCACACCTGGCGGCGGACGCTCACCGGCCGGGGGCGCGTACGGGTCGACGGCCTGGCCGGCGAGGTCGGTTGGAGCCGCAAGCACCTGTCGGCGCGTTTCACGGCCCAACTCGGCATCACGCCCAAGCGGGCCGCACGTCTCGTCCGCTTCGACCACGCCGCCCACCTCCTCGCGGCGGGCCGCGCCCCGGCCGCCGCGGCCGCGGAGAGCGGCTACGCCGACCAGCCTCACCTACACCGCGAGGTGCGGGCGTTCACCGGTCTCACCCCCACCGCCCTGGCCGCCGCACCGTGGCTGGCGATCGACGACGTCGCCTGGCCCGGCTCGTCACCGCGCCGGTCCGCCCCGCGTGCGGGTGTCACACGGCGTTGACCGGGTGCCGCACGACCGCGTCGAAGAGGTAGCCCTGCGTGTTGTGGACGGTCGCGTCGGGCTGGGTCCGGCCCGCGCTGTCCGTCGCCCGCGCCAGCAAGGTGTACGGGCCCGGCGTCGCCGGGCGCCAGCGGGTGGACCAGCGGACCCAGCCGTCGCGCCGGGGCGCGTCGTGGAGCCGGGCCCTGTTCCAGGTGCCGCCTCCGTCGGTGCTGACGTCCACGCGGACGACTCCGCCCGCGCCGGACCAGGAGCGGCCGGTGAGCCGGTGGGTGACCCCGGTCGCCAGGTTCGCCCGCGCGTCCAGCTCCCAGGCGCTCTTGACCGTCTGCCGGGTGAGCGGCGCGGTCCCCCCGTCCGGGTACGCGTCGCCGAACAGGCGGTAGAAGTCGGTGTTCCAGGGCGAGTACAGCGGCTCGGCGGAGACCTCGATGTCGCCGACCCACTTGATGGACGCGATGCCGATCCAGGACGGGACGAGGACGCGCACGGGGTGTCCGTGGTCGGGCGGCAGTGGTTCGCCGTTCATCTCGTAGGCGAGCAGGACGTCGTCGAGCGCCTTGGACAGCGGGAGCGGGCGTCGGACCCGCCCGAGGTCGGCGCCGTCGGCGGTGACGTAGTCGGCGTCGAGGCCGCGCGGCATCACGTCCACGGCCCGGCGGCTCAGCCCCGCGCGCCTCAGGACGTCGGCCAGGCGGACCCCGCGCCAGCGGGCGACACCGATGGCGCCGAGGGTCCAGGACGTCCCGCTGACGGTCTGGCCCTGCTGACCGGTGAAGAGGCTGCGCCCGTTGCCCGCGCACTCCACGAACGCGCTGTGGGTGACGGACGGCAGTCTCCTCAGGTCGGCCAGGGAGAAGTCGACGGTGCGGTCGCGGGTGAGGCCGTCGCCGTGGACGGTGAGGGCCCAGTCGGCCGCCGAAAGGACGGGGGTCGAGGTGTGGTTGCGGACGAAGAAGCGGTCGTTGGGCGTGTGGTAGCCGGTCCCCGCGAGTGCGGCGAACCGTGTCTCGGCGTTCGTGCCGCGGACGGTGAACAGGTCCTCGGGCAGGGGCTTGACGATGCCGGGAGCCGTTGCCGCGCGGGCGGGTGTGCCCAGGGCCACGGGTGCGGCACCGGTGACTCCGGCAGCGGCGAGGAGCCGGAGCATGTCACGCCGGGAGACACCGTCGGCCCGGGCCTCGCCGGCCAGCCACTGGCGCAGTCTGCGGCGGTCGTAGGCGGATTCGTGGGTACGCATGACGGCCTGCCTTTCGCAGGGAGGGCGCGGGCGGTCCCCGCGCGGAGAGAAGAAGGTGCCCGCCCGCGAGGCGGGCGGGGAGACGGCCGTACCGGTCCCGTGGACGCGGCGGCGAACCAGCCCCGTCCCGGGGGAACTACGCGGTGAGGATCAACAACAGCCGTGGAGCACGAGCACGCGGAACCGCGGGGCGGCGAGGCGGCGTGAGCTGCGGATCATGGCGACATCGTACGGAAGGGAAGCACTCGTGGGCGCCGGTATCGGGAAGTCGCGGGAAAACAACGCCGACTTCGCTTCTCGTCCGGCGCCTCCTCGGCGACGTAACGTCCGGCCGTATGGAATCCTCCTCCGCCCCTTCCCGGCCCCGGGCGCGTGACCTCGGTGTCGTCATCGGGTCCGGCGCCCCCGGGCCCCGCAACGCCATCACCGACGTGCCGGGCGTCCGCGTCGGGCACACCACCGTGCGGCGGCCGCCCGACATCCACAGCGGAGTCACCGCCGTCGTGCCCGACCTGGTCGGACCCCGGTCCCCGCTGCCGGCCGGGGTGTTCAGCGGCAACGGCTACGGCAAGCTCATCGGCACCACCCAGCTCACCGAACTGGGCGCGCTGGAGACCCCGGTCCTGCTCACCTCCACCCTGTCGGCCTTCCGGGTGGCGGACGCGCTGGCCGGCTGGATGCTGCGGCGGCCCGGATGCGAGGAGGTGCGCAGTCTCAACCCCGTGGTGGGCGAGTGCAACGACGGCTTCCTGTCCGACATCCGGGCACGTCCCGTCCACGAGGAACATGTGCGCGCCGCCCTGGACAGCGCCGCGGGCGGGTCCGTGGCCGAGGGGTGCGTCGGCGCCGGAACCGGCACCGTGGCGCTGGGTTTCAAGGCGGGCGTCGGCACCGCCTCGCGCACTCCGGAAGCGGGAGACCGGCACCGCACGGTGGGCGTCCTCGTGCAGGCGAACTTCGGCGGCACGCTCCGGGTACTCGGCCGGACCCTCACCCCACGGTCCCTGGGCGTCGTCGGGGCGGACAGTGCGGGGCCGGTCGCGGACGCGGGTTCCTGCATGATCGTGGTGGCCACCGACGCGCCGCTCGACGCCCGGCAGCTCACCCGGGTCGCCCGGCGCGCGGTGTTCGCGCTGGCACGCACCGGCGCGGCGTACAGCCACGGCAGCGGTGACTACGCCGTCGCCTTCGCCACCCGCCCGGGCGGCGGCGCCCCGGTGGCCGACGCCGACCTGAACCCGCTGTTCGAGGCGGTGCTCGACGCCGTCGAGGAGGCGGTGCTCAACTCCCTGCTGGCAGCGACCACGACCACCGGCCTCGACGGCCGAACGGCCCCCGCGCTCCCGGCGGAGTCCCTGGTCCGCGCCCTCTCCGCTCCTCCGGCGCACGGCCCTTACGACGGTCGAGGTTGATAGGCAAGTCGATACTTGCCTATGGTGGGGTCATGACGCAGGATGTGTTCAAGGCACTGGCCGACCCCACCCGTCGACGCATCCTCGACGAACTGGCGGAACGGGACGGCCAGAGCCTGTTCGAGATATGCGCCCGCCTGACCACCAAGCACGGCCTCGGCCTGTCCCGGCAGGCGGTCAGCCAGCATCTGGCCGTGCTGGAAGCGGCGGGCCTGGTCATCCCGAGGCGTGAGGGCCGCTACAAGTTCCACGACCTCGACACCGAACCCCTGGAGCGCATCGTGACCCGATGGCTCAGACCCGACGCACCGGAGAGCAGCCCATGAAAATCCACCTCACCAGCGTGTTCGTAGACGACCAGGAGAACGCCCTGCGCTTCTACACCGATGTTCTGGGCTTCGTGAAGAAGCACGACGTCCCCATGGGCACGGACCGGTGGCTGACCGTGGTCTCACCGGAGGCCCCCGACGGCACCGAGCTTCTGCTGGAGCCCTCCGGTCACCCCGCGGTGCGGCCCTACAAGGAGGCGCTGGCCCACGACGGCATCCCGGCCGCCTCCTTCGCCGTGGACGACGTGCCGGCGGAGTTCGACCGGCTGCGCGGGCTCGGGGTGCGCTTCACCCAGGAGCCGCTGGAGATGGGGGCCATCACCACCGCGGTGCTGGACGACACCTGCGGCAACCTGATCCAGATCATGCACAACAAGTAGCGGAGCGGCTCACGTCCCCGGTGGGCGGAACTGGGGGCCGTAGTTGCCCCCGCCGTCCGGAAGGGCGGTCTCCATCAGCCTCAGCGCGGGTGCTTCCATCGCGCCCATGCCGCGGACGGCCGAGCGCAGGGTGCGCGGGTCGCCGTCGGTCCACGCCGCGTCCAGGGTGCTCAGGACCTTGGCGTAGGTGGTGTCGAACTGGTCGAGCAGGCCCTGGACCGCGGTGGACGCGCCGGACCAGCCGCCCGCCGGGACGCGGGCCATGGGGCGTGTGGCGGGGAAGGGGACGGGGGCGCCGGTGAACTGCCAGCCGTCCTCCGTCTCGCGCAGCTGCCGCCCGTGGTAGATCTCGCCGAAGGCGTAGTAGTGGGCGGGGTGGTCGTCGCCGAAGGCGACCGCCGGGGAACTGGCGGTGCCCTCGCCCTGCTCCTTGATGATCTCGATCGAGCGCTCGACGCCGTCGAGGTCGGTCACGGGTTCCATGACGTCGTTGCCGATGCGCTCGGAGAGCTGCCCCCGTGCCGTCAGTTCGGGCGCCGCCGCCTTGAACGCGCCCAGCAGGGCGTCGTAGAAGTCACCGATGCTGGGCGCGTCCTCCACGTGCCGGGCGAGCGGCACGTCGGGGGCCTCGATCGCCATCATCACGTCGTGCACGTAGGGGCGGGTGAGGCCGGACAGGTAGACGTTCACCTCGGCGCGCACCCCGCCGGGGAGCGGTCCGGGATAGGCGAGCGCCGCCTCCGCGATGCGTGGCCGGCCGCCGACGGCCACCAGCAGGTTGCAGACCACGCCCATGTGGTACATCTCGTCGGCGAGGATGCGCCGGATCAGCCGTGCCGCCTGGCTCGAACGGTCCTCGATGGACCACCAGCCGCACAAGTAGGGCGGGATGGTGGCGAGTTCGAGCGCGACGGCCACCTGCAGGGACTCCTTGAGCCACTCGACGTCGCGGCCGTCCTTGGGGACGGCGAGCAGCGCCGCCACGGACGGGCAGGGGCCCGTGGTGGCCGGGCAGCCGGCCACCGGGACGGGAGCGGCCACCGCGACCGGAGTGGCCGCCGTCACGGGGACGGCGGCCGTCAGAGCGGCCGACGCCATGAAGGTCCTCCGCCCGAACGGGGCCCGTGCCCCCGACGATTCCGCGCGCACATCTGTCACCCGCTGCTCCCTCGCATGTGAACCGCGCCTCGGACCGAGGCGTCCGGTTTCCTCCGACGGCTGGCGAAACTAGCAGCGCGGACGCCGTTTGCCCGGCGCGCGCCGCCGAGTGCGGCATCCCCCACCCGGTCGGCCGTATCGGTGGCGTGCCCGGCCAGGGCGGGGACCCCCGGTGGGCTCGGGGTCAGGAACCGGTGGTCGCGTCGGCCGGTTCCGGCCCGTCCGCCGGGGCGGGGCCGGGGTGTCGCGGGCCCCGGGCGAGGACGTGGAGGAAGAGAACCGCCATGACGGCGACGCCCGCCCACATGGCCTGTTGCCAGCCGTCGACGAACGACTCCCGGGCCGCGTCCGCCAGCGACCGCGTGTGCGGCCCCGCCCGGTGCGCGGCGTCGAGCGCGTTGGCGACCCCTTCGCGCGCGGTGTCCGCGGTCGCGCCGGGGACGCCGTCGAGCCGGGCGTCGATGGCGTTGCGGTAGCCGGCGGAGAGCAGTGCCCCGAGGAGGGCGACGCCGAGCGCGGTGCCGAACTCGCGGGTGACGTCGTTGAGCGCGGACGCGACGCCCTGGTGCTCGCGCGGGAGGGCGCCGGTGATGGCCTCCGTGGAGGGTGTCATCGCGAGGCCCATGCCGACGCCCATGGCGAGCATGCCGGGCAGGACGGACAGGTAGCCGCCGTCGACGGAGACGACGCCGGCCATCAGCGCCAGCCCGGCACCCGCCAGGAGGATTCCGGAGGCCATGGCCGCCCGCGGCCCGACCCTCGCGGCCAGCCGGGGAGCGAGTCCTGAGGCCGCCATCATCAGTACGGCCATCGGCATCAGCGCCAGGGTGGACAGCAGACCCGACCAGCCGAGACGGCCTGCTCCCGCACAGCATCGGCGCCGAGGGCGGGCCCTGCGAGATCCTCGGCATCTTCGACCGAGACGCCCGACGCGGCCACCAGCCCGGCGAGACGGAGCCTCCCGCACGGTGATCGTGGACCCCACGCAACACTCTTGACACGCTCACGTCGACCGCTTGTATGGTCTAGTCCAACAGAACTCGCCGCTCCGTTTGCGGAGTTGACCCCTGCCCGGGGCCACACTCCCCGCGAGGACGGCGAGCGCGCGTCACCTTCGCGCCTCTTGGCCCCACCCACGAGAGGCCGTACTCGGCGTGCGCGGTCACCCCCACATACGACCGCGCGTCGCCCTGGAACGGCCTGATGTGAAGGAGTTCCGCATGCACGCACGTAGGAAGACCGCTGCGCTGATCGGCGCGGCCCTCGCTCCCGTCGTCGCCGTCAGCCTCCCCGCCTCCTCGGCGAGCGCACACGGCTACATCTCCGATCCGCCCAGCCGCCAGGCCCAGTGTGCCGCCGGCACGGTGTCCTGCGGTGACATCAAGTACGAGCCGCAGAGCGTCGAAGGGCCCAAGGGCCTGACCAGTTGCAGCGGCGGCAACAGCCGCTTCTCGGAGCTGGACGACGACAGCAAGGGCTGGGCCGTCACCCCGGTGTCGAAGAACACCACGTTCTCCTGGAAGCTCACCGCGCAGCACAACACCAGCACCTGGGAGTACTACGTCGGCGGGCAGCGGATCGCACTGTTCGACGACGGCGGCGCCAAGCCGGGCGCGGTGGTGAACCACCAGGTCGACTTCGGCGGCCTCTCCGGCCAGCAGAAGGTGCTCGCCGTGTGGAACGTCGCCGACACGTCCAACGCGTTCTACGCCTGCATCGACGTCAACGTCGGCGGCTGACGGACCGGTTGGAGCAGTCCGGGAGCGGTCGCACTCCCCCGGGAGCCGCGACCGCTCCCCTCCTCCCGCCCCTCCGCGCCGTTCCCCCCACCGAGCAGGAGTCGATAACCGTGCAGCACCGCAAACTCGCACTGCTGGCCGCCACCGGCGCGGCCGCCGCCCTGTGCAGCCTGACCCTGGCGCCGTCGGCCCTCGCCCAGAAGTCCGACGCCCCCACGTCCGACGCACGGGCCGCCGCCGAATTCGTGGTCAGCGAGGCCCAGTTCAACCAGATGTTCCCGAACAGGAACTCCTTCTACACCTACAGCGGACTCACCGCCGCGCTCAGCGCCTACCCGGGCTTCACCAACACGGGCAGTGACACGGTGAGGAAGCAGGAGGCCGCCGCCTTCCTCGCCAACGTCAGCCACGAGACCGGCGGGTTGCAGTACGTGGTCGAGCAGAACGAGGCCAACTACCCCCACTACTGCGACGCCAACCAGCCGTACGGCTGCCCGGCCGGCACCGACAAGTACTACGGACGCGGTCCCGTCCAGCTCAGCTGGAACTTCAACTACAAGGCCGCCGGGGACGCCCTGGGCATCGACCTGCTCAACAACCCCGACCTGGTGCAGAACGACGCGGCCGTGGCCTGGAAGACCGGCCTCTGGTACTGGAACACGCAGAGCGGGCCCGGAACCATGACACCGCACGACGCCATGGTCAACGGCGCGGGATTCGGCGAGACCATCCGCGCCATCAACGGCAGCCTGGAGTGCGACGGGGGCAACCCCGGTCAGGTCCAGAGCCGGATCGACAACTACCAGCGCTTCGCGCAGGCCCTCGGCGTCGAACCCGGCAGCAACCTCAGCTGCTAGCCGACGCCACCGACCCCTCGCGATCACCGGCACCGCCGATCGCGAGGGGTCCCGCGCGTCGGCATGAAGCGCACGCACACTCGGGACAGCCCCGCGCCGACGGCGGCCTCCTCCTCAAGCGGCCTGCGGATAGTCGGGCAGCACCAACGACGAGTGCGCCGCGCGCCCTTCAGCAGCACTCATCGTCGCCAGCGCCCTCGACGCCGCCTCCGGATCGCGCACCAAGTTGTTGCGAGCCTCCAGTTGCTCGCGCGTCGTGGGCGTGACCATCGTGCCGCCGGTCGTGGCCAGTGCCTGGTTGCGCTCGGCGAACGGCCGCATCCTGCGCTCGTAGGCCGCGAAGGCCTCGGTGTGGTCCGCGTGCGCGGCCAGCTCGCCGGCCAGGACGTACGCGCCGACCAGTGCGACGCTCGACCCCTGACCGGACATGAACGAGGTGGCGTGCGCGGCGTCACCGGCCAGCACGACCCGCCCGTGGGACCAGGTGCGCATGTGGATCTGGCTCACGATGTCGAAGAACAGGTCGTCGGCCCCGCGCATCGCCTCCACCAGACGCGGCAGGTGCCAGACCTGCTCGGTGAAGCGTGCCGCCACCAGGTCCCGCTGGGCCTCGGGGTCGCGGAACGCCTCGAAGGGCGGGGTGTCACGGACGAAGGTGAGGAAGCCGTGCACCCGGTCGGACGGCTCGTAGGCGTACAGGACCGCACCGCGCCCCGGGGCGTTCCAGAGTTCGGACTCGTGCGCGAGGCCGAACTCGTTGGGCAGGGTGAAGCCCGCGGAGACGTGCCCGAGGTAGCGGTGGAAGGGCTCCTCGGGGCCGAAGACCAGCCGACGGGTGTTCGAGTGCAGTCCGTCCGCACCGACCACGAGGTCGAAGGTGCGGCGCGCGCCGCTGTCGAGGACGACGTGCACCGCGTCGCCGGCGTCGTCCAGCGTCGCGATCGAGTCGCCGAAGAGGAACTCGACCCGGTCCCGCAGCGGGGCGTAGAGCGCGTCGGCCAGGTCACCGCGCCGGACTTCGAGGTCGAGGCCGGCCTCTCCGCCGGTCACCTGCTCGGGCTGCAACGAGCCGACCCTCTCCCCCGCCGGGTCCACGAAGGTGATGCGCTCGCTGTTGACGTGCGCCTCGCGCAGCCGCGGCAGCAGGCCCATGCGGTCCGCGACCTCGCGGGCGGTGCCGCGTACGTCGATCGCGTACCCGCCTCCGCGTACGGCGGCGGCCTTCTCGACGACGGTCACCTCGAAGCCGTACCGGTCGAGCCAGTACGCGAGCGCCGGGCCCGCGATACTGGCTCCGGAGATCAGTACGCGACGAGCGGGACGGGACGTGTGGTTCATGGCTTCTCACCTTTCCGCCGGGGTCTGCCCCGGGACGAAGGAGGTACGCGCCGCACGGGCAGAAAAGATACGTACCTCAGGTATCTTTATGGAGGCCATACGGCACCCCTTCAGGCACCGGCCAGTCCCCACGATATAGATACCTAACTCAGGTATGCAAATGGAGATGTCATGACCCCCGACTCCGCCGGGCCGCCCTCGCCCGAGGACACGCACGCGGACCTGCTCGCCGTGCTGCCCCGGCTCACCCAGCTCAGCGCCGCCTTCACCAAGGGACGGCTCGCCGATCGCGCCACCGAGGCGGCCGGCCTGGCCCTGGACCGCCCCGCCATGGGCGTGCTGCTGGCCCTCCGCACGGCCGACGGGCCGCTGCGGATCGGCGAGATCGCCGACCGGATGCAGGTGGTGGGCCCGCACGTCACCCGTCAGGTCCAGGCCCTGGAGAAACGCGGCCTCGTACGACGGGTCGCCGACCCGCACGACCGCCGCGCGAGCCTCATCGAGCCGACCGAGCCCGGCACGGATGCGGCCAACCGGTACGTGACCTCGCTGCTGAGCTGGTTCGCCGAGGCGCTGGCCGACTGGCCGCGTCAGGACCGCGAGGACCTGACCCGCCTCCTCACCCGGCTCGTCGACGACGTGACGGCACGACTGGCCCGGTTCGACGCGGAGGAGGGCGAGGCCGGCTGACCGACGACGCCCGGGGCGAGCACCTCTAACCGGAGAGGGTGGCGCGCAGCCGCCACAGGTCGCGGAGGACCGCGATCTCCGACATGTGGTGGATGAATTCGAGGTTGGCGCCCGCCACCACGCCGATGTAGGGGTCGTCCGGGTCGGAACCGTACGGGTACTGCGAGAAGCCGACCGTGTCGAGTTGCTCGTCGGTGACGGTGGCGACGTCGGCGCGCCAGCGGTCGATCAGCGACCAGAAGCGGGCGAGCGCCACGTCGGCGGACGGTGAGAAGTCGACCAGTTGCCTCGGGTCCTGCCGGCGTTCGCCGAAGGTCCACTCCCACTGGCCCGCGAAGCAGGAGTGCAGGTGTCCGAGCCGCCAGGCGAGGGTGGTGAACGGCGCCTCGTCCGGGGGCGGTTCACCGGTGTGGGCGAGCACCTGCTCGACGCGCTCGACGCTCACGCTCCAGTCCACGGCGATCTTGGCCACCGACATGCCGCCGGCGGCCTGCCGCGCCACCTCGGCGTACTCGTTGGCCGGGATGTCCGGGGCACCCTTGTCCAGCACCCACTCGCCCGCCCCGTACGCCCGGGGCGTCGCCGCCTCGGACCTGCGCCGGATCGACCAGCAGCCGCGCACCGGCTCCCACAGGTACTCCTCGTCGCCGAGCCCCGCCAGCCGCACCTGGGCCATCTCCCTGGCCTGGTCGAACTGGTCGAGCAGCAACCCCAACCGGTCGGTGCGCGCACCCTCGGTCTCCATGTCCGGCTCCCCTCGTGGTACCCCGCACCCTCACGGCGTCCAGGCGGAGGCTAACGAGTCGCCACCCGGGGCGCGACCGGATTTCGGCGCCCTCGGCGGCCCACGGAGGCCCGTGGAGTCCCACGGGACGATGACTGTCACATCCCTTGAAGCGGCCCACTGGGCGTGCATAGGATCGTGAAGACAGGGATTGAAACGATTCAAGCACCCAACTCCCCTTGAGCCGAAGGTGGATCGTCATGACCCAGGGCTGGAACCGCAGAGTCTTCCTGCGCGGCACCGCGGCGACCGCGGGAGCCGGAGTCACCGCGCTCTCCACCGGCGGCCTCGCGGCGGCGGCCGGAGACGGGACGGACCAGGGGCGGCAGGACGACGACCCCGGACTGCGCGTCGTCCGCACCACCGTCGAGTACGCCGAGAACCTGCTCGGCACCGACGTCGAACGCCCCCGCCTGTCCTGGGAACTGGCCGCCCCCGGCCGGGGCGCCCGGCAGAGCGCGTACCACATCCGGGTCACCCGGGACTCCGGTGGACGCGACCCGCGAGCGCGCACGGTCTGGGACTCGGGCAAGGTCGCCTCCGACCGCGGCGTCGGCGTCCCCTACGGCGGGCCCGCGATGCTCCCCCGTACCCGCTACCACTGGCAGGTCCGTGTCTGGGACGCCGCGGGGCGCCGCTCGCGATGGAGCGAGAGCCGCTGGTGGGAGACGTCGCTGCCCGAGGACGGGCGGCGGGCGCGCTGGATCGGCGCACAGGAGCCGCCCGCGCCGCCCTCGCTCGAAGGCGCCTCGTGGATCTGGTCTCCGGGCGCGACCTCCTCGGACGCCCCGGAGGGTGCCCGCCGGTTCCGTGCCACGCTCGACCTGCCGGAAGGGTCGGTGGTGAAGCGGGCCGTGGTCACCGCCACGGCCGACGACGACTTCACCCTCTACCTGCAGGGCCGCGAGGTGCTGCACGCCTCCGTGCAGACCGACGGCTGGCGCACCGGCCGTACGGCGGACGTCACGGAGCTGACACGCTCCGCCGGGAACGGGATCGTCGTCGCCGCGCTGGCCACCAACCGGCCGGGGGCCAGCGTGAACCCGGGCGGGCTCCTCGTCCGGCTGGTCGTGGAGACCGAGGACGGGCGTACGCACGAACTCGGCTCCGGAGACGGCTGGCGGACCACCGAGGAGGCCCAAGAGGGCTGGGAGCGGCCCGAGTTCGACGACGCCGGCTGGGAGCGGGCCGCCGTTCTCGCCTCCTACGGCCAGGGGCCCTGGGGAAGCGGCGTCACCGTCAGTACGCCCGAGCAGCCCGCCCCGCTGCTGCGCCGCTCCTTCGCCGTGCGCGGGCGGGTGGCCCGCGCCCGCCTGCACATCAGCGGACTCGCCTACTACGAGGCGGAGATCAACGGCCGCCGCGTCGGCGACCAGGTCCTCGACCCCGGGTTCACCGACTACGAGGAGACCGTGCTCTACGCCGTCCACGACGTGACGGAGCTGCTCCGGCGCGGCGAGAACGTGATCGGCGTCGCGCTGGGGCGCGGCTTCTACGGCATGACGACCCCGAACGTCTGGAACTGGCACCGCGCTCCCTGGCACGGTGAGCCCCGGCTGCTCGCGCAGTTGGAGATCGACCATCCGGACGGGACCCGCACCACCGTCGCCTCCGACGGCGAGTGGCGCATCAGCGAGGGGCCGACCCTGTCCAACTCCCTCTACGCCGGGGAGACGTACGACGCCCGGCGGGCGCCGGCCGGCTGGACCCGGCCCGGGTTCGACGACTCGGGGTGGCGGCGCGCCGGTGTGCGGGAGGCTCCGGGCGGCACCCTGCGCGCGCAGCCGCACGATCCGATCGAGATCATCGACACCGTGCGCCCGGACGCCATCAGCGAACCGCGCCCCGGGGTGTACCTGGTCGACATGGGGCGCACGATGGCCGGCTGGACCCGGCTGACGGTGCGCGGCGCCGCCGAGGGCGCGGTGATCCGGCTGGTCCATGGCGAGAAGCTCAAGGACGACGGCAGCGTGCACGCCGAGACCGGGCACGTTCCCGGACGCTTCCAGACCGACGAGTACGTGAGCGCGGGCCGGGACGTGGAGGTGTGGGAGCCCGGCTTCTCCTACAAGGGCTTCCGCTATGTCGAGGTGCACGGCCTGCCCGCCCGGCCGGACCCGGGGGACGTGCTGGGGCGCCTGGTGCACTCCCGCGTCGACGAGGTCGGCTCCTTCTCGTGTTCCGAGCCGTTCTACGAGTGGCTGGACCGGGCCATGCGGCGCACCGTGCTGAACAACCTGCACGGCATACCCACCGACACCCCGATGTTCGAGAAGAACGGCTGGACCGGGGACGCCCAGCTCGGCACGCCCGTCATGACGTACGCCTTCGGGATGCAGCGCTTCCTGTCGAAGTGGCTGGGCGATCTCGCGGACAGCCAGACCGGCGAGGGACAGCTGCCGGTGATCGTGCCGAGCGGGGGCTGGGGCTACGGGGACCTCGGGCCCTCCCCGGAGTGGACGACCGTGTACCCCTTCGTGGTGCGGGAGTTGTACCGGGTGTACGGGGACGATCGGGCGGCCCGGGACCACTGGACGGCCCTGACCCGCTACCTGGACTGGGAACTGGCCCGGCTGCGGGACGGCCTGGCCGTCACCGCGCTCGGCGACTACCTGGCACCCGGGTACGGCGGCAACCCGCCCGAGGACACCCGGCTCACCGCCACGGCCTACCTGTACCGGGCGCTGCTGCACACCGCCGAGCTGGGCGAGGAGCTGTCCGGTCTCCCGGGAGACAACGATGTCCCCGCCCGGTACCGGGCCGCCGCCGCGGCGCTTAGGGACGCGTTCAACGAGGCGTTCCTCGGGCCGGAGGGGCACTACCGCACGGACAAGGACCCGGGGTACCGGCAGACCTCCAACGCGATCCCGCTGGCCTTCGGGATGGTCCCGCCGGGCGCCCGGGCCACGGTCCTGGAGAGCCTGGTGGCCGACATCGAGGAGCGCGGGGGCCACCTCAACACCGGGGCCCTGGGTACCAGCGTGCTGCTGCGGGTGCTGTGCGCCCACGGCCGTGCGGACGTCGCGCACACCGTGGCCACCCGGCGCACCTACCCGAGCTGGGGGTACTGGCACGACCACGGCGCCGACACCATGTGGGAGATGTGGCCGCTGGACTCCCGCTCCCGCGACCACTACTTCCAGGGCACCGTCGCCCAGTGGCTGTACGAGAACGTGGCCGGGCTGCGGCCGGGCGACGCGGGGTACCGCACGTTCAGCGTGCGGCCCGACGCCCGTACGGGCGTGGACTGGGCGCGTACCTCGATCCGTACCGTGCGCGGGGAGGCGGCCGTGGCCTGGTCGGCGGTCGAGGGCAGGCTCCGGCTGACGGTGCGGGTGCCCGTGGGGTCGGAGGCGGAGGTGCACGTCCCGGTGGCCGAGGGGGTGCGCGCGTCGGCGCCCGGCGGGGCGGAGTTCCTGCGGTCCGTGCCCGGCTTCGACATCCATCGCGTCGGGCACGGCACCTGGGAGTTCACGGGGACGGCGTGACCCCGGCCGCGGTCGGACGGCCGTCGATGTAGGTGGCCACCACCTCGATGTCGCCGATGCGCGAGGTGTCGACGCGCCTCGGGTCGTCGCCGAGCACGGCCAGGTCGGCGCGCTTGCCCGGGGTGAGGCTGCCCAGGTCGTCCTCCCAGTGGCAGGCGTGGGCGCCGGCGACCGTGTAGGCGTGCAGGGCCTCGTCGACGGTGATGCCCTCAGCGGGGCCGATCCGCCGGCCCGACAGGGAGGCGCGTTCGACCATGAACTGGACGGCGCGCAGCGGGGATCCGTCGGTGACGGGGCGGTCGGAGCTGCCCACCAGCGGGATGCCGTGGTCCAGGAACGCCCTGCCCCGGTAGAGCCACGGGGCGCGTTCCGCACCCATGATCGCGGCGTAGTCGTCGCCGAAGTAGCGCAGGAAGTTGGGCTGGACGACCGCGGTGACGCCGAGCCGGGCGAAGCACGGGAGCTGGTCGGGGCGGATCAGTCCGGCGTGCTCGACGCGGTGCCGGGCGCCCGGCCGCGGGCGGAGGGTCTGCGCCCGTTCCAGCGCGTCCAGGGCGACGTCGGCCGCGCGGTCGCCGATCGCGTGGACGGCGAGCTGCCAGCCGGCGAGGTGTCCGTCGACGATCGTGTCGGCGAGCACGTCGGGATCGTCCTGCAACTGGCCCGCGTGGTCGAGCCCTTCGTACGGACTGCTGAGCGCGGCGGTCCTGGCCATCATGCCGCCGTCGGTGAACACCTTCAGCGCGCCCACGGAGAGCCGGCAGTCGCCGAAGCCGGTGCGCAGTCCGAGGTCGAGGGCCCGGGGAATGCCGTCGGTCTCGTGGGCGTCGACGGGGTGCAGCCGGTCCGCCGACACCATGAGCTGCACCCGCAGCGGCAGCAGGCCCCGGTCCCGGGCGAGTTGATAGGCGCCCAGCTCGACCGGGCTGTGGCCCAGGAGGGTGCCGCCGATGCCCGCTTCGGCGCAGGCGGTGACGCCCTCGGTGAGGCAGGTGCGGGCGGCGCGTCCGATCGCCTCGGCCAGCTCGTCCTGGGCGTGCGGCAGGCGCAGGGCGCGGGCGGCGCCCATCGCGCCCTCGGCGAGGAAGCCGTTGTCGTGCGGGGTGCCGGCGGGGAGCAGGTCGAGAACGGCGGAGTTGACGGCGCAGCCGTGCCCGGAGTCGTGCATCACGTAGAGCTTGTGTCCGTGGCTGACCCGGTCCAGTTCGGCGGCGGTCAGGTGACGGCCGAGGGCCCGCTGGTCGTAGCCGGCGATGCTCACCCAGGAGCCGGGAGCGCCCTTGCGGGTGACGGCCTCCTCGACCACCGCGAGGGCGTCCTCGATCCGCGTGAGCCCGGCGATGCTCGGGGTGCTCTGCTTGAACCCGGTCCAGGCGAGGTGCACATGGGCGTCGATGAAACCCGGCAGTACGGTGGCGCCCTGGAGGTCGACGACTTCGCGGGCGGGCAGGGAGGTCACGGCCTCGCCCAGGCCGACGATCCGGCCCCGCCAGATGCCCAGATCGTGGGCGACGGGGTGGTCCGGGTCCATGGTGAGGAAGCGCGCGTTCGTCAGTCTGGTGCAGAGCATCGGGGGTCGGAACCTCCTGAGGCGTTAGGTTAGGCTCGCCTAATGGATGGCGAGCTTAGCCGTCCCATTTTCCGCTCCACAAGGAGACGTTCATGAGGCTGGTGGGGGAAGAGACCTTCGCCGCGTACGGGCTCTCCGGCGCGCCCGGCACCGACGCCTTCTGGGCCGGAGCGCGGACTCCCCCGTCGATGGCCGACGGCGACGGCTGGACGACCCTGTTCCTGCGGCGCGGCGGGGAGGCGGCGAGCATCGGCTTCGAGAGCTGGTCGGACCCGGTGCCGTTGCGCAGGTGGGGGGTCACGGACTGCTGGTACGCCGAGGTCCGCATGCCGGCGCGGCTGCGCGTGACGTACCAGTTCCTCGTGGGCGACGAGGCGTACGCGGACCCGTGCAATCCGGTGGGCGCGGGCGGCGAGCGGTCCATCGCCGCGACGCCGGACGCCCCGCCCCAGCCGCACTGGCCCGTGGTCGGCGCCGACGACGTCCTGCCCCTCCCCCGCACCCGGCTGCGCTGGACCAGCGAACGCCTCGGTGGGCGGCGCACCGTTCGGGTCCATGAGGTGGGCGGGGGCGGGCCGGTGGTCCTGCTGCTCGACGGGGACGACTGGCTGTATCTGCATCCGGCGGCGGCCGCGTTCGACTCGGCGGTCACGAGCGGCGAGATGCCGCCGGTCACGCTGGTGTTCCTGCCGGCCAAGGACCGGCAGGCCGAGTTCGGGTGCCGGCCCGCGCTGTGGGAGGCGGTCCGGGACGAACTGCTGCCCCTGGTGGCGGAGAGCGCCGTGCACGCCGACCCGGACCGGCTGGTGGTCGCGGGCCAGAGCCTCGGCGGACTGAGCGCGCTGTACGCCGCGCTGGAGTTCCCGGACCTGGTGTCCCGGGTGGCCTGCCAGTCGCCGTCGTTCTGGTGGACGCCGGACGCCGCGCACCTGCCGGACCCGCTGGGCGGCCCGGTCGGCGGCACCGTCGCGGCGCGCCTGCGCAGCGGTCCGAACCTGTCCGGTCTCCGGATCGCGTTCGACGTGGGGGAACACGAGACGCGGATGCTCCCCCACTGCGCCCTGGTGGAGACCTTGACCGAACAGGCCGGTGCGACGGTGCTCGTCTCCCGCTCGGCCTCGGACCACGACCGCGCGGGCTGGCGGCACGCCCTGCTCCGGGACGTGGCCTGGGCGCTCGCCTAGGACCGGCCGACGGTCGAGAGGTCGAGCGCGCGGTCGGCGTCGCGCGGGCGGAGGACGCGCATGATGCCCTCCAGCAGGTAGTAGTCGGCGTAGGGGAGGGATATCTCGACGCCGTCCTCGGCCGGCCGGTTGCGCGTGCAGCGGGCGACCACCGCCTCCGCCCGCGTCGACCGCCGCGTGAGACAGGTCCGGGCCAGCGCGGTGAGCAGCCGCAGGGCCGTCTCGCGGTACTCCCGCCTGCCGGTGGCCGCGGCGAGGTCGAGCAGACCGCAGGCCATGACCGCACCGGCCGAGGCGTCCTTGACGTCGTACGGCTGCTGCGGCGCCCGGTAGTCCCACACGGGGACGTGGTCCTCGGTCAGGGCGCCCGTCGCGAAGTCGGCCAGGCCGCGGGCGGTGGTCAGGAAGGCGCGGTCGCCGGTCCTGCGGTACATCGTGGTGAAGCCGTAGATGCCCCAGGCCTGGCCGCGCGCCCAGCACGACGTGGGGCTGTACCCCTGCACGGTGCCGGGGCCGACGGGCGCGCCGCTGTCCGGGTCGAAGTCGTAGACGTGCGGGGTGGATCCGTCGGGGCGGGGGAAGACCCGCTGCGTGGTCCTGGCGTGCTCGGTGGCGATGTCCAGGTACTTCCCGTCCCCCGTCTCCCGGCTCGCGAAGGCCAGCAGGTCGAGGTTCATCATGGTGTCGATGATGACCCGGCCCGCGTTGCCGGGGTCGGAGAGCGCGCCCCACGCGCGGATGAAGCGGCCACGCGGGTTGTACCGCTGGATGAGGGAGTCGGCCGCCCTGACCGCACCGTCCTTCCAGGCGGCGTCGCCCGTCAGGCGCCAGGCCGTGACCCACGACGGGTAGAACAGGAAGCCCAGATCGTGGGTGGAGGTGTCGTACCGGCGCGGTGCGAGTCCCCGCGCCGAGTCGAGGGCCAGGGTGCGGAAGTCCTCGTCGCCGCTGTGGAGATACGCCATCCAGAGCGTCCCGGGCCAGAACCCGCCCACCCAGTCGCCGTTCTTGGAGTAGACCCACTTCTCGAACTTCGTCCCCACCGGGAAGTCGCTCACCCCCGGCGCGACGACGCGGAGCTTCGCGACGGCGTAGTCCGCCGCGTCCCGCAGGACGCGGTCGGTGGCCGGCGCGGGCGCCCCGGTGTCGACGGCGGCCGCGGTCTGCTGTGACAGGGCGTGAACGCCCACGACGCCGGTTGCCGAGGCCAGCACGGCTCGACGGGAAACACTCATGGGTGGTCGTCCTCCAACTGGGCGACAGGACCTGGGAGTTGTCCGAGCGTGGCACACGGCACCATGGGTGTACACCCTTGGGTGTCGTTCCTGTACGTGAACGGAAGTGATCACTCAGGGATCCTGCGGGCGGTCTTTCCGACTCGACATCGACGTGCCATGCTCCCCGGAACTCCACCGCGCACGTGATTCACATACATGTCTGACGGAGCAACGGAGAAGGGGCGGGTATGTCTCACGACAAGAGCCGCGGCAGCGCGGACGGTTGCGCCGGTCCGGTCACCAGACGGGGTCTGCTCGGCGGTGCCGTGGTCATGGCCACCGGTGCCGTGGCCGGGGCACCGGCGGCCCTCGCCGCGGCTGGGGCGCCGCCCGGGGTGGTGCCGCCCCTGTGGCGTGAGTTCGCCCGGTCTCCCTTCACGCACCCCCAGATCCCTTTCGTCGGCCGGGCCGGCTGTCTCGGCGGGGCCGCACGGCTCCCCCGGCGCCCCGTGGTGGCCGACGTCCGCGACTTCGGTGCGGTGGCGGACGGCAGGACCGACTGCGCCCCCGCGATCAATCGCGCCCTCGCCGTCGCCGGGCGGGCCGGCGGCGGCACCGTCACCCTGCCGCCCGGCACCCTCCGCATCGACGGCCTGATCCGCGTCGGCCACTCGAACGTCGTGCTGCGCGGTGCCGGAAGCGACCGGACGACGCTGCGCGCCACCAAGCACCTCACCGAACTCGTCGGCGCCTACGGGTCCCGGTACGGCGGCGACAAGTCCTCCTGGTCCTGGGCGGGCGGCCTGATCTGGCTGGCCCCCGAGGCCCGCTGGAACTCCCTCGCCGACGCCATCAGGGCGAAGGAGTGGCCGTTCGAGGGCTGGACCGGCAACCGGCGCGACGAGTGGCGCACGCTGACCACCGTCACCCCCGCCCGACGGGGGTCCTGGACGGTCCGGGTGAGCGACCCCTCACGGCTCCGTCCCGGCGACCTCGTCCTGCTGCGCCTCGCCGACGACGCGGACCACACCCTGCTCGCGCACATGGCGGGCGGCGGCCCGGGCGCCGAGTCCTACTCCTGGGGCGACAAGACGAAGCTGACGTCGTACGTGCCCTACGAGTGGCCGGTCCGCCTGACGGACGTACGCGGCCGGCGGGTCACCCTGGAGCGCCCGCTGCCGCTCGACCTCCGCCCCGAGTGGGATCCCCGGCTGACGACCCACGTAGGGGAGTTGACCGGCGCGGGGGTCGAAGGGCTGACCCTGGAGGCCCCTGACGTTCCCCAGCAGCCGCACCTGCTGGACCCCGGGTACAACGGCGTCGTGCTCCAGTGCGCCTACGACTGCCGGGTGGACGACGTGACCGTGCGCCACGTCGACAACGGGTTCGGACTGGTCGCCGCCTCGGCCTGCACCCTGAGCCGCACTAAGGTGGCCGGGCGCGGTTCCCACCACCCGTACTTCTGCCGCGAGGGGTCCCACGACAACCTGATCGAGGACTTCACCGTCGAGGAACGCACCACGCCCGCCCCCGCCGCCACCCAGTTGCACGGCATCAACGTGGAGGGGCTCTCCTCGCACAACGTCTGGTCACGCGGTGTGATGGAGATGGGCACCTTCGACAGTCACCGCGGCATGCCCTTCGCGAACGTGCGCACCGACATCACCGTGGACAACAACGGCCGGCACGGCGGCGACGCGAGCGCGGGCCCACTCTTCGGGGCCCGTTTCGCCCACTGGAACATCAGGGTGACGAACGGCCGGGCCGGTCTGATGAGGATCGACGGTCTGGCTCCCTGGTCCGCCACCGTCGGGATCAACGAGGTGCGCGAGTTCGACCAGATCGACGTCCCCGACTTCGCCGGGGACCTGCACGCGCGTCTGGAGTTGTACGGCACGCCCGACGCCGTACGCCCGCGGAACCTGTACGAGGCTCAGCGCTGGCTGGAGCAGTAGGCCCCCGGACACGCGTCGGGTGGGTGGCGTTCGCCACCCACCCGATACGACGGGACGTCCTCAGCTCTGCGGACGGCTACCGTGGTTGGCGCCGTTCTTGCGGCGGGCCTTCTTCTTGCGACGTCGCTTCGAGGACATCGAAACCTCCTTGCTACTCACTTTTGACACGCTGTGCACCGGATTGTCGGCTCCGGTGATCACAGGACCCCTTTCCCGTCCGCGCCACGGCAAACATCCTGAACGGGTGTATCGGGAGACACATGTGCGAGACCGCCGAGGCACCTGGCCAGTGGGTCAGCGGGTCACCGCCAGGCGGTACTCCTCGTCGGTGGCGAGGAGGTTGCGGTGCGTGTCCTCGGCCGTGATGACGCCCTCGTCGAGGACGAGGACGCGGTCGGCGGCGTCCAGGAGGGCGGGGCTGCTGGTGATCACCAGGGTGGTGCGGCCCCGGCGCAGCTTGGCCACGTTGCGGGCGATGAGCTGTTCGGTGACCGCGTCGACGGCCGTCGTCGGGTCGCGCAGGACGAGGACGTCGGTGTCGGCGGCGAGGGCGCGGGCCAGGGAGAGCCGCTGACGCTGTCCTCCGGAGAGGTTGGCGCCGCGGTCGCGGACGGCGTAGTCGAGCCCTTCGCGGTGCAGGGCGACGACGTCGGTCAGCATCGACGCCTCGACCGCTTCGGGGATGGTCCGCCCGGTGCCCGACGGGTCGATGTTGGTGCGGAGGGTGCCCGCGAAGATCTCCGCGTCGTACGGGTTGACCAGCAGATGCTCGCGGACCGCCTCGACCGGGAGGTCGGCCAGGTCGCGTCCGCCGAGCCGCACGCTCCCGTCGTACCCGTCGGGCGGGACGTGCAGCGCCAGGACCGAGGCCAGGTCGGCGGCGGCGCGCGGCTGGTAGGCGGCGATCGCGACGAACTCGCCGGGGCCCACCCGGAACCGCACCTTGCGCAGCGTCCCGTGCCGTACGCAGTCGACCTCCAGGTCCGCGCCCGCGGCCGGGCGGCCGGTGCCCGGTGTCGTCACCGGCGGCGCGGTCAGCACCAGCGCCATCCGCTCGGCAGAGGCCCGGGCGATCATCACGTACTTCGGCATCTCCGAGAACAGCCTCAGCGGCTCCATGATGAACTGCGCGAGCCCCACGGCCATCACGAGTTCGCCGATGTTGATCCGTCCGGCGAAGGCCAGCCAGCCCGCCGTCAGGGTCACCGCGGCGGCGAGCACCGCGTTGAGGCCCAGCGCCGTGCCCGCGTAGACGCCGTTGACCCGGGCGACGGTGATGGACTGGTGCTTCGCCTCCGTGCTGACCCTCCGGTACGAACGGAAGGCCGCGTGGTTGCCGCCGAAGCCGTGCAGCGGACGGAGCCCGATGATCAGGTCGGCGACCTTGGCGCCCGCCCGGGCCACCCGGGCCTGCTGTTCACGGGTGCTGGAGCCGATCCGCCTGGACATGACGCTCAGGACCGACAGGATCGCGGCGGTCCCCACGATCACCAGCAGGCCGAGCCGGATGTCGGCGAGGCCCAGCGCGACCGCCGCGATCAGCACCGCGACCAGCGAGCTGATCAGCAGCGGCACCACCTCGATGATGTCGGCGGTCTGGTCGGCGTCCTCGGTGGCGATGGTCAGCACCTCGCCGGACTTGAGGTCGATGTCCTGGGCCACGGGCTGGAGTCCGCGACCCGCGACCCGCACCCGCCAGCGGTGCGCCTCGGTCGTGTTGGCCTTCTGGAGCACCCGCATCCCGAACCGCCACGACAGCGACACAGTCGTGATGATCACGGCCAGCGCGCCGATGGAGACACCGAGCGAGCCGGGACTCCGGTCCCGCATGGTGTGTTCGACGATCAGTCCGAGCGCGATGGGAAAGGCGGTCTCGGCGGCCTGGTAGAGGCCCATGAGGAGGGTGCCCCAGGCCATGGCGCCGAGGTTGCGCCGCAGGGCGGTGCGCAGGATCTTGGACCCCTGGCGGGTCCGCTGCTTGTCAGGATTCTTCATCGAGATGGCGGGCAATCGCTTCCGGGGTTCGCAGGGTGAACAGATCGCGGATCGTGATCACTGGACCGTACTCCCGGCGGAGCAGTCCGGTCAGCCGTACGGCAAGCATGGAGTGCCCGCCGAGGGCCACGAAGTCGCTGACCGCGCTCACCTCGTCGTCGTCCAGGTCCAGTGCCTCGGCGAAGAACTCGCACACGGTGGTCTCGGTCTCCGTCTCCGGGCCGCGCTCCCCCGCCGTGGTCAGCGCGCCCAGCGGCTTGGCCTCGGGCAGCGCCTTGGTGTCGGCCTTCCCGTTCACGGTCAGCGGGATGGCGTCGACCCGCGCGTAGTGCGTGGGGCGCAGGAAGTCCGGCAGCCCGGCACCGACCTCGGCCGAGACCGCCGCCAGGTCGGCGCCGTCCAGCACGAGGTAGGCGGCCAGCCGGTGGGCGCCGTCGACCTGCGGGTCGGGCTGGGCGACGGCGGCGACGAACCGCACCGCCGGGTGCGCGGCGAACACGGCCTCGACCTCGCCGAGTTCGACCCGGTGGCCGCGGATCTTGACCTGCTGGTCGGTGCGGCCGAGGTACATCAGGTTGCCGTCGGGGCGGCGCAGCACGAGGTCGCCGGTGCGGTACATGCGTGCGCCGGGGATGCCGAAGGGGCAGGCGACGAAGCGGTGCGCGGTCTGTGCGGGCTGCCCGAGATAGCCGCGCGCGATGCCGATGCCGGACACGTACAGCTCCCCGGGGACGCCGTCGGGCAGCGGTCGCAGCCACGGGTCCAGGACGTACACGTCCGTGTTGTCGATGGCGACCCCGACGACCGGGTCCTGGCATTCGAAGGTGCCGACGCCGAGGGTGTTGATGGTGTACTCGGTGGGTCCGTACAGGTTGTAGCCCACGGTCCCCTCGGTCTCGGCGAGCCGCTGCCACAGGGCCGGGGTGACGGCCTCGCCGCCCAGCAGCACCAGCGCGGGCCGGCGGGCCGGGTCGTCGAGCAGTCCCTCGGCGACCAGCTGCTGCGCGTAGGTCGGGGTCACGTTGATGACGTCGATGCCGTGCCGGAGGCAGTACTCGACCAGGCGGGGCGCGTCACGGCGCAGTTCCTCGTCGCAGATGTGCACCTCGTGGCCGTCGGCCAGCCACAGCAGTTCCTCCCACGACATGTCGAAGGCGAACGACACGGTGTGGGCGATCCGGAAGGTCCGGTGGCCGTGCTCCGCCAGTACCGGTTCGAAGATCCGACGCTGGTGGTTGACCAGCATGTTGGTCAGCCCCGCGTACTCGGTCACCACCCCCTTGGGCCTCCCGGTCGATCCGGAGGTGTAGATCGTGTACGCGGGGTGCCGCAGCCGGTGCGGATCGTCCGGCGCGAAGGTGCGGTACGGCTCGGCCTCGGGCAGCGGGCGGTCCAGCTCGATCAGGTCACCGGTCAGCCGGGGCGAGACCGCGCTCACGGTGAGGGTGACGTCCGGGCGGGCGTCCGCCACGATCGCGGCGATCCGCTCGTCGGGATGGTCCAGCTCCAGCGGCACGTAGGCGGCGCCGACGCGCAGTACGGCGAACAGGGCCACGATGGAGTCGAGCGAGCGCGGGACCGCGATGGCCACGTTCGTCTCGGGTCCGATGCCGCGCCCGGCGAGGACGCCCGCCACCGCGCGGCTGCGGTCGCGGAGTTCCGCGAAGGTCATGGTGGAGCCGTCGGCGACGACCGCCACCCGACGCGGGTCGTGGTCCGCCGCCCGGTCGAACCGGTCGACGACGGTGTCGGTGCCGACGTCGGTGCGTTCGACGGGGCGGGGCTCGGAGCCCAGGCCGCGCAGCGCGCCCACCGGGCCGGTGGACCGGGCCAGGTCGTCCAGGACGCGCAGGTAGTCGTCGAGCAGGTGCCGGGCGTTCGCGGTGTCGTGGTCGCGGTACTCCAGCTTGACGGTGAGCCGGTCGCCGGGGGTGACGACCCAGGTGAACGGGTAGTGGGTGGAGTCGTCGGCGCGCACGGAGGTGATGCCGTGCCGGGCGTTCATCTCGGCGAAGGCGTCCATGTCGAGGAAGTTCTGGAGCACGAACAGGTTGTCGAAGAGGGTGTCGTGGCCGCCGGCCCGCTGGATCTCGCCCAACCCCAGGTGTTCGTGCTCCATGGCCTCGACCCTGGCCGTCTGGACCGCCGTGAGGTAGTCGCGGACCGTGTCGTGCGGCCGGGCCCGGGTCCAGGTGGGCACGGTGTTGAGCAGCACGCCCACGATGTCGGCGAGCCCCTCGCCGTCGCGGCCGGAGACGGTCACGCCGAACACGGCGTCGGTGCGGCCGGTCCGGGCGGCCAGGAGCTGGCCGAACGCGCCGGTGAGGACGGAGTTCAGCGTGACCCCGTGCGTCCTGGCCGCCTCCCGCAGCAGTTCCGACTCTTCGGCACCCAGGGTGTGGACGAGTGCGCGCGGCAGGTCGTCCGAGAGGGCCGGGGCCGGTCCGGCCAGCAGGGTCGGGCCGGGGAGCCCGGCCAGGTGCTCCGCCCAGAAGCGCTCGGAGACGGCGGGGTCCTTGGCGGCGAGCGCCCGCACGTGGTCCTCGAAGCCCGGCGTGGCCGGGACCGCGACGGGGGGCGTGCCCGCGAGGACGGCCTGGTAGGCGTCGAAGAGGTCCCGCAGCACGATCTCGCGCGACCAGCCGTCCCACAGCAGCAGGTGGTAGCTGAGCAGCAGACCGTCACGGTCGTCGGGCAGGCGCACCACGGTCAGCCGGATCAGCGGTGGTTCACCCGGGTCGAATCCCGTGTCCCGGTCGGCCAGCCGCAGGGCCTCGACCTCCGCCTCCGTGGCCGCGTCCACGGTGCGGACGCCGACCCGCCGTCCGGCGGCGAGGACCTGGACGGGGTCGCCGTCGTCGTCCGTGGCGAAGCCCGCGCCCACGACCGGGTGCCGGGCGATCACGAAGGCCATCGCCTCGGCCAACGCGTCGGTGTCCAGGCGCCGTTCGAAGGTGAAGTAGCTCTGGGCGACGTAGTGCCCGGTCGAGCCGGCCATCTGGGCCTGGAAGAACAGGCCACGCTGGAGGGGGGTGACCGGCGCGGTGCGCTCGGCGGTCCCGGCGGCGTCCGCGATCTGTTCGAGTGCCGTCAGCCAGTGCCCGGTGAGCGTGTCGGGGACGCCCTCGGCGAGGGTGAACTCCGCGTGCAGGGCGCCGGTGGCCGCGTCGGTCCACGCGTTCACCTCGACGGCGTACGGGCTGCGACCGTCCTCGCCGGTCAGGCGCGGCGCCTGGGATTCGCCCCCACGGCCCAGGTAGTTGAACAGCACCTGCGGGTGGGTGTCGAAGAGCGGGGCCGTCTGCGGGTTGAGGTACCTGAGCCGGCCGTAGGCGGCGTGCGCGTCCTCGTCGGGCTGCCGTTCGGTGAGCTCGTGTGCGGCGGCGACGGGGTCGGTGTGCGGGGTGAGCCGTACCGGCGCGATGGCGGTGAACCAGCCGACGGTGCGGGTGTAGTCGTGGTGGGCGAGGGCCGGGACGCGGCCGTGCCGCTCCAGGTCGATCGCCAGGTCGGTGGGTGACGCCTGGACTCGGGTGAGTGCTGTGCGCAGCGCGCCGCACAGCAGCTCGGTGAGACCGAGGCCGAGTGCGGCGGGCGCGGTACGCGTCAGGCGTTCGCTCACCTCGGGCGCGAGGACGGCCGTGGTCTCGCGCAGCCCGGTGGCCGGGGGCAGGGGCATGGGGGCGGCGAGTGTGGTGAGCCAGTGGTCCAGGTCGTCGACGGCGGTGGCGGTCCGGTACGTCAGTGCTTCGGCGTACTCGGCGTAGGAGGTGGTCGGCGGTGCCACGGGCGTCCCGCGCAGGGCGTCGGCCAGGTCGTCCAGCAGGATCAGCCAGGACACCGCGTCGACGGCAAGGTGGTGCACGACGACGACCAGGGTGCGGCTCGTCTCCAGCCAGGTGAACGCGACGACCTCGCCCGACTCGGGGTCGAGTCGGCCGGCGGCCAGGTCGGCGGCGGCCGTCGCGTCGGTCCCGTCCGTGCGGACGACCGTCACCTCGCGGTCGGGCTCCGTGGTCAGGGACCACACGCCGTGCTGGACGCGCAGGCGCAGCCGGAGCGCCGGGTGCGCGCTCACGACGGCCTGGGCGGCGCGTCGCACGTCGGCGAGGCCGGCTTCCTCGGGGGCGATGAGGGTCCTGGCCTGGGCGAACCCGGCGAGCGGGCCCCCCAGTTGGCGTTGGCGCAGGATGATCGGCGTGAGGGGCAGCGGGCCGTCCTCGCGGCGGGTGGGTGCGGGGGTCTCGGTGTGTGGGGCGCCGGTGGTGCCGAGGCGGTCGGCCAGGGCGCGCGGTGTCCTCAGCAGGAACACGTCGCGCGGGGTGAGCGGCAGGCCGAGTGCCCTGGCGCGGTTGATCACGGTGATGGCGACGATGCTGTCGCCGCCGGCGGTGAAGAAGTCGGTGTCGGCGTCCACCGTCGCGCCGGGCAGCGTCTCGGTGAAGATGCCTACGAGGGGGCCGAGGGCGTCGGCACTCTGCGGGTCCCCCGCTGCCGGGTCCCGGGGCCGGAGGGCGCTGGTCGTGCCCGCCGACGGCACCGTGTCCCGGTACGTCTCCGCGGCGCGCGCGGTCAGGGCCCCGCGGTCCAGTTTGCCGTTGACCGTCAGCGGGAGCGCGTCCACGGGCAGCACCCGGCCCGGCACCATGTGCGCGGGCAGCTTCGCCGCCAGGAGGGCGGTGAGGTCGTCGGGCACCCGGCCCACGACATGGGCCACCAGGTGGTCGCCGGTGTCCGCCACCGTGACGGCCGCGTCCACCACCCCGTCGAGGTCCCGGAGCGCGGACTCCACCTCGCCGGGCTCGATGCGGAACCCCTTGAGCTGCACCTGGTCGTCGGCGCGGCCCGCGAACTCCAGCTCGCCGTCGAGCGTGCGGCGGGCGAGGTCGCCCGTGTGGTACATGCGGGAGCCGTCACCGGCGAACGGGTCGGCCACGAAACGCCCGGCGGTGAGCCCCGGGCGGCCCAGGTAGCCCAGGGACACCTGGTCGCCGGCGACGTAGATCGCGCCCACCCGCCCCGGCGGTACCGGCCGGAGCCGGTCGTCGAGCAGGTGGGTGACCAGGCCGGGGATCGGGCCGCCGATGGGGCTGGCGTCGTCGCCGGGGCCGAAGTCCGCGTCGGTCAGGACCCGGTGGGTGACGTGGACCGTGGTCTCGGTGATGCCGTACATGTTGACCAGCTCGGGCGAGGCGGTGCCGTGCCGGTCGACCCAGCCGCGCAGGCGTCCGAGGTCCAGCGGTTCGCCGCCGAAGATGATCCGGCGCAGTGCGGGGAGCGGGTGACCGGCGTGCCGGTCGGCCTCGGCGAACTGGTGGAACGCCGACGGCGTCTGGTTGAGCACGGTCACCTCGCGCTCGCGGACCAGCCGGTGGAAGTCGACCGGGGAACGGGTCAGCGCGTAGTCGGGCACCAGCAGTTCGGCGCCGTGGGTCAGCGCGCCCCACAGTTCCCAGACCGCGAAGTCGAAGGAGAAGGAGTGGAACTGGACCCACACGTCGTGCGGGCCGAACTCCATCGCGGGCCGCGTGTGGGCGAGCAGGGTCACCACGGCGGCGTGCGGGACGACGACGCCCTTGGGCCGGCCCGTCGAGCCGGACGTGTAGATGACGTAGGCGGGGTCGCGCCAGTCGGCCTCGGGACCCGGCTCGGTGCCGGCCGGTGCGGGCAGCTCCTCCCCCTGTACGAGCACCCGGGCCGTGACGCCCGCGCGGTCCAGCAGCCGGGTGAAGCGGTCGCGCTGCTCCGGGGTCACGAGGACGACCTGCGGCGCGGCGTCGGCCAGGACGTACTCCAGTCGCTCGTCCGGGTAGGCCAGGTCCAGCGGCACGTACGCTCCGCCCGCGCCGACCACCGCGACCAGGGCGACGACCTGCTCGACGGAGCGCGGAACGGCGACGGCGACGCGACCGCCCGGTGCCACACCGGCCGCGCGCAGGACTGCGGCGAATTCGTCCTTGGCGTGCGCCAGTTCGCCGTAGGTCAGGGAGCGCGTGGTGCCGTCGAGGGCGCACTGGGTGACGGCGGTGGCGGCGGGGTCGCGGCGTGCGGCGGCGTCGAAGAGCCCGCCCAGGGTGGCCGGGGCGACCGGTTCGACGCGCCGGGACTCCTCCGTGGCGAGGTGGCCGACCGGGGTGTCCGGGCGGGTGAGCAGGCCGGTGAGGGTGCGGGTGAAGGTGTGCAGGATGCGTCGGGCCCTGGGTTCGCGCAGCAGCTCACCGTCGTGGATGAGGTTGAAGCGCGGTCGGCCGTCGGGGGTGCGTTCCACCACCAGTGTCAGGGGGTAGTGCGGGGCGCCCTCGTTCACGATGCCGGTGATGACCAGCGTGTCGCCGGGGCGCCGCAGGTCCGCGGTGTCGGTCGCGACGTCGAACACCACGAGGGTGTCGAAGAGGGGGCCGGCGCCGGTCCGCCGGGTGATCCCGGCGAGGGGGACGTGCTGGTGCGGCAGGACCGCGCTCTGGTGCTCCCGGACGGCGGCGAGCAGGTCGCGTGCGGTCGTGGTGGCGGTCCACCGGGCGCGCAGGGGGATGGTGTTGATGAAGAGGCCGACCATGTCCTCGATGCCGGGCACGTCGGCGTCGCGCCCGGAGACCGTCGAGCCGAACACGACGTCGTCGCGGCCCAGGATGGAGCCCAGGGTCAGGGCCCAGGCGCCGTGCACGGCGACGCTGAGCGGCACGCCGGCCGCGCGGGCGGCGGCCTCGACGTCGATCTCCGGCACCGCGGTGGTGTCCGCGAAGCGGTCGGAGGGGGTGTGGCCCTCGGCGACCAGGGAGGGGCCGGGCAGTCCGGCGAGCTGCTCGCGCCAGACCCGGTCGCTCTCCTCGTCGTCGCGTGCGGCGAGGCGCCGCACGTGGTCGCGGAAGCCGCCGAGCGGGTGGACGGTGCCCGGCGCGTGGTACTCGGCGAGGAGGGTGCGCAGCATGGGCGGCACCGACCAGCCGTCGGCGATGATGTGGTGCACCGTCTGCACCAGGACGTGCCGACGGTCGTCCGTGCGGACGAGGGTGTACCGCGTCAGCGGGCCGGTGGCCAGGTCGAACCCGGCGCGGCGGTCGCGTTCGGCGTGCTCGCGGATCTCGTCGTCGGTGATGCCGGGGCGGTCGAGCACGGTGAAGGGCGCTTGGACGCCGTTCTCCAGGACGGAGACCACCCGGCCGTCGTCGAGGGCCACGAACCGCGCGGTCAGGTTCGGGTACAGGGTGAGCAGGCGGGTGGCCGCCGCGGCGAGCCGGTCGGTGTCGACCTCGCCGTCCAGGGTGAGCAGTTGCTGCTCGACGTAGCTGCCCGTCGCGTCGTCGTCGTAGACGGAGTGGAAGTACAGGCCCTCCTGCAAGGGGGTCAGCGGGAGGATATCCCGCAGCGCGGGTCCGTCCAGGGTGTCGACGTCGGCCTGGGTGAGTGCCAGTGGGCGGAAGTCGCTGGGTGTGTGGCCGCCCCGGTCGAGCGCGGCCAGGCCGTTCAGGGCGTCCAGGTAGTAGCCGCCGAGGGTGGTGATGTCGTCGTCGGTGAACATGCCGTCGGGCCAGGAGACGGTGGTGACGAGCTGGTACGCGCCGTCCGTGCCGGGTTCGGCGACGGCGTTGAACTCCAGGGAGCGCGGCAGGCGCATGCGCGGGTCGCGCTTCTCGCCCAGCTGTTCCGTGGTGCGCGCGAGTTGCCAGTCGCCGGAGCCCCCGGCTTCGAAGCGGCCGAGGTAGTTGAAGAGCACCTGGGGTGCCGGTGCGTCGAAGGAGACTCCGGCCAGGTGGCGGAGGGCGCCGTAGGAGACGCCGTTGTCGGGTACGCGCGCGAGGTCTTCCTTCACCGCCTTGAGCGCGGTGGCCAGGTACGCGGGTGCGGTGAGGTCGGGGGCGGTGCCGGGGTCCACGGTGACCGGGAAGAGAGTGGTGAACCAGCCGACGGTCCGGGAGAGTTCGGGCTCGAAGCCGGCGGACGGGGCGACGAAGCGTCCCTCGCGGCCGTGGCCCTCCAGCTCGATGTGCGCGAAGGTCTGGGCCTGGCCGAGGTCGCGGCGCCACCGGGCGAGGGCGACGGCGACTGCGCTCAGCAGGACGTCGTTGACGCCCGCGTGGAACCTGGCGGGTGTCTCGCCGAGGACGGCGGCGGTGGCACCCGCGTCGAGCGACAGGGTGCGTACGCGTTCCCTCGCCACGGTGTCGGTCGCGGCCAGGGCGCGGCCGCCCAACGGTGCGTCCGGGCCCGGCAGCGGGCGCCGGAAGGGGGCGCTGTCGGCGTCGAATGCGGCGCGCTCCAGCAGCTGGGTCCAGCGCCGGAACGACGTCCCCTCGGGGGCCAGTTCGACGGGTGCGCCCGAGGAGAACTGCCGCCAGGCCGTGGCCAGGTCCTCCATGAGCACCCGCCAGGACACACCGTCGATCACGACGTGGTGGACGACCACGACCAACTGCCGTGCCGCGCGCCGCCAGACGGCGCTCAGCATGGCGCCGGAGTCGGGGTCCAGTACCTCGGTGGCGAGGGTGACGCAAGCGTCTAGGGGCCGGTCGCTCTGCTGCCAGAGGGCCGCGGCCGGGGCCGCGTCGGGGATGTCGAAGCCCCAGCGGTCGCCGCGCACCAGCCGGGCGCGGAGCATGGGGTGCCGGCCGGTCACGGCGGTGAGGATCGCGTCGAGGGCGTCCGCGCCGAGGTCGGCCGGGGTGTTCAGCACGACCGACTGCACGAAGCCGTCGATGGCGTCCGTGGTCTCGCCGAGCCACTGCACGACGGGGGATCCCACGACGGTGCCGGTCGGGACGTCGCGGTGGTCCACGACCGTGGTGTCATCGCGGCTCGCCACGGCGGCCAGCGCTCCCACGGTGCTGTGGGTGAAGATCTGCCGGGCCGTGACGTAGAGGCCCGCCTCGCGCAGCGAGCCGAGCAGGGAGATCGCCAGGATGCTGTCCCCGCCGAGCTGGAAGAAGTCCTGGTCGACGCCGACCTCGTCCAGTCGCAGGAGCGCCGCGACCGCCGCGCACACCGCCCGCTCGTTCTCGGTGGTGGGCGGCGTGAACGCGGCGGCGTCGGTCACGGGCTCCGGCAGCGCGTGGCGGTCGATCTTGCCGTTGGCGGTGAGCGGGAACCCGGTCGTCACGACGACGTGGGTGGGCACCATGTACTCCACCATGTGCGCGCCGGCCCACGCCTTGACGTCGTCGGCACGGAGGTTCTCGTGGCCGGCGGCGGGGATGACGTAGCCCACGAGGTAGGTGCCGCCCGCGGCGTTCTTCTTGGCGACGACGCAGGTGTGGCGCACCCCGGGGTGTTCCGCGAGGCCGATCTCGACGTCCTCGATCTCCAGGCGCATGCCGCGGATCTTGACCTGGTTGTCGGCGCGGCCGAGGAAGTCCAGCGAGCCGTCGGGGGCGAAGCGCGCGAGGTCTCCGGTCCGGTAGAGCCTGGACCCGTCGTTGGCGAAGGGGTTGGCCACGAACCGGGACGCGGTCAGGCCGGGCGCGCCCACGTACCCGCGCCCCAGGAGGAAGCCGCCGACGTACAGTTCGCCGCCGACGCCGACCGGGACCGGGCGCAGTTCGTCGTCGAGGACGTACAGCTGGGTGTTGGGGTTGGCCTTTCCGATGGACGTCGACAGGCGTTCCGCCGCGCCCCGGTAGACGACGTGGGAGACTCCGATGGTCGTCTCCGCCGGGCCGTAGCCGTGGTAGAGGGGGATGTCGAGCCGGGTGCGGAAGCGTTCGTACAGCTCGGGTGTCAGCACCTCGCCGCCGCACCACACGTGGCGCAGGCTGTCGAGTCGTCCGGAGTCGCCCGCCATCTCCAGCAGGACGTCCAGCATGGACGAGACGAGGTAGGTGAAGGTGACGCGCTGTTCGGCGATGACGCCGAGCAGGTGGTGGGGGTCGCGTTCGCCGCCCGGGCGCAGGACCACGAGCCGGCCGCCGCGGACCAGCGGCAGGAAGATCTCGTTGACGGAGATGTCGAAGGACAGCGGCGCCTTGAACAGCGACACGTCGTCGGGGCCGAAGCCCAGAATGTCCTGCGCCTGCCACAGCAGCCGTTCGCTGATCGCCTCGTGGCGGATCATGGCGCCCTTGGGCCGTCCGGTCGATCCGGAGGTGAAGATGACGTAGGCGAGGGCGTCGCCCCGGACGGCGGTTTCCGGCGCCTCGGCGGGGTGGGACCCGTAGCGCCAGTCGCCGAGGTCGACGGCCAGGGCCTCCGGTTCGTCCGGGGTGTGTGCGCCGGTGGCGTTGAGCTGTACGACGACCCCGGCGTCCTCGATGACGACGGCCCGGCGCTCGGCCGGCCAGTGCGGATCGAGCGGTACGAACGCGCAGCCCGCCCGGAGCACGCCGAGCAGCCCGACGACCATGTCGGCGGAGCGCTCCAGGGAGATGCCCACGGCGTGTTCCGCGGTCAGCCCGCGCCCGGTCAGCCGGTGGGCCAGCTGGGCCGACATCGCCGCCGCCTGACGGTAGGTCAGTGAGCGGTGCTCGTCGACCACGGCGACGGCGTCCGGTCTGGTGCGCGCCTGGGCCAGGAACATCTCCACGAGCGTGGGACGCGCCCGGTCGACGCCGGTGTCGTTCCACTCGGCCAGGCTCGCCAGCCGGGCCGCCGGGCCGGAGGGGCCGATGGTGCCGAGGGGCCGGTCCGGGAAGTCGGCCAGGTCGTCGAGCGCGAGCTGCGCGTCGTCCGGCACGACGCCGTCCGGGAGGGTGATGCTCCGGCCGTCCGCCGCGACCACCCAACCGCCGGGCGTCGCCCCGCCGTTGGCGACCCAGCCGAGCACGTCGCCGAAGAGGGTGCCCGCGGTGAGGTCGAGTCCGGCGGGGCTCCGGCCCGTCGCCCAGTACGACAGCCCGATGGCGCACGCCGCGGCGATGGTGCGGTCGGCGAAGTCCCCGGTACGCCTGCGGATGTCGGTCAGGTGCCTGGGAGAAAGCAGTACGAGACGAGCGGTCGGTTCCATCATCGAAGACTCCACGCCCTTCCAAGGAATGAAGGCAGGCTAACCTAACTAAGGCTTGCCTAACCACCCTTGTCTAACTACCCTCTCGCCACGCCTGCCACAGCCGCGCGTACCGGCCGCCCAGCGCCACCAGTTCCTCGTGCGTCCCCTCCTCCACGACCCGCCCGGCGTCCAGGACGGCGATGCGGTCCGCCGCCATCGCCTGGGTGAGCCGGTGCGCCACGAACAGCGTGGTCCGGCCGGCGCACGCGGCGAGCACGGCACGTTCCAGCTCGGCGGCGCCCTCGCTGCCCGCCTCCGCCGTGGACTCGTCCAGCACCACCACGGGCGAGCGGCTCAACACCAGCCGGGCGAGGGCGACCTGGGCGACCTTGGTGACGTCGAGGCGCTCGCCGCCCTCCCCCACCAGGGTGTCCAGTCCCTCGGGCAGGGTGTCGACCCACCTGTCGGCGCCCACCGTCCGCAGGGCGTCGGTGAGTTCGGCGTCGGTGGCCTCCGGTGCGGCCAGCCGCAGGTCGTCGGCGAGCGGCCCGGAGAACACGTGTGTCTCCTGGGTGAGGATGGTCACCAGGGACCGCGCCCCAGCCTCGTCCAGTCCGGCCAGGTCGGTCGGCCCGACGCGCACCGACCCGGCCTGCGGTGCCCCGATGCCCGCGATCAGCGCGGCCAGCGTCGTCTTCCCCGCGCCGGTGGCGCCGACCAGGGCGAGCGAACCACCGGCGGGGATCGTCAGATCGACGTCCCTGAGGACCGGCTCCTCGGCGCCCGGGTAGGTGAACGTCAGCCCCTCCACCCGCACCGGGTGGGCCCCAGCCGCCGCGGGCCCGGCGGAGGCGTCGCCCACCAGCCGGTCCTCGGCGTCCTCGCCCAGCACCCCGACCAGCCGGGTCAGGCTCGCACCCGACTTCTGCGCCTCGTCGAAGGTGAACATGATGGCGCCCAGCGGCGTGAACAGCCGGTGGAAGAGCAGCGGGGCCGCCGACACCTCGCCGAGCGTGGCGGCGTCGGCCTCCAGCAGGGCGTACCCGACCACGAGAATGAGCGTCAGGCCGATGAACTCGGCGCGGTTCTCCCGGCCGACGAACCGTCCGAAGAACCGGAACACCTCGATCCCGAGATCGCGCACCCGCCACGACTCACGGGTGACCTGCTCGCGGAAGGCGTCCTCCAGCCGGTACGCCCGTACCGTGTCGATCCCGTTGAGACCACTGATCAGGGCCTGGGCGCGGTCGGCCTGGGCCACCCGCTGCCGCTGGTAGAGCGGGGCGGAGCGCGGGAGGTACCAGCGCAGGGCGAGCGCGTACGCGGGCAGCGCGCCGGCGCCCGCGAGACCGAGCCGCCAGTCCAGGCCGAACATGCCGGCCGTGGCGATGACGACCAGCACCCCCGCCGAGAAGACCGTGGGGACGGCCGTACGGATGCCCTTGGAGAGGACGGCCACGTCGTCGCCGACGCGGGACAGCACGTCGCCGCGGCCGACCTGCTCGACACGGGCGCTGGGCATGGCCAGCACCGCGCGGACGGCGCCCTCCCGCAGCCGTGCGAGCAGGTCGGCGCCGAGCCGCCCGATCAGGTACGTCGACACCGCGGTGGCGGCCGCGCCGAGCAGCGCGGCCGCCACCATCACGGCGCCGATCGTGACCAGGACCGAGCGCGACTCGCCGCCGACCACCGCGTCGACCACCTGGCCGAGCAGCAGTACCGGGAGTACCTGGAGGGCCGCTCCGGCCACCGTGGTGAGTGCCGTGGCGAGGGTCAGCCACGGCACCTCACGGCAGTGCGCCCCGACCCAGCGGGTGGCTTCGCGTCCGGTCGCCGTACGCAGGGCGGCCGGGGCGACCCGGGTGTCTGTGGCGCTCACACCTACCCGGCCGACTTGACGAGTTCGTCGACCGCGTACGGCATCGACAGCAGGGTGCCCTGGGAGATGGCCGCGCCGACCGCCGGGCCCTCGCTGTCCAGCAGGTAGGTCACCTTGCCGTTCTTGACGGCGTCGAGGTTGGTGAAGAGCTTGAACTTCTTCAACGCGTCCTGGTCCGCCTTGTCGTTGATGACGAAGATGCGGTCGACGTCGACCAGGTCGACGCGTTCGGGCGAGAGCGTGGTGTAGAAGTCGCCGCCGGCGATCTCGTCGATCTTGGTCTGGTACTTGTAGCCGATGCCGGTCACCAGCCGTCCGCGCACGTCGGTGGAGGTGAACGGGGCCACCGAGTCCTTGTACCAGGAGAGCGCGACGGCGGTCTGGTCCGCGAACTCGGGGTGCGCCTTCTTGGCCGCGTCGAGCTTGCCCTGGATGTCGGCGACCATCTTCTCGCCCTCCTCGGCCTTGCCGAGGGCCTTGGCGATGTGCAGGGCGTTGTCCTGCCACGGAGCGCTGAACGGCTCCTTCTCCGCCTTGGTGCGTCCCACGGTCGGCGCGATCTTGGAGAGCTTGTCGTAGGCGGCCTGGTCGACCTCGGAGTACACCGCGACGATCAGGTCGGGGCGCAGTGCGGCGATCTCCTCGAAGTTGGGGCCGGTGTCACCGTTCTTCATGACGACCTCGGGCTTGGCGTCGCCCCACTTCTCCTTCACCCACGGCCACTGGGTGTTGATGTCGGGGCTCTGACCGGCCGGGTTCGGGTACTGGTCGACCATGCCGACGGGCTTGATGCCGAAGGCCAGGACGGTCTGGTCGTCCGTGTAGCCGACGGTGACGACCCGCTCGGGCGCCTCGGCGACCTTCGTGGTTCCGAACGCGTGCTCCACGGTGACGGGGAACGCGCCGGCGCCGGCGGTCGTCTTGTCGCCGGCCGCGCTGTCCGACGAGTCGTCCGAGTCGGATCCGCACCCCGCGAGGAGGCCGACGCCGAGCGCGGCGGCGGACAGTGCCGCCGCCAGTCGTCGCCAGGGCGTCATACGCGTCGTTCTGAGGAGCATCCGGAGATCCCTTGCTGTCGCGCCGTCCACTGCGCCCCGTTCTGAGGGCAGCAAACCTTATCGCGCCCGAGTGAGGTTAGCCTACCCTCACTGCGACAACTCTGGGGAAACCGGATCGAGTTCCGCGTGGGTCCGCCCGATGGGCACGATGAGGGGCCGGTCCCCCACGGGGTCGTCGATCACCTTGGCGCGCAGCCCGAAGGCCTCGTGCAGCAGCTCGGCGGTGATGACCTCGCGCGGATGCCCCTGGGCCAGGATCGCCCCGTCCCGCATCACGACCAGGTTGTCGCTGTAGCGGGTGGCGAGGTTGAGGTCGTGCAGCACCATGACCACGGTGCACCCGGACTCGTGCAGGTCGTCCACCAGGTCGAGCACGTCGATCGCGTGCGCCAGGTCCAGATAGGTGGTCGGCTCGTCCAGGAGCAGCAGGTCGGTGCCCTGGGCCAGGGTCATGGAGATCCAGACACGCTGGCGCTGCCCGCCGGAGAGCGAGTCGACCGGACGGTCGGCGAGGTCGGACACCCCGGTCATGGCCAGGGCGCGGCCCACCACGTCGGCGTCGTCCGACGACCACTGCCGGAGCCAGCTCTGGTGCGGGTGGCGGCCCCTGGCGACCAGGTCGGACACGGTCAGGCCCTCCGGCGCGACCGGTGCCTGCGGCAGCAGTCCGAGCTTCTTGGCGACGTCCCGGGTCCTGAGCCCCGCGATGTCCTCGCCGTCGAGCACGACCGTGCCGCTGGTCGGCTTCAGCAGCCGGGACAGGGTCCGCAACAGGGTCGACTTGCCGCAGCCGTTGGGGCCGATGATGGTGGTGATCACCCCGGGCGGGATCGCCACGTCGAGCCCGTCGATGACCGGCCGGGCCCCGTACCCGACCGCCACTCCCCTGGCGGCCAGCCGCGTGGCGCCGTCGACTGCCGTCCCGGCCCCGGTGATGGACTCAACGGCCACAAGACCCCCCTCGTATAGGCTCGCCTTACTTTGTACCAGCTATCGGCGGTTCGCCCGCACCAGCAGGTAGACGAGGAAGGGCCCGCCGATCGCCGCGGTGACCACACCGACGGGCAGCGACACCGGCAGCGCCGTGCGCGCGACCAGGTCCGATCCGGTCAGCAGCAGGGCTCCCACCATGCCGGAGGCCACCAGCGGCGGCGTCGGGCATCTCGCCAGCCGCATCGCCACCTGGGGCGCCACCAACGCCACGAACGGCACCGGTCCGGCCGCGCTCACGGCCACGCCGGCCAGCAGCACCGCGCACAGCAGCAGGACCGCGCGCACCGCCCCGTAGCGGACGCCGAGGCCCGCGGCGATCTCGTCACCGAAGTGCATCGGCTTGAACTGGAAGGCGGCGCACGCCACGACCGCCAGGAGCACGAGCGTGCACCAGAGCGCCACCCGCACCTCGTCCCAGGACCGGTTGTCCAGCGAACCCACCAGCCACGCCTGGGCCCGGGCCACGTCCCTGATGTCGGCGGTGACCAGCAGCCAGGTCGTGATCGCCTGCATGACGGCGGTCACCGAGATGCCGATGAGGATGAGCCGGAAGCCGTCGATCCCGCGGCGCCACGCCAGGAAGTACACCAGCAGGCCGGTCCCGAGCCCGCCCGCGAGCGCCGCCGCCGACAGACCCACGGAGTCGACGACAGCCGTCGCGGCACCGCCCGACACCGTCACCAGGAACACCGCCACCGCGCCCGCGCCGCTGGTGATGCCGAGGACGTCCGGGCTGGCCAGCGGGTTGCGCGCGATGGACTGGGTGAGGGCGCCGGACACCCCGAGCGCGATGCCCACCACAAGTCCGGCCAGCGCGCGGGGCATCCGCAGGTCCAGGATGACGAACTCGTCGACCTGCTCGCCCCGGCCGACGATGGTGGCGAGGACCCGGGGCAGCCCGATGGGGAAGTCCCCGACGCCGATGGACAGGCAGAACACCAGGAAGGCCGCGGCCGCCAGCAGCAGCGTGACGCCCGCGGTCCAGGGCCGCCACACGAACGACACACCGCCGAGCCGCACTCCCGGCGCCACCGACGCGCTCACGTCCGCCCCACCCGGCCGCACGTCCCTCCCGTCTGCCTTCACGTCCGCCCCGCTCACGTGTTCTTGAACTTTCCGCGCCACACCAGTACGGCGAAGAACGGCGCCCCCAGCAACGAGACGACGACCCCGGCGTCCAGCTCCCCCGGCCGCACCACCAGGCGCCCCACGATGTCGCAGACCAGCAGCACCACCGCGCCGAGCAGACCGGCGTACGGCACCAGCCAGCGGTAGTCCGGCCCGGTGAGGTACCGCGCGACATGGGCCACCATGAGCCCGAGGAAGGCGATGGGGCCGCAGGCCGCGGTGGCCGCGCCCGCCAGGAGGGTGATGGCGACGATGCCGGCCGTCCGGCTCCGCGCGACGTTCACCCCGAGCCCGCGCGCCACGTCCTCGCCGAGGTTGAGGAGGTTGACGGCGGGCAGCGTGGTGAGCGCGAGCAGCAGCCCGGCGGCGATGAA
This sequence comes from Streptomyces sp. NPDC056128, assembly GCF_042263835.1. Classification (NCBI taxonomy): domain Bacteria; kingdom Bacillati; phylum Actinomycetota; class Actinomycetes; order Kitasatosporales; family Streptomycetaceae; genus Streptomyces; species Streptomyces sp. NPDC056128. The sequence goes on along the minus strand of NZ_JBHJVQ010000006.1, from coordinate 77,279 downwards.
CGCGGACACCGGCCCGATGACGTCGAACCCGACGCCGGCCAGCGAGCCCGCGTTCCAGAAGCGCAGCGCGTTCAGCGAGGCCTTGTCCGTCAGGGAGACCGCCGTGGTCATCGCCGCGAGGAAGACCGCGATCCCCTGGCCGGCCAGGGCGAGCGTCAGCGGGTTGCCCGCCCCCCGGCCGATGCTCGACAGCCCGAACACCACGGCACCGGCGAGCCCGGCGCCGAGGAACGCGAGCCAGACGTACAGGAACGGGTCGGTCAGGCCGAGCAGGGCGATCCCCGACACCACGGCGAACGAGGCGCCGGCGTTGATCCCCAGCAGCCCGGTGTCGGCGATCGGGTTGCGGGTGTACCCCTGGATCAGCGCCCCGGCGGCCCCGAGGGCGATGCCCGCCACGACCGCGAGGACCGTGCGGGGCACCCGCACGGTCCGCACGATGAGCCTGATCTCGGTGAGCCGCTGGTCGGCCTCGGGCGCGGCCGTCAGCCCGTGCCAGACCTCGGCGGGGGTCAACGCCCGCGCGCCGACGGCCAACGAGGCCGCCGCCGCGAGCACGAGCAGCACCGCGAGTACGCCCAAACCGGCAACCCGTCTGCGACGGGCCTCCGTCGTGCCCCCGGGCGCGGGGCGCTCAACCGCAGTCGTGGTCATGGCGACGTACACTAACGCGCGCTGCCGCCGGCTCCGTCGGCGATGGTCCGGGCCTCGTCGGAGGCGGACTTCAGGCTCCGGTCGACCAGCGACTCCAGGATCTCGCCCACCCTGATCGCGGTGTTGGAGAGCAGCGACGACGTGATGCCGTGCGTGTGCTCCGTACCGCCCTGGAGGTAGATGCCGCAGCGCAGTGCGGGGTCGGTGGTGACGCGATAGTCGCGCTCGACGCGCACCAGGCCCTCGTCGTCACGCAGGCAGCGGTCCGCGACCTCGCCGAGCAGCCCGAGGGGGTCGGCCGGGAGGTAGCCGGTGGCGAAGACCACGACGTCCGCGTCGAGGAGCGTCTCCTCGCCGGTGACCAGGGAGGTCACGGTGGCACGGACCCGGTCGGAGGTCTCCTTGACGTCGGTGAGCCGGGAGACGTTGAGGAAGCGCAGCCGCTCGGTGCCGAGGACCTTCTCCCGGTACATCTGCCGGTACAGGTCGTCGATCAGGTCGATGTCCACCACCGAGTAGTTGGTGTTGCCGTGGTAGTCCATCAGCCGGCGTTTCACGCTGCCGGGCGCGGCGAAGTAGTCGTCCACGGCGGCCGGGTCGAAGATCCGGTTGGCGAAGCCGCTGTCGTCGGCGGGACTGTAGCCGTAGCGGGCGAAGACCGCGCACACCTCGGCCCCGGGGAAGCGGCGGTGCAGGTAGGCGACGTTCTCGGCGGCGCTCTGCCCGGCGCCGACGACCACGAACCGGGAGGGTGAGGTGCCCTCCAACGCGTCGACCCGCGCCAGCAGTTCGGAGTTGTGCCAGACCCGGTCGCCGCGCTCGACGCCCTCCGGCATCAGGGGGCGCAGGCCGGTGCCGACGACGAGGTTGCGCGCCCGGTGCACCTCCAGTCCCTGGCCCGAACGGACCGTCACTTCGAGGTGGTCGACGGCTCCGTCCCGCTCCACGGGTGCGACGCCGACCACCTCGTGGCCGTAGGAGACCTGGTCGTCGACCTTGGCGGCGGCCCACTCGAAGTAGTCGTGGAACTCCACGCGCAGCGGGAAGAGGTTCTTGTGGTTGATGAAGTCGATCAGCCGGCCCTTGCTCTGCAGGTAGCAGAGGAAGCTGAACTCGCTGGCCGGGTTCCGCAGTGTCACCAGGTCCTTGAGGAAGGACACCTGCATCGTCGCGTCGTCGATCAGCATGCCGCGGTGCCAGCCGAAGCGCGGCTGCTGCTCGAAGAAGCGGGCGCTGACCGCCTCCTGACTGCCGGCCTGTGCGTTGTGCTCGCGGATCGCGATCGCCATGGCGACATTGGACGGGCCGAAGCCGATGCCAATGAGGTCGTGGACCAGCCTTGCGTCATCAGGAAGAACCTGTGACATGTCACTCCCATTCTGCAGGGACAGCCGGAAACTTAGGTTAGCCTAAGCTAAGGCTTGGAAGCTGTCGATAGGGCGAACCGGAGGGCACGGCGACCAACTGGGGTGTTGCGCACCGACGTTGCACACTAAGGTACGCCTTGCTCAACTTGCCGGGTCAGCCCCTGCCTTGAGGAGGTACCCCATGCGGGTCGTCATGTTCGGTTACCAGACCTGGGGGCACCGGACCCTGCGAGCCCTCCTGGACTCCGAGCACGACGTGGTGTTGGTCGTGACCCATCCCAAGAGCGAGCACGCCTACGAGAAGATCTGGAGCGACTCCGTCGCCGACCTCGCCGAGGAGCACGGCGTCCCGGTGCTGATCCGCAACCGCCCCGACGACGACGAGCTGTTCGAGCGCCTCAAGGACGCGGACCCGGACATCATCGTGGCCAACAACTGGCGGACCTGGATTCCCCCGCGGATCTTCGGGCTCCCCCGTCACGGCACGCTCAACGTGCACGACTCGCTGCTGCCGAAGTACGCCGGGTTCTCCCCGCTGATCTGGGCCCTGCTCAACGGCGAGTCCGAAGTGGGCGTCACCGCGCACATGATGAACGACGAGCTGGACGCCGGCGACATCGTCCGGCAGGAGGCGGTGCCGGTCGGACCGAGGGACACCGCGACCGACCTCTTCCACAAGACGGTCGACCTCATCGCCCCGGTCACCGTGGGCGCCCTGGGCCTCATCGCCGCCGGGCAGACCGAGTTCACCAAGCAGGATCGGTCGCAGGCGAGCTTCTTCCACAAGCGGTCCGCCGAGGACATCCGGATCGACTGGAACTGGCCGGCCCAGGACCTGGAGCGCCTGGTCCGCGCCCAGTCCGAGCCCTACCCCAGCGCCTTCACCTTCCACCGGGGCAGGCGGCTGGAGGTGCTCGCCGCCGTGGTCTCGCAGGGCCGCTACGGCGGAACCCCAGGCCGTGTCTTCTACCGCGAGGGCGACGGCGTGGTGATCGTCGCCGGAGCCGACGCGCGGGCGGGCCGCAGTCACGGCCTGGCCATCACGCGGGTGCGGACGGAGGACGGCCGGGAGCTGTCCGCGGCCGAGTACTTCACCTCGATGGGCGGCTATCTGACCAGCCGCCCGTGACCGGCCTCGCATGACGGACGGGGCCCGACCGTGCTGCCACGGTCGGGCCCCGCCGCGTACGACCGGCCGCGGCCTCAGCCGCTCTTGCGCCGGAACGACCGCTGGCTGGCGGCCGGACCGTGGGTGCCCCGGATCTTCGCCACGTCGGCGTTCGCGGCGAGGGCCGCGGCCTCCGCCTGTTTGCCGCGCTTGCGCTCCAGGGCCTCGCGGAACTTGCCCTTCAGGTCGTACTGACCGTCCTCGTCGGGTGTCAGGGCGGGGCGCTCGTCCTCCGCCGGTTCCGAACCTGCCTGCGATGAAGACTCTTCAGTCATGGTGACCTCCTGGGCTCGGACCATCAGGAGCACAGCTTGTCACGGCCGGCGACCCGGAACCACCGAAAATGTCCCCGGCCCGGCCGGCAGGGTCACCGTGTACTGACTCAGGTACGTGTCCAGGTACGGCGACCGGTCACCGGGGGTGGCGACGTCGTCGGCCGGGTCGTCGAGGGCGAGCCGCAGCCTGGCGTCCCTGACCCGGATCGTCTCGCCGGAGGGGGTGTCGCCCCAGGACCCGGTCTGGACCGACCCGATCTCCACGGCCAGCACGTGCCCCGCGGCCAGGGTCCAGTCGGTGGCCTTCAGGTCGACCGTCAAGCGGCCGGAGTCCACCAGGGAGACCTGTTCGTCGAACATGACGGCCGTGCCGTCCGGAGCGACGTCGTACAGCTTGAGCATGACGTTGCCCTCGCCCTTCGCCTTCAGGGACACCCGAGGGGTGCCGGTGACCCGTACGGACTTCTTCAGCGGCTCGGACCACACGAAGAAGCTGGAGGCGACCTCACCGTCCCGCTGACGCTCCGCCAGCTCCGCGGCCAGTCCTTCCGGGGCCGGGCGCTCGGTGGCGGGGGCGTTCTCCATGTCCCACTGGCCGGTCGGCTGCGGCGGCGCCGCGGGCGCCGGACGCCCCGGTGCGGCCAGCGCCGCTCGGGCGGACGCCCCGCCGTCGTCCACGTAGGAGCCGTCGCCGAGCGGAAGGGTCACCGACCGCTCCGTGACGGGCCAGGTGCGCTGGGCGCGCCAGGCGTCGGTGGAGTCCTCGACGGCGTAGGCCGGGTAACGCACCGACGGCCGGACGCCCTTGAGGTACTGGTCGTAGAACGACAGGGTCTCGTCGTACCAGCCCTCGCGGCCCATCGCCAGGCGGCCGTCACTGGTGCGGTCCCCGCCGCGTACGTGGTCCCACTGGCCGACCCAGCCGCGCTCGGGGCCCCGGTGGTTGTCGAGGTACTCCTCCATCTCCTCGGGCTTGGTGTTGTTCTCGATGAAGCCCTGTGTGACGAACAGCGGGGTGTCGCTGCCCCGCGCCATCCTCGCCAGGTCACGGGAGGTCCAGTGCTCGTCCCGCTGGTCGGATATCCGGTAGCCGGCCGAGTTCTCGGTCAGGCACTCCGGATGGGTCTCCTCGTGCCGCGCGGCCGCCCGGTAGCGTGGATCGTCGTCCGCCATGGGCGCCATGGTGGCGATGGAGTTGTAGGCGTTCGCCGTTCCGGTCACGTTCGGGCGGGGCACACCGTTGGAGTAGATGTACTGGTACATGTCCCACAGCGGCTCCTGGGCGACGACGGCCTTGAGCGCGCGCTGGTCCAGGTTGTTGCCGATGAGGCCGGTGACGGCGTCGTACGACTTGCCGTACATGCCCACCGCGCCGGTGGACCACGGCTGCCGGGACGCCCAGTCGATCGCCGCCCGGACGTCCGCCTGTTCGCCGGGGCCGCCCCAGTCGAGGCAGCCGGTGGAGCCGCCGAAGCCGCGCAGGTCCACCATGACGAAGGCGTAGCCCTGGTCGAACAGGTCGGTGCCCTCGATGAAGTCCTGGAAGCGGGCGGACGGGCCGGTGTGGGTCCAGCCCTCCGGCCCGGTCTGGCCCGCGTGGGCGAAGTACGGGCCGACGGACAGGATCACCGGCACCTTCTCACGCCGTGTCAGCCCCTCGGGCAGCAGGACGTCGGCGTGGAGCCGGGTGCCGGAGCGGTCGGCGGACGGGAAGTAGTGCTGGGTCCAGACCGAGCCCTCCGGGACGCGGTCGTTCTCCTCGTGTGTGACGGGGTCGGCCGTGGTGGCGGCCGGCCGGGCCTCCCCCTCGTGCGCGGCGACGGCGGGGCCGGCGAGACCGGCGGTCAGGGCGAGGGCGGCGACCAGTGCCGAGGCGCTTCGGACGGCGGCGCGACGTGCTCTCACATGCTCCTCCTTGGACGGTGGGTGCAGGTGGTGCAGGTGGTACCGACGGTGCGGGCTGCTGTGCAGGTTTAGCAGTGAAGCTTTCGTACGTCGATGGGGCGTCCAACTCCGGCTCTGCCGTGGGCAGATCCCGCCCGCTTCGCCCACGCGGCCTGTGAGCATGGGCAGATGGCGATGAACACGTCGGTACTCCGTCTTGACCTGGGACATTTCATCCGGCCGGCCGAGGAGACCGGCGGGCCGCGGCCGCGCGTCGAGCCCGTGCTCGCGTACCTGGTGCGGCACGAGCGGGGGCTCCTCCTCTTCGACACCGGGATGGGTGACGCCGACGCCGGGACCGAGGCGCACTACCGGCCCCGGCGGCGTGCGCTGCGGGCGGCGCTGTCGGCGGCGGGAACCGCCCCCGACGAGATCACCCTGGTCGTCAACTGCCACCTGCACTTCGACCACTGCGGCGGGAACCCCCTGCTGGCCGGCCGGCCGATCCTGGTGCAGGCCGTGGAACTGGCCACCGCCCGCGCGGGCGGCCACACCTTCGACGAACTCGTCGACTTTCCCGGCGCCGTGTACGAGGAGCTGACCGGCGAGGCCGAGGTCTGGCCGGGTGTCCGGATCGTCCCGACCCCCGGGCACACCGCGGGGCACCAGTCGCTGGTCGTCGGGCAGGACGACGGCACCGTGATCCTCGCGGGGCAGGCACACGACTTCGCATCGGAGTTCGGCTCCGACCAGCTGGCCCGCGAGGCCGCGCTGCACGGCACGGCACCGCCGCTTCCGGAGTACCGGCCCTGGCTGGACCGGCTCGCCGACTTCGCCCCCCGGCGCGTTCTCTTCGCCCACGACTGCTCGGTATGGGAACCCTCGCGCCCGCCCGGAATCGCCCGCACCGCGAACCCTGCCTAGGGTTGAGGACGCCGACCGAACCGGAGTTCTTGCCGATCGCGATCGCGGGAGAGTGGGGCTACATGGCGCGCGGTGTCGAATCGATCCGGCGGACCGCTCTCGGTGCCGTCGGCGCCGTTCTGCTGGTGATCGGCGTCGCCCTCCTGGTGCTGCCCGGCCCGGGCCTGCTGCTCGTCTTCGCGGGGGTGCTGCTGCTCTCGCGCGCGATCCCGGCGCTGGACCGGTTCGTCGCCCCCGCCCGGACCCGGGCGATGCGCGCCGCCGAAGAGAGCGTCTCCTCCCGCTGGCGGATCGCCGGGGCGGTGCTCGTGGGTCTGTTCCTCCTCGCCGCCGGCGTGGTGTGGGGCCTGTTCCCCGAGCTGCCGTTCTCCGGGTGGGCCACCGGGGCGAGTCTGATCATCTCCGGCTGCGTGCTCTTCGCCCTGCTCGCGTGGAGCCACCGCCGCGTGCAGGCGCAGCGCCGGGAGTCGGAGCCGGCCGCGGACCACACGCGTTGACCAAACGGGACAGTGTTCCGTATATTAAACGGGACACCGTTTCGTTTTCTGCCGCACGAAGGACACCTCACCGTGCACGCCACGCTTCCCACACCCGTGCTCTCCGTCGCCCCGATCACGCTGCCCGCCCCCGGCCGAGCCGTGGACCTCCAGGTCCGGGTCTCCGCGCCCGTCACCGGCAGCGAGCTGCCGGTCGTGCTCCTCTCACACGGACAGGGCCACTCGAACCACCTCTCCTCCCTCAACGGCTACGCACCCCTCGCCCACTACTGGGCGGCACACGGCTTCGTCGTGATCCAGCCGACCCACCTCAGCTCCAGGAGCCTCCGCCTGGACCCCGGCACCCCCGGCGCACCCCTGTTCTGGCGCTCGCGCGCCGAGGACATGACGCGCGTCCTCGATCAGCTCGACGTCCTGGAGGAGGCGGTCCCGCAGCTCTCCGGCCGGCTGGACCGGGACCGGGTCGCCGTGGCCGGGCACTCGATGGGCGGGCACACCGCGAGCCTGCTGCTGGGCGCCCGGCTCACCGATCCGGACGACGGCACGGAGGTGAACCTGACCGAGCCCCGCATCAAGGCGGGCGTCCTGCTGGCCGCGCCCGGCCGGGGCGGCGACGCGCTCAGCGGGTGGGCGGCGGCGAACCTGCCGTTCCTGCTGACCACGGACTTCTCCACGATGACGACGCCCGCGCTCGTGGTCGCCGGCGACAAGGACGACTCGGCCCATCTGACGGTCCGCGGGCCCGAGTGGCACGCCGACCCCTACTCCCTCGCCCCGGGCCCCAAGTCCCTGCTCACCCTCTTCGACGCGGAGCACGGGCTCGGCGGGATCGCCGGGTACGACGTCGCCGAGACCACCGACGAGGACCCCGGGCGGGTGGCCGCGGTACAGCGGCTCACCTGGGCCTACCTGCGCGGCGCGCTGTACGCCGGGGACACGGCCTGGCGGGCGGCGTGCGAGGAGCTGACGGCCGGACCGAGCGCGTTCGCGCGCGTCGAAGCCAAGTAGCTCCCCAACCACGCGGCGAGGCAGCGGACTTCGGGCGCCGAGAACTTTGAACACATCGATGACAAAGTATGGACATGCCAAGCGGAAGTCTCCTACCTTTGCGGCGGAACCACCGTCCTGCCGCTCATGACCGGAGCGATTTCCGGCACGGTCCGGTCCCCACCCACTGGAGGACCAATGCCCCCACGGCTGTTCTCGCGCGCCCGAAGACACCTCATCCTCCTGCTGGCGTCAGCAGTGTCCGTCGGCGGCGTCCTGGCGGCCCCGGCCTCCTCCGCGGCCCCGGCGGACATCCCGCCGCAGGAACCCGGGGTCACCATGCGGGTGTTCGACGTCCAGACGCCCCTGAACGAGCTGTGCACCCTCAAACCGGGCCAGACCCCCAACCACGACAAGCTGATGCCGACGGTCGACTGGTCCAGTACGGCCGACTTCGGCGGCATCGCCGACAACTTCGTGACGGAGGCGTCCGGTTACCTGGTCGCCCCGCGCGACGGCACGTACGCGTTCCGGCTCGTCAGCGACGACGGCTCCCGGCTCACGCTGGACGGCGCCACGGTGATCGACCACGACGGTCTGCACGGCGCGGAGCCGAAGGACGGCACGGTCGAACTCACCGCCGGAGCGCACCCGCTGCGCGTCGAGCACTTCGACCGGGGCGGCGGCCAGCAGCTGCAACTGTCCTGGATGCCGCCGGGCGAGAGCGGCTTCAGCGTCGTCCCGCGGGAGGCGCTGACCACCGACGCCGGGGTCGTCCGGGTGACGGCGCCGGGCCGCAAGGAGTGCGAGGCGGGCACCGACACCCCCGGCGACGGCCTCCCGCTGAACTCGGTACGCCCCGACCTCACCCTCACCGACCTGCGCCCCGACGGATTCGAGCCGCAGGTCAGCGGCATGGACTGGCTGCCCGACGGACGTCTCGCGATCAGCACCTGGGGCGGCACCGACAACGTTGCCGGTGAGGTGTACGTCCTCGACAACGTCACGGGCGCGACCAGCCGCGACAAGGTCACCGTCAAGAAGGTGGCCGAGGGGCTGCGCGAGCCGATGGGCATCAAGTACGTCGACGGCGCGCTCTACGTGTCGCAGAAGCACGAACTCACCCGGCTGGTCGACGAGGACGGCGACGAGGTGACCGACGAGTACCGCACGGTCGCCACCTGGCCGTACGGCGGCAACTTCCACGAGTTCGCCTTCGGGCTGCTCTACCGCGACGGGTACTTCTACGTGAACCTCTCCGTCGCCATCGACCTCGGCGGCGCGACCACCACCCCGCAGCCCGCGCCGGGCCGCGGAACGACGTACAAGATCAGCAAGAAGACCGGGAAGATCAGCCCGGTCGCGGGCGGGCTGCGCACGCCCAACGGCATCGGCTGGGGCCCCGGCGGCGACCTCTTCGCCACCGACAACCAGGGCGGATGGCTCCCGTCCTCGAAGCTCGTCCACGTCAAGCAGGACCGCTTCTTCAACCACTACACCAAGCCGGCGGGCCCCTTCGAGAAGTCCCCGGTCACCGAGCCGGTGCTGTGGCTGCCGCAGAACGAGATCGGCAACTCGCCCTCCACGCCGCTGTACGTCAGCAAGGGCGTCTTCCGCGGTCAGATGCTGATCGGCGACGTCACCTACGGCGGCCTCCAGCGCGCCTACCTGGAGAAGGTGAAGGGCCAGTACCAGGGCGCCGTCTTCCGCTACACCCAGGGCCTGGAGGCCGGGGTCAACCGGATCTCCCTCGGCCCCGACGGCGCGGTCTACGCCGGCGGGCTGGGCGCGGACGGCAACTGGGGACAGGAGGGCAAGCTGAAGTTCGGTCTGCAGAAGCTGACGCCGAACGGCGGCAACACCTTCGACATCCAGAAGATGCGGGCCGTACCGGGCGGCTTCGACCTCACGTACACCCAGCCGGTCTCCGAGGAGACCGCCGCGGAACTCGCCGACCGCTACCAGGTCGAGCAGTGGGGCTACACGCCGACCGCCGACTACGGCGGCCCGAAGATCGCCGAGGAGGAGCTGGCCGTGCGTTCGGCGACCCTCTCCGGCGACGGGCGGACCGTGCGGCTGCGGCTGGACGGCCTCGAGCCGGACCGCGTGGTGCACGTGCGCTCCCCTCGGCCCTTCAGCTCGGAGTCCGGTGAGACGTTGTGGAGCACCGAGGCCTGGTACACGCTCAACGAGATGCCCGGCAAGCAGCCCCCGCCGGCCACCCTGTACGAGGCCGAGGAGGCGCGCCTGACGGGCAAGGCCGGCATCAACACCGACCACACCGGCTACTCCGGCAGCGGGTTCGTCGACCGCTACGCCACCGAGGGCGAGGTCGCCACGACGTTCGACGTCACCGTCCCGAAGTCGGGCACCTACGACGTCGGCCTGCGCTACTCCAACGGCCCGAACCCCTTCGAGGGCACCAAGTCGCTGTCCCTGTACGCCAACGGAAAGAAGGTGCGGCAGACGCCGCTCCCCTCCACCGGGGACTGGGACACCTGGTCCACGCGCACCGAACGGCTGAAGCTGCGCAAGGGCCACAACACGGTGTCCTACCGGTACGACGCCGGGGACACCGGCCACGTCAACCTCGACCTGGTGACCGTGCACCCGCGGGGCGCCCGCGTCGCCCTGTTCGACGGCACCGCGGCCTCGCAGGAGCAGTGGCAGCACACGGACGGGCGACGGGTGGCCTGGCCGCTCGCCGAGGAGAAGTCCATGGAGGTGTGCTGCGGTGACATCCGCACCAAGGACGCCTACCAGGACTTCAAGCTGCACGTGGAGTTCCGCGTCCCCCTGCTGCCGCCCGACGTGACCGGCCAGGACCGCGGCAACAGCGGCATCTTCCTCCAGGACCGCTACGAGCTGCAGATCCTCGACTCCTACGGTGACACCACCCTGGACACCAACGAGGCAGGTGCGATCTATCTCAAGAAGGCGCCCGACACCAACGCGGCCGCGGCCCCGGAGACCTGGCAGACGTACGACATCGTCTTCCGTGCCGCCCGCTTCGACGACAGCGGCCGCAAGACCGCCGACGCGCGGGTGACGGTGGTCTGGAACGGCGAGAAGGTCCACGACGACATCGTTCTGGACGGGCCCACCGCCTCCGGGCGGGCCGAGACACCGGCGGCCGGGGCGATCCGGTTGCAGGACCACGGGAACAAGGTCCGTTTCCGGAACATCCGGGTGGAACCGCTCAGCTGACCGGCGAGCGTGCGGGGCGGCCCCTGACGGCCGCCCCGCATCTCCCGCTCCGGGTCGGAAGGTGTCGCTCGGTAGGGTGAGTGGCCGAGGCCCTGCACATCGAACAAGGAGCGGCATGAGCGAGCCGGCGTCCATCGCCCTGCAACTGGAGATCGCCCGGGAGCTCGAGGTCGAGGAGACCTTCGACGCCGACCGGGAGATCGAACGCCGGGTGGCCTTCCTGGCCGACCGGCTGACCTCCACCGGACTGCGGTCCCTCGTGCTCGGCATCAGCGGAGGTGTCGACTCCACCACCGCGGGCCGGCTGTGCCAGCTCGCCGTGGAGCGGGCCCGGGCCGCGGGTCACGAGGCGCGCTTCTACGCGATGCGGCTGCCGCACGGCGTCCAGGCCGACGAGCACCACGCCCAGCTCGCCCTCTCCTTCATCCAGGCCGACCAGGTGCTGACCGTCGACGTCCGGCCCGCGAGCGACGCGGCGCTCGACGCCCTGATCGCGGCCGACGTGGCGTTCCGCGACGACCACCACCAGGACTTCGTGCACGGGAACATCAAGGCCCGGCAGCGCATGATCGCCCAGTACGCGGTGGCCGGGGCGCACCAGGGCCTGGTCGTCGGCACCGACCACGCGGCCGAGGCGGTCTCCGGTTTCTTCACCAAGTTCGGTGACGGCGCCGCCGACGTGGTGCCGCTGACCGGTCTCACCAAGCGCCGTGTGCGTGCCCTGGCGGAACGGCTGGGGGCGCCCGCCGAGCTGGTGGGCAAGGTGCCGACCGCCGACCTGGAGTCCCTCGACCCCGGCAAGGCCGACGAGGACGCCCTCGGGGTCACCTACGAGGAGATCGACGACTTCCTGGAGGGCAAGCCGGTCAAGGACGAGACCTTCCAGAAGATCGTCACCCGCTACCGGCAGACCGACCACAAGCGCAGGCTGCCGATCGCGCCGTGAGCGGCCGGTCTCAGACGGCCGTGGACGAGAGCGGGTACCGGACGTCGGTCAGCCGCTCCGACAGGTCCCACAGCCGGCGGCCGGTGGCTTCGTCGTCCGCCGCCGGCGACAGCCGTACCCGGGTCGGCCCGCCCCGCAGCTCGCCCGGGCCGTCCGGGCCCAGGAAATCGCCGCTCAGCGCGCCCGGGTCGGTCGCCGCGTACAGCTGCGGGAGGGCGCCCCGCTCGGCGGACTGGGGGGTGCGCGAGGACGCTGCGCACCGGGCTGCCGGCCCTGGCCAGTCGCCGGTGCAGTTCCCGTCCGAAGACGGCGTTCGCGAACTTCGACCGGTTGTAGAACGCCATGGGTGAGTAGTGGCGTTCACCGGTGAGGTCGTCGAGGAAGAGGCGCCCCTGCCGGTGGTTGGCGGACGTCACCGTCACCACGCGGGGGTCCCGCGCTCCGGCCAGCAGGTCGATCAGCAGGCCGTGCCGTTGATGGCACCGAGTGTCAACAGAGTGACTTGGTGCCATGCGAGGCATGGAGTTACGATGAGCCGGTGAACACTCGCCCCGAAGCCAGCCTGGCCCAGCGCAAGCGTCAACTCGTCTCGGACGAACTGACCGAGGCGGCGCTGCAACTGCTGGCCTCGAAGGGGTTCGACGCGGTCACCATCGACGAGATCGCGAGCACCGCGGGAGTGTCCAAGCGGACGTTCTTCCGGTACTTCGCGTCCAAGGAGGACGTGGTCGTTCAGTTCCTGACCGACATGGGCGCCGGTATCCACCGGGAGCTGGCCGACCGCCCCACTACGGAACGGCCTTCCCTGGCGCTGCGGAACGCCCTTTCGGCCCCCATCGCCGCCTGCGCGGATCACTCGGACAGAGCACTGCGGGTGGTCCAGCTGATTCTGCGCACCCCGGCCCTGCACGCCCGCTTCCTGGCGCGGCAGGGACAGTGGCGCGAGGAGCTGACGGCGGAGCTGGCCCGCCGCCCGGGCCCCGCCCCGGACGTCGACCTCTATCCCCAACTGGCCGCGGGGATGGCGCTGACCGCGTTCAACACCGTGCTGCACCGCTGGAGCGACAGCGACGGCACCGAGGACCCCGTGGCACTGACCGAGCGGGCCTTCGCCGTCATCGCCCCGGCGCTCGACGCCGTCCGCCCGGAGGCGTGAGAGGAAACGCACGGCGCCCGCGTACGAGGTGACCGCTCGTCACGCTTGTCCTTTATGTGCGGTTTGCCGGAAGCGACCTTAGTCTGTGCGAGGAAAGGCTCGAACAGTCGACAGCCGGTCACGCCGGCGGAAGGCGAGCTTCCATGGCTGAGCGGCTCAAAAGATCCGGCCTGATCGGTGAACTGTCGGCCGAATTCGCCGGCACGATGATTCTGATCCTCTTCGGCTGCGGCGTGGTGGCCCAAGTGGTCGCGGGCGGGGCCCTCACGGACCCCGCGGGCGGCCTCGGAGACCACGACAGCATCAGTTGGGCGTGGGGGCTCGGCGTCACCCTGGGCGTCTACGTGGCGGCGCGCCTGAGCGGGGCCCACATCAACCCGGCGGTGACCCTCGCCCTCGCCACGTTCAAGGGCTTCCCCTGGCGCAAGGTGCTCCCGTACGCGCTGGCCCAGACGGCGGGCGCCTTCGTGGCGGCCCTCATCGTCCGCTGGAACTACAGCGAGGCACTGGCGAAGGCCGACCCCGGACACACCATCAAGACGCAGACCGTGTTCTCCACCCTTCCCGCCAACGGCAACCCGGCGCTCCCGGTGCACGAGTGGGGCGCGTTCCGCGACCAGGTCATCGGCACCGCCATCCTGCTGCTGCTGATCCTGGCCGTCACGGACATGATGAACACCCCGCCGGGCGCGAACCTCGGCGCCTTCATCATCGGCCTGATCGTGGTCGCGATCGGCATGGCCTACGGCACCAACGCCGGCTACGCCATCAACCCGGCCCGTGACTTCGGCCCCCGGCTGGCCAGCTTCCTCACCGGGTACGGGGGCGCGTGGCGAGATCAGTACGGAAATCTCTACTTCTGGGTGCCGATCCTCGGTCCGCTGATCGGAGCCGTGCTCGGCGCCGGTCTGTACAAGGTGTTCGTCGGCCGGTTCCTGCCGACCGCCGAGCCCGAACCGCCGGGGCGTGTCCCGGCATCAGAAGGCTGACACCGGCCGGAGAGGCGGCACAACCATGGCGGACTTCATCGGCGCGGTGGACCAGGGGACCACCAGCACCCGATTCATGATCTTCGACCACGGCGGCAACGAGGTCGCGAAGCACCAGCTGGAGCACGAACAGATCCTCCCGCGTTCCGGGTGGGTGGAGCACGACCCGGTGGAGATCTGGGAGCGCACCAACTCGGTGATGCAGAACGCCCTGCGCAACGGCGGCCTGTCGGGCAGCGACCTGGCGGCCATCGGCATCACCAACCAGCGGGAGACCACGGTGGTCTGGGACCCGCGCACCGGCCGCCCCTACTACAACGCCATCGTGTGGCAGGACACCCGCACCGACGCCATCGCGGCGAACCTGGAGCGCTCGGGCCGCGGCGACGTCATCCGCCGCAAGGCCGGGCTGCCCCCGGCGACGTACTTCTCCGGCGGGAAGATCCAGTGGATCCTGGAGAACGTCGACGGCGTCCGCGAGGCGGCCGAACAGGGGCACGCCGTGTTCGGCAACACGGACTGCTGGGTGCTGTGGAACCTGACCGGCGGTCCCGACGGCGGCATCCACGCCACCGACGTGACCAACGCGAGCCGCACCATGCTGATGAACCTGGAGACGCTCGACTGGGACGACGAACTGCTGGGCTTCTTCGGCATCCCGCGGAGCATGCTGCCCACCATCAACCCCTCCTCGCACCGGGAGGCGTACGGCACCACCCGCACCTCCCGGCCGCTGCGCGCCGCCGTGCCCATCACCGGCGTCCTCGGCGACCAGCACGCGGCGACCGTCGGGCAGGTCTGCTTCTCGCCCGGCGAGGCTAAGAACACCTACGGCACCGGCAACTTCCTGGTCCTCAACACCGGCACGGAACTGGTCCGTTCGGAGCACGGCCTGCTCACCACGGTGGCCTACCAGTTCGGCGACAGCCCGGCGGTCTACGCGCTGGAGGGGTCCATCGCGGTGACGGGTTCGGCGGTGCAGTGGCTGCGCGACCAGATGAAGATCATCAAGACCGCGGCCGAGAGCGAGGAACTGGCCCGTACCGTCGAGGACAACGGCGGGATGTACTTCGTCCCCGCCTTCTCGGGCCTGTTCGCCCCGTACTGGCGCTCCGACGCCCGGGGCGCGATCGTCGGGCTCGCCCGGTACAACGACAACGCGCACCTGGCGCGGGCGACGCTGGAGGCCATCTGCTACCAGAGCCGCGACGTCGTCGTGGCCATGGAGCAGGACTCCGGCGTCCACCTGGACGTGCTCAGGGTCGACGGCGGTGTCACCGCCAACGACCTCTGCATGCAGATCCAGGCCGACGTCCTCGGCGTCCCGGTCAGCCGCCCGGTCGTCGCGGAGACCACCGCGCTCGGCGCGGCCTACGCGGCGGGGCTCGCGACGGGCTTCTGGCGGGACACCGACGAACTGCGCACGCACTGGGCGGAGTCGAGGCGCTGGGAGCCCCAGTGGTCCGAGGAGCGGCGCGCGGAGGGGTACGCCGGCTGGAAGATGGCGGTGGAGCGCACCCTCGACTGGGTCAAGGTGCCCGAGAGCTGAGCACGGCGCGGGTTCGGGCGGAGACCCTCACGCCCGGGGACGACGGGGCTTGCCCATAGGGTGACCCCCATGTCTGCCAGATTGAGTTCCGCGAGGACCCGCGCCGCGCTGCGCACCGGCGCCCGCGTCTCTGCCGAGTTGCTGCTCATACTCGTCATGCTCGCGGTGGCCCTGTGGCTCCTCGGCCGCATGTGGTCGGTCGTGTGGCCCCTGATAGTCGGTCTGCTCCTGACCACGCTGACCTGGCCCGCGGCCCGTTTCCTGCGCCGGCACGGCTGGCGCCCCGCGCTCGCCGCGGCGACGGTCACGGTCGGGTTCCTGCTCGCCGTCCTCGGCATCGTGGCGCTGATCGCGGTGCCGATGTCGTCCCAGACCGGGGAGTTGACCGACGGTGTGGTCGAGGGGATCGAGCGGCTGCGCGAGTGGGCCGCCGGTCCGCCGCTGAACATCGGCGACGACCAGATCACGGGTGCGCTCGACTCGGCCATGGCCCGCCTCCAGGACAGTGTCGGCAGTGTGGTGACCGCGGTGACCACGGGGGTGAGTGCCGTGGTCAACGGTCTGATCACCGCGGTACTGGGCCTCTTCCTGATGTTCTTCTTCCTCAAGGACGGACCGCGGTTCCTGCCGTGGCTCACCCGTCAGCTGCCCGGCCGCCTGGCCACCGACGTCCCGGCCGTGGCCCTGCGCGCCTGGGAGACCCTGGGTTCCTTCGTCCGCTCGCAGGCACTGGTGGGCCTGCTCGACGCGGTCTTCATCGGCCTCGGGCTGTGGATCCTGGGTGTGCCCCTGGTACTGCCGCTGGCGGTGCTGACGTTCGCGTCCGCGTTCGTGCCCATCGTGGGCGCCCTGTTCGCGGGCTTCGTCGCGGTGCTCATCGCGCTGGTGTCCAACGGGCTGACGGACGCGCTGCTCGTGCTGGCGATCATCGTCGTCGTACAGCAGCTGGAGGGCAACGTGTTCCAGCCCATCATCCAGAGCCGCGGCCTCGGTCTGCACGCGGCGGTGATCCTGCTGGCGGTGACGCTGGGCGGCAGCCTGGCCGGGATCGTGGGCAGTCTGCTCGCCGTGCCGATCGCGGCGCTGATCGCGGTGGTCTGGAACTACGTGCGCGAGCAGCTCGCCGAACCACCGGAGGAAACCGCTCAGGCCCCGACGGCGCCCGCGGGGGCCTGACCGGCGGGGCGTGCAGCGGCGGGCTGGCAGCGGCGGGCGGGAAACCGGTCGCCGCCGCGGCACGGGTGCTGTTGGCTTGCGGCCATGGATCTCTTCACCAGCTCATGGGCGGCACTGCGCACCGCCGTCGCCGAGCTCGCCGACGAGGACTTCGCACGGCCGTCCGGCTGCACCGGCTGGCTCGTCCGGGACCTGGTGTGCCACCTCGTCATCGACGCCCAGGACGTCCTGATCACCCTGGCCACCCCGGCCTCGGCGGAGCCGACCCGGTCCGCGACGACCTACTGGAACGTCGTCGAGACCCCCACGGGCGACGACCCGCTGGACGCGCTGACCGTCCGGCTGGCCGCCGCCTACCAGGAGCCGTGGCTGCTCAAGTTCCATCTGGACGACGTGGGTTCGGCCGCCGGCCGCGCCGCCGGACTCGCGGACCCCGCCGCCCGCGTGGAGACCCAGGACCACGTGCTCACAGCCGGCGACTACCTCTCGGCGTACGTCCTGGAGTGGACGCTGCACCACCTCGACCTCGTCGCCCACCTCCCGGACGCGGCCGCGCCTCCCGCCGAGGCGCTGGCCGGGGCCCGGGCGCTGCTGGAGCGGATCGTCGGGGAGGAGTTCCCCCGGTCGTTCGGCGACGCGGACGCGCTGCTGGTGGGCACGGGACGGCGCGCCCCGACCGCGGCGGAGACGACGGCGCTGGGCGGGCTCGCCGCGCGGCTCCCCTTCGCGCTGGGCTGAGACGGCACCGGTACCGCGCCCGTCGGCGGACCGGGGTCAACCGATCGGACGACAGGACCGTCCTCCGCCCGGCCACCCGGAAGGATCCGGTACGCCGACCGGCGTGGCCGCCGCGAGGGGCGAAGCTGGGGATACTCGCCCCCGACACCGCGGAGTTGTCCCGTCATGAACGCCACCCCACCCACTCCCGGGGACCTCGGTCTTCCGGCCGCCGTCGTGCGCGGCGACGCCGGTGCCGTCCGCGCCGCACTGCGGGCCGGCGCCGACCTGGAGGCACGGGACGAGCACGGCCGCACCCCGCTCCTCCTGGCCGCCCTCGCCGACCGGGTCGAGATCGCCGGGCTCCTGGTCGCCGCCGGGGCCGACGTCGACGCGCAGGACGCGCGCGAGGACAGCGCGTGGCTGGTCACCGGGGTCACGGGCAGTGTGGCGATGATGCGGGCCCTGCTGCCCGGCGGCCCGGACGTGACGCTGACCAACCGCTTCGGCGGCGTGTCGCTGATCCCGGCCAGTGAACGCGGCCACGTGGCCTATGTGCGGGCGGTGCTCGCCGAGACCGCGATCGACGTCGACCACGTCAACCGGCTCGGCTGGACGGCACTCCTCGAAGCGGTCATCCTCGGCGACGGCGACCGCACCCACCAGGACGTGGTGGCGGCCCTGCTCGCCGCGGGCGCCGACCCTCGGCTGCCGGACGGCGACGGCGTCACCGCGCGTGCCCACGCCGAGCGCAGGGGCTTCGACGCGATGGCGGACCTGCTGCGGCGCGCCGAGACGAGCGGCGCCCTCGGGCACGGGGAAGGCGGGCGGCGGTGAAACGGCGTACCCTCGCGGGCCCCCTGGCCCTGCTGGCCGCCGTCACGGCGACGCTGTCCGGATGCACGACCACCGACGACGGCACGGCGCCGGAGCCGCCGCAGGCACCGGCCTCCTCCCCCCACCGGACGCCGGACCCCGGCACCGGGTCGGCCCGCACCTCCGACGGCACCCTGCTGGTCACGGACTTCGGCGCCGACACCGTCACCTTCGTCGACCCCGGCCGACGGGGCGCGGCGGCCGATCTGGGCTCGGTGCGGGTCGGGACGGCCCCGTACGGGATCGCTCTCGGCGACGACGGCACGGCGTGGGTGGCGACCGCGGAAGGCGTGGCCGCGGTGGACACGCGCACCCGCGAGCGCACCGCCCTGATCCCCTACCGGACCGGCACCGGCCCCGTGACGACCGGCGAGTACCGGGGCGGGGGCATGGGGGTCGCCCTGTCCCCGGACGGCGGCCGCCTCTACGTCGGGGTCAACGTGCCGGGCGGCAACGGCACGTTGGAGGTCGTGGACACCGGGCGGCGGGAGGTGACAGAGTCCGTGCCGGTGGGCCGGCGCCCCTTCGACGTGGACGTGTCGCGCGACGGCCGGCACGTCTACGCGACCAACCACGACTCCTTCGACGTGACCGTGGTCGACACCGGCGACTGGTCGACGCGCCGCGTCGAGGTCGCCCCGTACGGCACGGAGGGCGGCCTCGGCTCCTGGCTCAAGCCCCACTACACCGCCGTACGACCCTCCGACGGGGCGCTGCTGCTGCCGTTCGAGGGCGAGCGGCTGGCCGTGGTCGATCCCGGCACCGGCCGGGTGCGGATCGAGGACATGACCGCCAACACCCACCAGCACGGCGTCGCGGCCGGTCCGGACGGCACGCTCTACGTGGTGGGGACCGGCCCGATCGATCCGTCCGAGGACGACGGACCGTCCCTGACCGTCCGCACGCCCGCCGGGGACGAACGCGTCATCGGTCTGGACGGCCCGCACGAGTCGGTCGCCGTGTCCTCCGACGGCCGCACCGCCTACGTGTCGGGCGGCTTCACCCGCGACGGCTACTGGAACGGCCTGAGCGTCGTCGACACCGACACGGGGCGGGTGACGCGCCTGCCCGTCGGAGAGCGCCCGCTGGGCATCGCGGTCCTCGGGGACGACCGGGCGACCGAACCCCGGTAGCCCACCGGGCTGTCGCGTCGTCGCGCGCCCGGACCACCGCCCCCGGCTCCCGGTTGTACGGCAATCAACGGATTGTCTCCCGGCGGGAGTTGGGCTTGGATCGAGCGTGTGTCCGGTGGGGGCCGGGCACGGATGAATCAGGGGGGATTCATGCGCGGGAAGTTCAGCACGGTCATGGTCGCGGTCACCGCCTCGGCGTGTGCGGCGACGCTCCTGGCGCCCGCGGGTGCCTTCGCGTCGCCCGACGGCCGCCGCACGGCCGGGGACCCGTCCGTCCGGCGGGTGACGGAGGGGGCGAACGGGCCGTCCGTGAGCGCGGACGGGCGGTACGTCGTCTTCGGCTCGTCCGCCGACAACCTGGTGCCGGGCGACACCAACGCACTTCCGGACGTCTTCCTGCACGACCTGCGGACCCACCGCACCACGCGGGTCAGCCTGACCGAGGACGGCGGGCAGGCGGCGTACGGCGGAAGCGCTCCGGTGCTCGGCGCCGACGGCCGGTACGTCGTCTTCCGCTCACGCGCCCTCGTCGCAGGCCGGGATCAGTACGGCTTCTTCCGCCGGGATCTCAGGACCGGGGCGACCGACTGGGTCGGCGGCGTCGGCGATCTGTTCCCCGAGCAGAACGGCACGCTGGTGGGTGCCTCGCTCAGTGCGAACGGGCGATACGTGTCGTTCACCGCACGGGAGACCCGCACCGGCCGTCCGAGCCACCGCACCGCCGTGCGGGACCTGCGTACGGGCGCGCTGACGGTGCTGGAGTCCGGCTGGGCGAGCGAGGCCCACCTCAGCGACGACGGCCGCCGGCTGGTCTACTGGGAGAGCGTGCCCGCGCCGGTCCAGCATCCGCCGAACCGGGTCTTCCTGGTGGACCTGCCGGGCGGCGAGCCCCGGCGGCTGGACGTGGCGGCGGACGGCTCCACCACCACGGCCCGCTCGGGTTACCCGGCGATCAGCGGCAACGGCCGGGTGGCCGCCTTCGTGTCCTGGGCGACCGACCTGGTCCCCGGCGAGGATCCCAACGGCTCGGGGGACGACGTCTTCGTGACCGGCCTGCGCGAGCGGACGGTGCGGCGGCTGCCCGCCCCGGCGGCGCAGGGCGAGAGCAGCAACCCGTCCGTGAGCCGGGACGGACGGTACGTCGTCCTCGGGTTCACGCCCTCCGGCGCCGACCGGGACACGACCCATCTGTACCGGACCGACCTGCGCACGAACCACATCACGTTGGTCGCCGGGACCCCCGACGGAACGCCGGTCGCGGCGACCGCCGGTGAGCGGCCGGCCGACGCCCACGGCCGTACCGTCGTCTTCACGTCCGCCGCCGAGGGCCTGGCGCCCGGCGCCCCCAGCCCGGGCGGTGACGTGTACGTCCGGACCCTGCGCCGACCCGGATTGACCGTGACCGCCGCCCCATAGACTCCGCGGCATGGGTCGATGGGAGCCGAACGCGCGCGGACGGCTGGAGCAGGCGGCGTCGGAGCTGTACGTGGAGCGCGGCTACGAGCGGACCACGGTGGCCGAGATCTCCAGGCGGGCCGGTCTGACGGAGCGCACCTTCTTCCGGCACTTCACCGACAAGCGGGAGGTCCTGTTCGCCGGCTCGGGCACGCTGGAGGAGCTGTGCGTGGGCGCCGTCGCGGCGGCTCCCGACGGCGCCTCCCCGATGGACGCGACGGCCGCGGCGCTCAGCACCGCGGCACGGGTCCTCGAGGAGTCCGGCGAGCGCGTCCGGCAGCGTCGGACCGTCATCGACGCCAACGCCGAGCTGCGGGAACGGGAACTGATCAAGCTCGCGTCGCTGTCCGGCGCGCTGGCGGAGGCGCTGCGCCGCCGCGACGTGGACGACCTGACCGCGGAGCTGACGGCCGAGACCGCGGTCGCCGTACTGAAGGTGGCCGTCGGGCGCTGGATGAACGGGCCCGTGGAACGGCCGGTGGGGGAACTCGTCGACGACTGCCTCGACGTGCTGCGCGCCCTGCTCGCCGGTCGCGGCGCCGGTTAGCCCCGGGGCCCGGTGCGCCGCCGGGTGGCGTGGAGGGTGCCGAGCAGGTCGAGGGCGCGGGCGCTCGGGCCGCCGGGTTCGGCGTGGTAGATGACGAGTTGCTGGCCGGGCGCGTCGCGTACGTCGAAGGCCTGGTAGGTGAGGGCGAGGGCGCCGACCTCGGGGTGGCGGAGGTTCTTGGCGTCCTGGGTCTTGCCGCGCACGGCGTGGGCGTTCCACAGGCGGGTGAAGTCCGCGCTGTGCTCGGTGAGGGTGCCGACCAGGCGGCGCAGCCGTGGGCTGTCCGGGTCGAACCCGGCCGCCTGGCGCAGGTTGGCGACGGTGGCCTGGGCCGCCCGCTCCCAGTCTTCGTAGAAGGCCCGGCCCGCGGGGTCGAGGAACACCATGCGGGCCAGGTTGTCGGCCGGGTCGAACGGCTCGAAGAGGGCTTCGGCCAGCGCGTTGGCGGCCAGGAGGTCCAGGGTGCGGCTCAGCACGAACGCCGGGGTGTGCGGACAGCCGTCCATCAACTGGCGCAGCGCGGGGCTGACTTCCTCCGCGGCGTGGGCGGAGGGTTCCTCCCCCGGTGCGCCGCCGGCGAGGCGGAACAGGTGTGCCCGGGCGTCGGTGTCCAGGCGCAGGGCGCGGGCGAGGGCGTCGAGGACCTGGGGGGAGGGGTTGCGTTCGCGGCCCTGTTCCAGGCGGGTGTAGTAGTCGCCGTTGACTCCGGCGAGGACCGCGACCTCCTCGCGGCGCAGCCCGGCGACCCTGCGGGTGCCGTGGCTGACCATGCCGACGTCCCGCGGCCGCAGTCCGGCCCGGCGTGCGCGCAGGAACTCGCCCAGGTGGTTCTCGTCCATGGCGTCCAGGCTAGGCGGCGGTCCTGGTCCCTGCCCGGGTGTGTCGCACCCAGGCAGGGGGCGTCCTGGCACATGGCCGCTGACCTGCACAGACTCGGTGGAGCAAGGCCGGATACCGAGAGGACGCACTGTCATGACACATATCGCCAAGGTCGTACTCGTCACCGGGGCGAGCAGCGGGATCGGTGAGGCCACGGCCCACCGCCTGGCCGCCGACGGCCACCGGGTGTTCCTGGGCGCCCGCCGCACCGACCGGCTGGAGAAGCTGGCCGGGCGGATCACCGCCGAGGGCGGCACCGCCGCCTTCCGACGTCTGGACGTCACCGACGCCGCCGACGTGCGGGCGTTCGTGTCGGCGGCCACCGAGCGCTGGGGCCGGGTGGACGTGCTGGTCAACAACGCCGGGGTGATGCCGCTCTCGCCGCTCGCGGCCCTGAAGGTCGATGAGTGGGACCGGATGATCGACGTGAACGTGCGCGGGGTGCTGCACGGCGTCGCGGCCGTGCTGCCGGTCATGCGGCGGCAGGGCGGCGGACACGTCGTGAACATCGCGTCGGTCGGCGCGTACGAGGTGGTGCCCACCGCCGCCGTGTACTGCGCGACCAAGTTCGCGGTGCGGGCCCTGTCCGAGGGGCTGCGCCAGGAGTCGGACGGGAGCATCCGGGTGAGCGTCGTCTCCCCCGGCGTCACCGAGTCGGAGCTGGCCGACTCCATCTCCGACCCGCGTGCGCGCGAGGACATGAAGACCTACCGTTCGGTGGCCCTCCCCGCCTCCGCCATCGCGGACGCGATCGCGTTCGCCGTCTCCCGGCCCGCCGGGGTCGACGTCAACGAGATCGTCGTACGCCCGGCGGGCAGCGCCCAGTAGCCGGACGGGCCCGACCCCCGGCGAGTCAGGTCCAGGCCCGCCGCTCCGCGCCGCGGGGGTCGTCGACCGGCGTCCACTCCGCGTCGATGCGCATCGTCGTCCGGCGCCGGGTGTCGTAGGCGTCCCAGCCCGGGTCGCCGGTGCTCGCGAACCTGATCCAGGCCGCGTGCGTGCGGGCGGCGAGGTCCGCCGGTGGCTCGTCGGGGCCGAGCAGGCCGCCGGGTCCGCGCAGCTCCGGCAGGCCGGTGCGGTCGAAGACGAAGGGCAGCTCCATGGTGTGGGTGGCGCCGAGCCGTCCGTCCAGGGCGTGCGAGCGCCAGGCGAACTCGTAGGCGTGGGTGGAGGAGGCCGGATGCGCGGCGTGCGCGTCGGCCAGGGCGCGGCTGCCGGCGCCGAAGAGGGCGTCGCCCATGATGGCGGAGCGGAGTTCGCCGGGGGTCGCTCCGGGGCGTGCCGTGCGGTACGTCCCGACGAGCCGCGCCGGGTCCGGGTGCGCATGCGCGGCCGTGGCGTCGACGTCGTGGGCGTCGGAGGTGGTGTACCGGTCGACGGGGACCAGGTAGAGGTTGCCCTCCTCGGTGTTGGTTCCGATGAGCAGGTCGACACCGGCGCCGGCGCCCGCGGCGACGGACCTCGCGGGCTGGGTGTCGAGGACCAGGCTGAAGGGGCTGAGGCCGAGCAGGGGGTCGCGGTGGGTCGGGGTCCGCAGGTCGAGCCCGGCCAGGCCGCCGACGGCGTCGACCAGGCGGTCGTCGGGGATCTCCGCGAAGGCGTCGGCCCGGGGTGCCACGCCGAGGGCGTCGGCCGCCGCCGCGGTGACGCGGGCGGCCTGCTCGGTGGTGAACGCGCCCAGGCCGCTGCCGCTCTGGACGATCGCCCGGCGCAGGAGCCCGGCGGCCCCGGGGTCGGCGAGGACGCCGCCCACGATCGTCGCCCCGGCCGACTGGCCGAAGAGGGTGACGCGGTGCGGGTCTCCGCCGAAGGCGGCGATGTTCTCGTGCACCCACCGCAGTGCGGCGACGACGTCCAGCAGGCCGCGGTTGGCGGGCGCTCCGGGGAGGTCGAGGAATCCGGCGATGCCCAGCCGGTAGTTGAGGGTGACGAGGACGACCCCGTCGCGGGCGAACGCGGACCCGTCGTACATCGGGGCCCGGGTCGATCCGGCGACGAATCCCCCGCCGTGGACGAACACCATGACGGGCAGGGCGCCGCTCGTGATGTCCGGCGTCCACACGTTGACGGTCAGATGGTCGTCGCCGGGGATCCGGCCGGGGCCGAAGTAGGCCGACATGTCGACACGGCCGAGTCTGCGCTCGGACTGCGGTGCGGTGGGCCCCGGCCGGGTGGCGTCGCGTACGCCGTCCCAGCTCTCGTGCGGCCGGGGCGGCTCGAAGCGGCCGGCGCCCCGGGGCGGTGCGGCGTAGGGGATGTTCAGGAAGGCGGCGGTACCGTCCCTGAGGGTTCCGCGTACGGCGCCCCGGTCCGTGGTCACGACGGGGTCGTGGTGGTTCACTTCGTGCCCTTCCGGTGGTCTCGGCGCTGCTCGGTGTACGGGTCGAAGGGCGCCCAGCCCTTGATGGCGAACTTGTCCGCGTCGCGCACCACTTCGGCGGCTCCGTGGCCTGCCAGGTGTGCCGGGAACAGGAGGGCGTGGTGGTCGGCGGCCCAGCCCAGGAGCCTGCGGCGGGTGGCGCGGGCGCCGGCGGGGTCCTCGCAGAAGCAGCTGTTGTGGTCCGGTTCGAGGATCTGGACCGGGGAGTGCAGCAGGTCCCCGACGAAGAGCGCGCGGTCCGTCCCGGAATCGAGGGTGAGCACGCTGGAGCCCGGGGTGTGACCGGGGGCCGGGTCCAGCCGCAGGTTGCCGTCGATCCGGTGGCCGCCCTCCCACAGCACGGTCTGTCCGGCCCGGTGCACCGGGGCCACGCTGTCCTCGAACACGTTCTGGTTGCCGCGGCCGAGCAGCGGCCGGTGACCGTTCTCGGGGTTCCAGAATTCGAAGTCGTCGCGCGGCATCAGGTACGTGGCGTTGGGGAAAGTGGGCACCCAGTTCCGCCCGTCCAGATACGTGTTCCAGCCGACGTGGTCGATGTGGAGATGTGTGTTGATCACGACGTCCACGTCCTCCGGTTCGACGCCGGCCCGTGCGAGGTTGGCGAGAAAATCGGTGTCGAGCCGGCTCCAGACCGGCGCGTAGGGGCGTTCCTTGTGGTTGCCCACACCGGTGTCGACGAGGATGTTCTTTCCCTCGCTGCGCAGCAGCCAGGTCTGGATCGCCGAGTTCACGATGTTGGTCCGGGAATCCAGGAAATGCGGTTCGAGCCAGTCCCGGCCGCGGTCCCACACGTCTTTCGGGACTTCCGGGAAGAACGTCTCGGGTGTCATTTCCACGGGCCCGAAGTATTCCCACACCCGGGTGACACTGACATTCCCGAGTTCGATCCGTTCCATGACGCTCCTTGGTGAGGCGAAGACATTGCTGGGCCCGCCCGAAAACCTACGGACGCTCCGGCGGGCGCGGTATCCGTCACCTGACTGCACCCGCGCGTCCGCGCCGCGCCGGGCATCCGACGCCGCTTGTAGCCTTGGCGGCGTGGACGAGCGCACAGGGAAGGCGGGTGCCGCCGCGGGCCCGGGGCCGGACACCGGGGAGCCGGTCGTGGGCCGGGACGCGGAGTGGGCACGCCTCCTTCGTGCGGCGGACCCGGCGTCGCCCGAGCGGGTGCTGCTGCTCCTGGGCGAGGCGGGCACGGGCAAGAGCACGCTGCTGGACGCCGTGGCGCGGCGGGCCGCGACAAGGGGTGCGCGCGTGCTGAGGGCCACCGGGAGCGAGTCGGAGTCGGACCTCGCGTTCTCCGCGCTGCACCAACTGCTGCGGCCGGTGCGCACCGAGGCGGAGGAACTGCCGGACGGACAGCGCGCGGCGCTGTCCGACGCCCTCGGCGCGGGGCGGGACGCGGCGCCGCCCGACCTCATGCTCGTCGGCGTCGCCGTCCTGAACCTGCTCTCCGCGCTGGGCGGGCCCTCCCCCGTGCTGGTGCTCCTCGACGACGCGCCGCTGTTCGACCGCGCCTCCCTCACCGTGCTGTCCTTCGTCGCCCGGCGGCTCGCGGGCGAGCCGGTGACGATGCTGGTCGGAGCCCGTACGGGCGGGCGCCTCCCGGGCTTCGACCGGCACGCGCCGGCCCTCCTCCTCGGACCGCTGGACGACGCCTCGGCCCACCGTCTGCTGGACCGCCGGCCGGACAGTCCCGTCGGCCGGGTCCGGGCGCGGATCCTCGACCAGGCCGGCGGCAACCCGCTGGCGCTGGTGGAACTGGCGAGGTCCGCCCGGGACCCGGGCCGGGAGCCGACGCCCGCCGGACCGCTGCCGCTCACCGACCACCTGGAGCGGGTCTTCGCCGCCCGTCTCGACGGCCTCCCCTCCCCCACCGCACGGGCCCTGCTGCTCCTGGCCGCCATGGACACCGGCGACTCCGCGCTCGCCGTACCGGCCGGGCTGCCCGGCGCCGGGGACGACGCGTGGCTGCCCGCCGAGGCGGGCGGGCTGATCGGGCGGACCGGCTCCGGTGTCCGGTTCCGCCACCCGCTGGTGCGGTCCGCCGTATATCACGCGGCGCCCTCCGAGGCCCGCCGTGCGGCGCACCTGGCGCTGGCCGACCTGCTGCGTGCCGAGCCGGACCGGCGCGCCTGGCACCGTGCCGCCGCCGCCCCGCACGCGGACGCGGACGTGTCGGCGGACCTGGTGCGGACGGCCGAGCGGGCCCGCCGCCGGGGCGGGCACGCGGCGGCGGCGAAGGCGCTGCAACGGGCCGCCGAACTCGCCCCGCGCCCCGAGGACGGCGCCCGGCTGCTGGTGGCGGCCGCCCGGGCGGCGGTGCTCACCGGGGAGCTGTCCTGGGTCGAGGATCTGGTCGCGGCCGTCCGTGCGCGTACGGACGACGTGGCGCTGCGGGCCGAGGCGGCCGTGCAGGCGGGGCGGCTCGCCGTGCTGACCGCGCGTCACTCCGCGGTCTTCGCCCGGCTGACCGACACCGCCGAGGGGCTGGCCCGCTCCCGGCCCGCCGCCGCGCTGGATCTGCTGACGGACGCCGCGGTGGTCCGCTTCTATTCCGGACGCGAGACCCAACTGCACCGGCTCGACGAGGTGTTGGCGATACTGCCGGAGGACATGCCGGACCCGTGGCCGGGCGTCTGGGTCAGGGCCGTGTCCGACCCGTTCGGGAGCCGGGCGTGGCTCGTCCCCCAACTGCCCCGGATGGCCGACGAGTCCGCGGACCGCCCCGAACGGCTCACCGCGGTGGGCGTCATGGCGTGGCTCATGGACGAGACACCGCTCGCCGTCCGCGCCTTCGACGAGGCCTTCGACCACTGGGAGTCGCTCGGGGCGCTCCCCGACGGCATGGGCGGCGCGGCGGCCTGGGCCTACCTGGAGCAGGGGCGTTGGGAACGGGCCCGCGAGGCCTGCGCCCGCGTCACCGCGGTCGGCTCGGCGCTGGGCCTGGACCACGCCGTGGCGTGCGCGGCCGCGGTGGACGCCATGCTGCTCGCCCTCCAGGGGGACAGTGAGGCGGCTCGCGCCCGGGCGGCGGACGCGCTCGCCCTCGTCGACCCGCTGGAGAGCCGCTCGGTCGCGGTCTATGCCCGGCGCGCGCTCGCGGCCGCCGCGACCGCCGACGGCGCCCACGAGACGGCGTACGACCAACTGCGCGCGGTCTTCACGGCGGACGGCTCCCCCGTGCACTACCACGCCTCCTACCCCGCGCTCGCGGACCTGGCCGCGGCCGCCGTGCGCGCGGGCCGGCGCGAGGAGGCCGCCGCGATCGTCGAGCGTGCCGCGCACGCACTCGCCGGGAACGCCTCGCCCCGCCTGCGCGCCCTGACCGAGCGGGCCCGCGGTCTCCTCGCGGACCCGGAGGACGCCGAACCCCGCTTCCGGGCGGCCCTCGCCGACCCGGACTCGGCGCACCGGCCCTTCGAGCGCGCGCAGGCCCTGCTGGACCTCGCCGAGTGGCTGCGCCGCCGGCGGAGGATCACCGAGGCGCGTGCGCCGCTCGCCGAGGCCCTGGAGACCTTCCGGCGGCTGGGCGCGCGCCCCTGGGCCGAACGGGCCCTGGCCGAGTCGCGGGCCGCCGGACTCGACGTCGCCGACGCGGACCCCGGCTCGCTGGCCGGGCTCTCTCCGCAACAGCGGCAGATCATCGGGCT
The DNA here is from genome assembly GCF_042263835.1 of Streptomyces sp. NPDC056128. Classification (NCBI taxonomy): domain Bacteria; kingdom Bacillati; phylum Actinomycetota; class Actinomycetes; order Kitasatosporales; family Streptomycetaceae; genus Streptomyces; species Streptomyces sp. NPDC056128. The sequence continues at coordinate 48,860 of NZ_JBHJVQ010000006.1, read as the reverse complement.
CGCCGCCCGCGGGCTGACCAACCGCGAGATCGGCGAGCGGCTCTTCCTCTCCCCGCGCACGGTGGGCTCCCACCTGTACCGCAGCTTCCCCAAGCTGGGCATCACGGCCCGCTCGCAGCTCCGCGACCTCGTGGAGCGTGCCGGCGGCAACCGGTCGTGAGGCCGTCCGGGCTACCGCCGACGTTCGCGGTACGGGTCGCGCGGCCGGATTTCCGCGGAGCCCCCGGTTCCGCCCGGGCCGTGGGTGAACCGGTCTACAGGGAAAGGCCGTTGCCACGTAGGTTGTGGGAAAGCACCCACGCCTCGGCTGAAAGACGGACCGCCACCATGAACGACCCTGCGACGACGCCCGGTCACTCGGCACACCAGAAGATCGACACCTCGGTGCCGCACTCGGCCCGGATCTGGAACTACTGGCTGGGCGGCAAGGACAACTACCCGGTGGACGAGGAGGCGGGCGACGCGTACACCGCCGTCTTCCCGGGCATCGTCACCATCGCCCGCAGCAGCCGGGCCTTCCTGCGCCGCAACATCACCCATCTGGTCGCCGAGGCGGGCATCCGGCAGTTCCTCGACATCGGCACCGGTCTGCCGACCGCCGACAACACCCACGAGGTCGCCCAGCGCCTCGCGCCCGAGGCGCGCGTCGTCTACGTGGACAACGACCCGATGGTCCTCGCCCACGCCCGCGCGCTGCTGTACTCCACCCCGGAGGGCGCGACCGCCTACATCGACGCCGACGTGCTCGACCCGGACACCGTCCTGGCGGCCGCCGCCAAAACCCTGGACCTCGACCGGCCGGTCGCCCTCATCCTCAGCAACATCCTGGGCCACGTCGCCGACTACGACCGGGCGCGTTCCATCGCCACCCGGCTGATGGACGCCCTGCCGTCCGGCAGCCACCTCTCGGTCAACGACGGTTCGCGGGGCACAGACCCGGAGTTCGAGCGGGCGCAGGACGCCTACAACGAGAGCGGTGCCGCGCCGTACATCCTGCGCACCGTCGACCAGATCACGGCATACTTCGACGGCCTGGAGCTGGTGGAACCGGGCGTGGTCCCGGTGACCCTCTGGCGTCCGGAGGCCGGCGGCCCCGCCCCGGAGCCCATCGGCGAGCACGGCGGTCTCGCGCGCAAGCCGTGACGCCACGCGCGGCGTCCGGCGCCGGGCGCCCGATCGAGAGGAGCACCCCCGATGTCCGCATGGCAGCTGCCCGAGTCGTACCGCAGCGGCTCGGGCACCGTCCGATGGAACCGGCTGGGCGCCCCGGACGGGCGCCCGCTGGTCCTGCTGCACGGGACGCCGTTCTCCTCGTACGTCTGGCGCGCGGTGGCCCGTTCGCTGGCGCGTGACCACCAGGTGTTCGTGTGGGACATGCCCGGCTACGGGCTGTCGGAGAAGTTCCCGGGCCAGGACGTGTCACTGGCGGCGCAGGGCGGGGTCTTCACCGAGCTGCTGGACCACTGGGGCCTGGCGGAGCCCCTGGTGGTCGCGCACGACTTCGGGGGCGCCGTCGCGCTGCGGGGCCATCTGCTGCACGACGCCCGCTACCGGGCGCTGGCCCTGGTCGATCCGGTCGCGCTGGCGCCCTGGGGGTCGCCGTTCTTCCGGCTGGTCCGCGAGCACGCCGAGGTCTTCGAGCGGCTGCCCCCGGCGCTCCACGGGGCGCTGGTGCGCGAGTACGTGGGTTCCACGGGCGGTCCCGGACTGCACCCGGCGGTGCTGGACCAGCTCGTCCGGCCCTGGCTCGGCGAGTCGGGACAGCCTGCCTTCTACCGGCAGATCGCCCAGGCGGACCAGCGGTACACCGACGAGATCCAGGACCGGTACCCCCGGATCGGCGTACCGACGCTGATCTGCTGGGGTGAGGACGACGCCTGGATTCCCGTGGCGAAGGGGCGCGAACTCGCCGCCACCGTGCCCGGCGCGCGGTGGGAGCCGATCGCCCAAGCGGGTCATCTGGTCCAGGAGGACGCGCCCGCCGAGCTGACCGCCGCACTGCTCGGCTTCCTGCGCGACGTTCCCTGACGGCATGCCACAGGGCAGGGTGCCCGGAGACGCGAGGTCTCCGGCCACCCTGCCCTGTTCGGCAGTCTGCCGGTCAGGCGGGGGTGATGTTCTCCGCCTGCGGGCCCTTCTGGCCCTGGGTGATGTCGAAGGTGACGGCCTGGCCTTCCTGGAGCTCGCGGTAGCCCTGGGCGTTGATGTTGGAGTAGTGCGCGAAGACGTCGGGACCGCCGCCGTCCTGCGCGATGAAGCCGAAGCCCTTTTCAGAGTTGAACCACTTGACAGTTCCGCTGGCCATGCCTTTTGCCTTTCAGCCGTTATCGGATCCGCACCGCGCGAACCCGGAGGTGGTCGTCCTGGTCCTCCGGCATTGCACAGCAAACCGCCCGCACTCCGGGGCGGGCGGTCTGGGCGAACCACGACATCTGCTGCTGACGCTACACGGCATGTCCGAGCCCCACCAGTGAGTAAGGGGTGTGAGCGGGAACGATGTTGCGTACGGGGGCCCGGGACGGCCGCCGCGCGGGTCCCCTCTGCGCCATCCGGGGGAGACGGAGGGGCGAGCGGACGCCCCGGTTCCGTAAGTGGTCTAGCTATGAGTAGTCCACCCACGGAGTCGGAGATCGATATGACCGTCAGGAAAGCGCTGGCCCTGGTGATCGGCGCTGTCATGTGCACCGGCGTGCTGGGGACCGGCTGCGCCCGGCAGCAAGCGGACGCCTCCTTGCGGGACGCGCCCGGCAGTTCGGCGGCCCAGCCGGTGTCCCCCCGCCCCGGCCCCCCGCGCCACTTTCCCCGCCCGCTTCCCGGGGTCGGGCCGGTCATGCGGGACCTGCTCCCGGCCGGCACGCGGCAGGCCCTGGTGGTCACCGGTGAGTCGGAGACGTCGTCGCAGGCGCGGGTGGTGCTCTACGAGCGGTATCCCGCCCAGGGCTGGCGGGCGGTCGCGGGCCCCTGGTCGGCGCACAACGGCCTGCGTGGCTGGACCGACGAACACGAGGCGGGCGACCTGCACTCACCCATCGGTGTCTTCGGGCTCAGCGACGCGGGCGGCCGGCTGCCGGACCCGGGCAGCCTGCTCCCGTACGACCAGGATCCGGAGTTCGCCGTGTCGGGCACCGGGCATCTGGGCGAGCCGCTGGAGGGGTCCTTCGACTACGTGATCGCCATCGACTACAACCGGGTGCCCGGCACCACCCCGCTGGACCTGACCCGCCCCCAGGGGGAGGACAAGGGCGGCGGCGTCTGGATCCACGTGGACCACGACGGGCCGACCAACGCCTGCGTGTCCCTGAGCGAGGAGAACATGCGCGCGTTGCTGACCGCCGTGGACCCGGAGAAGGAGCCGGTGGTCGTCATGGGCCCGCGGGAGGTCCTGGCGCGGTAGCGCACGCCGCGCGCGTCCACCCCGCGTAGACGCCCGGTACGAGAGGGCGACGGAGCACGACGTCACCGGACCGGGCCGGACGGACCGGTTAGGACGGTGCGGTCTTGACGGGACGGAGCACGGTCGGCCTACTGGAGACCCAACTGGGCGTATGCGGGGGACTGGCCCCATGCCGACCCGTGGTCAGCCCCGGACGGGACTGAGGTCAGGAGTCCGACAGTGCGGCGTCGACGGGCAGCGGCGGCAGTACTGCTGGCGTGGGCGCTGCTGTATCTCCTCACCCCCCGGCCGCCGGTGCTCGCGGAGGCGTCCGCGGACCGTGCGGCGGTCACGGCCGCCGTGGTGGCCGACACCGCGGGGGAATCCGGCCCGTGCGAGGAGGACGCCCCGCGCCGTCACGTCGCCGTCCGCTCGGCGAGGGCCGCGGGCACGGCGGGCGCCGACGACGGGGACGCCGCCCGCGCCCCGGCACGTGCCCACGCCGCCCGGCAGGACGGGGCGGCCGCCGGCCTTCCGTGTCCCGCCCGCGGGAGGGTGACCGACGGGGGCGCCCGGAGCGTAGCCGCACTGCAGACGTTTCGCTGCTGAGCGAGGCGGTACCGACCAGGCCTGCGCCGCGCGGCCCGGGTGACCACCCGCCGCGACGCGGTGTCCAGCAGGCCGTCGTGTGTCCTCAGTTCCGACGACGCAGGAGGCAGGCGCGTGTCCGGTAAGCGCATCGACGTGATCGGGCCGGGGCGGCTCGGCGCGGACGACCACAAGATCTGGCGGGAGATCAGGGCCGCCTCCCGAGCACCGGCGAACCCGTTCCTGGACCCGGCGTTCACCGCGGCCGTGGGGCTGGTCAGGCCGCGGGCCGAGGTGGCGGTGCTGCGGGAGGACGGCGTCCCGGTGGGGTACTTCCCGTACGAGCGGGGCTTCGCGGGTCAGGGGCGGGCCATCGGGCTCGGGGTGTCGGACAGCCAGGGCGCCGTGCTGCGGGACGGCATGCGTCTCGACGCCGGCGCGCTGCTGCGGGCCTGTTCGCTGTCGTCCTGGGAGTTCGACAACCTGGAGTCGGACCAGGACATGTTCCTGCCGCACACGGCCGAGGCGCTGGCCTCGCCGGTCGTCGACCTGGGTGACGGCTTCGACCGGTACGCGCGGGCCCTGCGCGCCGGGTCGCCCGGCTTCCTGAAACAGACCCTCGCCAAGGAGCGAAGACTCGCCCGGCAGCTCGGCGAAGTCCGCTTCGTGTACGACGAACCGGACCCCGGGGCTCTGCGCACGCTCATGCGCTGGAAGTCCGCGCAGTACCGGCGCACGGGCCGGCGCGACCGGTTCGCGCAGCCCTGGATCACCGGGCTGGTGGAGCTGCTCGCCCGGAGCGAGGATCCCGGGTGCCGCGGCGTGCTGTCGGTGCTGCACGCCGGTGACCGGCCCGTGGCCGCCCACTTCGGGCTGCGCTCGCCCACGGTCCTGTCCTGGTGGTTCCCGGCGTACGACCGCGCGTACGCCAAGTACTCCCCCGGGCTTCTGCTGCTGTTGCGGATGCTGGAGGCGGCGGCCGCGGACGGGATCGAGACGGTGGACCTGGGCAGCGGGCCCGCCCGCTACAAGGAGACGTTCAAGACGCGGGACCTGCGGGTGTACGAGGGTGCGGTGGTGCGCCCCGGGCCGGGCGGCGCCGTCCACCGGATGCGTCGGGATCCGGTGCGGGCCGCCCGGCGTTTCGTGCGGGACCGGCCGCGGCTGGCGCGCACCGCGGCCCGGGCGCTGGAGGAGCTGGGCCGGGTGCGCGACCGCTGACGCGGGCCGGGGGCGAGCAGGCGGGTGCTCAGCGCACGGGCGGCATGTCGGTGGGCGTCGAGTCGAGGCCGGGCCTGCGCTCGCGCCAGGCACCCCGGGTGAAGTCGGGGATCTCGACCGGGCGGCCGCCCCGGGCCAGCGAGGTGACGCTCAGCGGAACCGGCGCGCACCAGGCGGCCGAGTCGTAGACGTCGATGTCCGGCACCAGCCCCACCCGCATGAGCTGGACCAGGCGCCACTGGAGGACGTAGTCCATGCCGCCGTGGCCGCCGTTGTTCGCGGCGTCGTCGCCGACCTTCTGCCACAGCCAGTGGTCGTACTCCTTGCGGTAGGCCTCGAAGTCCCGCCAGGTGTGGCCGCTGTGGTCCGGTTCGACGTAGATCCGGGCGCCGGTCGGGGCGGATCCGGCGTAGTCCTCGACGATGCCCCGGCTGCCGGCGAGGGTGTTGATGCGGCTGTACGGCCGGGGCGAACTCACGTCGTGCTCCGCCCGGATGGTGCGGCCCCTCGCCGTTTCGATCATGCAGGTGACCAGGTCACCGTTGATGTAGTTCTCCTTCCAGGAGGGGTGGTCCCGGGGGACGAAGCGCGCCCGGTAGTCGGCCAGGCCCTTCGGCGCGGTCGAGGTGGCGGTCAGGGTGGCCATGCGGTCACCGCGGTTGACGTCCATGGCCGCCGCGATGGGGGCCAGTCCGTGCATCGGGTAGAAGGAGGCGGTGCTGCGGGTGTGCCAGAGCCGGCGCCAGGAGTCGGTGTAGTAGGTGTCGGAGAAGAGGAGTTCACGCAGGTCGTGGAGGTAGCCTCCGTGGCCGTTGGTGACGTCTCCGAACAGGCCGTCGTGGGCCGCCTTCAGCATGGCCAGCTCGTTGCGGCCGTAGCTGCAGTTCTCGGACAGGAGCAGGTGCCTGCGGGTGCGCTCGGAGGTGTCCACGAGGTCCCACAGCTGGCGCAGTTCGGTCGCGACGGGGAGTTCCACCACGGCGTGCTTGCCGCTGAGCAGCGCCGCTCTCCCCTGCTCGTAGTGGAACTCCCAGGGCGTGGCGATGTACACGAGGTCGATGTCGTCGCGCCTGAGCATCCGGGCGTAGGAGTCGGCCGAGCCGCCGTACTCGGCGGGGCGCGGGTGGCCCTTGCTCGCCAGCCGGTCGGCGGCGCTCTTCGCGCGCTCGGCGCGGATGTCGCAGACGGCGGTCACCGTGCAGCCGGGCACGGCGGCCCAGCCGGTGATCATTCCGCCGCCCCGGTTGCCGAGGCCGATGACGCCGACCCGGACGGTTCTGTGGGCCTCGAAGGGCACGCCGATCATCGGCTTCTGGCCGGGGCGGCGGCGGGGCGGCGCCGGCTCGGCCGCCGACGCGGACGGGGCGGCCGCGGTCATCCCGGCGGCGGCCGCACCGGTGGCGACGGCGGAGCCCAGCAGCAGTCGGCGTGAGACAGCGGGCTTTTCGGACATGACGGCAACACTCCTCGTGGGCGGTCGGCTGCACGGTGGGGGCGCGGACGGGCGTTGTCGAGCTCTGTCGGGGCATGACTCTGCGGTGTCAGCCCTGACATGTCAATACGTGCTCGATACAAAGCCGTTCCGAGCATCTCCGCGCACCGGAGGGGCGCTCGTCCTCGCGTCTACATGCCGTCCTGGACCACTCCGCGGGTGGAGAGCGTGACGGGGTCCTTGGTGGTGAAGTCGCCGGGCGGGATGCCCGGATGGTGCCCCTGGCCCGGGGGCGGGGCCTGGTCGCGCGGGCCCAGGGTGAGGCGGGAGACGATGCGGTAGCGGTCGCCGCGGTAGAGCGAGTGCACGTACTCGACGGGGCGGCCCAGGGTGTCGGTGGTCAGGCGCTCGAAGAGCAGCGCCGGGGAGAGTTCGGGCACGTCGAGGAGGTCGGCCTCGGCCCGGGTGACCACGGTGGGCTCGATCGACTGCACGGCCTCGCTGACCCGGACGTCGTGCCGCTCGGCCAGGTGCGCGTACAGGTCGCCCTGCTCCAGTTCCTCACTGGTCAGGTCCGAGACCAGGTCGGCCGGTACGTGCAGGTACTCGATGGCCATGGGTGCCCCGTCGACCAGCCGCAGCCTGGCCACGTAGTGGATCCGCGCCGCCGGCGACATGCGCAGCTTGCGGCCCACCCGCGCGCCCGCAGGGAGGGTGCGGACCTCCAGGAGCCTGCTGGTCCAGGCGCCCGCGGCCTGCGGGAGGCTGAAGGCGCGCCGGTCCGAGACCAGTTCCTGGGTGATCTTCTCGGCGGCGACGAACATGCCCCGGCCGTGCTCGCGCACCAGCAGTCCGGCGACCACCAGTTCGTCGACCGCGGCACGCAACGTGGGCCGGGACACGCCGAGTTCGGCGCACAGGGTGCGCTCCGAGGGGATGGCGTCCCCCGGGCGCCGTTCCTCGATGAGTTCCAGGATCGCGTCGCGGACGCGCTCGCGCTTGAGCACCGCACCGGAGGCGGCGGCGTCGATCTCCATGCAGTACTCCCGTAACTGGTCTGCTGGTCAGCCGAGCTTACCTGTCCACCTCGCTCGTGATCCAGCCACCCGTAGGGCCTCCACGGCTGAAATCCCGTACATACGCGAGGGGTTGACGCCCACATTGGTCCATGCCACCTTCGACCAACGCCGACTGGTAAGCCCTGCGCCCCTTACTGGTCAAGTGCGGGTGCGTCGTCCCTTCCAGCTCTCCCAGATTCCAGCTCCCAGAGGTGAACCGTGAAGTACCGCTCCCTCGCCCTGTTCTCCACGCTGGTGCTCGGTGCCGGGCTCGCCGCCTGTTCCTCCGGCGACTCCTCGGACGGCGCCGGGACCGGCCGGACCGCCCTCGACGTGTGGCTCATGCGCGACAGCGTCTCGGCCGGCTTCCAGAAGGAGTTCGAGACGGGCTTCGAGAAGGCCCATCCCGGCATCGACCTGAAGATCCAGATCCAGGAGTGGGAGGGTATCGGCGAGAAGGTCACGGCCGCCCTGGCCAGCAACGACGCCCCGGACGTCATCGAGGTCGGCAACACCCAGGTCGCCCAGTACGCCCAGAGCGGCGGCCTCACCGACTTCTCGGACCGGGTGGACGAACTGGGCGGCGGCGACTGGCTGAAGGGGCTCGCGGAGCCGGGGTCGTACGACGGGAAGCAGTACGGCATCCCCTACTACGCCGCCAACCGGGTCGTCATCCACCGCACCGACCTGTTCGAGAAGGCGGGGGTGGACCCCGCCTCGATCAGGACCAGGGACCAGTGGATCGCCGCCACCCGCGAGCTCGACCAGGGCGGCACCCAGGGGATCTACCTGCCGGGACAGAACTGGTACGTCCTGTCCGGCTTCGTCTGGGACGAGGGCGGCGACCTGGCCGTGAAATCGGGCGGCGGATGGAAGGGCGGCCTGGACAGCCCCGAGGCGCTGCGGGCCATGGACTTCTACCAGCGCCTCCAAGCCCTCGGCAAGGGACCCAAGGACTCCGACGAGTCCCAGCCGCCGCAGGCGGAGGTGATGGCCAAGGGGCAGGTCGCCCAGATCATCGCCGTCCCCGGCGGCGCCAAGGTCATCGAGGAGAAGAACCCCGAACTCAAGGGAAAACTCGGCTTCTTCCCGATCCCCGGCAAGACCGCGGACCGGCCCGGCGCGGTCTTCACCGGCGGTTCCGACCTGGTCGTCCCGGCCGTCGCCGCGCACCAGGAGGAGGCGTTCACCTTCATCCGGGAACTGACGGGCGACGCCTGGCAGAAGAAGCTCGCGGTCGCCATGAGCTACGTACCGAACAAGACCACGCTGGCGGACGCCGTCTCCGGCGACCCGGGCACCGCGGCCATGGCGGCCGGTGCCGCGAACGGACACGCCACCCCCAACACCCCGCAGTGGGCGGCGGTCGAGGCCAAGAACCCGGTCAAGGAGTACATGACCGCCGTCCTCACCGGCGAGGACGCCGCGTCCGAGGCCGCGAAGGCGTCCCGGACCATCACCGACACCCTCAACAGCGGCTCCTGACCGCGACCCCGACGACCCGAGGGAACAGGAGGCGCCGTGTCGACCGTCCGTGAGCGGAGCGTGCCGCGCGAGGCAGCCCGTCGCCGTCCGCCCGCCCCGTCCGGGCCCGCGCGGGGACGCGGCGGGGCGGGCCGGGGCACGCTGTGGCCGTATCTGCTGATCGCGCCCGCCGTGCTGGGCATGCTCTACCTGCTGCTCTATCCGCTGGCCCGCGCGGTGCTCATCTCCGTGCAGGACTTCCGGCTGCGTCAACTCATCCTCGGAGACGCCGAGTTCGTGGGGCTGCGCAACTACCGGACGCTGCTCGGCGACCCGGAGTTCTGGGAGGTGGTGCGCCGCACCTTCGTCTTCATGGCGGTCTGCGTGGTCTCGATCATGGTCCTGTCCATCCTGGTCGCGCTGATGACCGAGCGGCTGGGCAGGGTGGCCAGGACCGTGGTCCTCAGCTCCCTGGTGCTGGTCTGGGCGGTCCCCGTGGTCGCGGCCACCACCGTGTTCCAGTGGCTGTTCCACTCCGAGTTCGGCATCGTCAACGAGACCCTGACCGGACTCGGCCTCGACTCGTACGAGGGGTACACGTGGTTCGCGCACGGCGGCACCGCGTTCGCCATCGTGGTGGTGCTGATCGTCTGGCAGTCCGTGCCGTTCGCGGCGATCACGCTCTACTCGGCGCTGGTCACCGTGCCGGCCGAGCTGTACGAGTCGGCGCGGATGGACGGCGCGGGCGGCACCCGCGTCTTCCGCTCCGTCACCTTCCCGCTGATCCGGCCGATCTTCATGCTCGTCCTGTCGCTCGAGGTCATCTGGACGTTCAAGGCGTTCGTGCAGATCTGGGTGATGACCCGGGGCGGCCCCGGCGAGGCCACCACCATCCTGCCCGTGTACGCCGTGCAGACCGCGCTGGCCGGGCAGCGCTACGACCTGGGGTCGGCCGCCTCGATGCTCACGGTGCTGCTGATGAGCGGCGTCCTCGTCCTGTACTTCCGTCAACTCTTCCGTCAGGAGGGCGAGCAGCTGTGAGCACCCCGCGCCCCTCGCCGCGCCGTGCGCTGCGCCGCCTCCCGCTCCACGCGGCGGCCCTGATCACCGTCGTGGTCTGCCTGTTCCCCGTGTACTGGATGGTGACGACGGCCCTCAAACCGTCCACGGACATCCAGTCGTACGACCCCCGGCTGATCCCCGGCGCGTGGACGCTCGACCACTTCCGACGGGCCGTCGGCGCCGACGGGTTCGCGCTGTTCTGGCGCAACAGCATCCTGGTCACCCTCAGCGCCGTGCTCCTCGCCCTGCTGGTCGCCCTCGGCGCCGCCTACGCCGTGGCCCGGATGCGCTGGCGCGGGCGCCGGCAGTTCATGCTGGCGGTGTTCATCGCGCAGATGGCGCCCTGGGAGTCGCTGATCATCCCGATCTACATCATCTCCCGCGACACCGGCATGCTCGACCGCCTGCCGACGCTGACGCTCGTCTACTTCATGATCACGCTGCCGTTCACGGTGGTGGTGCTGCGCGGTTTCATCGCGGGCATCCCGCCCGAACTGGAGGAGGCCGCGCAGGTCGACGGCTGCACCCGGGGCGCCGCCTTCCGCAAGGTCGCGTTCCCGCTGCTGGCGCCTGGTCTGATGGCCACCTCGCTGTTCGGTTTCATCACCGCCTGGAACGAGTTCACCTACGCCAACTTCCTCATCATCAAGCAGCAGGACAGCCGGACGCTGCCGGTCTGGCTCTCCTCGTTCCAGTCGACGTTCGGCACCGACTGGGGAGCCACCATGGCGGCCTCCACCCTCTTCGCCCTCCCCGCGCTGGTCGTCTTCCTGGCCCTGCAACGCCATGTGACGGCCGGGCTGGCCTCCGGAGGCGTCAAAGGCTGACCCCGCACGGCCTTCCCACCCTCCCCCACCCGCCGCCACCGCCGACCACCGGAGCCGTCCCGTGGACCTGCCACGCCCCGAACTGGCCCTCGTACCCCGCCCCCGACGCCTCTCCACCCGTGCCGGCCGCTTCCGCCTCGACGACACGACCCGGCTGCGGGTCACCCCGGGGGCCGGACCGGCCGCCGCCCTGCTGCGCACCCTCCTCGCCCCGGCCACCGGACTGCGCCTGGAGACGGCCGCCGACGGCGCCTTCGTCCTCGCCCTCGACCCCGCCCTGACCGGCCTCGGCGACGAGGGCTACGGCCTGACCGTCAGCCCGCAGGGCGTCCTCCTGCGCGCCGCCCGCCCGGCCGGACTCCTGCGCGGCGTGCAGACGGTGCGGCAACTCCTGCCGTACGAGGCCCTGTCCGGGCGGCCGGTGCGCGGGGTGCCGTGGGAGCTGCCCGCGGTGGAGATCACCGACGTGCCCCGGCACGCCTGGCGCGGCTCCATGCTCGACGTGGCCCGGCACTTCCAGCCGGTGTCCTATCTGCGGCGCTACGTCGACCTGATGGCCCTGCACAAGCTGAACGTGTTCCATCTCCACCTCACCGACGACCAGGGCTGGCGGATGCCGGTGGCCGCGTATCCGCGGCTCACCGAGGTCGGCGGAGCGCGGGCGGAGTCGATGGCAGGGCCCGCGGGCACCGACCGCTTCGACGGCGTGCCGCACGGCGGGTCCTACACCCGGACGGAGCTGCGGGACCTGGTGGCGTACGCGGCCGAGCGCGGTGTGAGCGTGGTCCCGGAGACCGGGGTGCCCGGGCATGTGCGCGCCGCGCTGGCCGCCCATCCCGAGCTGGGCACCGATCCCGGGCGGCGCCTGGACGTGTGGACGCACTGGGGGGTGTGCGAGAACGTCCTGGGCACCGACGACCACGTCCTGGACTTCTTCCGCACCGTCCTGGACGAGGTCATGGACGTCTTCCCCGCGCCGTACGTCCACATCGGGGGCGACGAGTGCCCCACCGTCGAGTGGGAGCGCAGTGCGGCGGCGCGGGCCCGGGCCGCTCGGGAAGGGCTGCCGGGTCCCCGCGCCCTGCACCCCTGGTTCATCGCCCGCATGTCCGAGCACCTGGTCGGCGCGGGCCGCCGGCCGGTCGTGTGGGCCGAGAACGGCGTCACCCTCCCCCTGGACTGCACGGTGATGAGCTGGCGCGAACCCGGCCACGCGCACGCGGCGGCGCGGCGGGGGCACGAGGTCGTGCACGCCGACCACCGTGCGACGTACTTCGACTACCCGCGCGGCCCCGGCCCCGGCGAGCCGCCCGGCCAGCCCGGCGGGATCGTCGACCTGCGCGCGGTGTACGACGTGGACCTCACCGCGCCCGCGCCGGAGGTCGCGTCCCGGGTGCTGGGCGCCCAGGGCCAGTTGTGGACGGAGTTCGTGCCCACCGGGGCGCACATCGAGTACCTCACCTACCCGCGGCTGTGCGCGCTCGCCGAGCGGGTCTGGGACGGCACGTCCGGCTGGCGGGACTTCACGTCCCGGCTGGCCGGGCACCGGGCCCGCCTGGACGCCCTGGACGTGTCGCACTCCGACCCGCCGGCCCGGGTGCCGGCACCCCCGTCCCCGAGCTTCACACCCCCCACGCTTCCGCACCCGCGGCAGCCCTGCCGAAAGGATTCCCGATGAGCAACCGACCCACCGGCCGACCCACCGGTCGATCCACCAGCCGAACCGGCCCCGGGCGCGCCCGACTCGCGCTCGCCCTGGCGGCTCTCCTGGGCGGCGGTGCCCTGACCGCCCTCCCCGCCCAGGCCGCCCCCGCGGCGGACGGCCTCAGCGTCCAGTACCGCACCAGCGCGGGCGGAGCCACGGCGGACCAGACGGAGCCCTGGCTCAAGGTCCGCAACACCGGCTCCTCCCCCGTGCAGCTCAGCCAGGTGAAGGTCCGCTACTACTTCAAGGCCGACTCACCCAGCGACTCCTACCGCTTCGCCTGCTCCTGGGCGGTGCGCGGCTGCTCGGTCGTCACCGGCACGTTCGGCACGCTGAGCAACCCGACGGCGACCGCCGACCGCTACCTGGAGATCGGCTTCACGCAGGCGGCCGGCACGCTGGCGCCCGGCGCGGACACCGGCGACCTCCAGCTCCGGTTCCACCGGACCAACTGGCAGACGGTCCGGCAGAGCGACGACTACTCCTTCAACGGCGCCCAAACGTCGTACGCGAACTGGGACAAGGTCACCGCCCAGCTCGCCGGTGCCACCGTGTGGGGCGCGGCCCCCGAGGGCAACGACCCGACCGACCCCACCGACCCCACGGACCCGCCCGGTGACGGGCAGGCGCTGTTCGACGACTTCGACTACAGCTCGCACACCGATCCCGCGATCTCCGCGCACGGCTGGAGCGTGCGCGCCAACTCCGGCGGTCCCGGCGTCCCCGGCGCCACCTGGGACCCGTCGAAGGTCACCTTCGTGTCGTCCGGGGGCAACTCGGTGATGAACCTGGAGACCTCCACGGCGGGCACCGGCGCGTCCACGACCCACACCGAGGTCCTCACCAGGGCCACGAAGTTCCGGAACGGCACCTACGCCGCGCGCGTGAAGTTCTCCGACGCGCCGAAGTCGGGGCCCGACGGGGACCACCTGGTGCAGACGTTCTTCACCATCAACGACCTCAAGGCGCCAATGGCCGACGACTACGCCGAGTACGACTTCGAGTACCTGCCCAACGGCGGGTGGGGCGAGCCGGCGAACATCCTCTACACGACCTCCTGGGAAACCTACAACCCCGACCCCTGGCAGGCCGTCAACCAGCACTCCGAGCAGCGCCGGAGCTACGCGGGCTGGCACGACCTGGTCGTCACGATCGACGACAGCGCCATCACGTACTACGTGGACGGGCAGCACTTCGGCACCCATGACGCGCGGTACCTGCCCGAGCGGCCGATGTCGATCAACTTCAACCAGTGGCTGATCGACCTGAACGGCCAGACGTCGACGACCCCGCGCGCCTACGACCAGCAGGTCGACTACGTCCTGCACGTCAAGGACCAGGTGCTCACCCCGGCCCAGGTGGCCGCGAAGGTCGCCGGGTACCGGGACGCCGGTACGGACTTCGTGGACGAGGTGCCCGCCGCCTGACCCCTGGCGGGGACGGTCAGAACAGCCGCTCCTGGGCGGGTGCGGGCCGTCCCCGCCGGGTGCGTGGCCGGGTGCCCGGTGCGGGCGCCTCCTCCCCGAACAGGGGGGCGGTGCCGTACTCGGCCGGCACGGTGGCGGGGCCGGTGCCCACGTTGAGGACCAGCGGGGCGTCCCGGTCGAAGTCGCCCGGTGTCATCGCCACCCACTCACGGTCCTGCCGCTCTCCCACGCACCGACACCTCTCTCGCGCCGCCCGCCGCGACCACGCGACGCTACCAGCCCCGCGGCCGCCCGGTGATCACGGCTCCGACCTGGCTCCCTCCCATCGTTCCCGGCGCTCCGTCGACCGACGCCTCATGATTGATTCTGCGCTGAATGAAGGTTCTTCGATCACCTTCGTGCATCGACTCTCTCATTTCGAACCCTTGACAGGGGCTGGATCCGGTCGATTTACTCCCGATCAACGCCGATGTCATGCGATCGGCGGCAGAGGTACGCCCAGCCGGTAGCTGGCTCGACGCCAGGAGCCCGGACTGAGTCGCCAGGACTGCCATGCGCGTCCGAGGCGGGGCCGTGCCCACCACTCTCCGGAGCTCGAACCATGAGCCGCACGCAGGTGCACACCTCGAAGAAGCCGGTTCTGGCGGGCATTTGCGCCGCCGCCGTGCTCGCCACCGCCGCCGCACTCGTCCCGGGCAGCACCCCGGCCGAGGCCGCGGTACCGGCCCCGCCCCCCGCGCACGCGGACTTCGACTACCAGATCGGCGGCGCCTACACCCCGCCGGCCGGCGTAGGGGTGGTCAGCCGCGACCACACGGCCTCCCCCGCGGCGGGCCTCTACAACATCTGCTACGTCAACGCCTTCCAGGCGCAGCGCGGCGCCGAGGACGAGTGGGACGACGACCTGCTGCTGCGCGACGCGGGCGGCGACATCGTCTACGACACCGAATGGAAGGAGGCGCTGCTCGACCTGCGCACCGCCGACAAGCGCGAGCGCGTCGCCGAGAAGATCGGCACCTGGATCGACAACTGCGGCGACAAGGGATTCCAGGCGGTCGAGCCGGACAACTACGACAGCTACACCCGCTCCAAGAAACTCCTCGACGCCGCCGACGCCCAGGCGTTCATCAAGCTGCTCGCGGAGCGCGCGCACGCCGACGGGCTGGCCATCGGACAGAAGAACACCGTCGAACTCGCCGGGAACCGCGTGGCGAACGGTCTGGACTTCGCGGTCGCCGAGGAGTGCGGCGAGTGGGACGAGTGCGGCGACTACACGGCCGAGTTCGGCGACCACGTGATCGTCATCGAGTACACCGCCGAGGGCCTGTCGAAGGCCTGCTCCGGGTTCGCGGACACGCTGAGCATCGTCCGGCGCGACCTGGACGTCTCGCCCGAGGGCAGCAGCTCGTACGTCCGTGAGACCTGCTGACTTCACCCGACGGCCAGTCCTTGGAGGTACAGATGGATGTGGTCCGACGTGCCGCCGGCCCCTCCCGCAGGAGGGTGTTGCGGTCGGCCGGAGGCGCGGTGCTCGCGACGGCCGCGGGCAGTGCGATGACCGGCTGCGGAGCCGGTAAGGACGACGGCGTCGGCGCCGACGGCACGGTCACCATCGAGATGTGGCACGGCCAGGCCGACACCGCGAAGAAGGTGCTGCAGGGCCTGGTGGCCGACTTCGAGCGCGGCCACCCGCGCATCAAGGTGTCGATGGGCGGCGGGGTGCTGTCGGACGTGATGCTCCAGAAGGTGACCGCCGCCCTCGCCGCCGGGTCCTACCCCGACATCGCCTACATCTTCGGCTCGGACCTGGCGCGGGTGGCCCGCAGCCCGCAGGTCGTCGATCTGACCGAGGAGGTCGAGTCCGGCCCCGTGCCGTGGAAGAACCACTGGGCGGCGGCCCGGGAGGCCGTGACGATCAACGGGCAGGTCAGGGCAGCTCCGGCACTGCTCGACTCGCTCGCCGTGGTCTGCAACAAGAAGCTGTTCCGCGAGGCCGGCCTGCCCCTTCCGGAGGCCGGCTGGAGCTGGCAGGACTTCGTCACCTGCGCGCGGCGCCTCACCGACAGCGGCCGCGGCCGGTTCGGCACCGGCTGGCCCGGCACGGGCGACGAGGACACCGTGTGGCGCCTGTGGCCGATGATCTGGGACCTCGGCGGCGACGTCATCGACGACAGCGGCAAGGGCATCGGCTTCGCCGACTCCGGCACCCGCGCGCTGGAGGTGGTGGCCGACCTGGTCCGCGACAAGAGCGTCTACATCGACCCCAAGCCCGGCAGCGAGCAGATGTACCAGGTGTTCCTGTCCGGCCGCATGGGCATGGTGGTCACCGGTCCGTGGCAGCTGCCCGACATCGAGCACGCGAAGATCGACTACCACGTCGTTCCGCTGCCGACCTTCAGCGGGCGCCCGGTGACCATCTCGGGGCCCGACACCTGGACCGTGTTCGACAACGGCGAGGCGCGGTCCCGCGCCGCCCGCACCTTCCTGGACTGGCTCTCGCGGCCCGAGCAGGACGTGCGCTGGGACATCGAGGCCGGCAGCCTCCCGCTCAGCCGCCGCACCGAGTCCCTGCCCGCCTGGCAGGACAAGGTCGCCCGTACCGAGGGCCTGGCCGTGTTCACCAAGGCCCTGGAGACGGCGCGCGTGCGCCCCGTCCACCCGGCGTACCCGGAGGTCTCGCAGGCGCTGGGGCAGGCGATCGTCGCCGTGCTCCTGGGGCGCGGCACTCCCGAGAAGGCGTTGCGCGCCTGCGCCGACGACGCCAACGCCGCCCTGCTCATACCGCGCTGAGGAGCACACCGCCATGCCGCGCCTCCCCCAACCCATCACCCTCGCGGGTCCGCCGCCGGAGCCACGCGCCCTGCGCCGCAAGCGCCGGCGCGAGACGGGCACCGCCTGGGCCTTCGTCTCACCGGCGGTCCTCATCGTCCTGGGCCTGAGCATCGTGCCCGTGATCTGGTCGCTGCTGCTGTCCTTCCAGGCCAGTGACCTGGTGACGCCGAGCCGCTGGGTCGGCCTCGACAACTACCGTGCCCTCGCCCAGGACCCCAACTTCAGTCAGGCGGTCCGCAACACCCTGCTCTACACGGTCCTGTACGTGCCGCTGAGCATGTTCTTCGGGCTGGCCCTCGCCCTGGTGCTGAACCGGCGCATCCGCCTGGTCGGCCTCTACCGCACCCTGATCTTCGTGCCGTTCGTCCTGTCGGCGACCGCGCAGGGCGTGCTGTTCTCCTTCATCCTGGACCCGGAGTTCGGCGCCGCCAACTCGGTGCTGCACCGCCTCGGCATCTCGTCGCAGGGCTTCCTCTCCGATCCGTCCCAGGCGCTGCTGGTGCTGGTGGCGATCACCCTGTGGAGCGGCACCGGGTTCTGTGTCGTCGTCTATCTCGCCGCCCTCCAGGACGTGCCGCAGTCCCTCGTCGAGGCGGCCCGCCTCGACGGCGCCGGCCGCCGGCATCTGCTGCGCCACGTCACGCTGCCCACCCTCACCCCGGTCACCGTCTTCCTGGTGGTGTGGCAGGCCATCCAGTCCCTCCAGGTGTTCGACCTCGTGTACGTCACCACCAAGGGCGGGCCGCTCGGTTCGACCACGGTGATCGTCTACTTCATCTGGGAGCAGGCGTTCAAGAACGCCACCGCCGGATACGGGGCCTCGGCCGCGTACGTCCTGGCCGTCGCCCTCGCCCTGGTCGCCGGGTCCGTCCGCATCGTCCGGCGTCGGGGACGCCACCGTCTCGAAGGGGCCCGATCATGACGGCGACCTCCACCCGGCCCGAAACCGTCCACGCCCTCGCGGCGCAGCCCGCCGCCACCGAACGGCGCCGACGGCGGCTCCCGTTCAGTCCGTGGCACCTGCTGCTCGCGCCGCTCGCCCTCACCTTCGCCGTGCCGCTGGTCTGGCTGCTGCTGAGTTCCGTGATGAGCAACGCGGAGATCAACCGCTTCCCGCCGGCCCTGTGGCCGTCCGGGATCGATCTCGGCGGCTACCGCTATGTGCTGGGCAACGCGATGTTCCCCCGCTGGTTCGCCAACTCGCTGATCGTCTCGGCGGTCACCGTCACCGCGAACCTCGTCTTCGGCTCGCTCGCCGGGTACGCCTTCGCCCGGATGCGGTTCGCGGGGTCCCGGGTGCTGCTGGGGCTGATGCTGGCCACCATGGCGGTGCCGTTCCAGCTGACGATGATCCCGACGTTCCTGGTCATGAAGAAGCTGGGGCTGATCGACACCCTGGGCGCGCTGATCGTGCCGTCGCTGGTCACCCCGTTCGCGGTCTTCCTGCTGCGGCAGTTCTTCCTCTCGCTGCCCAGGGAGCTGGAGGAGGCCGCCTGGATCGACGGCTGCTCCCGGCTGCGGGTGCTGTTCCGCATCGTGCTCCCGCTGTCGCGCCCGGCGCTGAGCACGGTGGCCGTGCTCACCTTCCTCACCACGTGGAACGACCTGACCTGGCCGCTCATCGCGATCAACCACGACACGCAGTACACGCTGCAACTGGGCCTCACCACCTTCCAGGGACAGCACCACACCCAGTGGGCCGCGGTGATGGCCGGCAACGTCATCACCGTGCTGCCGGTGCTGCTCGCCTTCCTCGGCGCGCAGAAGACCTTCATCCAGTCGATCACCTCCAGCGGTCTCAAGGGCTGACGTCCCGCCACGTCGCGGCCCTCCCGCACCGTCGTCACCTCCGTCATCCCAGGGAAGACCCATGCCGCACACCCTCGACCTGCTCGTCGTCGGCGACGCCAATCCCGACGTCGTCCTCGGGCCGCTCGACGCCCCGCTCGCCTTCGGGCAGCGCGAACAACTCGTGGCCGACGGCGCCCTCACCCTCGGCGGCTCCGCCGCGATCATGGCGTGCGGCGCGACCCGCCTCGGTCTGCGGGTGGCGTTCGCCGGACGCGTCGGCGACGACGACGCGGGCCGCTACATGCGCGACCGCCTCCGCTCGCACGGCGTCGACACCACCGCCCTGCACACCGATCCGCACCTGCCCACGCCGCTCACCGTCGTCCTGACCAGGGCCGAGGGGGACCGCGCCATCGTGACGGCGCCGGGCACCCTGCGGTCCACGTCGGCCGCCGACGTCCCGGCCGGCCTGCTGGCCGCGGCCCGCCACGTGCACGCCGCGTCGTACTTCCTGCTGCCCGGCCTCGCCGCCGGTCTGCCCGATTTGCTGCGCACCGCGCGCTCGAACGGCGCGACGACGTCCCTCGACACGAATGACGACCCCTCGGGGCGCTGGGACCCGCCCGGTCTCGACGCCGTACTCGCCCACACCGACTACCTGCTGCCCAACGCGGCCGAGGCCCGGCGGCTCGCCGGACTGGACACCACTGACCTCGGCGAGTCCGCCGCTGCCCTCGCGAAGCGAGGACCGGTGGTCGTCGTCAAGAACGGGGCCGAGGGCGCCCTGTGCCACGACGGCCGCACCCTGCTCACCACGCCGGGCATCCCGGCGCGGCCCGTCGACACGGTGGGCGCCGGTGACAGCTTCGACGCCGGGTTCGTCGCCGCCCTCCTCGCCGGGCTCGCCCTGCCCGACGCCCTCGAACTCGCCGCCGTCTGCGGCGCGCTGTCCACCCGCGCCCACGGCGGCACGACCGCCCAACCCACCTGGGACGAAGCGTTCGCCCAGGTCACCCGCAACGGAAAGAACCCCGCATGAGCACCGCCCAGCCGACCGCCCCCAAGATCACCTTCATCGGAGCCGGCAGCGTCGTCTTCACCCAGGGCCTGCTCGCCGACCTCTTCGCGTTCGACGAGCTGAAGTCCGCGCACATCGCGCTGCACGACATCGACGCGGAGCGCCTGTCCACCGCGCGGGCCGCGGCCGAGTACATCGCCGCCGAACGCGGCGCCCGTCCGCGTGTCACCGCGCACGCCGACCGCCGCGAGGCCCTCGCCGGCGCCGACTTCGTCATCAACATCGTCCAGGTCGGCATGCGGGAGGCGACCCGCACCGACTTCGAGATACCGGCCCGGTACGGGCTGCGCCAGACCATCGGCGACACCCTCGGCGTCGGCGGCGTCTTCCGCGCCCTGCGCACTTTCCCGCTGCTCAGGGAGCTGGGGCGGGACATCGCCGAGCTGTGCCCGGACGCCTGGCTGCTCAACTACACCAACCCGATGGCGATGAACGTCCAGTACCTCGCCGAGGCGACCGGCCTGACCCGGGTGGTGGGGCTGTGCCACTCCGTCTACTGGACCATCCAGAGCCTGTGCGACCTGCTCAAGGTCCCCTACGAGGAGGTCACCTACCGGGCCGCGGGCGTCAACCACCAGGCGTGGGTGCTCCGTCTGGAGCACGGCGGCAGCGACCTGTACCCGCGGCTCGACGCCTTGATCGCCGAGGACGAGCAGTTGCGCCGGCGGGTCCGCGTCGACATGTACCGGCGCCTGGGCGCCTACCCGACCGAGACCAGCGAGCACTCCTCCGAGTACGTCCCCTGGTACCTGCACCACGACAGCGAGATCGACCGGCTGCGGCTGCCCGTCGGCGCCTACCTGGACATCGTGGACGAGAACGTCGCCGAGTACGAGCGGACCCGGGACGCGCTGGCCTGCGGTGCGCCGCTCACCGTCGAGGGCACCATGGAGTACGCCCCGCAGATCATCCACAGCATCGTGACCGGCACGCCCCGCACGATCTACGGCAACGTGCCGAACCACGGCCTAATCGACAACCTCCCCGCCCACGGCGCCGTCGAAGTACCGTGCCTGGTCGACTCCTCGGGTATCCAGCCCACCCGGATCGGCGCGCTGCCGCCGCAGCTGGCGGCCCTCAACCGCACCTACCTGAGCACCACCGACCTGGTGGTGCGGGCCGCGACGGAGGACGACCCGCGGCACATCAGGCACGCCGCGATGACCGACCCGGCGACGGCGGCGACGCTGCGGGTCGAGCAGATCTGGGAGCTGTGCGACGACATGGTCCGCGCCCACGGTGACCTGCTCCAGCCGGGACTGCGCGCCGTGCTCGGCCGCTGAGCCGACGCGACTGACGCGACTGACGCGACCGACGCAACGAACACGATGAGGGAGGCAGGACGATGCCCCGAGTGACGCTGGCGCTGGTCGGTGCCGGTCTGCGCGGGCTGACGTACGCACGCCACGCCCAGGACACCGGCGCGGGCGAGGTGGTCGCGGTGGCCGAACCGGACCCCGTGCGGCGGGCCGCGGCCGGGCGGGAGTTCGGCGTGCCGGCGCACCGCCTGTACACCGGCTGGCAGGAGCTGGCGGGTCGGGAGCGGCTGGCGGACGCGGCGGTGGTCGCCACCCAGGACCGCCTGCACACGGCGCCCGCCGTCCGGCTGGCGGGGCTCGGCTACCACCTGCTGCTGGAGAAGCCGATGGCGACCGAGGAGCGGGAGGCGACGGCCATCGCCGAGGCCGCGGAGCGGGCCGGGATCATGCTCGCGGTCTGTCACGTCCTGCGGTACACGCCCTACACGCGGGCCCTCAAGTCCCTACTGGACAGCGGCCGGATCGGCAGGCTGACGAGTGTGGAGCACCTGGAGCCGGTCGGCTGGTGGCACCAGGCGCACTCGTTCGTGCGCGGCAACTGGCGCCGAAGCGACACCTCGGCGCCGATGCTGCTCACCAAGGCGTGTCACGACGTGGACTGGCTGGTCCACCTCGTCGGCAGCGCCCCGCGGCGGGTCTCCTCGTTCGGCTCGCTCACCCATTTCCGCGCCGAAGACGCGCCCGCCGGGGCGGCCGCACGCTGCCTGGACTGCTCGGTCGAGGCGGACTGCCCGTACTCGGCCAAGCGGCTCTACCTCGGCTGTCTGGGCGACGCGGACAGCGAGTTCTGGCCGCTGTCGGCGGTGACGGACACCTTCACCGAGGAGGGCGTGCTGCGGGCGCTGCGCACCGGCCCCTACGGGCGTTGCGTGTACGCCTGCGACAACGACGTCGTGGACCACCAGGTCGTCGCCATGGAGTTCGCCGACGGCGCCACCTGCTCGTTCACCATGAGCGCCTTCACGCCGATGGGGCACCGGCGCACCCGGCTGCACGGCACGCACGGCTTCGCCGAAGGGGACGGGACGAGCATCCGGCTGGTCGACTTCCGCACGGGCGCCGAGTCGGTGGTCGATCCCGAGGTCACGGCGGGGGCTTCGGCGGCCGACGGGCACGGGGGCGGGGACGAGGCGCTGGTCGACGCGTTCCTCGACGCGGTCGCCACCGGTGACGCGAGCGCCCTGGCGTCGGACGCGGCCGCGAGTCTGGCGACCCACCGGGTCGTCTGGGCCGCGGAACGGGCCCGCCGTACCGGCGAGGTGGTCACGATCGGCTCGTGACGCGAGCGTTTGGCGCGGCCCCGCGTACGGGGGATGACACGGGGCCGCACCAGCAAGCTATCGAAGTAATCCGCGCCCGGCCAGACCCGGCGCCCCCCGCGGTTCGCCGCACTTGGCCGGCTCTGCCCGTTCGGGCAGCTCCTTCTGCCTCGGCGTCTCCTGACTCCCCGGCACCGCCGCGTTACCTTCCTCCGGTGAGCATCACGTCCCGGCGAGCGGCCAGGTGAACGACGAGCGGCTGACCGTGGCGGAGGCGACCAGCCACACGGACGAGGCACCGCCGGAGCAGGCGGAGCAGCCCCCGAAGCGGAAGCGGAAGCGCCGGGGCCCCGGACTCTTCACCCTGCTGCTGTTGCCGGCTCTGGTGACCGTCATCGGTGTGGCCACCTTCCTCGCGCTGACGGGCGGACTGCCGAACCCCTGGCCCGACGACTCGGACTCGAAACGGTCGTCGGGAGTCGATGTCGACCCCTCCTACATCCCGTGGCTGCGCAAGGCGGCCTCGGCCTGCACCGTCCTCGACCCGTCCGTGCTCGCCGCCCAGATCGACCAGCTCTCCGGCTGGAGCGACGACACGGACGAACTGTCGGGGCAGAAGGGCATCGCCGCCTTCACCGACTCCGAGTGGCGGACCTGGGGCAAGGACGACGACGGCAACGGCAAGGCCTCGCCGCGCGAACCGGCGGACGCCATCATGGCGCTGGGCCGGCGGGACTGCTCCCTGGCCGAGAAGGTGACCGAGCTGCGCACCGAGGGCCGGGTCAACGGCGACCTCGTGGACCTGACGCTGGCCGCGTACGCGACCGGAACGGACGCCGTGACGAAGGCGGGACGCGTCCCGGCGGAGGCGGAGACCTACCTTGCCGAGATCCACAAGCTCCTCCCGCGCTACGAGGCGCTCGACCGGGAGGACCCCGCCGGTGCGGGCGGGGCGGCCGGCGCCCTGCTGACCGCCCCGGTCAGCCCGCTCACCATCACCTCGCCCTACGGATCGCGCGAGCACCCGCTGACCGGCGTGACCAAGCTGCACACCGGCGTGGACTTCGCGGCGCCCCAGGGTGCGCAGGTCGTCGCCGCGCGCCGGGGGCGCGTGGTGTTCGCGGCGCCGACCAGCGCGTACGGCAACCGTGTCGTGGTCGACCACGGGACCATCCAGGGCAAGCGGCTGGAGACGACGTACAGCCACCTGTCCGCGCTGGAGACCGCGGTCGGGCAGTCGGTGGAGGCCGGGACTCCGATCGGGCGGGTCGGTTCCACCGGCCTGTCCACCGGCCCGCACCTCCACTTCGAGGTCGTCCTCGACGGCTACTACACGGACCCGCAGCCCTGGCTCGTCAGCGGCGGCTAGCGGCCGCTTGACAGGGAACTCCTTACAAGAGGGCAGGTCTGCCCGGTCCTCCCGGCGCGGTGTCACTCCCGCCGCGCGCGTTTGATCCGCCGGATACTGTCCAGGGACACAACATGACCCAGTCGAAGCACGAGACAGAACGAAAGTACGAGCCCGCCACCCGGGGCGCCGGCGGGCTGCCCGACCTCACGGGTGTCGGTCCGGTCGCCTCGGTCACCGAGGCCGCATCCGAAAAGCTGGACGCGGTGTACCACGACACCGAGGATCTGCGTCTCGTCGCGACCTCGGCCACGCTGCGCCGCCGGACGGGCGGTGCGGACGCCGGCTGGCATCTGAAGCTGCCGCTCACCGGGGACACCCGGGAGGAGGTGCGGGCTCCGCTGTCCGACGAGGTCCCCCAGGCGCTGCGCGAACTGGCCCTGTCCCGCACCCGGGGCGCTCACCTGCGCCCGGTCGTCCGGATCCGCTCCACGCGGGCCGTGCGGCACCTGCGCGACGAGGAGGGCAGGGTGCTCGCCGAGCTGAGCCTCGACGAGGTGCGCGCCGACTCACTGCTGCCGGGCGGCGGCCGTGCCCAGTGGAGCGAGCTGGAGGTCGAACTCGCCGACGGGACCGACGCCGGTCTGCTGGACCGCGTGGAGAAGAAGCTCCGCAAGAAGGGCGTCGTCCGGTCCGACAGTCCCTCCAAGCTCGCCCGCGCGCTGCGGGACACCGGCTCGGGCGCCGGGCGGGAGGTGCCGGGGCCCGCCGAGGTGGTGCCGGCGTCCCCCGGCTCGTACGTGCTCGGGTATCTGCGCGAGCAGGTCGACGCGCTGGTGGCGCTGGATCCCGCGGTCCGCCGCGACCTGCCCGACGCCGTGCACCAGATGCGCGTCACGTGCCGCCGTCTGCGCGGTTGCCTGCGCTCGTACCGGTCGGTGCTGGACCGGCGGACCACCGATCCGGTGCGCGCGGAACTCAAGTGGCTGGCGGGTGAGCTGGGAGTGGCGCGGGACCAGGAGGTACTGCGCGAACGCATCGGCACCGCGCTGGACGAGCTGCCCGACGACCTGGTGCTCGGCCCCGTCGCCGCCCGGCTGCGGGTGTGGGACGTGTCCCGCGGCGGCGACGCCCTGACGCGGACGCGGGAGGCCCTGGACACGCCCCGCTACCTGCTGCTGCTGGACGCGCTGGACACCCTGGTCCGGCAGCCGCCGCTGCGGGCCAAGGCGTCGGGGAAGCCGGCCCGGACGATGGCCGGGGCGGTACTCAAGGAGTACGGCCGCCTCGCCGGGCGCATGGAGCACGCCTTCGGGCTGTCGCCCGGCCCGGAGCGGGAGACGGCGCTGCACGAGGCGCGCAAGGCGGCCAAGAAGGTCCGCTACGCGGCCGAGGTCGCGCGTCCCGCGCTCGGCAAGCCCGTCGCGCGGCTCGGCAAGCGGGCCAAGAAGGTGCAGAAGGTGCTCGGCGAGCACCAGGACGCGGTCGTCGCCCAGGACGCCCTGCGGGCGCTCGGGGTGGCGGCCCACGGGGCGGGCGAGTCCGCGTTCACGTGGGGGCTGCTGCACGGCATGGAGCGGGCTCGCGCGGAGGCGCGCCGCCGCGAGTTGCCCGAGGTGTGGCGGGCGGCCTCGGACCCGGCGCTGCGCGCTCCGCTGGAGCACTGACCGCCGGCGGCCCTTCGGAGGCACCCGCCACCGAGGGGCCGGGCGGCCCGCTTCAGTCCGTCGCGTCCGGATGGGTCCCGGGGCCGTCGCCGTGCTCGGCCAGGGGTGTCGGCGAGAGGTCGACCGGCTCCTCGTCGGCCTCCAGCAGGGTGTCGGCGGGGCCCACGATCAGCGGGTCGGGCCGGCCCACGGCCCGGTGGTCCTTGGCGGGGTAGTCGCAGCGGTCCAGCAGGCTGCGCATCGCCTCCAGCCGGCCGCGGCGCTTGTCGTTGTTCTTGACCACCGTCCAGGGCGCGTGCTCGGTGTCGGTGGCCCGGAACATGTCGACCTTCGCCGCGGTGTAGTCGTCCCAGCGGTCCAGCGAGGCGAGGTCCGTCGGCGACAGCTTCCAGCGGCGTACCGGGTCGACCCTGCGGATCGCGAAACGGGTCCGCTGCTCGGCCTGGGAGACGGAGAACCAGAACTTCACCAGCAGGATGCCGTCATCGGTGAGCATGCGCTCGAACAGCGGCGCCTGCTGGAGGAATCCGCGGTACTCGTCCTCCGTGCAGAATCCCATCACGCGTTCGACGCCCGCCCGGTTGTACCAGGAGCGGTCGAAGAAGACGATCTCGCCGCGGGCGGGGAGATGGGCCACGTAGCGCTGGAAGTACCACTGCCCGGCCTCCTTCTCGGTCGGTTTGTCCAGGGCGACCACGCGTGCGCCGCGAGGGTTCAGACGTTCGGTGAAGCGCTGGATGGTGCCGCCCTTGCCGGCCGCGTCGCGGCCTTCGCACAGCACCACGATCCGCTGTCCGGACTCCTTGACCCAGCGCTGTATCTTGAGCAGCTCGATCTGCAGGACCCGCTTCTCCCGCTCGTAGTCGGTCCTGCGCACCTTGCGGTCGTAGGGGTGGTTCTCCCGCCAGGTGTCGATGGGGGTCCGGTCGGCGTTGAGGAGGACCGGCTTCTCCGGTCTGCGCTCGTCGATCCGCAGGCCGTCGAGGAGATCGCCCTCGGTGGAACTCCCGGCCGCGTCGTCGGCCGGGGCCTCGGACTCGCGCCGCGCCGGGTCCTCGCGCTCGGGGTTCACTGGATTTCCCGTCCTCTCATTGGCGTCGGCGCCGGACGCTCGGTCCCGGCTCACGCGGCACGCTCCCGCCGGGGCAGCGCGCGCACGGGTGCGGCCGGTGTGCGGGCGGCCCGCACGCGGTACGTCGTCCGCGCCGGGTCGGCGACGGGATCGCCGAGGGTGATCCGCCCGGCGGCGTGCAGCGCGTCGCACTCGGCGGTGGGCAGCGCGACGTAGCAGCCGCCTCTGCCGGTGGCGGAGTCCAGCGGGCGCCAGTAGCTGTACCGGCGCCGCCCTCCCTCGCGCACGGTGACGAACACGGGGGTGCGCGCGTCGGTGACGATCCGCAGGACCTCGGCCTCCCCCGCGCCGGGAGGAGTGTGGCGCGGGGTCGCACGGGAGGCGGCGGTCCGCGGCCGTACGGCGGTGAGCGGCATCGGCATTGGCCCTTCCAGGTCAGTGACTCGAGACCGCCTACCCGGTCCGGCCGGTGTTGATCTCGCTTACCCGCATTCTCGGGCACCACACTGACAATGACGTGGTCCGCGCGCCGGAACGCGCAGGTCAGTCGAGGGCGGAGGCGCTCACATGGCCGCCCGCGCGGCTCAGGGGGTGCGGATTGACCCGGGCGAAGCCCTCCTGGCGCTCGTAGGGGAAGTACGGATAGGGAGCGGCCTTGGCGCTCGCGGCGTCGAGCCGGGCCACCTGTTCCTCGGTCAGGGACCATCCCACGGCGCCGAGGTTCTGCCTGAGCTGCTCCTCGTTGCGGGCGCCGATGAGGACCGAGGAGACGGTCGGGCGCCGCAGCAGCCAGTTGATGGCGATCTGCGGGACGGTCCGGCCCGTCTCCTCCGCGATGGCGTCGAGGCAGTCCGTGACGCGGAACAGGAGGTCGTCCGCGACGGGCGGTCCGTAGTCGGCGGTCGCGTGCAGCCGGCTGCCGGGGGGAACGGGCCGGCCGCGGCCGATCCGGCCGGTGAGCCGCCCCCACCCGAGGGGGCTCCAGACGACCGCTCCGACCCCCTGGTCGACGGCCAGCGGCATCAGCTCCCACTCGTAGTCCCGTCCGACGAGGGAGTAGTAGACCTGGTGCGCCGCGTAGCGCTGGTACCCGTGGGCGTCCGCGTCGGCCAGCGACTTCATCAGCTGCCACCCGCTGAAGTTCGAGACGCCGGTGTAGCGGAGCTTCCCGGCGCGTACGAGGTCGTCGAGGGTGACCAGCACCTCGTGCACCGGGGTGCCCGCGTCGTAGGCGTGCAGTTGGAAGAGGTCGATGTAGTCCGTGCCGAGCCTGCGCAGGGCCTGGTCGACGGCCTTGATCAGACGTGCCCGCGACGTCCCGGCGTCCGCGGGGCCGTCCCCCGTCGGCAGACCGGCCTTGGTGGAGATCAGCACCTGGTCGCGGCGTCCCTTGACGGCGGCGCCGAGCACTTCCTCCGAGGCGCCCGCGGAGTAGACGTCGGCGGTGTCGAACATGGTGACCCCCGCTTCCAGGCAGATGTCGACCAGCCGGCGCGCCTCGGCCGCGTCCGTGTCGCCCCAGGCGCCGAACAGCTCGCCGCGCCCGCCGAAGGTGCCCGCGCCGAAGCTCAGTGCCGGGACCATGAGCCCGGACGCGCCCAGTCTCCTGTATTCCACAACCGCATCCCCTCGTCCGGCCGTCGCGCACGACGGCAGCTTTTAACGGGACTGTCGTGCCGTTAATATGCCGCATACGCTAGCACCAGTCACCGCATTAATGGAACAGGAGTCCCGTTATGACGTCCGAGAGCGCAGGCCACGGCACCGTTCGACCCGGCGGCCGCACCGCCCGGGTGCGGTCCGCCGTACTCCGGGCGGCCGGCGACGCGCTGGCGGAGCACGGACTGGCCGGCCTCGACCTCGCCGACGTGGCGCGCCGCGCGGAGGTCGGCAGGACGACGGTCTACCGCCGCTGGGGAACCCCGGCCAACCTGGTCGCCGACCTGCTCGTGGACATGGCCGAGCAGTCGCTGCCCCGCACCGAGTCCGGCTCACTCCTCGGCGACCTGCGGGCGAACGCCCGGCTGGTGCGGCGCACGCTCGCCGATCCCCGCCAAGGCGCCCTGTTCAAGGCGGTCCTGGCCGCCGCGACCTGCGACCCGCAGACGGCGGCCGCCCTGCACCGGTTCTACGAGGTCCGCGTCTCGGAGTGGGAGCCCTGCGCCCGGCAGGCCGTGGAGCGCGGCGAACTGCCGGCGGCCACCGACACCCGCGAGGTGATCCGGGCCGTCTCCGCCCCCCTCTACTACCGCCTGCTGACCACCGACGACCCGCTCGACGAGGCGGCGGCCGACCGCGCCGCGGAGGCCGCCGCGGCGGCGGCACGGGCCGGGGTCTTCGCCCCGCCGACGACCTGACGGGAGACCCGAACAGGGCCGTCCGGACGGAAGAGTTGCCCGAACTCTTGCCCGGACTCTTGCCCGATCGAGACCTCACTACTTAAATCACACCTTGAACTAAGCCGCCGCGTACTGCGGTTGGCGCTGGGCCACTCCTTGTCCGCACCCGCAGAAAGCCCACAGATGAGACTCAGATCCTTGGGTGTCGCGCTCGTCGCCACGGCGGCGCTCGTCACCCTTCCCGCACCCGTCACGGCCACCGCGGCCGACCCTCCCCTCTCCCAGGGCCGGACGGCCACGTCGTCGTCGGCCGAGAACGCCGGAACGCCTTCCGGCAACGCCGTCGACGGGGACACGAACACCCGTTGGTCGTCGGCCGCGAGCGACGACCAGTGGCTCCAGGTCGACCTGGGCGCCACCGCCTCCGTCACCCGGGTCGTCCTCGACTGGGAGGCGGCCTACGGCAAGGACTACAAGATCCAGCTCTCCCCGGACGGGAGCACCTGGACCGACGCGAAGACGGTGACCGGCGGCGACGGCGGCACCGACACCCTGGACGTCTCGGGCCAGGGCCGGTACGTCCGCATGCAGGGCGTCCACCGGGCCACCGACTGGGGTTACTCCCTGTGGGAGTTCCAGGTCTTCGGCACCACCGGCGGCACCGCCCCCGGCTCCTGCGACAGCGCCGACGCCGCGCGCGGCAGGCCCGCTTCGGCCTCCTCCGTCGAGAACGCCGGGACGCCCGCCGCCGCGGCCTTCGACGGCGACGCCGGCACCCGCTGGTCCAGCCAGGCCTCCGACCCTCAGTGGCTGCGGGTCGACCTGGGCGCGGTGCGCGACCTGTGCAAGGTGGACCTGCACTGGGAGGCCGCCCACGCCAAGGAGTTCCGGATCGAGGCATCCTCGGACGGGCAGAACTGGCACACGCTGAAGAGCGTCACCGGCGCCACCGGGGGCAAGGCCTCCTACGACGTCAGCGGCTCGGGCCGGTACGTCCGCGTGTACGGCACCGCGCGTGCCACGGGCTACGGCTACTCGCTCTGGGAGGTCGCCGTGCACACCGGCACGACCGGCACTCCCCCGGTCGAGGGCGGCGGCGACCTGGGCCCGAACGTCATCGTCGTCGACCCCTCGACCCCGAACCTCCAGCAGCGCTTCGACCAGGTCTTCGAGCAGCAGGAGTCGGACCAGTTCGGCAGCGGGCGCTACCAGTTCCTGCTGAAGCCGGGCACCTACAACGGCGTCAACGCCCAACTCGGCTTCTACACCTCCGTCTCCGGTCTGGGCCTCAACCCGGACGACACGCAGATCAACGGCGACATCACCGTGGACGCCGGCTGGTTCAACGGCAACGCCACGCAGAACTTCTGGCGTTCGGCCGAGAACCTCGCCATCCGGCCGGTCAACGGCACCAACCGCTGGGCGGTGGCCCAGGCGGCCCCGTTCCGCCGCATCCACGTCCAGGGCGGCCTCAACCTCGCCCCCAACGGCTACGGCTGGGCCTCGGGCGGCTACATCGCCGACTCGAAGATCGACGGCACGGTCGGACCGTACTCGCAGCAGCAGTGGTACACCCGCGACAGCTCGGTGGGCGGCTGGACCAACGGAGTCTGGAACATGACGTTCACGGGTGTCGAGGGCGCGCCCGCGAGCAACTTCGAGACCGGCCCGTACACCACGCTCGACACCACACCGGTCTCCCGTGAGAAGCCGTTCCTCTACCTGGACGGCGGCGAGTACAAGGTGCGGGTGCCCGCCAAGCGCACCAACGCCCGCGGTGTCTCCTGGCCCGCCAACGCCGGCGGCACCTCGCTGCCGCTCAGCCAGTTCTACGTGGTCAAGCCGGGCGCGACGGCCACGACCATCAACGCCGCGCTCGACCAGGGCCTCAACCTGCTCTTCACGCCCGGCGTGTACCACATCGACAAGACCATCGAGGTCGACCGCGCCAACACCGTCGTGCTCGGCCTCGGTCTGGCCACGATCATCCCGGACGGCGGCGTGGACGCCATGCACGTGGCCGACGTCGACGGTGTGCGGCTCGCGGGCTTCCTGATCGACGCGGGTCCGCAGAACTCCGACACGCTGCTGCGGATCGGGGCGCCCGGTGCGAACGCCGATCACGCGGCCAACCCCACCAGCATGCAGGACGTGTTCATCCGCATCGGCGGCGCGGGGCCCGGCCGGGCCACCGACTCCGTCGTGATCAACAGCGACGACGTCCTGATCGACCACACCTGGATCTGGCGCGCCGACCACGGTGAAGGTGTCGGCTGGGAGACCAACCGCGCCGACTACGGGCTGCGGGTCAACGGCGACGACGTCCTCGCGACCGGCCTGTTCGTCGAGCACTTCAACAAGTACGACGTGTACTGGAGCGGCGAGCGCGGCCGGACCATCTTCTTCCAGAACGAGAAGGCGTACGACGCCCCGAACGAGGCCGCCATCACCCACGACGGCATCGTCGGCTACGCGGCCTACAAGGTCGCCGACTCGGTGAACGAGCACGAGGCGGTGGCCCTGGGCAGCTACTGCAACTACACGTCCGATCCGGGCATCGTCCAGCACCACGGGTTCCAGGTGCCGGTCAAGCCGAGCGTCAGGATGCGCCACCTCCAGGTGATCTCGCTCGGTGGCATGGGCCAGTACCGCCACGTCATCAACGACACTGGTGCGCCCACGTCGGGGACGAGCACCGTGCCGTCCAAGGTCACCCAGTTCCCGTGACCGGAGGGTAGGACGCGGTGAACCCGCGCGTCCGGGGGTGGGCCCCGGCGCGCGGGTTCAGTTCACCGGCGGGTCAGGCGAGTTGCACGAGCAGGTCACCGCCCTCGACCTGCTGGATGCGGTTGATGGCGAGACGGCTCACCGTCCCGGCCTTCTGGGCGGTGATGGTGGCCTCCATCTTCATCGCCTCGATGGTGGCCACGGTGGCGCCGGCCGCCACCTCGTCGCCCTCGGCGACGGCGAGCGTCACCACACCGGCGAAGGGCGCCGCGACATGGCCCGGGTCGGTCCGGTCCGCCTTCTCCGTGACCGGGACGTCGGAGGCCGCCGAGCGGTCGCGGACCTGGATGGGCCGGATCTGCCCGTTGAGCGAGGACATCACGGTGCGCATGCCGCGTTCGTCGGCGTCGCCGACCGCCTGGAGTTCGATGAGCAGCCGGACGCCGGGGTCCAGGTCGACCGTGTACTCCTTGCCCGGGCGCAGCCCGTAGAAGAAGTCCTTGCTGTCCAGGACGCTGGTGTCGCCGAACGACGCGCGGTGGGTGTCGAACTCGCGGGCCGGCCCGGGGAACAGCAGCCGGTTGAGGGTCGCCCGGCGCTCCTTGGCCAGCCCCGTGCGGTCGTCGGCGCTCAGCTCGGGCACCGGCTTGGCCTCGGCCCGCCCCCGCAGCGCCTTGCTGCGGAACGGCTCGGGCCAGCCGCCGGGCGGGGTGCCCAGCTCGCCGCGCAGGAAGCCGATGACCGAGTCGGGGATGTCGAAGCGGTCCGGCTCCGCCTCGAAGTCGGCCGGGGAGACACCGGCGCCCACCAGGTGCAGGGCCAGGTCACCGACCACCTTGGACGAGGGCGTGACCTTCACCAGGCGGCCCAGCATCCGGTCGGCGGCCTCGTACATCGCCTCGATGTCCTCGAAGCGGTCGCCGAGACCGAGCGCGATGGCCTGGGTGCGCAGGTTGGAGAGCTGTCCGCCGGGGATCTCGTGGTCGTAGACGCGGCCGGTCGGCGAGGCCAGGCCCGCCTCGAAGGGGGCGTAGACCTTGCGGACGCTCTCCCAGTACGGCTCCAGGTCGCCGACGGCCCTGAGGTCGAGGCCGGTGGGCCGGTCGGTGTGGTCGGTGGCGGCCACGATCGCCGACAGGGACGGCTGCGAGGTGGTGCCGGCCATGGACGCCACCGCTCCGTCCACGGCGTCCGCACCGGCCTGGACGGCGGCCAGGTAGGTGGCGAGCTGGCCGCCGGTGGTGTCGTGGGTGTGCAGGTGCACCGGCAGGTCGAACTCGCGGCGCAGCGCCGACACCAGGGTCGCCCCGGCCGGGGCGCGCAGCAGGCCGGCCATGTCCTTGATCGCCAGGACGTGGGCGCCGGCGTCCACGATCTGCTCGGCGAGGCGCAGGTAGTAGTCGAGGGTGTAGAGCCGCTCGGACGGGTCGGACAGGTCGGCGGTGTAGCAGAGGGCCACTTCCGCGATGGACGTCCCCGTCTGCCGTACCGCCTCGATGGCGGGCCGCATCTGCTCGACGTCGTTGAGGGCGTCGAAGATGCGGAAGATGTCGATGCCGGTGGCGGCGGCCTCCTGCACGAAGGCGTCGGTCACCTCGGTCGGGTACGGGGTGTAGCCCACCGTGTTGCGGCCGCGCAGCAGCATCTGGAGGCAGATGTTGGGCACCGCCTCGCGCAGGGCGGCCAGCCGCTCCCACGGGTCCTCGGCGAGGAAGCGCAGCGCCACGTCGTAGGTGGCGCCGCCCCAGCACTCCAGGGACAGCAGCTCGGGGAGGGTGTGGGCGACCACCGGGGCGACGGCGAGCATGTCCTTGGTGCGCACCCGGGTGGCGAGCAGCGACTGGTGCGCGTCCCGGAAGGTGGTGTCGGTGACGCCGATGGTGGTCGACTCGCGCAGCCGGCGGGCGAAGCCCTCGGGGCCCAGCTCGGCAAGCAGTTGCCGGGATCCGGCCGGGGGCTCCCCCGCGGGCACCGCCCGCAGCTTGGTCATCGGGTCGATCAGCTCGGGGCGCTCGCCATGCGGCTTGTTCACGGTGACGTCGGCGAGGTAGGTCAGCAGCTTCGTGCCGCGGTCGGCGGAGTGCCGGGCGGTGAGCAGGTGCGGGCGCTGCTCGATGAACGAGGTGGTGACCTGGCCCGCCTGGAAGTCCGGGTCGTCCAGGACCGCCTGGAGGAACGGGATGTTGGTGGCGACGCCGCGGATGCGGAACTCGGCCACGGCGCGCCGGGCGCGGTTCACGGCGGTGGTGAAGTCCCGGCCGCGGCAGGAGAGCTTGACCAGCATCGAGTCGAAGTGGGCGCTGATCTCGGTACCGGCGTGGGTGGTGCCGCCGTCGAGGCGGATGCCCGAGCCGCCGGGCGACCGGTAGGCGCTGATCTGCCCGGTGTCGGGGCGGAAGCCGTTGGCCGGGTCCTCGGTGGTGATGCGGCACTGGAGGGCGGCGCCGCGCAGGGTGATGTTCTCCTGCGCGAGACCGAGGTCGGCCAGCGTCTCACCGGCGGCGATGCGCAGCTGGGACTGGACGAGGTCGACGTCGGTGACCTCCTCGGTCACCGTGTGCTCGACCTGGATGCGGGGGTTCATCTCGATGAAGACGTGGTTGCCGTCGCGGTCGACGAGGAACTCCACGGTGCCGGCGTTGCGGTAGCCGATCTGCCGGGCGAAGTTCACCGCGTCGGCGCAGATCCGCTCGCGCAGGGCGGGGTCGAGGTTGGGCGCGGGCGCCAGCTCGATCACCTTCTGGTGGCGGCGCTGCACCGAGCAGTCCCGCTCGAAGAGGTGGATGACGTCGCCCTGACCGTCGGCGAGGATCTGCACCTCGATGTGGCGGGGCTCCACGACCGCCTTCTCCAGGAAGACCGTGGAGTCGCCGAAGGCGGAGGCGGCCTCCCGGGAGGCCGCCTCGATGGCCTCCCGCAGCTGCTCGGGGTCCTCGACCCGGCGCATGCCGCGCCCGCCACCGCCGGCGACCGCCTTGACGAACACCGGGAAGCCGATGTCGTCGGCGGCACGGACGAGTTCGTCCACGTCGGTGGAGGGCGCGGAGGAGCCGAGCACCGGTACGCCGGCCTCGCGGGCGGCGGCCACGGCGCGGGCCTTGTTGCCGGTCAGTTCCAGGATCCTGGTGTCGGGTCCGACGAAGGTGATGCCGGCCTCTTCGCAGGCACGGGCCAGCTCGGGGTTCTCCGACAGGAAGCCGTAGCCCGGGTACACGGCGTCGGCTCCCGCGCGGAGCGCCGCGCGGACGATCTCCTGCACGGAGAGATACGCGCGCACCGGATGCCCGGGCTCCCCGATCTCGTAGGCCTCGTCGGCCTTCAGCCGGTGCAGCGAGTTGCGGTCCTCGTGCGGGAAGACGGCGACGGTGCGCGCGCCGAGCTCGTAGCCCGCCCGAAACGCGCGGATCGCGATCTCACCGCGGTTGGCGACCAGCACCTTGCGGAACATTCTTGATCCCTTCAGCCTGCCGGGTGACGAGACCATCGTGTCGGCGCCACCTCCGGTACGCCATGTGAGCCGGGCCACTCAAGGCCCGTGATTCCTGCGGGCCGGTTCACACGTCGGAGTCGATCCCGGTGACGACCGACGGTCCGAGCGGTGTGCTGTCGCGGTCCAGACCGGCGGCGCGCAGGGCGGAGTCCGCGACCTCCTGGGCCCGCCCCTCCGCGTGGGCGCGGGTGTCGGCCTCGACGGTGAGGCGCATGGTGAAGGTGCCGTCGTCGTTGACGGAGAGGGCGTCGAGGTCCTCCTCGTCCCCCAGGTGGGTGCGGTGCGGATCCGCCGGGCGCAGCGCCCGGGCCAGCTGGTCCTTCGTGACGTCCGGTACGGCGCCGGTGAACGTACCCGGAACCGAGATGACGTACGTGGTCATGACACTCCTCCTTCGGGTGTCTCTTCTCCCTACCCCGCGACCGGCTCCTCACCTCAGCGGACTTTGGCGGCTCTTTTAAGGCTTTCTGAAGATGACCTTCGAACGGCCGTTTCCCGCCGTTCGGGTCCTAGGCTCTCGGACACCCCCCACAGTCCCGGTGGGCGCGGTCGCGTCCACCGGGTACGGGCGGGGTTCCGACAGCCGACAGACAAGCCGAGGTGTCCTGCGTATGGGTTCCCGCCGAGCCGCTCGCCCGTCCCGCTCCCACGCCCGCCCCCGCGGCGGGCTCAGGACCCGCGGTACCGCGCTGGTGCTCGGCGCGGTCACCCTGACGGCGGGCGTCGGGATCACGCTGGCGGTCGCCGACGGCGACGACGGCGGGGCCTCGGACCAGGTGAGCGCGAACGCCGCCGGGCAGACGCCGGACGCCGAGGACGCGGCGGGCGGCGCGTCGCCCCTGACGTCCCCGTCGGCGA
Source organism: Streptomyces sp. NPDC056128 (assembly GCF_042263835.1). Taxonomy (NCBI): domain Bacteria; kingdom Bacillati; phylum Actinomycetota; class Actinomycetes; order Kitasatosporales; family Streptomycetaceae; genus Streptomyces; species Streptomyces sp. NPDC056128. The sequence goes on along the minus strand of NZ_JBHJVQ010000006.1, from coordinate 12,923 downwards.
GCCCGAGCACCACGGCGAGCGGTTCACCGAGCGCGAGCGCGGAGCCGAAGAAGAAGCCGAAGAAGACGGCGAGCCCGTCCACCAGCGCCGCGAAGGCGGCCGCTCCCGCGTCCCGCACGCCCGAGAAGGCGACGGCGAAGAGCAGCGGCGACCGGTCGGCCGGGGGTGGCGACACAGGGTCGGACAGCGGGTCGGGTTCGGGGTCGGGCTCCGGCGGGTCGGGCGGGCCCGAGGCCCAGGTCCTCGCACTGGTGAACGAGGAGCGGGCCGCCGCCGGCTGCTCGCCCGTCACCGCCAACGACAAGCTGACCCGGGCCGCGGACGACTACAGCGACGTCATGGCGAGCAGCGGTGTGATGTCCCACACGGGCCCGGACGGCTCCACCATGACGACCCGCGTCGAGGCCGCCGGTTACCAGTGGTCCACGCTCGGTGAGAACATAGCCCGCGGTCAGGCGGACGCCGCGGCGGTGATGGACTCGTGGATGAACAGCGAGGGCCACCGCGCGAACATACTCAACTGCTCCTTCAAGGAGCTGGGCGTCGGCGTCCACGTCGGCGACGGCGGCCCCTGGTGGACCCAGAACTTCGGCGCGAGCCGCTGACCCGCGTCACCGCTGAGCGCCCTCGCGGGCGCCGGCCAGCACGAACGACACCCGCACCCGCGCGCCGCCCATCGGCGCGCGGGTGATCGTCAGTTCACCGTCCGCCGCGCGGGCCGCCCGGGCCACGATGTCGAGGCCGAGCCCGGTGGAGCCGCCGACGCTGACACCCCGGGTGAGCGCCGCCTCGGGATCCGCCACGCCGGGCCCGGCGTCGTCGACGGTGAGGAAGACGTACCGCTCCTGCCGCTCCACGAGGACCGTGAAGGCGGTGCCCTGCGGGGTGTGCCGGAAGACGTTGCCGATCAGCGCGTCGACGACGGCCGCGAGGTCGTCCTCGGGGAACGCGACTGGTGCCGGGCGCGGAGTCAGGGAGCGCTGGTACGCCCGGCCCTGCTGGCCCGCGAGGACGGACCAGAACTCCAGGCGCATCGCGACCACCTCGGCGACGTCGCACGGTTTCCCCGTGCCCGCCGCCACCCCGCCGAGCTGCGCCGCGGCCAGGGGCGTACGCGCCGCCGCGATGATCGCGTCCAGCTCGCTCTCCAGCTGCCCGGCCGCTTCCGTGACCCGCCGGGCGCTCGGGGTCGCGCCCATCCGGTCGGCCTCCAGGTAGAGGGCGGTCAGCGGGGTGCGCAGCCGGTGGGAGAGGTCGGCGACCAGCTCGCGTTCGACCGCGAGCAGGTCCACGACCCGGTCGGCCATGCTGTTGAACGCCACTCCGGCCTCCTGCAGTTCGGGCGGCCCGTCCGGTTCCACCCGTACGTCGAGGTCGCCGGAGCCGAGGGCGAGCGAGGCGCGCTTGAGGCCGCGCGAGGAGCGGACGACGCGGGCGCCGAGCCGGTCGGCGACCAGCACCGAGCCACCGACCAGGCCGAGGGCGAGCAGGGCCATGACGCCCCACGAGGCGGCGACGCCCCGGGTGAGGTCGGCGGCGGGGACGTAGGCCTCGACGACCGCGACCCGGTCGCCCCGCAGGACGACGGGCTGGAGGTAGACCCAGCCGTCGTCGGTGTCGACGGCGAGCGTCTCGCGCCCCCGTACGGCCCGGTCGAGGGCGCTCTCGGGGGCGTGCGGGGTGCCGACGAAGCCGCCGTCGGGGAGCCGGACCACGAGCTGGTCGGACGAGCCCAGCTCGGCGACGGCCTGCTGCACGTCGGCGCGCCGGGTGGTGAGGGCGAGCACCGGCGACAGGGCGGAGGCGCGCTGCTCGGCGGCGGTGGTGACCCGGTCGCGGGCCTGTTCGCGCACGAGCAGGGCGAGCGGGATGAGGAACGACAGCGCCACCATCGAGGTGACGGCCAGGGCGATCCCGGCGAGGGCACGTCTCATGGCGAGCTGACCAGTTTGATTCCGATGCCGCGCACGGTGTGGAGATAGCGGGGCTTTCGCGCCTTCTCCCCCAGTTTGCGGCGGAGTGCGGAGAGGTGGACGTCCACCGTCTGGTCCTCCACGTACGGCTGCTGCCACACCTCGGCGAGTATCCGCTGCCGGGATATGACCTGGTCGGCGTTGGCGGCGAGGTAGGCGAGCAGGTCGAACTCGCGGCGGGTGAGGGGCAGTTCGCGGCCGGCGAGGTGCGCGGTGCGGGCGGTGGCGTCGATGCGCAGGTCGGCGACCTGGAGGACGGGCTGTCGCGCCGCCCGGACGTCGGCGGGCACCGAGCGGCGCAGCACGGCGGCGAGCCGGGCGGCGAGCTGGCCGCCGGAGAAGGGCTTGACCATGTAGTCGTCGGCGCCCGCGTTGAGCAGCCGGATGACCTCGGTGTCGTCGTCGCGGGCGGTGGCGACCAGCACCGGGACGCGGGAGATGCCCCGGATCATCCGCAGCACGTCGAGCCCGTCGAGGTCGGGCAGCCCGAGGTCGAGCACGACGATGTCCGGCGGGCTCTGGGTGATCTCGCGCAACGCCTCGAAACCCTGGTGCGCGGTCTTCACGGCGTAGCCGTGCCCGGTCAGGACCTCGATCAGCGCGGCCCGGATCACGGGGTCGTCCTCGACGACAAGTACGGAGGCCATGGGCAGGCACGTTAGCCGGTCCGTCACTATGGTGTCGTGTCCCGCCTTCTGCGCTACCTGATCATCTGGCTGTCGTGCACGGCGGCCAGTGTCACGGCTGTCATCATCACGATCCACTTCGTGGTGGGCTCGACCCGGCCGACGGCACCGGTCGCGCAGTCGGCGCCGAACGAGCTCCCGGCCTCCCCCGCGCCCAGGCCGTCCAAGACCGCGAAGCCCTCCCCCAGCGCCTCGCCCACCAGCCGGAAGCCCAGCCCGACGCCGTCCCGTACGAGCGCGAAGCCGCCGAGTCCGACCCCGACACCCACGCCGACCGCCCCCACCACCTCCCCGCGACCGCCGGGCGGCGGAGGCGACCCGGGGTGCGAGGAGGGCGGCGCGGGCGTGTACACCGTGCCTTCGGAGGGCGGCAAGGCGACGGTTCGGTTCGGCGGTTCCGGGGTGTGTCTGATCTCGGCGGTGCCGAACCAGGGCTTCACGGTGAGCACCGAGCAGAGCGAGCCGGAGAACCTGACGGTGACGTTCTCGGCGAGCCGCCACCGCTCGGAGATCACCGCGACGACGCGGCCGCAGAGCCAGGCCAACGTCCGTGAGGTGTCGTGGTGACGTCGGTCACGCCCTGGCGCAGTCGGACCCGTTCAGGCGGAACACGGCCGGGACGGTGTTGGCGGCGCCCTTCTTGGCCGTGAAGCCGAGGGTGACCGTGCCGCCGGCCGGGATGGTGGCGGTGTAGGAGGCGGGGGCGACGCTCACCGCGCCGGCGTTCTGGGTGGCGGTGCCTCCCCACATGGTGGTGATGGTCTGGCCGTCCGCGAAGGCGAAGGCCAGCGTCCAAGGGGTGATGGCGGCGGTGCCGGTGTTGCGGACGGCGATCTCGCCCTGGAAGCCGCCCGGCCACTCGCCTCCGACGGAGCAGGCCGCGCCCGGAGTGCCGCCCTCGTCGGTGGTGACGCCGACGGTGGCCGAGCGGGCGGAGCGGTTGCCCGCCGCGTCCCGGGCGTAGACGGCGAACGTGTAGGCCGTGCCCGCGGTGAGGCCGGTCACCGTGGCGGTGGTGCTCGTGGACGCGGCGACCCCGGTCTCGGCGCCGTCGGCGACGCGGACGACGTCGTAGCCGGTCACGCCGGTGTCGTCGGTGGCCGCGGACCAGCCGAGCGTGACCGACGTGTCCGTGACCGCGGTGGCGGCGGGCGCGCCGGGTGCCGTCGGGGCCTCGGTGTCGCCCGGGGTGCCGCCGCCGTAGACGGTGGCCTCCTCGGCGGTCCGGGCGATGCCGTTGACGCCGTGGAAGATGCGCTCGCCCCAGGAGCTGAGCCGGCTGGGGTCGAAGTCGAGGGCGAGGTCGAGGACCGGGTCGGTGTTGCCGCTCCAGGACCAGGCCAGGTAGCCGAGGCCGAGCTGCTCGGCGGTGGCCATCATGGTGTCCTCGTCCGGGTCGCCCCACTGGTCGGCGGGGCCGCCGAACTCGCCGATGAGGATGGGCAGTCCGGCGTCGACGAAGGCGTTCAGGTAGTCGGTGATCTCCTGGGCCGTGTCGTAGACGCTGTACATGTGGATCGAGAAGATCAGGTTGCCGGTGGGGTCGGCGTCGTACACGGAGCGCGCGTTGGCCCGCATGACGCCCTGCCAGTCCTGGCCCCAGTTGGGCGCGTCCACCATGATCGTGTGCTGGAAGCCCGCGTCGCGCAGCTTCTCGACCGCCGCGACGGTCGGCTGGGTCCAGCCGGCGGGGTCGGTGTTGCCCCAGGGCTCGTTGCCGATGTTGACGACGACGTAGTCCTCCTGACCGGCGAGCACGTCCTTGAGGCCGATCCAGTAGTCGGCCGCGTGGTCGAGGGTCCCGGCCGCGGCGTCCTCGCCGTAGCCGGTGGTGTCGTGCACCTCCAGCACGCAGATCAGCCGGTTGGCCTTGCACTGTCCGATGACGGCGGCGACGTCCTCGGGGCTGTTCTCGCTCCAGCGGTGCCCGTCGGACAGGACGACGCGGACGGTGTTGGCGCCCAGCGCCTTCACGTCCGCGAGGGACTGCGTCTCGCCGGGGTACCAGGTGTGGGCGTGGTTGACCCCGCGCATGACGAAGTCGTTGCCGTTGCCCTCCAGTAACCGGCCGTCGCTGATGTGCAGACCGGTCGCCTGCGCACCGACCGCGGACCGGGCCACTGCCATGGAGGGGCAGAAGGCGCCGAAGAGGACCAGCCCGATCAGGGCGGCCAGCCCTGTCATGAGCCGGGCCAGGGGGCTCTTCGGCGTGTCTCGTCTTGCTGTGCGCACGGCGACTCCAGGAGTAGTGCGGACACGGGAAGGTGTTTGCTGTGGGAGCGCTCCCACAGCACACACCATCCACTCACTGTGCCGCGTACACGTCAAGACGTCGCACAGAAAACGCTTGCCCCACCGTCCGGTTCGGGTGGCATCCGGACGGTGGGGCGGGTCGGGGCTGCGGCCGCGTCCGTGGGGTCAGCCCTCTTCGCGCAGGCCCCAGGGGGACCCGTACTCGGTGAGGAGGTCGAGGAAGGGGCGCGGCGGGAACGCCTCGGGACCGAGGACCCCGGTGCCCTGCCAGGCGCCGGTGGCGAGGAGTTCGAGGGCGACGACCGGGTTGACGGCGGTCTGCCAGACGACGGCCTGGGAACCGTACTCGCGCATCGACCACTCGTTGTCGACGACGTGGTAGAGGTACACCTCGCGCGCCGCGCCGTCCCGGGTGCCCTTGACCCAGGTGCCGGCGCAGGTCTTGCCGGTCATCCGGTCGCCCAGGGTGGCCGGGTCGGGCAGGCAGGCGGCGACCACGTCGCGCGGGGACACGCCGGCCGGCCCGTCCGCGCCGGGCACGGTCACCTCGGCGGTGGAGTCCAGGCCGAGTTCGTGGAGGGTCCTCAGCTTGGCGATGAAGTCCTCACCGAGGCCGTACTTGAACGTCACGCGCCGGGTGTCCACCCAGCGCGGGATGAGCAGGACCTCCTCGTGCTCGACGTTCACGCACTCCACGGGGCCGATGCCCTCGGGGAAGTCGAAGGTCTCGGGCTCGCTGAACGGCGCGGTGGTGAACCAACCGCGGTCCTTCTCGAAGACGACCGGCGGGTTGAGGCACTCCTCGATGGTGGTCCAGATGTTGAAGGACGGCGCGAAGTCGTAGCCCTCGACGGTCAGGTTCGCGCCGTCGCGGACCCCGATCTCCTCGATGTCGTCGAAGAGTTCGTCGGCGGCGTACCGGGCGAAGACGTCGGACAGGCCGGGCTCCACGCCCATGCCGACCAGGGCGACCCGGCCGGACTCGTCCCAGCGGCCGGTCAGGGCGAACTGGTCGTCGCCGAGCTTCACACCGCACTCCTCGTGCGGGCGGGAGGGGTGCGGGACGGACAGCGACATCGCCATGTCCAGGTAGTGGGTCCCGGCCGCCAGCGCCGCCTCGAACAGGGGCATCACGAAGCGCGGGTCCGTCGCGTTGAGCAGGACGTCGCAGCGCTGCTCGGCGAGCATCCGGCGTACGGCCCCGCCGTCCGAGGCGTCCAGCCGCCGGGCGCTGAAACGGTCACCGTCCTCGCCGAGCGCGGCGACCGCGGCCTCGGCACGGGCGAGGTCGTAGTCGGCCACGACCATGTGGGTCAGGAACCGCCTGCGGGCCGCGATCCTGGTGACGGCGGTACCGACACCGCCCGCGCCGACGAGAAGTACACGCATGTCGGACACCTTTCTGGCTCGTCACGGAAGACGGGCGCCTCCCGGGTACCCCCGATGGAACGGGAGCCCGAACGGTAAGGTCAACCGTGTTGGCATAAGGCCGATGCGGTGGCGGTGACGAGGAGGAGTGCGATGCCGAAGCCGGTGGTACGGGACGAGGCGCGGCGCAGGCGGCGGCCGACCCGGCAGGGCACGGTGCTGTCCGAGACGCTGATCGTGGACACCGCGCTGCGGCTGCTGCGCGAGCACGGCGGCAGCGGGCTGACCGCCCGGCGCCTGGGTCTCGCGCTGGGCGCGGATCCGAGCACCCTCTACCGGTACTTCGCGGGGATGGACGACCTCACGCGGGCCATCGGCGACGAGCTGATGGGCCGGGCCCTGGAGAGCTGGACGGCGACCGGTCGGTGGCGTGCCGACCTGCGGGCCCTGGGCCTCGCCATCCACTCGGCCTACCTGGCCCACCCGCAGGCCGCCGTGCTCACCGCGAGCCGGGTCACCGGGCGCCCCCGGGAGATCGCGGTGGACGAGACCATCCTCGGCATCCTGCGCGGCGCCGGTCTGCCGGACGAGGACGCCGCCCGGATCTACCACACCTTCATCGACCAGAGCCTGGCCTTCGCGGCGCTCGACGCCGGTGCGCTCGCGCTGACGGAGGAGAGCCGGACGGCGGACGAGGACATGTGGGCCACCACGTACGCACGCCTGCCGGCGACGTCGCACCCCCACATCGCCGCCACGGCCCCACTCCTGGCCCGTCGGATGCCGCACAGCGCCTACCCGGTCGCGCTGGAGATGCTGCTGGACCACATGGCGGCGCGCCTGGGGTCGTGAGGGACGCGCCCTCACTGCGGGAGGACGGCTCGGCCCCGCTCAGTCCACCGTCACCACCACGGAGTGCCAGCCGCTCGCGCCGTCCGGCACGGTCTTGGTGCGCTTCTCGGTCTGGACCTCGCCGGTGCGGTCGGTGGCTCGGACGGTCAGGGTGTGGCCGCCCTTCGTGGCCTTCCAGGCGTAGGACCACTGGCGCCAGGTGTCGCGGGAGTCCTCGGCCGCGAGGGTGGCCTCCTGCCAGGGGCCGTCGTCGACGCGGATCTCGACCTTGTCGATGCCGCGGTGCTGGGCCCAGGCGACGCCCGCGACCATCACCGTGCCCGCCTCGGGCCGGCCGAAGGGCTTCGGCGTGTCGATCCGGGACTGGGTCTTGATCGGGGCCTCGCGGGCCCAGTCGCGCTTGACCCAGTACGAGTCGTAGTCGTCGAACGTCGTCAGCTCGATGTCCTTGATCCACTTGCAGGCCGAGACATAGCCGTAGAGGCCGGGCACGAGCATGCGGACCGGGAACCCGTGGTCGAAGGGCAGGGGTTGGCCGTTCATTCCGACGACGAGCATCGCGTCGCGGCCGTCCATGATGTCGTCGACCGGGCTGCCGATGGTCATGCCGTCCGTGGAGCGGGCGACGAGCTGATCGGCGGGGCCGCCCGCCGACGGCGGCCTTACGCCGCACTCCTCCAGGAGGTCGGCCAGCCGGACGCCGATCCAGCGGGCGTTGCCCACGTACGGGCCGCCGACCTCGTTGGACACACAGGTGAGGGTGATGTCGCGTTCGATCAGCTCGCGCCGCAGCAGGTCGTCGAAGGTCAGGGTCTTCTCCCGGGTGACTCCCTTGCCGTGGATGCGCAGCTTCCAGGTCGTCGCGTCCACCTTGGGGACCACCAGGGCGGTGTCGACCCGGTAGAAGTCGCTGTTGGGGGTGAAGAAGGAGCTGACCCCGTCCACCCGTACCTGGGCGCGGCGGGGCACCGCGGGGGCGCCCGAGGCGGGCCGCGGGAGGGTGATGTTGTCGCGGGACGCGACGGCTTCGCGGCCGCCCGCGCCGGTCAGGGCCCGGCCCAGTACACCGGCCCCGGCCGAGGCGGCGGCAGCGGCGGTCGCCGCGATCACGAAGCGCCGCCGGTCCCAGTCCTCGCCCTGTCCCTCCGGGACGTCCCGGCCCGGTGCGGGCAGGCGGCCGACGAGGAAGTACAGGAGCAGCGCGCCGGCGACCGCGCCCAGCACGGAGGGCAAGGCGTCCGTGACGCCCGCGGAGTCGGGCCGGCCGAGGGCCGCGGCGGCGCCGACGACGCCGAAGACCAGGACTCCCGCGGCGCCGGTCCGCCGGTGGCGGAGGGCCAGCACGCCGAGGGCCAGGGCGAACAGCGTCAGGACGGCGAGGATGCCGAGCTGGAGGACCAGCTTGTCGTTGGTGCCGAAGGAGCGGATCGCCCAGTCCTTGACGGCGGCCGGCGTCCGGTCGATGGCGGCCCCGCCGACCGCGACGACCGGACCGGCCTGCGGTCGCACGGCCACCGCCACCAACTCGGCGACGGCGAGCGCCGCGCCGCCCGCCAGCAGACCGCTCAGCGCCCCCAGTCCGAGGCGCGTCCATGCTGGGGCCGGCTGATTCCGCGGGGTCCTGCCGTCGTCACTCACGTCGGTAATCCGGGGCCGGACGGCGGGCGGATTGGTCCCCGCGCGTGTCCGGCCCGAAGGCGAGGCGCAGGACCGCACGCATGGCGTGCCGTATCGCCGCGCGCGCCTCGTCGGTCCGGTCGATGGTCTCGAAGCCGTGGTGGCCGTTGGGCACGTCGACCACCTCCACGTCCGCGCCGTGGTCCTTCGCCGCCGCCAGGAACTCCTCGACGGTGGCGGCGATCTCGGGCATCTCCCGTCCCACCCGGGTCAGTACGACGGGCAGCGCGCCTGCGTTCGCCACCGCCCGCGCCGGGTGGAAGCGGGTGCCGGACAGCCCCCAGTTGGGCAGCGGGGCGAGGACCGGGTAGGTGGCGGCGAGGCAGCGCAGCCACGCCGGGGGCGCGGCCAGCCAGTCGGCCGTGATCAGACCGCCGCCGGAGAAGAACCACAGCGCGATCCGGTCGGCGTCCACCCTCGGGTCGCCCCGGACCAGTTCGACGGCGGCGGCCACGTCGGCGGCGGCCCGCTCGTAGTCGCCGAGGTCGTGCAGCCGGTGGTCGAGGAGCACGCCCACCGCCCCTTCCCCGGCCGCGTACCGGGCGTACCCGGTCAGTCCCGGCCAGTCGCGCGGGGTCGGGGTCGCGTCGACGGGTACCGGGCCGCCGTGCACGAACACCACGGCGGGGCGCGGCTCCTCGGCGTCGGGCAGGTACAGGTCAACGTTGCCGTGCCGTTCCCGGGGGACTTCGGGGACGTCCAGCAGGAACGGCCGCAGGTGCGCGGGCGGTTCGGCGGCGTCGACGGGCGTCAGCCGGTGTCCCTCGCCGGCCGCCGCCCGCAGCAGTACGTCGCTGAGTTCGGCCGGGCGGGAGAGCATCGGCCAGTGTCCGGTGGGGAGTTCGAAGAACGTCACGCGGGGGTCGGTCAGGGTGCGCAGCGCGGGGTCGCCGAGGCCCACCAGCATCTGGATCAGCTCGATGCTGGTGCCGTTGCCGGTGCAGAGCACTCCGGTGGAGGGCACCGTGTCGACGGCGCCGGTCAGCCGCAGCGGCTGGAGCAGGGTGCCGAGCGGCTGCGGGGCGGCGAGCGCGGTGAGCCGGTCCAGGGCCGCGGCGGGGACGCCCTCGGTGCTGCCCCAGCGCTGCCATGCGTCGTGGGCCGGGGGCGGCAGCAGTCCGTCGTGGCTGTCCTCCCCGCTCACCCGCTCGCGCAGGGACTGGTCGGGCACGGCGGCCAGCGCCGGGACGCCGTCCCGCGGCAGGCCCGAGTCGACGTGGACGATCCGGGCGACGCGGTCCGCGCGCCGGTCGGCGGCGCCGACGGCCGGGTGGATGCCGTAGTCGTGGCCGACCAGGACGACCTTCCGGTCCGGCCCGGTCTCCACCGAGTCGATCACCGCGAGTACGTCCGCGATGTGGGTCTCCAGGTCGACGCCGGTGCCCGGCGCGGCGCGCGGCCCGTCGAGCCCGGTGAGGGCGACGGTGTGCGCCCCCGCGCCGGCGGCGGTCAGGCGCGCGGCGGTGTCCTGCCAGATGTGGGTGCCGGTGAACATGCCCGACACCAGGATGAACGTGGTCATGGTCGCTCCCTCGTCACGGAGTCCGGTACGGCGTCGTCGCGACGCCGCACGTCCGCGGACCGGGCCGATCACCGGTCCGCGTTCGCCGGTACGGTAGGAACTCCCCTTGAGGGAGGTTCAAGTGGTCACGTCGTACGACGGTCTGTGCGGCATCGGCGAACTCGCCGAGCGGGCGGGTGTCACCGTGAAGACCGTCCGCTTCTACTCGGATCGCGATCTGCTGCCGGAGGCCTCCCGCAGCGCGGGCGGGCACCGGCGGTACGGCCCCGAGGCGCTCGACCGGCTGCGGTTGATCCGGTCGCTGCGCGCGCTGGGTCTGTCCGTGCCCGAGGTGCGCCGGGTTCTCGACGAGGAGGACGAGACCGGCGGACGGGGCGGCGAGGGCGGGACGCTGGAGGCCGCGGTCGCCGGGCGGCTGCGCGAACTCGGCTCGGAGCTGCGGGCGATGCGCTGGCGGGAGGCGGCGCTGCGGCTGGTGCAGGAGTGCCCGCCCGGGGAACGGGCCGGCCGGCTGCGGCTGATCGGCGCCGTGTCCCTGCCGCCCAGCACGGCGCCGCTGGTCCGGTTCTGGCGCGGCTGGCTGCCGGCCCGGATGCCGGCCCCGGCGGCCGGTGCGTTCCTGGACGTGGCGGTTCCGCAGCCGCCCGACGACCCGGCCCCGGACCAGCTCCTGGCCTTCGCCCGTCTCAACGCCCTCACGCTCGCCCCGTGCCCGGGCACCGCGCAGCCGCAGCCCGAGGCGCACCGGGTCTCCGGGGCCCGGGGTGCGGCCGTGCTGTACGCGGGGCTGGCGGAGGCGTACGAGCTGGCCGGTGTGCATCTGCGCCGGAACCGGGAGCCGCGGCCCGGCGAGGCGCTGGACGGTTTCGTCGCCGCGTACACGAGCGCGTACGGGGTCCGGGACACGCCGGGCTTCCGGCACCGGCTGGCCGGGCAACTCGCCGCCGACCCGCGGCTCGACACCTACTGGGAACTGGTCTCCGAGGTGCGTACCCCGCCGGGCGGCAGGCCGGAGCCGACCCCCGGGGCCGCGCACGACTGGCTGCTCGCGGCGCTGGCCGCGGAGACGGGGGCGTTCGCGGAGAGCAGCGGGTTCGTGGGTCAGGGCACGTCGCCGCGCCAGTCGAAGCGGCGTGGGTCCTCGGGCCTGGGCGCGTACGCGGAGCGGCCGCCCGCGCCGTAGTGGCCGATCTCGGTGGCCAGGGACACGCCCCGGCCGCGCTCCTGGTCGGTGAGGTCCGTGACGTCCAGCAGCAGGCCGTCCAGGGGACCGCCCACCAGGTGCGCGTAGACGCGTCCGGCGCGTGGTCCGGGGCTGTCGTGGTCGGCGCCGTAGACCCTGCCCCGCATGAACTCCACTTCATCCATGACGAGCAGCCTCGCATCCGCCACTGACAACGGCCGGGTTCCGGGCGCGAGGCGCGGCTACAGGGGTGGGTCGTCGAGCAGTTCCAGGAGGCAGCGGGCGCCCGCCTCGGCGGTGGCGGCGCCGGTGGCGCCGGACGCGGTGGGGAACAGCCTGCCGTAGGCGGCCGCGCGGCCGAGTGCGCTGAGCCGCCAGGCGAGGCTCACCGCCCGTCGCAGGTCCGCCGTGGTCCGGCCGGCGCCGGTCCAGGGCTCCAGGTAGGCGTCGCGCAGGCGGGGCAGTACCCGCGGCCCGTGCTCCTCGCGGGCCCGGCGGGCGGGGACGGCCAGGCTCGCGAAGGGGTGCGAGACGATGGCGTCGCCCCAGTCGAAGAACGTGAACCTGCCGGGCCCGGGGCGGAACACCTGGCCGTCGTGCAGGTCGGCGTGGTCGAGGGAGTCCGGGATGCCGAGGGCCGTGAGCTCCGCGCACCAGTCCGGCAGGCGGGGGCGCAGCTGCCGCAGGCTCTCGCGTTCGTGCGGCGGCAGCGGGGTGTCGTCGATCCGGTCGAAGACGCCGGGCAGCGCGGTGACGGGAACGCCGGGGACGCCCAGCCGCGTGATCCCCGGGGCGTGCGGGGTGAGGGCGTGCTGCACGGCCGCGTACTGGCGCACCAGTTCTTCCCACGCGCCGGGGCCGGTCGTCCCCCGTGCGAGCACGTCCCGGAAGAGCGGTCCTCCGTCGGGGAGCAGCGACCAGCCGCGGCGGGCGTCCACGGCCAGCGGCTCCAGTACCCGCCCGGGCACCCAGCGAGCCAGTGCCTCGGTCAGCGCGCCTTCGAAGGCACTGGCCGGCGGATTGGCCTTGAACCAGACCGGGTCACGGCCCTCGACGGGCACGCGTACCAGGACGGACCACGGGCGCAGCCGCACCCGCCACTCCCCCGCCGGTCGCAGGCCCCGTCCGGCCAGCGCGCCCGCCGTCCAGGCGAGGGCGTCGGTCCGCCAGGACCGTTCCTCCCAGGGGGTCACGGCATCCTGGTACCGCCCCCGGTCCACCACCACCGGCACATCACCGAGCATCACGCCATCCCAGCACCGTGTGGAGCGGGCGGCCACCGCTTTTCGCACCCGTCCGGGCCGGCCGGTGGTGACCGGCCGGCCCCCACGCCCGTGGCTAAGGCCAGGTCGAAGCGGTCCCGGTTCAAGACCAGTCGATTATAAACAACAGACGCAGACCAACAACTA
>NZ_JBHJVQ010000005.1:0-372910 GCF_042263835.1 Streptomyces sp. NPDC056128 | reverse complement strand
TTCGGCACGGTGGTGTTCGCGATGTTCGCGGGCTTCCACTTCTGGTGGCCGAAGTTCACCGGCAAGCTGCTGGACGAGCGCCTGGGCAAGATCACCTTCTGGACGCTCTTCGTCGGCTTCCACGGCACGTTCCTGGTCCAGCACTGGCTGGGCGCGAACGGCATGCAGCGCCGGATCCCGGACTATCTGGCGGTGGAGGGCCTGACGCCGCTGAACACCGTCTCCAGCGTCTTCTCCTTCCTGCTCGGCATGTCGCTCCTGCCGTTCTTCTACAACGTCTGGAAGACGGCCAAGTACGGCAAGCCGGTCGAGGTGGACGACCCGTGGGGTTACGGCCGTTCGCTGGAGTGGGCGACCTCCTGCCCGCCGCCGCGGCACAACTTCCGCGCCCTGCCGCGCATCCGCAGCGAGTCGCCCGCCTTCGACCTGCACCACTCCCCCACCGCCGGCGCGGAGCGGGAGCTGACGCTCCGGTGACCGGCGGGGACGTGCGCCCGACGGCCGCCCGGGCGCTCATCAACGAGATCGAGGGGCACCTGCTGGTGGCCGCCACCCGCGAGGAGGGGCGGACGGCCGCCGCCCGTTTCTCCGCCTCCCTCGACCTGCTGACGGGGCATCAGCTCCGGCAGGTGGAGGACCGCTTCGAGGCCGAGTACCTCGCGCTCACCCGTGCCTCCTGGCAGCGCACGGCCGAACGCGCCGGGCGACTGCGCGGGGAGTACGAGGAGCGGTACCGGGCGCTGCGGCGGCGTTTGCTCGCCTGCTGCCTGCTGGGATGGTGCGCGGTCCTCGGGAGCGTGGGCACGCTGCTCCTGGGACGGACGTAGCCGCCCGCGCCACGGCTCAGCGCCGGGGCAGCCTGTGCAGTTCCACCTCCGCGAGCCGGCCGTCGGCGACCGAGGCCGTCATGTAGGTGCAGTACGGCTGGCGGCGCCGGTCCGTCGGCGAGCCCGGGTTCAGCAGGCGCGGGCCGCCGGGCGCGGTGGTGTCCCACGGGATGTGGCTGTGCCCGAAGACGAGGACGTCGAGGCCGGGGAAGCGGGCGGCGCAGCGGGCCTCGCGTCCCTGGGCCGCGCCCGTCTCGTGGACGACTCCGAAGCGCAGGCCGCCGAGGTCGGCGTACGCCACCTCGGGGAGGCGGGCGCGCAGTCCCGGTCCGTCGTTGTTGCCGTACACCGCGACGAGTCGGTGGCTACGGCTCTCCAGCAGGTCGAGGGTGGCCGTGTCGACCCAGTCCCCCGCGTGCAGCACGACGTCGGCGCGCGGGATCTCCGCCAGCAGGGGCGCCGGCAGTTCCCTCGCCCGCTTGGGCAGGTGGGTGTCGGACATGAGGAGCAGACGCACGGGTCCAGGGTAGCAATCAACAGGTAAAACTGTGCAGTCTTAACTGGACAGTCTTAGCTGTAGAAATTAGCGTGCCGGTAGGGAGGCGAAAGGTCTCCGGCGTTCCGCGAACCATCCGAAAGGCACCCCCTGATGGCCGTCACCACCCTCGACCCCCGCACCGCCCTCGTCGTGATCGACCTCCAGGCGGGCATCGTCGCCGCACCGACCGAGCCCTTCGGCGGGGCCGACGTCGTCGCCCGGAGCGTCGAGCTGGCGGACGCGTTCCGCGCCCGGGACCTGCCCGTGGTCCTGGTCCGGGTCTCCTTCGCCGCCGACGGGGCGGACGCCGTGCCCGGCCGCACGGAGACCGGACCCGGCGGGGCCCGGCCCGAGGGCTGGGACGTCGTCGTCGACGAGCTGGCCGGCCACCCCGGCGACCTCACCGTCACCAAGCGCAACTGGGGCGCCTTCCACGGCACCGGCCTCGACGTCCAGCTGCGCCGCCGCGGGGTCACCCAGATCGTGCTGACCGGCATCGCCACCAGCATCGGCGTGGAGTCCACGGCCCGCGCCGCCCACGAGCACGGCTACCACGTCACGCTCGCCACCGACGCGATGAGCGACATGAACGCGGAGGCGCACCGCAACAGCGTCGAGCGGATCTTCCCGCGGCTCGGGGAGACGGGCACGACGGCGGAGATCCTGGAGCTGCTGGCCAAGAGCCACTGAGCCCCCCGGCCCCTCGGCACCTCACTCCGCGCCGACGCGCCGCTTGAGCGGCTCCCACCAGGCCCGGTTGTCCCGGTACCAGGCGACGGTCCCGGCCAGCCCGGCCGTGAGGTCCCGGCGGGGACGGTAGCCCAGCTCGTCGCGGGCCTTGCCCCAGTCGACCGAGTAGCGCAGGTCGTGCCCCTTGCGGTCCTCGACGTGCACGACCCGGTCCCAGCCGGCGCCGCAGGCGTCGAGGAGCAGGCCGGTAAGGTCGCGGTTGCTCAGCTCGGTGCCGCCGCCGATGTTGTAGACCTCGCCGGCCCGGCCCCGGGTCCGCACCAGGTCGACGCCCCGGCAGTGGTCGTCGACGTGCAGCCAGTCGCGTACGTGGCGCCCGTCGCCGTAGAGGGGCACGCTCAGCCCGTCCAGGAGGCGGGTGACGAACAGCGGCACGATCTTCTCGGGGAACTGGTGCGGGCCGTAGTTGTTGGAGCACCGGGTCACCCGTACGTCCAGGCCGTGGGTGCGGTGGTACGAGAGGGCCAGCAGGTCGCCCGAGGCCTTCGAGGCGGAGTAGGGGGAGCTGGGCCGCAGCGGGTGCTCCTCGGTCGCCGACCCGGTGTCCACGGAGCCGTAGACCTCGTCGGTGGAGACGTGCACGAAGGGGCCCACGCCGTGCCGCAGGGCCGCGTCCAGCAGGGTCTGGGTGCCGACCACGTTGGTGAGGACGAAGTCCGCGGCGGCGTCGATCGAGCGGTCCACGTGGGACTCGGCGGCGAAGTGCACCACTTGGTCGGTGTCGGCCATCAGCTTGTCGACGAGTCCGGCGTCACGGATGTCCCCGTGCACGAAGCGCAGCCGGGGGTGGCCCACTTCGAGGTTGGTGAGCGTGCCCGCGTAGGTGAGGCCGTCCAGCACCGTGATGTGCGGCGCTCCGGGAGCGTCGGAGGCGAGGAGCGTCCGGACGTACCGGGAGCCGATGAAGCCGGCGGCGCCGGTGACCAGGAGGTGCATGAACGGTGCCTTGCTGCGGTCGGGAGGCGGTGCGGGACGGTACCGACGTTACCCACGTGTCCCGTGTGGTCCGCTGCCGGGCGGTCTCAGTCCTCGCCCCGCACGATGTTCGACTCCTGGCCCGTTCGCGGTGCGCGGGGAACTCCGCGGTCCTCGACGGCGGGTATGCAGGTGCGCATGGCACCTCTGGCGCGCAGCCGGCGGGCCTTCGACCAGCCCGTCTCCGGCCTCCGGACGACGGTGTGCTCGCTGGTGTCCGTTCTCACGGGGTTTCATCCTCCTTGTGTCCGTTGTCTACCTCCTTCGGGTCCCCGGGCACGCCACCGCGAAACACCGGGCGCACGGGCCACACGGCCGCTCCCGGCCCGGTGTGGCGCGGGTCACCACGCGCGTGCGGCGTGCAGCAGGTGGTCGCGGACGAGGGGCACGTGCGGGTTGTCGAAGGCGCCGGGGCGGTGCACCAGGTAGGCGGTGTTGATCGGCGCGTCCTCGGGTTCGTCGAGCAGGGCGAGCGCGCCGGAGTCCAGTTCGGCGGCGCACAGGTACCGCGGCAGGACGCTGAACCCGGCGCCGGCGGCGACCATGGCGACGACGGCCCGCAGGTCGGGGACGGAGACGGCGGCCCGGCAGGTCAGGCGCCGGCCGAAGACGTGCCGCCAGTAGCGGCGGACGATCGGGAGGTCCTCGGCATAGCTGATCAGGGGGACCTCGTGCAGGGCACCGGGGCCCTCGGCGGCGAGGGCGGGCCGCAGCCGGTCGGCCAGGGCCGGGGCGGCGACCAGGACGAACTCCTCGTCCGCCAGGGGCACCGCGGACAGACCGCGGCCGCGCGGGCGGCTCGTGGCGATCACCAGGTCGTGCCGACCGGCCCGCAGTTCGTCGAGGAGCGGGTCGGTCAGACCGGGCCCCACCCGCAGCCGTACGCCGTCGGCGACCAGGCCGGAGAGCGCGGGCAGGGCGCGGGTGGAGAGCAGTTCGGCGGGTCCGGCCAGGTGGACCGGACCGGGCCGGGTGCGGCCGGTCGGGTCGTGCCCGGCGGCCGCCGCGAGCGCGTCGAGGGGCGCGGCGACACGCGCGGCGAGTTCGTCGGCCACCGCGGTGGGGGCGACTCCGCGCGGCAGTCGTTCGAACAGTTCGCGGCCGGTCTGCCGCTCCAGGGCGCGGATCTGTGTGGTGACGGTCGGCTGGGACAGGCCGAGGAGCTGGGCCGCGGCCGTGAAGGACCCGGAGCGGTGGACCGCGAGGAAGGTCCGCAGCAGGTTGAGGTCGGGCGGCGCGGCGGCCGGGGTCGTGGCGCCGGCGGGGTCCGCCGAGGGGTCGCTGTGTCGCACCCCTGAACCCTACGGCGGTACGGCAGGACGCTGCCATACGGATTCCTATGGCTCTCATCGGCCGTGGCATTGGCGATACGTAGTGCTCGGGTCCTAGTTTCGGACGCAGCGCCGCGTACGACGGATCGCGGCCCGTCCTTCCGGGAGACCCACATGTCGAAGATCCTCTTTGTCCTCACCGGCGCCGACCACTGGACGCTGGCCGACGGCACCCGGCACCCGACGGGCTTCTGGGCGGAGGAGGCCGTCGCCCCGTACGAGGCGTTCACGGCCGCCGGTCACGAGGTCGTCGTGGCCACGCCGGGCGGGGTCGTGCCGCCCGTCGACCGGGCGTCGCTGGCCCCCGAGGTCAACGGCGGCCAGGAGAACGCCGACCGGATCGCCCGCGCGCTGGAGGGCTTCACGGAGCTGCGGCACCCGGTGAGCCTGTCCGACGTCCGGCTGCGGGACTACGCGGCGGTGTTCTACCCCGGCGGCCACGGTCCCATGGAGGACCTGGCCGTCGACGCCGACTCCGGCCGGCTGCTGACCGAGGCGCTGGGTGCCGGGACCCTGCTCGGGGTGGTCTGCCACGGCCCGGCCGCGCTGCTGGCCGCCGTGGACGCCGAGGGGGCCAATGCCTTCGCGGGCCGGGAGGTGACCGCGTTCACCAACGAGGAGGAGACCCAGGGCGGTCTCGCGGAGCGGGCCTCGTGGCTGCTGGAGGACCGGCTCCGCCAGGCCGGGATCGCCGTGCGCGCGGCCGAGCCGTGGGCCCCGCACCTGGTCGCCGACCGGAACCTGGTCACCGGCCAGAACCCGGCGTCCGCCGCCCCGCTCGCCGAGGAGCTGCTGAAGCGGCTCGGCTGAACCGGCCGGGGACGCTCACGGGTTCAGCGGGATCTCGCTCCAGACCAGCTTGCCCCCGCCGACCGGCAGCGTCCCCCACGCCGCCGACATCGCCTCGACCAGGAGGATGCCGCGCCCGCCCGTGGCCTCCCAGCCGATGCTGGTCGGCTTGACCGGCGTACGCGGTGAGGCGTCGGCGACCGCCACCCGCATCCGGCCGCCGATCAGGGCGAGGTCGAGCCGGACCCGGCCGTCGGTGTGCACCAGGGCGTTGGTGACCAGCTCAGAGACGATCAGGAGCACCGCGTCGATGCCGTCGTCCGGTACGCCCCAGGAGCGCAGGGTGCGCCGGGTGAAGCGGCGGGCGTGCCGCACGGCCTCCGGCAGCCGCCACACGGACCAGCTCTCCCGCAGCGGGCGCAGGTCCATGCCGTCGTAGCGCACCAGGAGCAGGGCGACGTCGTCGCTGCGGCGGGCGTTGCCGAGCAGCGCGTCGGCGACGAGTCCGAGGTGGGCGGGGTCCGACGCGGCCAGCGCGTGCGCGAACCGGTCCATGCCCTCGTCGATGTCGGCGTCGGGGGACTCCACGAGACCGTCGGTGGTGAGGGCGATCAGCGTGCCGGGCCGCAGCCGCAGCGGGCTCATCGGGAAGGCGGCCTGCGTCACCACGCCGAGCGGTGGGCCGCCCGGCACCTCGGCGATGTCCGTGCTGCCGTCGGGGTGGCGCAGCACCGGCGGCAGATGTCCGGCCCGGACGCACCAGGCGGAGCCCTCCTCCATGTCGAGGTCGACGTAGACGCAGGTGGCGAAGAGGTCGGTCTCCATTCCCGTCAGCAGCCGGTTGGCGCGGGAGACCACGACGTCGGGCGGGTGGCCCTCGACGGCGTAGGCGCGCAGGGCGGTGCGCATCTGGCCCATCAGGGTGGCCGCGCCGGCGCTGTGGCCCTGGACGTCGCCGATCACGAGGGCGACGTGGTGGTCGGGCAGCGGGATGACGTCGTACCAGTCGCCTCCCAGCTCGAGCCCGGCCGTGCTGGGCAGGTAGCGGGCGACGGCGACCGCGCCGGGCAGTTTCGGCAGGCGGCGCGGCAGCAGCTGGCGCTGGAGCATGCCGACGAGTTCGTGTTCGGCGTCGAAGGCGCGGGCGCGGGTCAGGGCCTGTCCGGCGAGGCCGGCGGAGGCGGTGAGCAGGGCGCGTTCGTCGGGGCCGAAGTCGTGCGGGGTGTCCCAGCCGATCAGACAGGCGCCGGCCATGCGGCCGGCGGCGGGCAGCGGCAGTACGGCGAGGCCGCCGGGGCCGACGTCGGCGAGGGCGGGTTCCAGGTCGCCGGTGCCGGCGGGCCAGATCCGGGCGCGTCCCTCGCGCAGCGCGGCGGCGAGGGTGGGCATGGCCCGGACCGGCGCGTCCGGCCACTCGGTGCGCCACTCCAGCCGCCACAGCTCGGGCCAGGACTCGGGTTCGGGCGGGTCCAGGACGGTGACGACGAACCGGTCGTTCTCCAGCTCGGCCAGGGCGATCCGGTCGGCGCGCAGCGGTCTGCGCAGGGCGGCGACCACGGCCTGGCCGACGTCGCGGACGGTGCCGGCGGTGGCCAGCGCGGCGGCGAGCCGCTGCACGCGGGCCACGTCGGTCACGTCCGGGCGCAGGGTGGAGGCGTCGGCGACGGTGCCGACCAGGCGGGTCGGACGCCCCTCGCCGCCGGGCAGCAGGCGTCCGCTCAGCCGGAGCCACTTCGGCGGGCCGGCCGGTTGCAGCACCCGGAACTCCAGCTCGCGGTCGCCGATGGTCATGTGGTCGGACTCGGTCACCGACATCAGGGACGGCAGGTCCTCCGGCACGGTGAGGCCGAGCAGCGTCTCCACCTTGCCGTCGAACTCGCCGGGGGCGAGCCCGAACAGGCGCAGGATGTCGTCGCCGACCTCGACGCGGCCGGTGTCCATCGCGAGGCTGAAGGACTCCGGCCGCAGCTCCTCGTCCTCCTCGGCCTCGGCCGGGGCGGGGCAGGTCAGTGCCTCGGCGACCAGTTCGAGGCAGGCCCGGTCCTCCGCGTCGAATCCGTCGGGGCGCTCGGTCAGGGCGAGCAGGCAGCCGCCGCCGTTCCCGCGCACCGGCAGGGTGGCGAGGGAGAAGCCGCTGGACGGCACGTGCCGCGACTCGGCGGATCCGGCGAACTCCTCGGGGCCGATCCACACCGCCTCGCCGCCGCGGTGGGCGTCGGCGACCGGGGAGCCGCCGGACGCCGGGTAGCTGTCGCGTACTCCGTACAGGGTCCGCGGCACACCGACCGAGGCGGACAGGCAGAGCAGTTCGCGGTCGTCGCCGGGCGTGTAGAGGGCGGCGAGGGAGGCGCCCGCGAAGACCAGCGCCTGTTCGAGGATCCGGCGGGGCCGCTCCTCCTGCTCCGGGCCGGACGCGATCGCCTTCAGGGCACCCTCGGCACGCAGCGTCCTCGATCCGCGTTCCGCAGCGCCCTGTCCGACCACCTCGCCATTACAGCGCTTATAGGACATCCGCGCAGCCCCTACGGCCCGGGTAGCGGCGATCAGAGGACCGAAGAGACAAGAAGGGGCGGTCCGGTCCTCCCGCCGGGGTCCGGACCGCCCGTCGGTGTGCGGTCAGCCGGTCAGGCCGGAGCCGTCCTCGGCGCCGACGCCCGTTCCGTCGTCGGAGCCGCCGACGCCGGTGCCGGTACCGTCGCCCGCGTCGCCGGCGCCCGCGTCACCACCGGCCTGCTCGCCACCGGCCTGCTCGCCCCCGGCCTCCTCACCGCCGACGGCGTCGCCGCCCCCGGCTTCCTCGCCGCCGGCCTCCTCGCCGCCGGCCTGGTCGCCCGCGCCTCCCGCCGCGTCGCCGCCGAGGGTGGCGCCGACCGCCTCCAGGGCGGTGGTGACCGGCTGGAAGAAGGTCTCGCCGCCGACGGTGCAGTCACCGCTGCCGCCGGAGGTCAGGCCGATCGCCTGTCCGTCCTGGGTGAACAGGGAGCCGCCGCTGTCGCCGGGCTCGGCGCAGACGTCGGTCTGTATGAGGCCCGTGACCGTGCCCTCGGGGTAGTTGACGGTGGCGTCCAGGCCGAGGACCTGACCGTCCGCCAGTCCGGTCGTGCTGCCCATGCGGAAGACCTGCTGACCGACCGTCGCCTCGGCGGCCTGGCCGATCGCGAG
Organism: Streptomyces sp. NPDC056128; assembly: GCF_042263835.1. Lineage (NCBI taxonomy): Bacteria > Bacillati > Actinomycetota > Actinomycetes > Kitasatosporales > Streptomycetaceae > Streptomyces > Streptomyces sp. NPDC056128. Next base: position 364,538 of record NZ_JBHJVQ010000005.1, on the reverse strand, counting down.
GGTCTGGTCGCCGAGATTGACCTCGCTCGGCGCCTCGGTCGCCGGGTCGTCGTACTTGACGAGCGCGAAGTCGCCCTCGCCCGGGAAGACCGCCTGGTCGACGGTGCCGATCGGCGCCCCGTCCTGGGCGTCGGACCACTGCTCGGTGGCGACCCCGCAGTGACCGGCCGTCAGGAAGGCCGGGGAGCCGTCCCCGGCGGTGACGTTGAAGCCGAGGGAGCAGCGCGCGCCGCCGCCGAAGATGGCGTCGCCGCCCGACGCGAAGGTCCGGAAGGTGCCGGCGGACTTCTCCAGGGTGGCCATGCCGGAGCCGAGGCCCTGGACGGTGGACTCCAGCTTGTCCCACTTCTCGCCGGTGACGGTGGAGTCGGCGGTCACCAGGATCTTGTTGGTGCGGGGGTCGATCGCCCAGGAGGTGCCGGGGATGGTCGCCTCGGACTTCAGCGTCGTCGCGCCGCCGCGCAGCTCGCCCATGCTGTTGTCGACCTCGCGGACGTCCGCGCCCGCCTTCTTCGCCTCCACGATGACCTGGTTGTTGTCACCGGGTACGACGTTCACCACGAGCTGCTGCTCGCCGGTGTCGTAGTACGAGCCGGCGAAGGCGTCGCCCAGCATCCCGGCGAGTTGCGAGGCGAGATCCGACGCGTCCGCCGCCTTGAGGGTCCTCGGCGCCGCCGCGGCGTCCGAAGACCCGCCGTCCTGCGAGGCGTTGGCGTTCGGGAGCAGGATGGCGGCCGCGCCGAGCGCCACCACACCGCCCGCCGCCATCGCGGCCCTGCGCTTCGGAATTCGCTTGTGACTCAACCTACTCGACCTCCTGGGACCGGGACGGTGCCGCGGTCCGGCAGCTGTTGGGGGGCGCCCGGACGGCAGTTGGTACGCACGGACCCGGCGGGGTGTTCAGCCGGGCGCTCCGATCCGGCCTGATCGGCACCCTCCGCGCTCGAGCGGACACGCACGGTGCCGATCGCGGAGCGGAATCCCTGCTTCAGCGAATCTGCACATCGAATGCTCAACCCGGTCACCCCGGTTGGGGGATCTGCACAACCGCGCGGTGCCCCGTACGCGTTTGGGGCGGGAGTGTCCCAATCGGCCCGGTGCGGGCAAGGGGTCGCGCGGGCCGATGTCGCCCGCGGTGTGAAGAAGTGGCCGCGAAGCCGTGCGCGCGCCTGCACCTTTGGGTGCCCCTTGGTCGCAAGAGCCCTGGTGGGAGGGGGTGAGTGATTGGAAGCCCGGACCGGCCGCGTGCTTTGATCCATCGCACCGCGGGAGCCGCGGACGCTCCGGAAACGGGCGTCCGGCACCCGCGGTCGCGGCCGTCATCTGTCCCCAGAGGGGGCCGCTCCCCCCTTGTGAAATGGCTATACGAAGGGAAGTTCCATCATGAACTCCACCCCCCAGGTTGAGACCGTCGAGATCTCGGACGCGGACCTCGACAACGTCTCCGGCGGCCTGAACGTGAACGCCGTCGGCACCGTCACCGGCCTGGTGGACGGCATTGCCCCGGTTTCCGGTCTGGTCAACACGGCCGTCGGCACCGTCGAGGGTGTCACCGGCCTGAACACCGCCCCGGTCACCGGCCTGGTCGCCGGTCTCTGATCGCGCCCCTGTGCCGCTGAGTCCCGGAGCCACCCAGGCTCCGGGACTTTTCGGCCGTTCTTCGACAGCCCGGGAAACGTTCAGTCGTGCAGTTCCGCCAGCAGGCCCTCTCCAAGCTCCAGTCACCGGAGGAACTAGACCTTCCGGTGCGTTTCGCCCGCCCGCAGGGCTGGCTGGTGCTGTCCGTGACCGTGGTCGCGATGGCCGCCGCGTCCGTGTGGGCGGTGGGCGGCTCGGTGACCTCCACCGTCGGCGCACCCGCCATCCTCACCCACGGGCAGGGCAGTTACCTCCTGCAGAGCCCCGTCTCGGGGCAGGTCACGGCGGTCCTCGCGCGCCCGGGTCAGCGGCTGGCCGTCGACTCCCCCGTGCTGAAGGTGCGTACCGCCGACGGCGAGAGCGTGGTCCGCGCCGTCGACGCCGGACGGGTCAGCGCCCTCGCGGCGACCGTCGGGCAGATCATCCGGACCGGCGCCAACGTCGCCTCCGTAGAGAAGGTCGCCGACCCCGGCGATCCGCTCTACGCCACCGTCTACGTACCCGCCGAGAAGGCCGCCGCGATCCCCGCACACGCCTCCGTCGACCTGACCGTCCAGTCGGTGCCGACCCAGCAGTACGGCGTCCTGCACGGAAAGGTGAAGTCGGTGGACCGCTCCGCGCAGTCGGCGCAGACCATCTCCGCGTTCCTCGGGGACAGCCAGCTCGGCGAGCAGTTCACCGAGGACGGCAGGCCGGTGGCGGTGACGGTCCGGCTGGACACCTCCAAGTCCACGAAGAGCGGCTACGCGTGGTCGTCCGCCGACGGGCCGCCGTTCGAGCTGACCTCCATGACCATGGCCACCGGTTCCATCCGGCTCGCCGACCAGCGTCCCGTCGATTGGCTGCTGCCGTGAGCACCGCACAGGAGACCCGGGGCCGACGCCGGGCCGCCCCGCCCAGGCGCGGCACGCCCAGGAGCAGCGCGAAGACCGTCCGCACCCCCACCGTCCTCCAGATGGAGGCCGTCGAGTGCGGCGCCGCCTCCCTCGCGATGGTGCTCGGCCACTACGGCCGGCACGTCCCGCTGGAGGAGCTGCGCATCGCCTGCGGTGTCTCCCGCGACGGCTCGCGCGCCAGCAACCTGCTGAAGGCGGCGCGCGGTTACGGTCTGACGGCCAAGGGCATGCAGATGGACCTGGCCGCCCTCGCCGAGGTGACGACGCCGGCCATCCTGTTCTGGGAGTTCAACCACTACGTCGTCTACGACGGCATCGGGCGCCGCTTCGGCCGGCGCGGGGTGTTCATCAACGACCCGGGCAAGGGCCGCCGCTTCGTCTCCCTGGAGGACTTCGACGGGTCCTTCACCGGGGTCGTGCTGACCATGGAGCCCGGCGAGGACTTCACCCGGGGCGGCCGCAAGCCCGGCGTGCTCGGCGCGATGCCCGCCCGGCTGCGCGGCACCGCGGGCACGCTTCCCGCCGCCGTGCTGGCCAGCCTGCTGCTGGTTGCGGTCGGGGCGGCGGTGCCCGCGCTCAGCCGCACCTACATCGACATGTTCCTGATCGGGGGGCAGACCTCGCTGCTCGGCGTGCTGTTCGCGTCGATGGGCGCCTGCGTGCTGCTCACGGTGGTGCTGACCTGGCTCCAGCAGGCCAACCTGCTGCACGGCCGCATCATCTCCTCCACCCTCTCCAGCGCCCGCTTCCTGCGCCATCTGCTGCGGCTGCCGGTGACGTTCTTCTCCCAGCGCAGCCCGGCCGACCTGGTACAGCGGCTCCAGTCCAACGACGCCGTCGCCGAGACGCTGGCCCGCGACCTCGCCGCCGCGGGCGTGGACGCGATCGTCGTCGTCCTGTACGCCGTGCTGCTGTACACGTACGACCCCCAGCTCACCTTCGTCGGCATCGGCGTGGCGCTGCTCAACATCCTCGCGATGCGGATCGTCATCCGGCTGCGCGCGACCCGTACGGCGAAGCTGCGGGCGGACACCGCACGGCTGACCAACACCGCGTACACCGGCCTCCAGCTGATCGAGACGATGAAGGCGACCGGCGGCGAGGACGGCTACTTCCGCAAGTGGGCGGGGCAGCACGCCACCACCCTGGAGGAGCAGCAGCGGCTCGGGGTGCCGAGTGCCTGGCTGGGCGTGGTCGCGCCGACGCTGGCGACGCTCAACAGCGGGCTGATCCTGTGGATCGGCGGCATGCGGGCGGTCGAGGGGCACATCTCGGTCGGTCTGCTGGTCGCGTTCCAGGCGCTGGTGGTCCGCTTCACGGCCCCGCTGACCCGGCTGAACGGTGTCGCGGGCCGTATCCAGGACTTCGCGGCGGACGTGGCCCGGCTGAAGGACGTGGAGAACTTCCGCACCGACCCGCTCTACGACCGTCCCGGCGGCACCGACTCCACCCGCCGGCTGCGCGGGCAGGTCGAGCTGCAGAACGTCTCCTTCGGCTACAACCCGCTCGACAAGCCCCTGCTCACCGGCTTCGACCTCACCGTCGGGCCGGGGCAGCAGGTGGCCCTGGTGGGCGGCTCGGGCAGCGGCAAGTCCACGGTGTCCCGGCTGATCTCGGGCCTCTACGCCCCCTGGGACGGTGTGATCCGCATCGACGGGCAGCGGCTGGAGGACATCCCGCGCGGGGCGCTGGCGTCCTCCGTCTCCTTCGTCGACCAGGACGTGTTCCTCTTCGAGGGCTCCGTCCGCGACAACATCGCCCTGTGGGATCCGTCGGTCCCCGACACCGCGGTGGTGGACGCGCTCAAGGACGCCGCGCTGTACGACGTCGTGATGCGCCGGCCGGGCGGCATCCACAGCCCGGTCGAGCAGGACGGCCGCAACTTCTCCGGCGGGCAGCGCCAGCGGCTGGAGATCGCGCGGGCGCTGGTGCGCCGGCCGAGCATCCTCGTCCTGGACGAGGTGACCAGCGCGCTGGACGCCGAGACCGAACAGGTCGTCATGGACAACCTGCGGCGGCGCGGCTGCGCCTGCGTGGTGATCGCGCACCGGCTCAGCACCGTGCGGGACAGCGACGAGATCGTCGTCCTGGCGCACGGCACGGTCGTGGAGCGCGGCCGGCACGAGGATCTGGTGGCACACGGCGGCGCCTACGCGGCACTGGTCAGGGAGCGCTGAGATGACGACCGTGCACGAAGGACAGGGCGACCTCGTCCTCGGGGCGCTCGGCTCGCTGGGCACCCGCGTGGACTGCGCCGGGTTCAACCGCCTCGACCTGGAGGGCCCCCAGGTGCTGTGGCTGGTGGTGTCCGGCGCGGTCGACCTGTTCGCGGTCGACGCCGGGGAGCAGGGCCACTGGCACCACCTCGGCCGGCTGGAGGCGGGCTCGGTGCTGCTCGGGCCGGTCGCCGGGCCGCAGCACACACTGGTCGCGCGCCCGCTGCGGGACTGCGTGGTGCACCGCATCGGGCTGCGCGAGCTGTACCAGCCGGCGGACACGCAGACCTGGTCGTACGACGAGTACGGCAACCCCCAGTACGTGCCGCCGACGACGAGCCCGCTGGAGTACGCGCTCGCCCTGGGGGTGGGCCGGGGACTGACCGTGCTCTTCCAGGCGCCGATGGCCACCGAGCGGGCGGCGGCGCCCACCGACGACGACGTGTTCTGGATGCAGGTGCCGCCGGGCAGCGTGCAGTACGGGGCGCTGTACGGCGAGGAGGCCGCCGCCGACCTGCTGATGGACCCGGCGCTGTGGCAGAGCCTGGTCGACCAGCAGCACCGGCTGCTGACCACGCTCGACCGCTGGATCGAGCAACTGGAACGCACCCACGAGACCCGGACGGCGGCCGGCATCAAGGCCGGTGAGGCGGTGCGCGCGCAGGCCGACCGGACGCTGCTGGCCTCGATCGGCAAGCGGTCGGCCGGGCGCACCACGGCCGCCGACGCCGACGCCACGTACGCGGCATGCAGGCTGGTCGCCGGTGCCGCCGGCATCGCGCTCGCCGAGCCCGCGCAGAACGGCACCGAGAGCGAGCGGCTCGATCCGGTGGAGCGCGTCGCCCTGGCCTCGCGCGTACGCACCCGCGGCGTGCGGCTGGAGGACGGCTGGTGGCGGGACGACGTGGGGCCGCTGGTCGGGCACCGCACCCTGTCGGGGGCGCCGGTGGCGCTGCTGTGGCGGCGCGGCGGCTATGTGGCCGTGCATCCGGGGACCGGCCGGGAGACCCCGGTGGAGAAGGCGAACGCCGAGGAGTTCGAGCCGCGCGCGGTGATGTTCTACCGGCCGCTGCCCGAACGCCGGCTCAGTCCGCTGCGGCTGCTGCGGTTCTGTCTCCAGGGCACCCGCCGTGATCTGACCGGTCTGCTGCTCGCCGGTCTGGTGACGGTGGCGCTCGGCGCGCTGGTGCCGGTCGCGACCGGCAAGGTGCTCGGTGAGTTCGTGCCGAAGGCGCAGACCGGGCTGATCGTGCAGGTGTGTCTCGCGGTGATGCTGAGCAGCGTCGTCGCGGCGGCCTTCATGCTGATGCAGAACCTCACCATCCTGCGCCTCGAGGGCCGGATCGAGGCGACCCTCCAGCCCGCCGTGTGGGACAGGCTGCTGCGGCTGCCGACGAAATTCTTCACCGAGCGGTCCACCGGCGAACTGGCGAGCGCCGCCATGGGCATCAGCGCGATCCGCAGACTGCTGGCGGGCGTCGGCCCGACGGTGGCGCAGTCGGTGACCGTCGGGGCGATGAACCTGGGGCTGCTGCTCTGGTACAGCGTGCCGATGGCGCTCGCGGCGATCGGCATGCTGGTGGTCGTCGCCGGAGTCTTCCTGGCGCTCGGGCTGTGGCAGGTGCGCTGGCAGCGGCGGCTGGTCAAGCTCACCAACAAGCTGAACAACCAGGCGTTCCAGACCCTGCGCGGGCTGCCGAAGCTGCGGGTGGCCGCCGCCGAGAACTACGCCTACGCGGCCTGGGCGGAACGCTTCGCGCACAGCCGCGAGCTCCAGCAGCGGGCGGGACGGATCAAGAACCTCAACGCGGTGCTGGGCGCGGTGTACCTGCCGCTGTGCACGCTGCTGATGTTCATGCTCCTTGCGGGTCCGGCGCGCGGTTCGATGTCGGCGGCGGAGTTCCTGACCTTCAACGCCTCGGTGACGATGCTGCTGACCTCGGTCACCCAGCTGACCGGCTCCTTCGTGTCGGCGGTGGCCGCGCTGCCGCTGTTCGAGGAGATCCGTCCGGTGCTGGACGCGGCACCCGAGGTGCGCACCGCCAGCACCCGTCCGGGGCCGCTGTCCGGCGGGATCGAGGCGCGGCGGCTGTCGTTCCGGTACACCGACGACGGGCCGCTGGTCCTGGACGACGTGTCCTTCGAGGTGCAGCCGGGCGAGTTCGTGGCGGTCGTCGGCCCCAGCGGCTGCGGCAAGTCGACCCTGCTGCGGCTGCTCATCGGCTTCGACCGGCCGCTGTCGGGCAGTGTCCTGTACGACGGACAGGACCTGGCCGCGCTCGACCAGTCGGCGGTGCGGCGGCAGTGCGGGGTGGTGCTCCAGCACGCGCAGCCGTTCACCGGATCGATCCTGGACGTCATCTGCGGTACCGAGCCGTACACGCCGGAGGAGGCGATGGCGGCGGCCGAGATGGCGGGGCTGGCGGAGGACATCAAGCGGATGCCGATGGGCCTGCACACCATCGTCTCGGGCAGCGGTGCCGTCTCCGGGGGCCAGCGGCAGCGGCTGATGATCGCGCAGGCGCTGATCCGCCGGCCGCGCATCCTCTTCTTCGACGAGGCGACCAGCGCCCTGGACAACGAGACGCAGCGCACCGTGATCGAGTCGACCAAGGCGCTCAACGCGACCCGGATCGTCATCGCGCACCGGCTGTCCACGGTGCTGGACGCCGACCGCGTGATCGTGATGGAGGACGGGAAGGTCGCCCAGCAGGGGCCGCCCGCCCAGTTGCTCGCGGACACCGGCGGCCGGCTGCACGAGCTGGTCCGGCGGCAGCTGGCCTGACCGGACCGGCCGGCGGGCAGCCCGTTTTCCGGCCGTACCGCCCCGGACCGCGTTGGACCGGCGCTCAGATGGGTACGTGGCCCTTCATGCGGATCAGCGTGGTGGATGTGGGGTCGAACACGGTTCGGCTCATGGTGGCGGACGCGGAGGGCGGGGTCCCGCTGCCGGTGCACACCGCGAAGTGGCGACTGCGGCTGTCGGAGCAGGTCAAGCCGGGTGATCCGGTCCCGGAGGAGGCCGTGGAGCGGCTGGTGGCGGCGGTGGCCGACGCGAGCCGGACGGCGGACCGGTGGGGGGCGTCGAACCCGCCGGCCTTCGCGACCGCCGTGGTGCGTGCCGCGCCGAACCGCCAAGAGGTGCTGCGCACCGTGCGCGCCCGCACCGGGGTGGCCCTGTGCACGCTGCCCGGTGAGGTGGAGGCGGAGCTGACGTTCCTCGGGGCCCGGCGCTGGATGGGCTGGCGGGCCGGGCCGCTCGCGCTGCTGGACATCGGCGGCGGATCGCTGGAGGTCGCCTTCGGGCGCGGCCGGCTGCCCGGCTTCGTGGCGTCACTGCCGCTCGGGGCGGCGCGGCTGACCCACGAGTTCCTGGCGGGCGGCGAGGACCCGGCATCGCCGGAGCAGGTCAAGGCGCTGCGCCGCAAGGTCCGGCATCAGCTGCGGGACGTCGCGGCGCGGATCCGCTGGGAGGGCCCGCGCACCGCGGTGGCCACCTCCCGGACCTTTCAGCAGTTGGGGCGGCTGTGCGGGGCCTCGCCGGGCCGGCACGGGCCGTTCGTGGAGCGGCGGATGCGCTGCGCGGACCTCGGGGACGCCGTCGGCCGGCTGGCCGCCCTGTCCGCGGCCGAGCGGTCCCGGCTGCCCGGCATCTCCGCACCGCGGGCCGCGCAGAGCGTGGCCGGGGCGGTGGTCGGGCACACCGCCATGAAGCTCACCGGAGTGGACGCGGTCACGCTGTGTCCCTGGGCGATCCGCGAGGGCATCCTGCTGCGCCACATAGAGGAGGGCCCGTCCTGGTGGAAGGAGGTCGTCCGCCTCAGCGACGAGGCAGCGGCCCAGCCGCCGGTGCCCCTGCGCCTCGCGTCCACGTCCGACTGACCGCGCTCCGAGGAGCGGGCCCCGAGGAAGGGAAACATCCGTGTCCGAGAAGGACGACCGGGGCCGAGAGCGGGCGGAGAGCGCGCTCGGCGAGGTCCTGCGGGAGATCGAGGACGCCGAGGGCGAGTGAGGCCGCCGGACGTCCGTGTGGCACCGGAGTCCGGGTGGGTACTCGCGGCGCATGGAGTACGACCGGGAAGGACCACCGCTCCCGACGGCCCGGGGCCCGCTCTCCGCGGCCGTCGGTGCGTATCTGCGCGGGACCGGCCCGCCGCCCGGCCCGGAGGAGGCCGCCGCCGCTGACGCGTACGGTGACGATCTCCAGCTCGCGCTGTACCAGTGCTACGAGCCGCACTACCGGGGTTTCGCCGGTGTCTCCCCCGCCCTGGAGTGGGATCCCGGGCTGCTGCGCGTCCGGGCCGCGCTGGAGCGGCGCTTCCTGACCGCGCTGCGGGCCGGTACGCCGGTCCACGACAGCGTGGAGGACGCGATCGGGGCGCTGCTGGTCGAGCCCGTCCACGGGGAGGGCGTCAGCCACTTCCTGCGCGACGAGGGAGAGTTGTGGCAGCTGCGGGAGTACGCGGCCCAGCGCTCCCTGTATCACCTCAAGGAGGCCGACCCGCACGCCTGGGTGCTGCCGCGGCTGTGGGGGCGCGCGAAGGCGGCGATGGCGGCGGTCGAGTTCGACGAGTACGGCGGCGGCCGCGCCGACCGGGTGCACGCCCGCCTGTTCGCCGGCCTGATGGCGGACCTCGGGCTGGACACGACGTACGGACGCCATCTCGACGCCGCCTCGGCCGAGTGCCTGGTCACGGTGAACATGATGTCGCTGTTCGGCCTGCACCGGGCCCTGCGCGGCGCCCTCGTGGGCCATTTCGCGGCGGTGGAGATCACGTCCTCGCCCGGCTCCCGGCGGCTCGCGGAGGCGATGCGCCGCACCGGCGCCGGACCTGCCGCCGAGCACTTCTACGACGAGCACGTCGAGGCGGACGCGGTGCACGAGCAGATCGTGCGGCACGAGGTGATCGCCGGACTGCTGGAAGAGGAACCGCACCTCGCGGCGGACGTCGTGTTCGGTGTCGACGCCACCTGCCACGTCGAGGACCTCTTCGGCGCCCGGCTGCTGGCCGACTGGCGGGCCGGACGGTCGTCACTGCGCGTCCCGCTCCCCGGACCGGCCCACCAAGATTCCGGCATTTCCTTTATTTCATGACCTTCTGGGTACCTGACTGACGTGAATTTCATGGTGCTGCCGGGCGTCTACGCCCCCCAGGAGGACACCGCCCTGCTCGCCGGGTCGCTGTCCGGCGAGTCGCTGCCCCCGGGCGCGGCGGTGCTCGACGTCGGGACCGGCACCGGCGCCCTCGCGCTGGCCGCGGCGATGCGGGGCGGGCGGGTGACCGCGGTGGACGTGTCGTGGCGCGCGGTGTGGGCCGCGCGGCTCAACGCCGCCCGTGCGGGGCTGCGGATCCGCGTCCTGCACGGCAATCTCTTCACCCCGGTGCGCGGCGCGTCGTTCGATCTCGTGCTGGCCAATCCGCCGTACCTGCCGGCGCCGGGCGGTGGGCGCCGCCCGCGCGGTGCGGCCCGGGCCTGGGACGCGGGCCACGACGGGAGGCTGGTGCTGGACCGGATCTGCCGTGAGGCGCCCGCTCTGCTGCGGCCCGGCGGAGTGCTGCTGCTCGTGCAGTCGGGGCTCAGTGATCCCGGCCGCACCGTCGCCCTGCTGCGCGAGGCGGGGCTGAAGGCCGCGGTGGTCCGGCGGCGGCGGATCGCGTTCGGTCCGGTGGTGCGCGGCCGGGAGCGCTGGCTGCGGCAGCGCGGGCTGCTGTCCCTGGCCGAGAACGAGGAGGAGTTGGTGGTCGTCCGTGCCGAACTCCCCGTCTGACGACGCCCGTACGCCCGGTGCCGCTCGCCGGGTCAAGGTCCAGCGGCGGGGGCCGCTCCTGGTGGAAGGTCCGGTGGAGGTGGAACTGGAGGACGGGACGACGGTGTTCTCCGACCGCTTCCGGGTCGCGCTGTGCACCTGCCGGCGCAGCCGGCGCTTCCCCTGGTGCGACACCAGCCACCGTGCCAGGTCCGCCGGGTCCGATGACGGGCCGACGGCGGACTGAGTCCCGTTCCTGCGCTCGTTCGTACCGGGAGGACGGCGGACGGCCCCACTCCGTCCGCCGTCCCCGGTGCGGGACCGCGGGTCCGTACGGTGGCGCTCGCACTCCCCAGTAGCGAGCAGCCGGTCACGCCGCACGGGCCGGGCGGCCCCGGTCCCTCAGAACGTGAAGACGCTCGCGCTGCCCGCGTTCTTCACGCACTCGTTGGCGAAGGTCCGCTCGTAGGAGAGGCGCCGGCCCTGCCAGACTCCGTCGACGGTGACGGTCACGGGGGCGTACTCCCGCGTGCACATCACCCCGTCGACGGCGGACAGGGCGTCGAAGTCTCCGCCGGCGTGGCGGAGTTCGGCGCAGGCCGCGTCGGCCGCGGGGTGGGTCCCGGTGGCCGTCGGGGCGCAGGTGAGAGTGACCGCGCGGAGCGGTGAAGTGGTGGCAGCGCTCTCTCCGTGACCCACCGTCAGCACCAGGGCCGAGGGGGCGTAGAGCGACGCGGGGGCGGTGGCCGGGGAGGCGAGAGACGCCCCGGCGAGGGGCCCGCAGACGGCGGTGGCCGTCAGGCCCAGAGTCGCTGCCCAGCGCGCGGTGTTCCGCATTGTGTGCATCCTTCCGCTCTTTCGAGGGTGTTGATGTGCCGGCCCGACTCGGTTGGTGCCGGATCGGCGAGCGCGAGTCTGCCGAGTCCGGCACCGAAACTCATCTCGACCCCCTGGATTTCGGTAACCTTGCGTATTGAATCAGTGGCTCGAAGTCACAGAATTCGAACGTTCCAAGTCCGGAACAGAGCGGTTCTTGATCGGTTCTTGAGGCTTGAACTGGCCGAATGGCGTGATCCACGCGTTCGCCAATCGGCCTGAAACACCCCTGAAACATGCCCGTTCACCCTGTCGGACGGCCCCCGGCATACCAGCGAGTACGGTGCTGGCGACGCGAACTCGACGACGAGAGGCGACGTGGGATGGCGAAGCACTGGGCGGACTTCCAGTACGAGATCTATCTGAACGGCATGACGGGGGCGGTGCCGAGGCTCCCCACCGACCTGACCCGGCTGGAGGAGCTGGCCGAGCACCGGCTGGGCCCCGGTCCCGTCGGGTACGTCGCCGGCAGCGCGGGTGACGGCAGCACCGCACGCGCCAACCGGGCGGCGCTGGACCGGCGGCGGATCGTCCCGCGCATGCTGCGGGACGTGCACCAGCGCGACCTCTCGGTCGAGGTGCTGGGGCGGCCGCTGCCGGCGCCGCTGGCGCTGGCCCCGGTGGGCGTCCTGTCGATCATGCACCCGGACGCGGAGCCGGCGGCGGCGCGGGCCGCCGCCGCGCAGGGTGTGCCGTACATCCTGTCCTCGGCGTCCAGCACGCCCATGGAGCAGGTGGCCGAGGCGATGGGCGACGCCGAGCGCTGGTTCCAGCTGTACTGGCCCAAGGACCGCGAGGTGGCCCGCAGTTTCCTGGACCGGGCGAAGGCGGCCGGGTACGGCGCGCTGTTCGTCACGCTGGACACGCCCCTGCTGTCCTGGCGCCCGCGCGATCTCGACCGGGCGTATCTGCCGTTCCTGCACGGCGTGGGCACCGCCAACTACTTCTCCGACCCGGCGTTCCGGGCGGGTCTGGCCAAGCCGGTGCACGAGGATCCGAACGCCGCGGTGATGCATTTCGTCGGCATGTTCTCCGATCCCGCCAAGTCCTGGCCGGACCTGGCGTTCCTGCGGGAGAACTGGGACGGGCCGATCGTCCTCAAGGGGGTCCTGCACCCGGACGACGCCCGGCTCGCCGCCGACGCCGGAATGGACGGCGTGGTGGTGTCCAACCACGGCGGCCGCCAGGTGGCCGGCGCGGTCGCGGCGGCCGACGCGCTGCCCCGCGTGGCGGAGGCGGTCGGCGACCGGCTCACCGTGCTCTTCGACAGCGGCGTCCGCACCGGCGACGACGTCTTCAAGGCACTCGCGCTCGGCGCCCGCGCGGTGCTCCTGGGCCGCCCCTACGTCTACGGTCTGGGCCTGGACGGACAGGCGGGCGTCGAGCACGTCGTCCGCTGCCTGCTCGCCGAACTCGACCTCACCCTGGCCCTGTCCGGCCACGCCTCCCCGACGACCCCCGGGCCGGCCGACCTCGTGGAAGGCCCGGTGTAGCCGCCACCGCGCAACCGATGCGCCGGCATCGTGGACGGACGGCCCGGCGGCCACCGACCTCGGCGACCGCCACACGCGACCGACCTCGCCCACACCCGGCACCGGGCGCCGCGGGCTCAGTCGCCGGGCAGTTCCACCGAGCGGGCGGCCGGGCCGTCGGTGCGGGCGATCGACAGGGAGCCCTCCGCCGTGGGCAGCGGGTCGCTGCGCCAGCGCTGGATGTCCGAGTCGTCGTGCAGCTTGACCACGACGTCGGCACCCGGTGCGACGGTGGTGGCGGCGAGGGCGAGCTCCCGGTCCCGGCGCGGGATCAGCCGCCCCCGGTCGGTCAGGTCGTACCGCACGTCGTCGCCCCGCTCGGTGCCCTCGTCGGCGCAGGTACCGAGAATGACGACTCCGGCGTCCGCCTGCGAGTCCAGACACAGCCCCGGGTCGGCGACGCTGCGCAGCAGCCCGTCGTCCTCGTAGGTCCACTGCTGGGTCCACGCCTCGGAGCACGCCGCCAGGCGGGCGCCCGTCCCGGCCTTCGGCTCGCCCCGGACGTCCAGGCACAGGTCGGCGCCCACGTTCCGCAGCCGGGTCCGGTCGGCGCCCGTGGGCAGCCCGGCCGCGCCGGGCGGCTTGGGGCGGCTGGTGGCGGACGTCTCGCCGTCGCCGCCGACGGCACTGGTGGAGGCGGCCGGATCGGCACCGCCGCCGTCGTACGACCACACGCTGACCACCAGCGCGATGGCCAGCACTCCGGCGGAGGCGGCGCCGAGCTGCCTGAGCGGCGACCGGCCGGAACCGGACCGGCCCGGGGCCCGGCGCACGGGGACGGGGATGCGGGCCAGCAGCCCGGTGCGTCCGCCCCGGTGCCGGGCGGCACCCTTGGTGAGGCCGCCCAGCGTGGCCCGGCCGGGACGGGAGTCGAGATAGCGCCGGGCGCCCCAGCCGAGCACCGCTTCGGCGATCAGCGTGCCCAGTTCCCGCTCGAAGTGGCCGAGTTGATCGGCCGCGTGACGGCAGTGGCGGCAGTCCGCCAGGTGCTTGCGGACATCCGGCAGCAGGGCGCCGCCCCGGCGGATCGGCACGTCGAGGAGGCGGCTGTGGAAGCGGCAGTCCTGACTCGGCGCGAGCTGCCTGTGGGCGTGCAGACAACCCTCGCGGAATTTCTCACGCGCTTGTTCGAGGGTGGCCGACGCGGTGTCGGTATCCATGCCGAGCAGACCGGCCGGGACACTTATGGACTCGCCTTCGACCTCCGTGTGCCACAGCAAACAACGGGCCGGTCCGGGAAGGGAGGAGAATGCCCGCGCGGCCAGGGTCCGGTTTTCCGGGGTCAGGGACTTCGCCGCCAGCATGCCGCGTCCGCCGGCGGGCTTGAGCAACTGCGGCAGAACACCGGAGGTGTCCGGGTCGGCGGCCCACTGGCGGACCGTGTCGCGCACGGCGACCAGCAGGCGCGGACGCAGCGCGGTGGCCGGTTCGCCCTCGGCGAGACGGTCCAGCACCCGGTGCCAGGCGGCGGCCGTGACCATGGCGGTGACCTGGGTCGACGTGGCGAGGCAGATGGTCGCGTAGTCGTGCGCGGACTGCCAGTGGCGTGCCATCAGCAGCGCGGCTACCCGGGCGGCCTCGTTCTCCGGGCCGTCCCGGAGGCGCGCGGCCAGCAACTCGTCGGATTCCCCGGGATCCCCGCCCGAGGGCGGGTACGCGGGACGAGGGGGGTGGGGGGTGGGCACTGAGATGTTCCTTCCCACGCGCTGTGACTCAGACGTTCCGATCGCCGAAAAGGGACCCCGGATTGGTGTGTACCTCTTGGGCGCGGTGTGGGGAGCGTGAATTCGCCATGGCGAAATCGAACCTGGTCCTTCAAAGCGCGTGCGAGACCCGGCCTTTACCCCCCGCACGGGTGCTTCACTCTCGCACAAACCACTCATGGTCAACAAGGCGAGCGGGCAACATCAGCCCGCCTTTGAAAGAAGGTCAGATTCCGTCGCAACTCATGAAACGGACACCGACTTTCCGTATTCTCCGCGCGCGTGTGCGACGCCCGGGTCAGATCTGCCAGGAGCGCAGCCGGTCCGCCGCGCCGTAGACGTCGGCCTTGCCCGACATCAGGTCGCGCGCGAGGTCGACCAGGGCTCCGTAGGGCGGGTCGATGCCGGAGCCGGCGGCGAACATGTAGGCCACGGCCGTCGCGCAGGCGAAGCGCGCGTTGGCCGAGGGCAGCGGCTTGAGTACGGCGAGGGTGTGCAGCAGGGCGGCGGCCCGCCAGGCCGGGTCGGAGTCCACCCCGAGGCGGGGCGGGTCCACGCGGTGCCGGGCGACGGCGGCCACCAGCGCGGAGAAGTCGTTGACCGTGGGCTGCTCAGGCAGCACTTCCTCGTGGCGCTGGAGCAGCCACGGCACGTCGATGTGCAGGACCGGGGCCATGGGTCAGGCGGCCCGCCCCTCGCCCCGGACGGGCGGTGGTTCGTCGTCGGGAAAGGCGGCCGCGAATTCGTCGGCGTGGGCCGAGAAGAACTGGCGGAACGCCTCCGCCCCCTCCTGCAGGGCCCGGTGCCGGGCTATGTCGGCGGCGGCGGCGTCCCGCACGAGCGCCTTCATCGACGTACCGCGTTCCTTGGCGATCTGCCGCAGGTCCTCGAGCTCGCGGTCGCTGAACTCCACGTTCAGAGCTGGCATGCCCCCACGGTACCGCTCCGGTACTGACCCGTAAATAGACGCAGGTCAGAGCCACATGGAGGCGGTACCGCAAGGCCACGCAGGCGGTCAGCCCTGGTCCGCCACGAAGGAGGCCATCCGGGCCAGCGCGGCGTTCCAGTTGATGGTGTGCTCGTTGGTCGACCAGGACTGGATGTCGTCGATGAAGCAGAACTGGCCGACACAGCCCTGGAGTCTGCTCTGCGCGTAGGGGTCCTGAATGCTCGAGTTCGGCCCGCCGGACAGGGTGCCGTCGGGCGGGTTGGGCAGCGCGGGGTCGAGCTGGTGGGCGTACCAGCGGCTGTGCTGGTTGTGCGCGTTGACCTCGCCGTAGCCGGTGACGTACGACATGTTCAGCGCGTTGCGGCCCAGGATGTAGTCCATGCTCTGGACGGCGCCGTCACGGTACTTGGAGCCGCCGGTGATGTCGTAGGCGGTGGCGAGGACGACGGCGTTGTTGAGGACCTGGTGACTGGAGCCCCAGTCGTACAGGTTGCCGTCGGGCGCGTAGGGCATGCCGTACGGGTGCGCCCGCAGGGTCGCCAGGTAGCCGTCGGCGCCGCGGACGACGGAGCGGCGCACCTCGTCCCGGCCGGGGAGCCGGTTCGGGACGGTCGCCAGGTCCAGCCGGGCGGCGGCCGCCGTGCGCGCCCAGTCGAAGCCGATCGGGCCGAAGATGTCGGCGGTGTGGACCGGGGAGTTCAGCACGTACTCCTTGAAGTCCCGCTCCCCCGTGGTCAGGTACAGCTCGGCCGCGGCCCAGTAGAACTCGTCGTCGACCCGGCTGTCGGGATAGGCGCCGCCGCCGATGCCGTCGCTCTCGTCGGCGAGCACGTCGGGGTGGGCCAGCGCCGCCGCCCAGGCGGTGCGGGCGGCGTCCAGCGCCTTGGCGGCGAAGTCCCGGTCGTAGGAGCGGTACAGGCGGGCCGCCTGTGCGGCGGTCGCCGCCAGGTTCAGGGTCGCCGCGGTGGTCGGCGGGTGCAGTTCGCGCTTCTGCGGGTCGTCGCTCGGCAGCAGCGGCAGCCCGGTCCACTGCTCGTCGTGGATCTTGTGGTGGGCCATGCCGGCCAGCGGCTGTCCCTCCGGTACCTGCATCTTCAGCAGGAACTCCAGTTCCCAGCGGGCCTCGTCGAGGACGTCCGGCACCTTGTTGCCGCTCTCGGGGATGTCGAGGGTGCCGTCACCGAGCTTCGAGGGTTCCCCGGTCCGGGCGTGCAGCGAGCGCTCGTGGGTGCTCAGCAGCTCCCAGGTGGAGATGCCGCCGTTGACGACGTACTTGCCGTGGTCGCCGGCGTCGTACCAGCCGCCGGAGACGTCGAGGCTGTAGTCGCACACGCCGGGTTGGCAGGGCACCTCGGTGTCGCCCCGGTTGGGTGCCACGCCCACGTGCCCGGCGGGGCGGCCGTAGCCGGGGCGCAGTGCGTCGCTGATGGCGAGGCCGCTGCGCTGCGTGTAGTAGTACTTCGCGGAGTCGGTGCGCAGCCGCTCGTAGGCGGCCGTGCCGATGTCGAAGGGGCGGCTGGTCTCGCCGTCGGCGATCAGCGTGTAGCCCTCGCCGCGCTTCTTGTGGCGGCCGAAGTCGATCGAGTGGACGTTCTGGCCGGAGGAGGCGTCCACGCCGCGCGGCGTGGAGCGGCCGTGGGCGACGACCCGGCCGCCGGCGTCCTTGAGCTGCCAGGGCAGGGCGGCGGTCGCGTCGGTGACGAGGGTGGCGTTCTTCGGTCCGGCGGGCAGGTAGCCGACCTGGTTGACGCGGACCCGCGGTCCGGTGTCGGGGACGTGCGGTTCGGGCTCCACGCCGCCCAGCAGGGACACGTCGTCCACGCAGAACCGCCAGGCGTCGGGCGTCCCGCCGAGCTGGAAGCCGACCTGCCCCTGGGTGGTATCGACGGGCGAGGTGAAGGTGTACGCGTAGGTGTCGCCGGAGACGCTGAGCTGCGGGCTGACCTCGTAGTACGTGTCGTACGGGGAGACCGACAGGCCGACGATCGCGCGGACCACGTGGTCGGCGGGCGTGCCGGTCGCGGTGAAGGAGAACCGGTACGACTCCCCCGCGACCAGGGTGATGTCGTTCTGGCCGATCGCGGCGTCCCAGCGGTTGGTGGTGCCGCCGGGCGCGTCCGCGCACAGCCGGCCGTCGGACACGGCCGCCGTGACGTTGCTACTGGCCCACCAGGATGCGGTGCCGTTGTCGAAGGTGCCGTTGCTGACCTGCTCGGTCTCTTCGGCCCCGGCCGGTGCGGCGGGCAGCGCGGTGACGGCCGCGGCCAGCAGGGCCGTCAGGGAGATGAGCGCGGTTCTGCGTCTTTTCACGTCCGGGCTCCTCGGGGGAGGTGGCGCTCACCGTGATGGGAGCGCTCCCAAATGCGGTCGCAGGCCATGCTTGTGGCAGACATGACATGCCGTCAACGGTCCGGACGGGACTGGTTTCCCTCCGGACCGGTGCGCGACGGCTCAGGCGGCGGGCGCCTCCAGGCGACTGACGCGGACGGCGCCCCGCGCCTCTCCGGGGTGCCGGCTGGTCAGCGTGAGCCGGACACCCGAGCCGCGGACCGCGTCGAAGGTGACCACGGTGGGCGCGTCGGACGAGGTGGCCCAGTCGGTCTCGGTCCCCTCGGCCGCCCGCCAGGCGCGGCCGTCCCAGACGGCGACCTCGACGGCCGCGGGCAGGCTGTGCGCGTCGTCGACGGTGAAGGAGACCTCGATCCGGCCGTAGCGGCGGGTGCGGCCGTGGCTGAGCGAGATCCAGTCCTCGGGGCGGGCGCCGTCGAAGGCGGGCAGCAGGGCGGTGGCCGCCTTGCGGAAGCCGTTGGACCAGCCGGTCGCGGGGTCGCCGTCGATCATGGCGGCGGGGAGGGTGCCGGGGCGGCCGGAGTAGCTCGCGTCCGCGTGCGGGTGGTCCACGGGCGCGGGGTGCTCGGGGCGGAACTCGGGCGCGGGTGTGGTCGCCGGGTCCGGCGCCCGCCGGGCGCGCACGGTCGCCGTGCCCGTGCGCAGGCCGTGCGCGCGGGCGGTCACCCGCAGCGCGCCGGGCCGGGTGCCGGAGCGCACGATGGCGAGCGCCTTGCCGTGGAAGGCGGTGCGGGTGCTGGCCTGGTAGCGCTCGGCGCTCTCCTGGCGGCCGTTGTCGAGTCCGGCCAGTGAGCCGCCCGCGACGTCGAAGGTGATCAGGTGCTCGGCGCCGGGCACCAGCACGCCGTGCCGGTCGACCACCTCGGCGGTCACGAAGACCAGGGACCGGCCGTCGGCGGCGACGCTCTCGCGGTCCGGGGTGAGGCGTACGGCATGTGCCGCCCGGGCGGTGCGCAGGACGTCGGTGGCGACGGTCCTGCCCTCGCGCCGGGCGACGGCCTTCAGCTCCCCCGGCTCGAAGGGCACCCGCCAGGTCAGGTGGAGCTTGCCGGCGCTGCCGGTGGGGCTGGTGTAGCTGCCCGGGTAGGGGCCGTCGGTGAAGGTCTTGTCGTCGCCGGTGGCCTCCGTGGTCTCCAGGTACGTCCGGCCGTCGGCGGTCTTCTTGGTGTCGAAGCGGCGGGTGCCGAGGGACCGCCCGTTCAGGAACAGCTCGACGGTGTCGACGTTGGCGTACGCCCAGACCTCCACGGTGTCGCCCTCGCGGTGGTTCCAGGTCTCCGGCAGCAGGTGGACCATGGGCTCGTCCGTCCACTGGCTGCGGAACAGGTGGTACATGTCCTTCGGGAAGCCGGCGGTGTCGACGGCGCCGAAGAAGGACGCCTTGACCGGGAAGACGTCGTACGGCGTGGGCTCCCCGATGTAGTCGATGCCGGACCACAGGAACTGGCCGGCGAACCACCTGCGGTCCCGGTCCTTCTTGTGGCCGTATTCGCCGCTCATGGTCCAGGAGGCGAGGTTGTTGTCGTAGGACGAGGTGGCCCGGCGTCCAGGGGTGTGGTTCTCGCCGGTGTTCAGGTGCTCCGGCTCCTGGTAGGTGCCGCGCGTGGAGGTCTCGGACGACGACTCGGACTCGAAGAGGAAGAGGTGAGGGTAGGCCGCGTGCAGGTCGTCGACGGACTTGGCGGTGTTGTAGTTGAGGCCCAGTCCGTCCAGCTTGGCCAGCATCAGGTCGGCCGCGGAGCCCTTGGCCGGCATCGCGCGGTATTTGTCGGAGCCGATGACGAGCGGCCGGGTGCCGTCGGCGGCCCGGATGGCGTCGATGATCCGGTCGGCCATGGCGAGTCCGGCGGTGGAGGTGGAGTCGGGGACCTCGTTGCCGATCGACCACATGACGACGGCGGGCGAGTTGCGGGCCGCGAGCACCATCTCGGTGGCGTCGCGCTCGCACCACTCGTCGAAGAAACGGCCGTAGTCGTAGGGGTTCTTGCCGGTGCGCCAGCAGTCGAAGGCCTCCACCAGCATCACGATGCCCAGTTCCTCGCAGACCTCGATCATCTCGGGCGAGGGCGGGTTGTGGGAGGTGCGGAAGGCGTTGACGCCCATCGACTTCATGATCGTCATCTGGCGGCGGACCGCGTCCCGGCTGACGGCGGCGCCGAGTGCGCCGAGGTCGTGGTGGAGGTCGACGCCCTTGATCTTGGCGTACCTCCCGTTGAGGTGGAAGCCCTCCTCGGGGTCGACGTGGCAGGTGCGGATGCCGAAGGGGGTGCGGTACGTGTCGACGGTCCGGCCGGCGACGCGCAGTTCGGTGTGCAGGGTGTACCGGTGCGGGTCCGCGAAGTCCCAGGTCCGGGGGTGGACGACGGTGAGTTCGTGGGTCTCGCCCGCCTCGTCGGTCACCCGGGCCGTGGAGGCGGCGCGGGCCACCGTGCGTCCGTCGGCGTCCTCGACGGAAGACCTGACCTCGACCTCGCGCGCGGTGCCCGAGGCGTTGACGACGGCCGTCTCCACCCGGACGACGGCGCGTTCCGCGCTCACCCGGGGCGTGGTGACGTACGTGCCCCAGCGCCGTACGTGCACGGGCTCGGTGACCACGAGGCGGGCCTCGCGGTAGATGCCGCTGCCGGAGTACCAGCGGCTGCTCGGCAGCCGGTTGCGCACCTGTACCGCGAGGATGTTCTCGGTGCGGCCGTCGGTGTGCACCAGGTCGGTGAGGTCGAGGGCGAATCCGGTGTAGCCGTAGGGGTGGCGGCCGGCCTCCCGGCCGTTGCAGTGGACGCGGGCGTCCATGTACACGCCGTCGAACTCGACCGAGATCCGCTTGCCGGACAGGGCGCGCGGCAGGGTGAAGGCGAGCCGGTACCAGCCGAGGCCGCCGGGCAGGAAGCCGGTCCCGCTGGTGGTGCCGTGCTCGGTGGTGGGCGTCTGTTCGATGCTCCAGTCGTGCGGGACGGCGACCTCCCGCCACGCCGAGTCGTCGTACGCGGGATCGGCGGGGGCGGTGGAGCCGTCGGCGGCCCCGTCGGGATCGGCCGGCCAGAAGCGCCAGCCGTCGCGCAGGGCGACGGTCCGGCGGCCCGGGGCACCGCCCGTCGCGTCCGCGGCCGACGCCGTGGGGGCGGCGAGGACCGCCCCGGCCGCGGGCGTGGCCGCGGAGGCGATCAGTACCGATCTGCGCGTGACCGTCATGACGCATCTCCCTCATCGGGGCCCAGAAGTACTCACAACTGATCGTGACCAAACAGATTCTGACGTCCCGGCATACGCGCTCGTCAAGGCCACGGAAAGCACTTTCTGTCGCGAGCGTCCCGAGCCGCCCGGTGACCCCCGCGGCCATGGAGCCGCGTGGGCCCGGTGGTTCGGGTCCGCACGGGGCCCGGACGCACTAGGCTGGGAAGCAGGTGACGCGCTGTTCACTGTGGGTGTGCGCAATGGAGTGGCGACGATGAGTCCGGTCAACCCGTTCGACGATGCCGCCACCGCCCGCGTCGTCGTCGACGACTCCGGCACCTTGCGGGAGTGGAACGAGGGCGCCCGCCTGCTGCTCGGCCACCCCGCCGCCGACGTCGTCGGACGCCCCGCCGCCGCGCTGCTGGCCGACGGCGCCGAGCCCACTCCCCCGGGGCGCGACGACGACCAGTGGAGCGGCACCCTGGCGCTGCGGCACCGGGACGGGCACACCGTGTCGGTGTGGGTGCTCGCCCACCGCAGACCGCCGCAGGACGACTCGCCGGACACCTGGCTCGCCGTGGCAGCCCTGGAGGCGGGCACCGAACCGGCGGACGACCCGCTGGTCAGAGCGGCGCTGACGCAGTCGCCCTGCGCCATGATGATCTTCGACGACCGGCTCCTGCTGCGCGGTGTCAACGACGCGATGGCACAGCTGGTGGGACTGCCGCAGAACCGGCTGCGCGGCCTGCGGGCCACCGACATCAGCGGCCGTCGGCAGAACAGCGAACTCGAACGGCACATGCGGCAGGTCCTGGAGTCCGGCCGCCGGTCCGACATGCAGACCCACCTCAGGGCCGTCGGCGAGAGCCGCGCCCACGCGTGGAACGCCCGGGTCGCACCCCTGACCGCCCCGGACGGCCGCGTGATCGGCGTCTGCGTGAGCGCCCACGACGTCACCGAGCAGCACCTCGCCCGGGAGCGGCTGCAACTGGTCAACGAGGCCAGCGTGCGCATCGGCAGCACCCTCGACGTCACCCGTACGGCACAGGAACTGGCGGACGTGTGCGTGCCCGCGCTCGCCGACTTCGTCACCGTCGACCTGCTGGACCCGCGCGAGAACGGCGGCGAGCCCGCCACCGTGGTCGAACCGCCGGTGGCCCTGCGCAGGACGGCCCAGCGGTCGGTCACCCCGGACCACCCGCCGGCGGTGGCCGAGACCGGCGAACTGGACGTCTACCCGGCCGGTTCGCCGCAGGCCGAGTGCCTGCTCTCGGGGCAGGCGATCGTGGCCTCGGAGACCTTCGGCGACCTCGAACACTGGCTGGAGTGGGACCCGGTCCGGCTCCAGCGGGTGCGGGAGTTCGGCGTCCACTCCGTGATGTCGGTGCCGCTCCAGGCCCGCGGCACCACCCTCGGCGTGGCGGTCTTCACCCGGTTCCGGCGCCCCTACCCGTTCACCCACGACGACGTGCTGCTGGCCGAGGAGGTCAGCGCCCGCGCCGCCGTCTGCGTCGACAACGCCCGCCGCTACTCCCGCGAGCGCGAGGCCACGCTGACCCTCCAGCGCAGCCTGCTCCCCCGGTGGCTGCCGCCCACCGCCGCGGTGGAGGCGGCCTCCCGCTATCTGCCGGCTGCCCGCGCGGGGGTCGGCGGCGACTGGTTCGACGTCATCCCGCTGTCCGGGATGCGGGTGGCCGTGGTCGTCGGGGACGTCGTGGGCCACGGCATCCAGGCGTCGGCGACGATGGGCCGGCTGCGCACCGCCGTCCGCACCCTCGCCGACATCGACCTGACGCCCGAGGAGCTGCTCACCCACCTCGACGACCTGGTGGTCCGGCTCTCCGAGGAGTCCGGCGAGGACAGCGCGGGCGAGGTCGGCGCCACCTGCCTGTACGCGGTGTACGACCCGGTCTCGCGGCAGTGCGCCCTGGCCCGGGCCGGGCATCCGGCGCCCGTCCTGGTACCGCCCGACGGACCGCCCCGGCTGGTCGAGCTGCCCTCGGGGCCGCCGCTGGGCGTGGGCGGGCTGCCGTTCGAGTCGGCGGAGCTGGAGCTGCGCGAGGGCAGCGTGCTGGCGCTCTACACCGACGGCCTGATCGAGAGCCGGGACCGGGACGCCGACGCCGGCCAGGCGCTGCTCCGCGAGGCGCTGTCGGCCCCCGCCGACTCCCTGGACGTCGCCTGCGACCGCGTGCTGCGCACCCTGCTCCCGTCGGGCAGCGCGGCCGACGACGTGGCGCTGCTGCTGGCCCGCACCCGGGGGCTGCCCGCCGGGCAGGTCGCCACCTGGGACATCCCCGCCGACCCCTCGCTGGTCGCCCCGGTACGCAAGCAGGTCCTCGAACAACTGTCCACCTGGGGCCTGCTGGAGGCGTCCTTCACCGCCGAACTGGTGGTGAGCGAACTGGTCACCAACGCCATCCGGTACGGCTCCCCGCCCATCCGGCTGCGGCTGATCCACGACGCGGCCACGCTGATCTGCGAGGTCTCCGACACCAGCCACACCGCGCCCCACCTGCGCCGGGCCAAGACCTGGGACGAGGGCGGGCGCGGCCTGCTGCTGGTGGCCCAGCTCACCCAGCGCTGGGGCAGCCGGCACACGACCGACGGCAAGACGATCTGGGCGGAGCTGGGGCTGCTCGACGAGGAATGAGGCCCCCCGTTTCCCGGGCGGTGTGACGGGACACTCGCAGGAACAGGGCGTACGGCGCCGCGTCGGGCCGCGCTGTGCGCGAGACCTGACGGGAGTGTGGAAAGCGATGGCGAACACGTCCCAGCCACTGCGCCGGACGGCCCTGCTCGCGAGCGGGGTCGCGCTTCTCGGCCTGCTGAGCGCCTGCGGCACCGAGAGCGGTACGTCGAGCACCCCGCAGCCCTCCGAGTCCGCCCGCACGACCGGCACGGACCCCGGGGCCGAGACGGGGGCCGAGACGGACCCCGGTACCGCGACCGACACCGCGCCCGCGGTCGGCACCGCGCCGAGCGACACCGCGGGGTCGGCCTCCGCCTCGGGCCGTACCGACGGCCGCTGCCACACCTCCGAGCTGCGCGCCACGGTCGGCCGCGTCGACCCGGGCGCCGGCCAGCGGAACTTCCCGGTGGTGCTGACCAACACCGCCGACCGCACCTGCACGCTGTACGGCCATCCCGGCGCCGCCTTCGTGGACGCGTCCGGCAAGCAGCTGGGCCCGGACCCGGAACGCAGGCCCGCCTCCCCGCGCACCGTCACGCTGACGCCGGGCGAGAGCGCCTGGGCCGGGCTGTCGTTCTCCAGCCCGCAGATCAGCGGCGCCCGCACGGCCACCCCGGCGGCCCTGCTCGTCACCCCGCCGGACGAGCACGACCCCCTCAAGGTGAAGTGGACGGCCGGCGAGGTCCCGGTGGGCGGCGACGAGTCGTCGGTGTCCGTCACCGCCCTGGAGTCGGGCACGGGCCCCTGAGTCGCCCGTGCCAGGATCAGTGGCCGGCGATCGGGTGGGGCGCGTAGGCGCGCTCCAGCTCCTCGGTCTCCTTCTCACTGAGCGTCAGTTCCACCGCTGCCACGGCGTCGTCGAGGTGGCCCGGCTTCGACGCGCCGACGATCGGCGCGGTCACCGTGTCCTGGTGCAGCAGCCAGGCGAGGGCGACCTGGGCGCGCGGCACTCCGCGCTCGCCGGCGATGCGGGTGACGGCCTCGACCACGGCTCGGTCGCCCTCCTGGTAGAGGGTGCTGCCGAAGTTGTCGGTGGCGCTGCGCTCGGTGGCGGTGTCCCAGTCGCGGGTGAGCCTGCCCCGGGCGAGCGGGCTCCAGGGCAGCACGCCGACGCCCTGGTCCGCGCAGAGGGGCAGCATCTCGCGCTCCTCCTCGCGGTAGACGAGGTTGTAGTGGTTCTGCATGGACACGAACTTCGTCCAGCCGTGCCGCTCGGCGGTGTACTGCATCTTGGAGAACTGCCAGGCGTACATCGAACTGGCCCCGATGTAACGGACCTTGCCCGACTTCACCAGGTCGTGCAGGGCCTCCATCGTCTCCTCGACCGGGGTGTCCGGGTCGTAGCGGTGGATCTGGTAGAGGTCGACGTAGTCGGTGCCCAGCCGCCGGAGGCTGTGGTCGATCTCCGTCATGATCGCCTTGCGGGACAGCCCTGCGCCGTTGGGTCCGGGCCGCATCCGGCCGTTGACCTTGGTCGCGAGCACGATGTCGTCGCGGCGGGCGAAGTCGCGCAGCGCCTTGCCGACGATCTCCTCGCTGGTGCCGTCGGAGTAGACGTTGGCGGTGTCGTAGAAGGTGATGCCGGCCTCCAGCGCCTGCCGGACGAGCGGACGCGAGGCCTCCTCGTCGAGCGTCCACTCGTGCGTGCCGCGGTCCGGGACTCCGTACGTCATGCAGCCCAGGCAGATCCGCGACACGTCCAGGCCCGTCGAACCGAGCTTCACGTACTGCATCGTTGCTGCTCCTGTCGTGGGGATCATCCGTATCAGGGCGAGCGTACGTCTTCGTGCGGGCTCGAACCCCGGCCCCGATATTCCGCCGATAACGCCCACGGCTAGCTTTTCGGCGACCCTGTCGCGTCCGGTGAAAGGCATCCCGTGAAGAAACTGGCCTCCGCCCTCCTCGCCGCCGTGTTCCTCGGCGGCATGTCCGTCGCCGCCGCGCCCGCGGCCTCGGCGGCGACCGCGCCGGGCGCCACCGCGTCGGGCGCCACCGCGTCGGCGGCGCCCGGCTGCGTGACCGAGACCCAGAAGGTGAGCAAGGGCTACGGAACGATCACCGTGTGCGTCAACGAGGACGGGACCGCCCGGGCCTACGGCGACCTCCACTGCACCGCGTTCGGCGCCGTCCTGGTGATGTGGGACGTCGCCTGGAAGACGACCTCCGGTGTCAAGATCTCGAACGTGGCGACCGCCGGCTGGGGCGACAACGACATCGTGTTCGACGTCGACCCCGCGGCCGGCGACGAGGGGATCACCGGGATCACCGGAGTGGACGACATCGTCCTGTCCACGATCTACATGTGATCCCCGGCCCGCGCGGGCGCGGTGTCAGCCCACCCGCTCCGACACGGTGATGGCGCCGACGGGGCACGCGCGGGCGGCCTCCCGCACCAGTGCGCTGCCGCCCCCGTCCTCCCGGCCGGGGCGGAGCGCGCTGTAGCCGTCGTCGTCCTGGGTGAAGACCTCCGGGGCGGTCAGGGCGCACTGCCCCGCCCCGATGCAGGTGTCCTGGTCGATACCGATGTGCATGTGCGGACCCTCCTACCAGGCCACGGGCAGTTCCAGCATCCCCTGGATCGTGTCGCCCGGCTTGAAGGGAATGTCCTCCGCCGGGGCGGCCAGGCGCAGTTCGGGCAGCCGCTCGAAGAGGCTGCGCAGGGCGATCTCCAACTCGGCGCGGGCCAGGTTCTGGCCCAGGCACTGGTGGATGCCGAACCCGAAGGCGACGTGATGGCGGGCCGGACGGTGCCAGTCCAGGGCGTCCGGCTCGGGGTAGACCGTCTCGTCGCGGTTGATGACGGAGGTGGAGAAGACGACCCCGTCACCGGCCCGGATGGTCTGCCCCTCCACCTCGATGTCCTCGACGGCCGTCCGGAGCAGTCCGTCCGCGATCGAGAGCACCCGCATCAGCTCCTCGACCGCGCCGGGCAGGAGTCCGGGATCCGCGCGCAGTTCGGCCAGGCGCCCGGGGTTCCGCAGGAGCGTGAAGGTACCGAGCGAGATCATGTTGGCGGTGGTCTCGTGACCGGCGACCAGCAGGATGACCGCGAAGGCGATCAACTGGTCCCGGTCCAGGGCCCCTTCGCTCAGCTGCTGCCGGACCAGGTCGTCCAGCAGACCCTCGCCGGGCTCCTTCCGCTTGCGGTCGACCAACTCCCCCAGGTACGACTCCAGTCGGTCGCGCGCCTCTAGGGTGTCCGCGGGCCGCGGGCCGCGCAGCAGCCGGCGGGACTGCTCCTCGAAGAAGTCGTGGTCGGCGTAGGGGACGCCGAGCAGCGCGCAGATCACCATCGAGGGCACCGGCAGCGCGAAGGCCGGCACCAGGTCGGCGGGCGGGCCCTGCGCGACCATCGCGTCGAGCCGTTCGTCGACGATCTCCTGGATGCGCGGGCGCATGGCGGCGGCGCGCTTGAGGGTGAACTCCGGGATCACCATCCTGCGTTGGGCGCGGTGTTCCGGGTCGTCGACGCCGAGCAGGGCGGGACTGCGGCCCCGTACCGCGGTGAGCCGCGCCGAGGTGGCGGGGAAGCCGTCGCGGGTGCGGTCGGTCGACAGCCGCTGGTCGGCCAGGAGCCGGCGGGCGGTGGTGTGTCCGGTGACGAGCCAGGCGGGGCGGCCGTCGAAGAGGGTGACGCGGGCCAGCGGACGGGTGGCGCGCAGCGGGTCGTAGGCGGCGGGCGGGTGGTAGGGACAGGTCCGGTCCTGCGGGAAGGCGACGGGGTGTGTGGTGTCCGTGTCCGTCATGGGAGACCTCGCAGACGAAGAGTGCGTCGTGCCGATCTTCATTAGATGCCTCGGGCATCTATGCGGCGACGCCAAGTTCGGCCAGATCGGTGACGGGGACAGACTGGCCGGGGATCACCGGGTGCGGGGCGCCACTCGGGCCCCGCGGGGCCGGGCCGGCCGGGTTCGTGGCGCGATCGGGCCGTCCGGGGGCGCCGACCGCCCGCCGGATCTGGCCGGGCGGCACGGTTCCCGGTGGTTCGGGGGCAGGATGCGGTATGGATGGGACGGGTCCGCACCGGTCGGTGGCGCACACCGGGCCGGTCGGCCCGACGAAGCGACTGAGCGACTGAGCGACTGAGCGACTGAGCGACGACGGAACGGATGCACACATGCCTCTGGACGGCGAGTACGAACCCAGCCCGACGAAATGGGTGCGCGAGCAGGTCGAGCTGTACGAGAGCTCGGGCGGCACCAAAGGGACGACCCTGCAGAACACGGGCCTGCCCGTGATCGTGCTGACCACCCGGGGCGCCAAGAGCGGGAAGGTCCGCAAGACGCCGCTGATGCGCGTCGAGCAGGACGGCACGTACGCCGTGGTGGCCTCCCTGGGCGGCGCCCCCAAGCACCCGGTCTGGTACTTCAACGTGAAGGCCGACCCCCACGTGGAACTGCAGGACGGCCCGGTGCGGCGCGACATGACGGCCCGTGAGGTCACCGGCCTGGAGAAGGCCGAGTGGTGGGAGCGTGCCGTCGCGGCTTATCCGCCGTACGCCGACTACCAGAAGAAGACGGACCGGGAGATCCCCGTCTTCGTCCTGGAGCCGGCCGACGGAAGCTGATCCGGGCGCACCGGATTCCCGGCGTTGGCGTGCATGGAGCGCCGGGTTCCGGGCACCCGAGGGTCAGGCCCCGCCGCGTTCCCCCGTCGCGGCGGGGCTTTCCGCTGCCTCGCGCGCGGGGCGGTCGGTGACATCGAGGAAGATCTCTCCCGCCTCGGGAACGGTGTGGGCGATCGAGCGCTTGATGCGCACGGCGACCTCCTCCACCCGTTCGCTGTCCATGCCCGGCATCAGGTCGACGCGCGCGGCCACCAGGGTGGAATCGAGGCCGGTCTTCATGGTGAACAGGGCCTCGACGGTGTCGATCTCCGGCTGGGCCTCCAGCAGGGCGCAGATCCGGCCGCTGGCCTCGGGGTCGGCGGCCTCGCCGATCAGCTGGTCGCGGGCCTCGCGGCCCAGCCGGTAGGCCACGTACACGAGCAGCCCGCCGATCGCGAGCGAGGCGCAGGCCTCCCAGACCACCTGTCCGGTGACCATGTGCAGGACCATGCCGGTCATGGCGAGGGTCACGCCGAGCACCGCGGTGCCGTCCTCGGCGACGACCGTGCGCAGGGCCGGGTCGCGCAGCCCGGTGGCGATGCCGCCCTGGCCCCGGACCTGGTGCAGGGCCCGCAGCAGGGAGCCGCCCTCGGCGAGCAGGGCGAGGCCGAGCACGACCAGTCCGGCCACGTAGCCGCCCAGGTCCTCGTCGGCGCCGGTGCGCAGGGCTTCGATGCCCTGGAAGAAGGAGAAGCAGCCGCCCATCACGAAGATGCCGACGGCGGCGAGGAGCGACCAGAAGAAGCGTTCCTTGCCGTAGCCGAAGGGGTGCTTGCGGTCGGCGGGGCGGCGGCTGCGGCGCAGGGCGGCGAGGAGGAAGACCTCGTTCATGCTGTCCGCCACCGAGTGCGCGGCCTCCGACAGCAGCGCGGGCGATCCCGCGAGGAACCCGCCGATGGCCTTGGCGACGGCGATCACCAGGTTGGCCGCGAGGGCGACCAGCACGGTCACCCGTGTTTTGCGGTCGGCCTTGGTCTCGGCGCTCACGTTCCTCCCGTCACGGCTCTCGTCACCGCTTCCGTCACCCTTCTCGCGGTCCGCCCCGTCGTCCGTCCGGCCTGCCTGCTCTTGCGCGGCTGTCCCAGTCACGAAGGGCCGCATGCCCGTGGCGGCAGGACTCACACCCCGCCTTGTGGGTGGCCGACCAGTGCCGACGGCCGAAAACGGGGAACGCGTCCACCAGGGCACCCGAAAGACTGGAGGCAGGCCGATGAGCGGTGACGGCGGGACGCCGGGCAACAGCGGGTACGGCAGGAAGCCGTTCAAGCGGTCCAAGAGCCACTTCGCGGACCGGATCACCGCGGACGGCCGCGACGGCTGGCCGGTGGAGTCCGGCCGGTACCGCCTGGTGGTCAGCCGAGCCTGTCCGTGGGCGAGCCGGGCCCTGGTCTCCCGGCGGCTGCTCGGCCTGGAGGACGCCCTGTCGCTGGCCGTCGCCGATCCGATCCAGGACGACCGCAGCTGGCGGTTCACGCTGGACCCGGACGGCCGTGACCCGGTCCTCGGCATCCGCTACCTGGGCGAGGCCTACGACCGGCGGGAGACCGGCTATCCGGGCGGGGTGAGCGTGCCCGCGATCGTGGACGTGCCCACCGGGGCGCTGGTCACCAACGACTACCAGCGGATCACCCTGGACCTCGCCACCGAGTGGGCCTCGCTGCACCGGCCGGGCGCGCCCGACCTGTATCCCGAGTCACGGCGCGACGAGATCGACGAGGTGATGGCCGGCGTCTACGAGGACGTCAACAACGGCGTGTACCGGGCGGGCTTCGCGACCGGCCAGGAGGAGTACGAGGCCGCGTGCGCGGGCGTGTTCCGGCGGCTGGAGCAGGTGGCGGCCCGACTGGAGCGGCAGCGCTACCTGGTCGGTGACACCCTCACCGAGGCCGACATCCGGCTGTTCACGACGCTGGTCCGGTTCGACGCCGTCTACCACGGCCACTTCAAGTGCAACCGCTGGAAGCTGGCGGAGCACCCGGTGCTCTGGGGCTACGTCCGCGACCTGTTCCAGACGCCCGGGTTCGGGGACACCGTCGACTTCGACCACATCAAGCGCCACTACTACCAGGTGCACACCGGCGTCAATCCGACGGCGATCGTGCCCCTGGGCCCCGACCTCGCCGGCTGGCTCACGCCCCACCACCGGGAGGAGCTGGGCGGGCGGCCGTTCGGTGACGGCACTCCGCCGGGGCCCGTCCGGGCCGACGAGGAGGTGCCGGTACCGGGCCGGCCCTGACCCTTCCGCACACGGCACACACCACGCATCCGACGCAAGGAGAGATACGCATGGCGAAGCCCAAGAAGAAGAAGCTCCCGCTCGCCTACAAGCCCGTCGGGTTCGCGCTCGGCTGGGTGGGCGGCACGCTGGCCGGGATGGCGTTCCAGAAGACCTGGAAGCTGATCCGGCACGAGGACGACGCGCCCGACGCCCTGGACCCGGACCGCGGCTGGGGCGAGATCCTGCTGGCCGCCGCGATCCAGGGCGCCATCTTCGCGGCGGTGCGCAGCGCCGTGGACCGTACGGGCGCCAAGGCCATCGAGCGCTCGACCGGTGTGTGGCCGGTCGACAAGGGCGGACGGGACTGACCGCGTCGCAGTCCCCTCCTCCCCCGCTCCCCCGCGACGGCACCCGGCAGGCTGTGGTCAGCCTTGCTTGGGTGCCGTCGGCGCGGCGGACAGGCGCACGGTGAAGGAGTGCCCCGCCGGGTCGGAGAAGCCGCGCTCCTCGTGCGGACCGGCCGGGTCCTTCGCCTCCAGGGGGCGTCCGCCGAGCCCCACGATCGCGCGTTCGGCCTCGTCCAGTTCCGAGACCACGAAGTCCAGGTGGACCTGGAGGGAGTTCTCGGGACGGGGCCAGCTCGGCGGGGTCGCGTTGACGTCCCGCCGGAAGGCCATGCGGAAGCCGCGCGGGCCCTCGATCTCGACCCGGTTGGCGGTCGCCTCGGTCTCTTCCGCCCCCAGCAGGCCCTTGTAGAACTCGGCGAGCTTCTCGGGCTCGGCGCAGTCGAGTACCACGACGCCCGCGTTGACCGTTGCCATGTCTCCTCCGAAGGATTCCGGGCGCGGGGCTGACATGCTCCGTGCCCTCTACCTAGCTGATATCCCGGCGGGGCCGATTCAGTCGGCGGCGACGGTCTCCTGACGCTCCGTCACGACGAGCCACTCCGCCTTATGACGGGAGTAACGAAGATCACCAGCGGGCGTCGTGTAGATCATTTAGGGTCGGGGCAGCCTCGTAGCGCTTCTCGGTTCAACTATCGCTCCGTGAAGTCGAGTTCGAGTGCGCGGGCGGTCCGGCGACCGTCCGCCCGCAGGGCGGGGGGACTCTGCGTTCCGTCTCCCGAAAGGAAGCACATGCCTCAGGACGTCCGCTTCGACCTCCCCTTCGACACCCCCGTCAGCCCGCATCTGGCCCACGCCCGTGAGCGGCATCTGCGCTGGGTGCGGGAACGGGGACTGGTGCGCAGCCGGGCGGGGTTCGAGGAGTACCGGTCCTGGGATCTCGCCGACGCCGCCGCCCGCACGTACCCGCACGCGTCGGCGGACGACATGGTCGTGCTGATGAACTGGTTCTCCCTGGCCTTCCTCTTCGACGACCAGTTCGACGCCGGGCGGCCGGACCGCGCGGAGCGCATAGCGGAGGTGGCGCGGGAACTCATCGCCACGCCGCTCCGCCCGGCGGGGACGCCACCACGGGTGGAGTGCCCCATCACCCTGGCCTGGGCGGAGGTCTGGGATCGTATTTCGGATGGCATGTCCCTGACGTGGCGGTCGCGGTTCGCCGCCTCCTGGGGCCGGTTCCTGGTGGCGCACTGCGAGGAGGTCGACCTGGCGGCCCACGGCCGGGACGGCACGCTGGCGCTGGACGACTACGCCGCCTTCCGGCGCCGGACCGTCGGCATCCACCACAGCATCGACGCGGGCGAGCGCAGCCGCGGCTTCGAGGTGCCCGCCGCCGCGATGGCCCACCCGCTGATGGAGCGGATGCGGGACCTGGCCGCGGACACCATCGGGTTCATGAACGACATCCACTCCTTCGAGCGCGAACGCCGCCGCGGCGACGGCCACAACCTGATCGCGGTCCTGCGCCGGCAACGGGACTGCTCGTGGCAGGAGGCCGCCGCCGAGGCGTACCGCATGACGACCGCGTGCCTCGACGAGTACGTCGCCCTCCAGGCGCGGGTGCCGGGGATGTGCGACGAACTGGGTCTCGGCCCCGACGAGCGGACCCGGGTGGGCCTGGGGGTGGAGGCCATCCAGCACTGGATCAACGGCAACTACCAGTGGGCGCTGACCACGGGCCGCTACGCGGCGGTCAAGGAGGGGCCGGTGGCCGACGCCGAACTGGCCGGGCGGGGATCGGTGGACGACCTGCTGTCGGTGTGAGACGCGCGCGCCGCCCGGCCGGGACCCCGGGCCGGGCGGCGGTGCGTACGGCGGGCGGGCGGCTACCGGGCGAACTCCACCGGCAGGCCGTCCAGCCGCGACTCCCAGGTGGAGGCCGTGGAGGTGAGGTCGTCCGGCGGCACGGCCAGGCGCAGACCGGGCAGGCGGTGCAGCAGGACGTCGACGGCGGTCTCGATGATGGCCTGGCCGATGTTCTGCCCGGGGCATTCGTGCGGGCCCGCGCTGAAGGCGAGGTGCGAGGCGTTGCCCTGGACCGAGACGCCGGTGTCCGGGCGGATCTCGGGGTCGTGGTTGCCGGCGGCGAGGCCCAGCACGAGCAGGTCGCCCTCCTTGACCGGGCAGCCGCCCAGCTCCAGGTCGGCGGTGGCGAAGCGGCCCGGCAGCACCGCGAGCGGCGGGCTGTTCCACATCACCTCCTCGACCACCGCGGACATGTTCAGCTGCCCGCTGACCAGGCCGGACAGCCAGGCGGTCTCGGTGAGGACGAGCTGGAGCGCGCGGGCCAGCAGGTTGCTGGTGGTGGTGTGCGCCGTGATCAGCACCAGGCGCAGGTGGTTGACGATCTCGTCCTCGTCGAGGCCGGAGTGGTGCCCGATGAGGCCGGAGGTGAAGTCGGACCCGGGCTCTGCCCGCTTGCGGGCGGCGAGTTCGCCGAGGATGCCCATGATGCGCTCGTTGTGGGTGAGGGCGTCCGCGCCGCCCTTGATCACCTGGTTGCAGGACTCGGCGAGGCTGCGCCCCTCGCGTTCGGCCAGTCCGAAGACCCGGGTGAGGACCAGCATCGGCAGGTACTCGGCGAAGTCCGCGACCAGGTCGGCGCGGCCCGCGTCGGCGAAGGCGTCGATCTGCTTGTTGGCGAAGTGCGTGACGTGGCGCCGGATGCCGCGGCCGGCCACGGCGTACAGGTTGTCGGTGACCGCCCCGCGCAGCCTGCGGTGCGGTTCGCCGTCCTGCGAGACGCAGTCGGGACGCCAGCCCACCATCTGCATCAGCGGCGATGTCGCCTCGACGCGGCCGTCGCGGAAGTCCCGCCAGCTCCGCGAGTCGCGGCTGAACTGGAGGGGGTTGTCCAGTACCCGCCGGTTCTCCCGGTACCCGAGCACCAGCCAGGCGGGCACGTCGCCCTCCAGCAGTACCGGTGCCACCGCGCCGTGCTCCCGCCGCAGCCGCGCGTAGATGGCGTGCGGGTCGGTCGCCGCCCCGGGTCCGTAGAGCCGGGTGGCGCCCTCGCCGTGGGCGACGGGGCAGCCGCCGCCCGTGGGGGCGGACGGCGTGTGGTCGTCGGTCATCGGGGCTCCAGGGCGGCGGCCGAGCGGTCCTTCAGGTGCCGGATCAGCGTGACCAGCACGTCGCGGCTGGCGGCGCGGTCCCGGGCGTCGAAGGCGACCACCGGCGTGTGCGGCGGGATGTCGAGGGCGTCCCGGATCTCCTCGACGGGGTGGTCACGGGAGTCGGGGAAGACGTTGAGCGCGATGACGAAGGGGACCCGCTGCCGCTCCATCTCCTCGATCGCCCGGAAGCTGGAGGCCAGGCGCCGGGTGTCCACCAGGACCACCGCGCCGAGCGCGCCCTTGAACAGGCCGTTCCACAGGAACCAGAAGCGCTCCTGGCCCGGCGTGCCGAACAGGTACAGCATCAGCGTGTCGTTGAGGCTGATCTTGCCGAAGTCCAGGCTGACCGTGGTCTGCGTCTTGTCGGCCACGCCGATCAGGTGGTCGACGTCGGCGCTGGCCTGGGTGAGGGTCTCCTCGGTAGTCAGCGGTTTGATGTCGCTGACGGAGCGGACCATGGTGGTCTTGCCGGTGCCGAAGCCCCCGGCGATCATCACCTTCACCGAGCGGGTGTCCCCGGCCGCCGGAGACCCTGGTCGGTCAAAGCCTTTGAAGTCCACTGAGTACCTCCTCAAGGAGCGCGAGGTCGGCCCCGCGGCCGGCGTCGTGGGCCGGGATGGGATCGCGGGCTTCGACGCGCCCTGCCTGGAGCAGGTCGGACAGCAGCACCGCGAGGATGTTGAAGGGCAGGTTCAGGTGGGCGCCGAGTTCGGCCACCGACAGCGGTTCGCGG
Source organism: Streptomyces sp. NPDC056128 (assembly GCF_042263835.1). Taxonomy (NCBI): domain Bacteria; kingdom Bacillati; phylum Actinomycetota; class Actinomycetes; order Kitasatosporales; family Streptomycetaceae; genus Streptomyces; species Streptomyces sp. NPDC056128. Next base: position 329,690 of record NZ_JBHJVQ010000005.1, on the reverse strand, counting down.
CAGCGCCGGAGAATCTCCTCGTGCTCGTGCTGCATGCCCGGTAAGGGCACGGCGCGGGAGACGACGAGGGTCGCCACGTCGAGGGTCGACGCCGAACCGCCCGGCCCGCTGCGCCCTCCGGTGAGGACGTAGTAGCGCTCGAGACCGGACGGATCGGTGGGCCGGCGGGGAGCACTCATCCAGAGTGCTCCTCCTGGCGCACAGTGGTGCCGAGGAGTTCACCCATCCGGCGGGCCAGGTCGCGCATCTGATGGCCGAGCAGTCCCTGGTCGAGGCCCTCGCGGGCCAGGACGCCCAGGTACGTCTCCAGGCCCGCGCGGACGACGAACAGGTGCCCGCCGTCCACCTCGATCATCGCCAGCCGCAGCTGCCCCGCGTGCTGCGGGAACTGCTCGGCGACCGGCTGGGCCAGTGCCTGGAGCCCGGCCACCACGGCGGCGAAGCGGTCCACGTCGTCGGGGTCTTCGGCGCCGTAGGAGGTGATGGCCTTGCCGTCGCTGGAGGCCACGAGGGCGAAGCGGATCTCCTGGATGCTCTCCACAAGGTCGCGGAGCGCCCAGCTCACGTCGGTTCCCTGGTGCGTCATACGGACTAGTCGCTCTCTTCAGTACGGTGCGCGGTGGACGTGCCACCGGTGGTCGTGTCGCGGGGGCCGGCGCCGGGGTCGCGCCCGGCGGTGGCGAAGGCGGCGAGGCCGGCGAAGGACTCGTCCGGCGGCACGGCGGAGACCGGGGCCCGTTCGGCGGATCCGGCCCGGTCGGCGTGCGCGGCGGGACCATCTGCGGCCTGCCCGGTCGGCGATTCGGCGCGCCTGCTCCTGCGCCGGGGCAGACCCCCCGGCGTGGTCTCCACGGTGTCGTCCGCCGCGGGGGTGGGGGCGGTCGACGGTCCGGGTGCCCGGTCCGCCGCGGCGACGGGGGGTGGGGTGGCCGCGGGTGAGGGCTCCGGCGGCGCGGCGGGGGTGGTGGCCGCGACCGGCAGCGGGCTGAAGTACTTGTGCGGTACGACGACCACGACCGAGGTGCCCAGCCACGGCGAGTCGGCGAAGGTGACGCGGATGCCGTAGCGGCGGGCGAGGGCGCCGACCACGCGGAGGCCGATGTTGGCGTCCTCCGAGATGCCGCCGAGTCCCGCACCGGGCGAGGTGCCCGCCAGCGCCTGCTCGGCCTCGCGCTTCTTCTCCTCGCTCAGCCCCTTGCCGGAGTCCTGGATCTCGATGCCGACGCCGTTGGGCACCTCCTTGCCGGAGACGATCACCGGCTCGGTGGGCGGCGAGTAGCGCGCGGCGTTGTCCAGCAGGTGGGCGAGGATCAGCGTGAGGTGGTCCACCAGGCCGCCGTCGACGCCCAGTTCGGGCAGGTGGTGCGGTTGGACGCGGTGGAAGTCCTTGATCCGGCCGATGCCGCCGCGCACCACGCTCAGCAGCCGCTGCGGTTCCTGCCACTGCCGGCCGGGGCGGTCGGAGCCGCCGAGGACACCGATGCTGGCGGCGAGGCAGTCGGCGGGGCCGATGGCCTGGTCGAGTTCCATCAGGCCCCGCGCCACGGCGGGCAGCCGTCCGTGCTCGCCCTGCATCTCGTGCAGACGGCCGCGGAGCTTGCTGGTCAGGACGTGGATGCGGTTGCCGACGCCGATGACGGCCTGTTCGGCGGAGGTCGAGCGGTCGAACTCCGCCTCGACCCCGATCAGCGCGGTCCTGAGGACCTTGCGCAGCTCGGCCTGGAGGTCGGCGCCGACCTTCGCGCACTGTTCGACGCTCGGCAGGATGTCGTCGATGGCCTCGCCGGCGCGCAGCCCGCGCATCGCGTCGGGCAGCTGTTCCTCGGCGAGCCGGGCCACCGCGGCCAGCTGGTGGCCCAGCCGCTCCTGCCAGGCCCCGGTGTGCTCGGCGATCCGGGTCTCGTACGTCGTGGCCTGCTCGGCGAGCCGGTCCTCGTAGGCCCGGGAGAGTTCCGCCAGCCGGTCCTCGTACGTCTGGGTCTGCTCGGTGAGCTGTGCCTCCAGTCCGGCACGTTCGGCCGAGTACGTGCGTTCCAGGCCGGCCACATGCTGCTGCCACTGCTGGGAGTCCTCGGACCGCGCGGCGCGGGAGGCGTTCTCGGAGCGGCTCAGCCACGCCCGGGTGCGCAGGAGGAGGCGTACGCACACGGTGCCGGCGGCCGTCGCCGCCGCACCCGCGACGGCGACGGTTATTCGCTCCGAGCTCATGAACGTGGCGGCCACCGTCCCGCCGCCCAGGCCCAGTGGCATCAGCCACCAGCTGTACCAGACGACAGGGGCCCGCGCCGCCGGCGGCGGAGTGGCGAGTTCCATCTGCATCCTTCGAAGCAAAACGATCGAACATGGGGGGTGTACGAACAGGGGGTGCGCGTCAACTCGCAGCGCCGTTCGGGAGCTTAGCGGCTGGGACGCCTAAAAGATCAATTTCACGCCCCGGCGGAAGTGAGGATTCCGTCACGGCCCGCCGGGCGCTCCGAGGTCGACAAATCACCCTGCCGACCAGGGCATCCGGATGCCGTGCCGCCCCGGGAATGACACGATCTCGTCGGAGGTTGCAGACCGTGCCCCTGGAACCGCTCCCTATTTGCGAGGTTCTCGATGAACACCATGCGCGCCATCAGCCAGGACGTCCTCGGCGGACCCGAGGTCCTGAAGGAAGTACGGCCCCCGCGCCCCGAGCCGCGCCCGAACGAGGTGCTGGTGCGGGTGCGCGCCGCCGGAGTGAACCCGACCGACTGGAAGCACCGGGCGAACGGCGGCTTCCTCGGTGAGCCGCCCTTCGTGCTGGGCTGGGACGTCTCGGGCACGGTGGAGGCGGTGGGGATCGGCGTGGCCGCCTTCGCGCCCGGCGACGAGGTATTCGGCATGCTCTCGTACCCCTTCGGCCACGGCTCCCACGCGGAGTACGTCAGCGCTCCCGCTCGCGCCTTCACGCACAAGCCGGCCGGGATCGACCACGTCCAGGCGGGTGCGCTCCCCCTGGTCTCGCTGACGGCCTGGCAGGCGCTGGTGGAGCGGGCCGACGTCCGGCCGGGGCAGCGGGTGCTGATCCACGCGGCGGCCGGCGGTGTGGGCCATGTGGCGGTACAGATCGCCAAGGCCCGGGGCGCCCATGTGATCGGCACCGCCAGCGCGGGCAAGCACGAGTTCCTGCGCTCCCTGGGGGCGGACGAGACCGTGGACTACCGGGAGACGGACTTCACCGAGGCGGTGAAGGACGTGGACGTCGTGCTGGACACGATCGGCGGCGACACGTCCCTGCGGTCGCTGCGCGTGCTGCGCCCCGGCGGGGTGGTGGTGTCGATCCTGCCGGTCGGGTCGGACGAGTTCTTCGAGGAGGCCGGGCGGCTCGGCGTGCGCGCGGTGCGGATGCTGGTGGACGCCGACCGGGCCGACATGAAGGCGATCGCGGCCCTGGTCGAGGCCGGGAAGCTGAAGGCGACGATCGAGAAGACGTTCCCGCTGGCCGAGGCGGCCGAGGCGCACGCGCTCGGCGAGACCGGCCGCACCACCGGCAAGATCGTTCTCGTGGTCGACTGATCGACCCGGCTGTGAGATTTCGATGACATATGTCAATCGAACATGCTCAGATTCGCTCGATCGGGGTAACTTTTCGTGCGGGCTGGCTGGTTGAGCCCTCCGGAAGCAGGCCGGAACAAGCTGGAGGCAAGTCTCGTGCGGCAGGAATCGGCGTCGCCCACCCGGCATCTGCGCGTGCGCCGCGACCGGGGGCACACGGTGCTGGAGTTCCATGGCGAGATCGACATCGCGTCGGCCGCGGAGATCACACCCCACCTGGACCGGGAGACCCGGCGCCCCGGCGCCCGGGTCGTCCTCGACCTCGGCGGGATCGAGTTCTTCGACTGCTCCGGACTGCGGCTGCTCCACCGGGCCCGCGGCCAGGTGCTCGACGGGGGCGGGCAGGTGCACCTGGTGTGCGCCCACCCGCTGACCCTGCGGATGCTGCGGATCACCGGCCTGACCCGGCTGCTGCCGCCCCGGCCGACGCTGGACGAGGTGCTGGGCGTCAGCCTGCCGGCCGCGCGTCGAACAGGGCGCTGACCGACTCGCCGTTGTGGATGCGGCGCACGGCCTCGGCGAGCGCCGGGGCGATGGACAGGATCCGCAGCTTGTCCGTGTGGTCGTCGGCGGGCACCGGCACGGTGTTGGTGCACACGATCTCCAGCACGTCCGGCTGCTCGCTGAGCCGCCCCAGCGCACCGGCCGCGAACAGCCCGTGCGTACAGGCGAGGCGGATGGTGCGCGGACCCGACTCCCGGAGCCGGTCGAGGAGTTCCAGCACCGTGCTGCCCTTGGCGATCTCGTCGTCGAGCACGATGACGTCGCGCCCGGCGACGTCCCCGATCACGGCGCTGATGCTGACCCGGTCGTCGGCGTACCGCTGCTTGGCGCCGGCCGCCACCTGGGCGCTGAGCATCCGGGCGAACGCGGCGGCCTCCTTGGCGTTGCCCAGGTCCGGCGAGACGACGGTGGTGCGGGACAGGTCGTACTGCCGGAAGTGCGCGGCCAGTTCCCGCAGCGCGTGCAGGTGGTCGACCGGGACCGTGAAGAAGCCGTGCACCTGGGGCGAGTGCAGGGTCATCGCGAGGACCCGGCCCGCGCCGGCCGCCACCAGCAGGTCGGCGACCAGGCGGCCCCCCAGGGAGATGCGCGGGGCGTCCTTCTTGTCGGAGCGGGCGTAGGAGTAGTGCGGCATGACGACGGTGATGCGGCCGGCCGACGCCCCGCGGGCCGCGTCGCACATCAGCAGCAGCTCGACCAGATGCTCCTGGACCGGCTTGACCAGCGGCTGGACCAGGAAGACGTCCCGCTCCCGGCAGTTGGCCAGGAGCTGCACCTCCAGGCAGTCGTTGGCGAACCGGCTGACCCGGGTGGGGCTGAGCGGCACCCCCAGCTGTGCGCAGACCTCCTCGGCCAGCTCGGGATGGGCACTACCGCTGAACACGGCGATGTCTCGCACGGACCGCTCCTCGCGTGATCCTGTCCGGCCGGGATCCTCAGCTTACGGAAAACCGGTTGCGGCGGCCCGGGCGGCCGACGGCATGATGGCGCCGTACGTGTTCTCCCAGGTCTCTCGGACCTCTCAGGTCAGGATCCCCCGCATGCGCCGACTCCTCGGAATCCCCCAGTGCCCCTTCCGGCCCACGGTTCCCGAGGACGCGACCACGCATGCACCCCACGCACACCCTGAACATCGGCATTCTGGCCCACGTCGACGCCGGTAAGACCAGCCTCACCGAACGGCTGCTCTTCGACCACGGCGCGGTCGACCGGCTCGGCAGCGTCGACGCCGGTGACACCCGCACGGACGACGGCGGCATCGAGCGCCGCCGCGGCATCACCATCCGCTCCGCCGTCGCGGCCTTCACCGTCGGCGACACGCAGGTCAACCTGATCGACACCCCGGGACACTCCGACTTCGTCGCCGAGGTCGAGCGGGCCCTGGAGGTGCTCGACGGCGCGGTGCTGCTGCTCTCCGCCGTGGAGGGCGTGCAGGCGCGGACCCGCGTGCTGCTGCGCACCCTGCGGCGGCTGCGGCTGCCCACGCTCGTGTTCGTCAACAAGGTCGACCGGGCGGGGGCGCGGCCCGAGGGCCTGCTCGACGACGTGCGGCGCCTGCTGACTCCGCACGTCGCACCGATGACGGCGGTGACCGGCGCGGGCACCGTCGGCGCCCGGGTCGTGGCCCGCCCGCCGGACGAGCGGACCGCCGAGGCGCTCGCCGAGGTCGATCCGGACATCCTGGCGGCCCTGGTCGACGGTCCCGAGCCGACAGCGCACGATCTCGCCACGGCTCTCGCCGCCCGCACCGCCGACGGCTCCTTCCACCCGCTGTACCACGGCTCCGCGCTCGGCGGTCAGGGCGTCGCCGAGCTGGTCGAGGGCCTGGTCTCGCTGGTCCCGGCGGCCGCCGCACCGGCACCGGACGCCTCCGTGGCGCCGCGCGGCACGGTCTTCGCGGTGCGCCCGGAACCGGGCGGCGGGCGGACGGCGTACCTGCGGCTGTACGACGGTGAGGTGCGCCCGCGCGGGCGGCTGACCTTCCTGCGGCGCGAGGCCGACGGCCGGACCACCGAGGTCTCCGGCCGGGTGACCCGCCTCGACGTCGTCGGCGGGGGCGCCACGCTCACCGCCGGGAACATCGCCGCGCTCACCGTGCCGGGCGGCCTGCGCGTCGGCGACCGGCTCGGCGACCTCACCGACCGTGCGCCGCAGTTCGCGGCGCCGACGCTGCAGACCCTGGTCCGGGCGCGGCACCCGGAGCAGGCGGCGCCGCTGCGCTCCGCGCTGCTCGCGCTGGCCGACCAGGACCCGCTGCTGCACGCCCGCCCGGCGGCGTCCGGCGCGACGGCCCTGTTGCTGTACGGCGAGGTCCAGATGGAGGTGCTGGCGGCGACGCTGGCCGAGGACTTCGGTGTCGAGGCGGAGTTCACGCCCGGCCGGGTGCGGTTCCTGGAGCGCCCGGCCGGGACGGGTGAGGCGGCGGAGGAGATGCCGTGGCTCGACCACACCCGGTACTGGGCGACGGTCGGGCTGCGGGTCGAGCCGGGTCCGCGCGGCTCGGGCGTGGTGTTCGCCCACGAGACGGAGCTGGGCGCGCTCCCCCGCGCCTTCCACCAGGCGGTGGAGGAGACCGTCCACGCCACGCTGCTGACCGGACCGGCCGGGGCGGCGGTCACCGACTGCCGGGTGACGCTGATCCGCTCCGGTTTCAGCTCGCCGCTCAGCACCGCCGCCGACTTCCGCGGGCTGACGCCGATCGTGCTGCGCCGCGCCCTGCGCCGGGCGGGAACCGTGCTGTACGAGCCGTACCACGCCTTCGAGGCGGAGATCCCGCCGGACGCGCTGGCCGCGGTGACGGCCCGGCTCGCCGCGCTGGGCGCCGACTTCACCGGGACGACGGGCGGCGACCCCGCCTGGCTCCTCACCGGCGAGCTGCCGGCCCGGCGGGTCCGGGAGGCCGAACTGCGACTGCCGGGACTCACCCACGGGGAGGCGGTGTGGTCGTCCCGCCCCTGCACGGACCGCCCGCTGAAGCGGCAGCACTGAGCCGTCGTACGCCCCGCCGTGCTCCCGTCCCCTGTCCGCGTCCCCCAACTGTTCTGTCTGGCAGAGGAGATGGGGGGCATCAGGGTCAGTAGGAAGGAGGGCCGTCGCCATGACGACTCCCGTCAAGAATCCCACGCGTCCCGTCGAGAGGCCCGCGAGGCGCATGCCCGGCTGGGCGAAGGTGCTGACCGCGGTCGTGGTGGTCCTCGCCGTGCTGTTCGCGGGGCTCCGGCTGAGCGTCATACCGGGCCTGAACGACCTGTTCGGCACCGAGACCAAGGACCGCTCGGGGCCCGCGCTGCTCAAGTCCATCCAGGACATCAGCCATTACGAGGCAGCCTCCGGCAACTTCCAGGTCGTCGTGGACCTGGAGAAGGACACCAAGTTCCTGCCCGACGCCGTCCGCGGCTCCCGCACCCTGTACATCGGGGCGGGCACCGTCGACGCCTACGTCGACCTCGGGAAGGTGGGCGAGGACGACGTGACGGTCAACGACGACCGGACGTCCGCCACGCTGCGGCTGCCGCACGCCGCGCTCGGCGAGCCGGCCCTGGACCCCGACCGCTCGTACGCGGTCTCCAAGCAGCGCGGACTCCTCGACCGTCTCGGCGACCTGTTCTCGGACAACCCGAACAGCGAGCAGGCCGTGCAGAAGCTCGCGGCCCGGCACATCGGCGACGCCGCCAAGGACAGCGAGCTGAAGGCCCGCGCCGAGAGCAACACCACGGCGATGCTCCAGGGTCTGCTGCGCTCCCTCGGCTTCAAGGAGGTGCGGGTGGCCTACGGGACCTGAGCGGTTCCCCGGACCGCCGGGCATCCTCGGCGGTTCGGGGGGTAATAGCTCCGCGACGCGGGGATGTTGACTACTGGAGGAATCAAATGGCTCGTGCCGCCTCAGGGCTGCGTTTCCTGCCACGCCCCCGCGCCGACAAGGCGCAGGCCAAGGACGCCGACCAGCACGAACGGCGCCCGCTCCCGCTGCCGCTGCGCCTGCTGGCGACACTGTGCGCGTTCGTCTTCATGGTCGCGTTCGCCGTGGTACTGGCCCGGCTGACCCTGAACCCCTCCCCCGCGTCCGAGGCGCTGACGCACACCAACCTGCATCCCGGGCGCTCACTGAAGGCCTATCTGGACCAGCCGGCGCTGCGGGACGCCGTCAAGCAGGTCGGCGGGAACATCCTGCTGGGCGTGCCGTTCGGCGTGCTGGTCCCGGTCGTCGCCCCGCGCACGCGCGGGCTGCTGAAGGTGCTGCTGCTGACCGCGGTGGTGATGCTGCTGGTGGAGTTCGCGCAGGGCGCCCTGGTCACGGGGCGGGCCTTCGACATCGACGACGTCATCCTCAACACCAGCGGTGCGCTGATCGGTTACCTGCTGCTGGGCCGGCGGATGAGCCGCGCGGTGCACGCGCGCAAGGTCCGCAGGACGAAGACCCGTACCTGAGAGCCGCGTTCGGCACTCCGCACCATCTGGTCCGTACCAAGGTATTGACCACCCCTTATCTCACTACTTGAATCAAGAGGCGACACCTCAACCCCCCACCTCGGTCGGCGCCCCCTCCCCGGGGCGCCGTACGGAAGGGAGAGCCGTGGTCCGTCCACGCCTGCTCCGCAGATGTCTCCTCGCCGCCGCCCTGTCCGCGGGGCTCGCCGCGTCCCTCGTATCGGGCCCCGCACAGGCGGAACCCGATTCCCGTGCCGCCGACGCCGCGGCCGCCGCCGTGACGTTCTCCGACACCTTCGACGGCCCGGCCGGTTCGGCCGTCGACTCCTCGAAGTGGCAGATCGAGACCGGCGACAACGTCAACAACCACGAACGGCAGTACTACACCGCGGGCAACCGGAACGCCTCGCTGAACGGCCAGGGCCAGCTGGTCATCACGGCCCGCAAGGAGAACCCCGCCAACTACCAGTGCTGGTACGGCACCTGCCAGTACACCTCGGCCCGCCTCAACACCTCCGGCAAGTTCACGGCGCAGTACGGGCACGTCGAGGCCCGGATGAAGGTGCCGCGCGGGCAGGGCATGTGGCCGGCGTTCTGGATGCTCGGCACCCCGGTGAACTGGCCGGACTCCGGCGAGATCGACATCATGGAGAACGTCGGCTTCGAACCCTCCACCGTGCACGGCACGATCCACGGCCCCGGCTACTCGGGCGCGGGCGGCATCGGCGCCGGCTACACCCTGCCGGGCGGCCAGGCCTTCGCGGACGGCTTCCACACCTTCGCGGTCGACTGGGCGCCCGACTCGATCACCTGGTCGGTGGACGGCAACGTCTACCAGCGGCGCACCCCGGCCGACCTGGGCGGGAAGCAGTGGGTGTTCAACAGGCCGTACTTCCTGATCCTCAACCTGGCGGTCGGCGGCTACTGGCCCGGCGACCCGGACGCCTCCACGGTCTTCCCGCAGTCGCTGGTGGTGGACCACGTGTCGGTGACGACGAGCGACTCAGGCACCGGCGGCGCGATCCGGGGCCTGGCCGACAAGTGCGTGGACATCGCCGCGGCGGGCACCGCCAACGGCACCCCCGTACAGCTCTACGACTGCAACGGCACCGCCGCCCAGCGGTGGACGGTGGGCTCCGACGGCACGATCCGGGCGCTGGGCAAGTGCCTGGACGTCAACGCGGGCGGCACGGCGGACGGCACGGTGGTCCAGTTGTGGGACTGCAACGGCAGCGCCGCCCAGCGATGGGTGGTCACCGCCGCCCGGGACATCGTCAATCCGCAGGCCGACAAGTGCCTCGACGTCACCGGCAACAACTCGGCCAACGGCACCCGGCTGCAGATCTGGACCTGCTCGGGCGGCGCCAACCAGAAGTGGACGGTCGGCTGAGTCGCCCCCGAAGGGCCCGGGCCCGTCCTACCTAGTGCACCGTCCAGGTGAACTTGTCCCCGCCCACCCAGCGGACCACGTCCGGGTCGTCCAGGTCGTGGACCGTGATGCCGAAGGCCGCCGCGGCCTCCAGTACGTCGGTGACGGCCCTGGCCTCACCGACGACCTGGCCGTCGATCTCCACGATCCGGAACGGAGGCGTGCCCGGCTGCACCCGGAGCACGAGGATCCGCGGAGTGCCGATGTGCGGGCTGTCGATTTCGGTCATGCCTAGAGGGTAGGCCGCAACGCGCTGGAGCGAGGAGCGGACCGGCCCGGGGTGCGGGTCCCGGGGCGCTGGGGAACCCTGGACGTGCCGGAGGAGGTCGCGGGAGGAGGTGCCGATGGAGCCCGTCGAGGCACTGGAGCGGATCGCGTTCCTCCTGGAGCGGTCCCAGGCGCCCACCTACCGGGTCCGCGCCTTCCGCACCGCCGCCCGGGTGCTCGGCGACCTGAGCGCCGACGAGCTGCGCGAGCGGGCCGGGTCGCTGGAGTCGATGAAGGGCATCGGCCCCAAGACGGCGCAGGTGGCACGCGAGGCGCTGGCCGGGCGGACGCCCGGCTACCTGGAGAAGCTGGAGAGCGAGCCGGAGGCCCCGCGCGCGGAGGGCGGCGAGGCGCTGCGGGAGCTGCTGCGCGGCGACTGCCATCTGCACTCCGACTGGTCCGACGGCGGCAGCCCGATCGAGGAGATGGGCCGCACCGCCGCCGCGCTCGGCCACGCGTGGGCGGCGCTGACCGACCACTCGCCGCGGCTGACGGTGGCGCGCGGGCTCTCCCCCGAGCGGCTGCGCGAACAGCTGGACGTGGTGGCCGGGCTGAACGAGACCTGGGCGCCGTTCCGGCTGCTGACCGGCATCGAGTGCGACATCCTCGAGGACGGTTCGCTGGACCAGGAGCCGGAGCTGCTGGAGCGGCTCGACGTGGTGGTCGTGTCGGTGCACTCCAAGCTGCGGATGGACGCCCGCGCCATGACCCGCCGCATGGTGAAGGCCGTGCGCGACCCGCACGCGGACGTCCTCGGGCACTGCACCGGGCGGCTGCTGAACGGGCGGGGCCGGCCCGAGTCGGAGTTCGACGCGGACGAGGTGTTCGCCGCCTGCGCGGAGTCCGGCACCGCCGTGGAGATCAACAGCCGGCCCGAGCGCCTCGATCCCCCGCGGCGGCTGCTGCGCCGGGCGGTGGCGGCGGGCGTGCTGTTCTCGGTCGACACCGACGCGCACGCGCCCGGCCAGCTGGACTGGCAGATCAACGGGTGCGCGCGGGCGGAGGAGTGCGGGGTGCCGCCCGAACGGGTGGTCACCACCTGGTCCCTGGACGAACTGCTGGCCTGGACGCGGGAGGGCCGTACACCGGCCGGCGTGACCGGCGCGTGAGGCGCCGTGTCGTGGCTCACTCGGTGGCGTGGCGGCAGATCGTGCGGACACCCGGCGCCGTATGACAGGGGTGACACGTAAGGTCCGGGAGCTGTTCCGGGGGCGGCGGCCCGTGGCCGCGGTGTGGTGGGAGGCGTGTGCCGTCGGACGGGCCTGCCGGGCCGCCTGGCGGGGACCGGGACGCGAACGCGACCTGGTCGTCCAGTCCCTCAAGGCGGCGGTCGCCGCCCTGCTCGCCTGGACCGTGGCGGGCGTCTGGCTGGACGATCCGATGGCCCTCATCGCGCCGTGGGTGGCGCTCGTCCTCGTCCAGGCCACCGTCTACAGCTCGGTGCGGCAGGCCGGTCAGCAGTTCGCGGCGATCTGCGCGGGCGCCCTCATGGCGTCCGCCGCGCAGGCGATCACGGACGACACCACGGGGGCGCTGGTGCTGTCCCTGCCGGTGCTGATGCTGATCGCGAACTGGTCACGGTTCGGGCAGCAGGGCGTGTACGCGGCCACCACCGCGGTGTTCGTCCTGGCGTCCGGTACGGCGGTCTCGGCGGCGGCGGTCGGCCACCGGGTGGGGCAGGCCGCGCTCGGCGCGGTCATCGGCGTGGCGGTCAACGCCTTCGTGCTGCCGCCCATCCACCTGCGGGACGTACGGGAGAACCTGGCGGCGCTGGCCCGGGAGTCGGGCGACATCCTGCACACCCTCGCCGACGGTCTGCGCGAGGGCGAGTGGGACGGGCAGAGCGCCGCCGCCTGGTCGAGCGACGCCGCGCGGCTCCAGCGGCGGCTGGAGGCGCTGTACTCGGCGCGGTCCTGGAGCAGGGAGAGCCTGCGGCTGACCCCTGGCCGGCTGCGCGGGCCGCGCCGCGTGCCGCGCATCGTCCCGCCGGAGGACGAGGACCAGCGCTGGAGCCGCGTCACCGGGAACATCACGGCGCTGACCCGGACGCTGGCGGTCGCCTGCGACGAGCACCGCACCCCCGCCCCGCCCGAGGGGCCGACGCTGGACCTGTACGCACGGCTGCTGCGGCAGATCGGCGACGCCTGCCACACCGAGGCCGCACGGCTGCTGGGCGAGGCCGCCGAGCCCCGGCCGCGGGACGAGACGGAGATGACCATGGAGGAACTGCACCGGCGGTTGCAGGAGGGGCTGCGGGAGCACGCCGGTCAGGGGGCGGCCAGGACCGCGGTCCTCGGCACGCTGCTGCTCCAGGCGGAGAACCTGTGGGCCGAGATCGTGCCCGAGCGCCCGGAGCAGTGACACACATCACCCCAAATGGCGACAGAGGGTGGAACACCGGCCGCCTGCGCCCCGTTGAAGAGACCGTGGGTGCGGATGGGACAGTGTCCCCGGGCCTCACCTTTTGCCCACAGGGACGATCGTTCGGCTGAAGCCCTGTGGAGCCTTTCGCCGAGAGGCGACCGCCATCCGCACCCACGCCTCGAAGCCGCCCCGGCCGTGATTCCCCCGTCGCGGTCGGGGCTTCCTCATGTGTGCCTTCGGCCCCCGCGTGCCTCTCGCGCGCTCGCGTCAGCCGGAGGGCTCGTCGGGCACCGGGTGCTCGGGGTGTACGGCGCCCGAGTGCGGCGCGCCCTGCCGGCCGGTTCCGGCCTCGTCCGTGTCGGGGACGTCGTCGGCGTCCTCGTCGCGGTCCGCCCGGTCGCTCTGGAGGTGCTCGCGCTGCTCACGCGTGGGCGCGGCGGCCTCCCACGGGTCGTCGCCTTCACCGGCCTGCTGGTCCGGCAGGTCCCGCGGAACGGGGGCGTCGTTCTCCCCCGGGGCCTCCTGGCGGTGGTTGGTCACTGCGCGCTCCTTCCGGCGGTGCTCCTGAACGTCCGGTGCTCCCGAACGTCCGACCGCACCGGGTACCTCCGCGCCACCGGGCGAAACCTCAGTGCGGCGCCCGCTCCTCCAACGCCGTACGCCAGGCCGGGACCGGGTATTCGGGTGCCGGCTCGGGGCGTCGGCCGCCGCGCGCGAAGAAGTCGGCCAGGGGCAGGATCGCGGCGCCCACGGTGACGGCGTCCGGGCCGAGCCGCCCCAGGTCGACCGTCACCTTCTGGGCCGGGTGGCGCAGCGCGTACGACACGGCGTGGCGGCGGACGGCGGGCAGGAAGCGGGTGCCGAGCTGGAGGCCGGCCCAGCCGCCGATGAGGATGCGCTCGGGCTGGAAGAGGTTGATCAGGTCGGACAGGCCGGCGCCCAGGTACTCGGCGGTCTCCTCCAGGACGGCGAGCGCGACCGGGTCGGCCGCCTCGCCCTCCGGCGGATAGGCGGCGGCGAGCATGGTGGTCAGGGCGGTCTCCTCGTCGGCGCCCCCGGGCACCGATCCGCCCTCCTCCCGCCAGCGGGCCAGCAGCGACTCGGCGCCCGCGTACGCCTCCAGGCAGCCGAGCGCGCCGCAGCGGCAGCGGCGACCCCTGACCCGAACCGTCAGGTGCCCCCATTCGACCGCCCGGCCCTGCTCGACCTCGGGCGTGACGAGGCTGGCGCCGACGCCGGACCCGAAGAGGACGACGACCGCGTTGCGGGCACCGCGTCCGGCGCCGAACCACATCTCGGCCTGGCCGAGGGTCTTGGCGCCGTTGTCGATGAAATGGGGAACGGTGTCGGGGAGCGGGGAACCGGCGCGCAGCAGGGCCTCCAGCGGAACGGCGTCCCAGCCGATGGTCTGACCATGCACCACGGCGCCGCGGTCCTGGGTGTGCTCGACGATGCCGGGGACACCGATCCCGGCGCCGAGCAGCCGCTCGGGCGGCAGACCGGCCGCGGCCAGCACCTCGGCGATGCCGTCGCGGATGTGGCCGACGATGACCTCGACGTCGTAGCCCTGCTGCGTCAGCGGCCGTTCGGCGCGGGCGAGTTCGGTGAGCGTCAGGTCGAACAGTTCGACGCGCACCCGGGTCTCGCCGACGTCCACGCCGATCATGTGGCCGCTGGCGGGGGCCACCCGCAGCAGGGTGCGGGGCCTGCCGCCGTCGGAGTCGACACTGCCGGCCTCCTCCACCAGGCCGTCGGCGACGAGGTCGGCGACGACGTTGCTGACGGAGCCGGAGCTGAGTCCGGTCGCCGGGCCCAGCTCGAAGCGGCTGAGCGGTCCGTCGAAGTAGAGCCGCTGGAGTACGGCCGTACGGTTGGCCCTTCTCAGGTCGCGCACCGTGCGCCCGTTCCGCCCCGCCATGTGGCTCCCTCCGTACCGTGCCCGGTGTGCAAGATACCTCTGCCGCGCGGCAGCACGCGACTTCCCTCTGTCCTTAATTCATGCTATGAACTCCCGCTCGCCGAAATGCGGTGGCCCTCCCCTCAATGGCTATCTAAGCTAGGCGAAAACCTAGGGCATCTAGGTTTCCACTCCGGCACCCAAAGGGGGAGGCTCCCCATGAGAGCACTCGTCGAGCAGGACATCCGCACCTCTTTCATCAACTGCTCCAAGGGAGAGGCCAAGCGCCTGCCCCTCCCGCGCGATCTCGGCGAACGCCCCTGGGAGGATCTCGACTTCCTCGGCTGGCGGGATCCCGGGGCACCCGACCGCAGCTATCTGGTCGCGGACCTGGACGGACGCCTGACCGGCTTGTCGCTGCGGTTCCAGCAGGCCCGGTCCGGATACTTCCAGCGCAGCCTGTGCGCGCTGTGCCTGACCCCCCACCCCCGGGGCGGCGTGTCGCTGATGACGGCGCGCAGGGCAGGGGCGGCCGGACGCGAGGGCAACTCGGTCGGCCTGTACATGTGCACCGACCTCGCCTGCTCGCTGTACCTGCGGGGCAGGAAGGTGTCGCAGAGCGGTGCCCGCTTCGAGGAGAGCCTCACCCTGGAGGAACAGGTCGACCGGACCCTGGGCAATCTGTCCGCCTTCCTCGCCAAGGTGACCGCCTGACGCACGGCGCGTGGGAACCACTCCCATCCCCTCTGGCCGGTTACCGTCCTGTCCGGAACACGTTCGAGGCGCCCGGGGAAGGGAACAGCCCGAGGATGCGTGATGTACGGGAGGCCGCGAAGTCGGCTCTGCGGCGGGTGAAGTGGCTCAGGGACCCCATGGTCGTGCAGGCCCTGCGCTCGGCCGCGGCGGCCTCGATCGCCTATGTCATCGCGGTGCGGCTGAGCCCGGACAAGTCGGCGGCACCGCTCACCGCGCCCCTGACCGCGCTGCTGGTCGTCCAGGTCACGCTGTACGCCACGCTCAAGATGAGCATCCGCAGGGTGAACGCCGTGGTGGCCGGTGTGCTGGTGGCCATCGCCTTCAGCCAGTTGGTCGGGCTGAGCTGGTGGAGCCTTGCCCTGCTGATCGTGGCGGCGCTGGGCGTCGGGCATCTGGTGCGGGCGCACGAGTTCGTCGCCGAGGTGGCCATCAGCGCGATGCTGGTCCTCGGCGTGACCTCGCACGGCAGCCTCGCGTGGGCCCGGGTGGTGGAGACGCTGATCGGGGCGATCGTCGGACTGGCCTTCAACCTGGTCCTCGCCCCTCCGGTGTGGGTGGAGCAGGCGGGCGAGTCCATCGAGGAACTGGCCCGGCGGGTGCGCCAGCTGATGCTGCGTATGGGCGAGGAGGCCGCGGACAGCACGCCGTTCCACGAGGCGGCGGCCCGGCTGCACGAGGCGCGCCGGCTGGACCACGACATCGGGGAGGTGGACGAGGACCTGCGGCAGGCCGAGGACAGTCTGCGGTTCAACCCCCGGGTGCGGGAGGGGCTGCTGCACCGGGTGGTGCTGCGCACCGGTCTGGACACGCTGGAGATCTGCACGGTCGTCATGCGCGTCCTCGCGCGCAGCTTCACCGACCTCGCGAAGGAACGTGAGCCGGAGCCCCTGTTCCCGCCGGAGACGGGCGCCACCATCCAGCAGTTGCTGTCCGAGATCGCCGACGCCGTGGTGAGCTTCGCGGTGCTGGTCACCACCAGCGCCAGCGAGAACGCCGAGTCCGCGGAGGAACGCCTCTCCAGCGAGCTGCGCCAGGCGGCGGCCACCCGGGACCGGCTGGCCGACCTGCTCCTGGAGGAGGTCAGGCGCGATTCCCGGCAGTGGCAGCTGCGGGGCGCGGTGCTGGCCGAGGTCGACCGGATCATCGACGAGATGGACACCGAGCACCGCTCGCGACGGCTCCTGGAGGAACTGGACCGGCACACGCGCGAGCTGCGCGAACGCATGCCGCGGCTGACCCGGCTGCGGGACCGGGGACGGGCGGTGCTGCGGAAGCGGAACCGCGGCGGCGCCGCGCGACGTTCCCCTTGAGGAAGAGCGGACGACGACGAGGGGGCGTACGGATGACCGGCACCAGCGTGCGGATCGACGGGAACCGGCTGCTGCTGCCGGGCGGCGCGGTGGTGCGGTTCATCCGCACCCTGCGGCTGCCCGAGCAGGGCACCCACCCGCTGCCGCCCGGGCTCGGCGAGTTCCCGGTCCGCCGCGTCGCCGACTACGCCGACACGGTCCCCGAGTCCTGGCGGGCCCGCGGCGGCGTGATGCTGCCGGTGTACCTGCGGGAGGCCATGTGGCTGAGTTTCGCGGGCACGAGGGAGCCCACCGCGCTCCAGGTCGGGGTGGGCAAGGTGTGCGCGGTCTCGGGCAGGCCCTGGAGCGGCCGGCTCTCCCGCGATCCGCAGAACTACGTGGTCCTTCCGCGCCAGCCCTGGCTGGACGGCATCAACTCCGGGAAGGGCACGGTCCGGCAGTTCGTGGCGGTGCCGCTCGGCATGGGGGCGACCGTCGAGGGCCAGGTCACCGGCGAGGAGGTCTGGGGCGGAGTCCAGTTGCAGGACTTCCGTCTCAACGACCGGGAACTGGAGCGGTGGCGGGAGGCGGAGCGGCGGCGCGCCGAGTTCGCGCGCCGGGCGGCCCCTCCCGGCGGGGCCTTCGGGGCGGCGATGCCGGCTCCGGCCGCCCCCGGCGCGGCCGCCGCCTACGGGGGCGCGGCCCGGTCCCGGTCCGCCCCGGCGATGGGGCTGGGCGTCGGCGGGTCCATGCGCCAGGAGGTGTACCGGGACGAACGGCCCCTGGAGCACTGGGCCGACAGCCCGGCGGGCCGGGTCTTCGTGCACCTGGTGACGCCGCCGGAGTGGCGGCGCGTCACGGGCGAGGAGCCGCCGCCGTCCCCGGTGGACCGGGCCGCGTACACACAGGCGGGCCTGCCCTGGTACGACTACTACGACCAGGACGCCCACGACCTCGCCCCCACCGAGCCGCTGCGGGACGTCAAGCCGGTCGGCGAGTGGCTCGGGGACGACCACGAGCCGTGGCAGGCACCGGGGCAGCAGCAGGTCCGGCCACTGAAGGACGCGCAGGGCAAGCCGGTGGAGGACGGGGACTGGTAGGAGGCGGCAGGACGGTGGGAGAGCCACGGGGAGCGATACGAGGAGTACGTGCGTGAGTGGTGACGGCTGGAGCAGGCGGCGGTTCGTCGGGCTGCTCGCGCGGACGGCCGGCGCGGCGGCGGCGCTGCCCGTGGCGGCGGGGTGCGGCGGCGCGCCGGACCCGTCGTCACCGGCGTCCTCGCCGACACCCACGGCGCCGGGAGCGAGCGCGGGCGCCTCGGGCAGGCAGGGCGGCTCCACCGGCCCGCGCCCGCTGTACATCGGCACGTACACGTCGGCCGAGGGCGGCGGCAAGGGCGTCGGACTCGCCGAGTACGACCCCCGCACCGGGCGGATCACCGGCCGCGGCGTCCTCACCGGCGTCGGCGATCCCTCGTATCTCGCGGCGCATCCCGAGGGGCGCACCCTGTACGCGGTGAGCGAGCGCGAGGAGGGGGCGGTGACCGCCGTCCGGCTGTCCGACCGGAAGGTCCTGGGCAGCAGGAGCACCGGAGGCGCCGCGCCCTGTCATCTGTCCGTGCATCCGGGCGGGCGCTGGCTGCTCAGTGCCAACTACGGTTCGGGCAGCGTCGCCGTGCACCCGATCGACGCCTCGGGCGCGCTAGGGGAGCGCACCGACCTGGTGACCCACTCCGCTCCCCCGCCCGGCCCCGGACAGCAGGGGCCGCACGCGCACCAGATCGTCACCGCTCCCGACGGTGGCCACGTCCTCGCCGTGGACCTCGGCACGGACACCGTGTACACCTACCGGCTGGACGAGGCGTCGGGCACGCTCACCGAGGTCGCGCGGGTCCGGACCCGGCCGGGAGCAGGGCCCCGCCATCTCACCTTCCACCCCGGCGGCCGCCACGCCTACCTCGCCAACGAGGTCGACGACACGGTCGCGGTCTGCGCCTACGACCCCGGGACCGGCCGCCTGACCATCGGCGAGGCGCAGTCCACGGGCACGGGGTCCGGCACCAATCACCCCGCCCAGATCCTGGTGACGGCCGACGGCTCGCACGCCTTCCTCGCCAACCGGGGGCACAACAGCCTCACGCGCTACGCGGTGGAGGCGGACGGCGCCCGGCTGCGGCTGCTCGGCACGGTGCCGGTGGGCGGCGACTTCCCGCGGCAGATCGCCTTCTCCCCGGACGGCGGGCTGCTCTTCGCGGCGAACCAGAGGTCCGGCACCGTCAGCGTGTTCCGCGTGTCCGGCGGTGGAGAACTGCAGGCCGCCGGGGAGCCGTTCGCCTCACCCGTCGCCGTCTGTGCGCTGCCGCTGTAGGGCCCGGGGGCAGGAGGCGGCGCTCGCCTGCGACAGCAGCACGTGCACCCGCTCCGTGAGCTGCCCGATGTCGTCGGCCGGCGCGTGGAAGGGCAGGCGTACGTCGCCGTGGGCGCGGGCGCGCTCGATGCGCAGGGTCAGCCCGTGCCGGTCGACGGCGAGCGGCCGCACCCGGACCGCGCCGTGCAGGCTGTCGGCCTCGACGAGCCGGGTCAGCCGCTCCACCGCGTCGCCGTGGCAGTCGGCGAGGTGGGTCAGCAGCCGGGCCTCGGCCAGCGCCAGCGGGTCGGGCTCGGCGGCGGCGAACTCGTCGAGGTCGACCACCACCGCACCGGACGGCCGCCGCAGCACCACACGCGTGGGCCGGAACGCCAAGTGCCCGTCCGCCACGGCGAACCAGCCGGCGAGCCAGAGCCGGGCCCTGATCCGGCCCCGCACCGGGACGGGCGCCACGTCGGCGAACTCCAGCACGGCGGACGGCTCTCCGCGGGGTGCGCAGATCGCCGCCGCGAGCAGGGCGCTGTCCTCGGGCACGTGCAGGAACACCTGGCCGTCGTCGCCGACCGTGTGCGCGCCGACGAACTCCTCGCGGCCGCCTTCCGCAGTCACCGCGCAGGACCAGGCGGCGGCGAGTACGGAGCGGGCCTGCTCCGCCGCGGCAGGCGCGGCCGTCCAGGCGTGGCTGTCACCCATCCTCAACCTCCGTCATCAATTCATTAGGTAAGGCTCACCTAACCTATCGGAGTTCGGGGCGTGCGCCAACCAGGACGCGTGATCTTTGCGAGACCTTTTCAGCGTGCCGGACGGCGCACTTCAGCGGCCCGGGGGCGCGTTCCGAAGTGCAACGCGGGCGCTCAGGGGGCGATGGCGCCGAGCAGCGCCCGCGCACACAGGTCGCGCACCTGCTCCCGGGCGGGCTCCGGATCCCGCAGCCACTCCAGGCAGACCGCGGTGGTGAACGCCAGCCAGCCGCGCACCGCGAGCCGCACGTCGCCGCGCTCCTCGAAGGCCGGGCCGAACTCCGGGTCGGCGGCCAGGGCCGCGAGGATCTGCCGCTCCTGCGCGGCGAGCGCCTGCCGGTAGACCCGGCGCACCGCCTGGTCGCCGGTCGCGTCGGCGCGATGGAAGGCGCGGTAGCCGTGCGCGTGGGCGCGGACGTACTCCAGGTACGCGTCGAGCCCCGCGGTGAGCTGCTCGCGGACCGGAACCCCCGGCACGGCCGCCGTCATCCGCAGCATGCGCTCGCTCTCGCGCTCGACGACCGCCGCGAAGAAATCCCGCTTGTTCGGGAAGTAGTGGTACAGCAGCCCCCGGGAGACCCCGGCGATCTCGGCGACCTGCTCGATCCAGACCTCGTCGTACGGGCTCTCCGAGAACAGCCGCGCCCCCACCGACAGCAACTGCTCCCGGCGCTCGCCGGTGCTGAGCCGGCGGCGTGTGCGCTCGCCCTGTTTCGCGGCCATGCCCGCACCTTACTTGACGCCGGTTCAACAACGGGACGAGACTGGGAGCCGCTATTGAATCCATGTACAACACGCTTGCCCCGCGTGGGCAACACGCCGCCGCGTCAAGGGAGATCGCGCATGGCCCGGACGACGAACGAGACGGCCCGGGACGGCCTGCCGAAGGGCTTCCGCAGCGCCGAGCTGGGCTGGCCCGAACTGCGCCGCATACCCCGCCCGCCGTACCGCGTCCCCCTGCTGGGGGACGTGATCGGGGCGAGCCGGCGCACGCCGATGCAGGACTCGCTGCGGTACGCGCGGCAGCTGGGGCCGATCTTCCGGCGGCGGGCCTTCGGCAAGGAGTTCGTGTTCGTGTGGGGCGCCGCGCTCGCCGCCGACCTGGCGGACGAGACGCGCTTCGCCAAGCACGTGGGGCTCGGCGTGGCCAACCTGCGGCCGGTGGCCGGGGACGGCCTGTTCACGGCGTACAACCACGAGCCCAACTGGCAGCTCGCGCACGACGTGCTGGCGCCCGGCTTCAGCCGCGAGGCCATGGCCGGGTACCACGTGATGATGCTGGACGTGGCCGGGCGGCTCACCGACCACTGGGACCGGGCCCGGGCGGCGGGACGGGCGGTGGACGTGCCCGGCGACATGACCAAGCTGACGCTGGAGACCATCGCGCGCACCGGGTTCGGGCACGACTTCGGGTCCTTCGAGCGCTCCCGCCCGCACCCCTTCGTCTCCGCGATGGTGGGCACGCTCACCTACGCCCAGCGCCTCAACACGGTGCCCGCGCCGCTCGCCCCCTGGCTGCTGCGCGACGCGAGCCGCCGCAACGCCGCGGACATCGCCCACCTCAACCGCACCGTGGACGATCTGGTGAGCGAACGCCGGGCGGCCGGCGGCGCGGGCGGCACGGGCGACCTGCTCGACCGGATGCTGGAGACGACCCACCCCGTCACCGGTGAGCGGCTGTCGCCGGAGAACGTCCGCAGGCAGGTCATCACCTTCCTGGTCGCCGGGCACGAGACCACCTCGGGCGCGCTCTCCTTCGCCCTGCACTACCTCGCCCAGCACCCGGAGATCGCCGCCCGGGTCCGGGACGAGGTGGACCGCGTCTGGGGCGACACCGAGGCGCCCGGCTACGAGCAGGTGGCCAGGCTGCGCTACACGCGCCGGGTGCTGGACGAGTCGCTGCGGCTGTGGCCGACCGCCCCCGCCTTCGCGCGGGAGGCCCGCGAGGACACGGTGCTGGGCGGCGCGTACCCGATGCGGCGCGGGGCCTGGGCGCTGGTGCTCACCGGGATGCTGCACCGCGACCCCGACGTGTGGGGCGCGGACGCCGAGAGTTTCGACCCGGACCGCTTCGACGCGAAGGCCGTACGGTCGCGCGCCCCGCACACCTTCAAGCCGTTCGGGACGGGGGCGCGGGCCTGCATCGGGCGGCAGTTCGCGCTGCACGAGGCGACGCTGGTCCTGGGTCTGCTGCTGCGCCGCTACGAGCTGCGGCCCGAGCCCGGTTACCGGCTGCGGGTGACCGAGCGGCTGACGCTGATGCCGGAGGGGCTGCGGCTGCGGCTGGAGCGGCGGACCGGGCCGGGCGCGCCCGGCCCGGCTCCGGAAGGCGCCGTACGCACCGCGGACGCCGGGGACGCCGCGTCAGCGGCCCGCTGTCCAGTGCACCGGGCGGGTGACTGAGTCCGGCAGCCTGGTGCCGGCGCCGCCCCGGGCCGCGGTGAGCTGCGGCTGGGTCAGGAAGAAGGCTCCCGTCAGGTCCGCGTCCGTCAGGTCGGCGTCGCGCAGGTCCGCGCCGATCAGGTCGGCGCCCCGCAGGTCGGCTCCGGTGAGGTCGGCGGCGATGAGGTAGGCGCCGCGCAGATCGGCGCCGGCCAGGTCGGCGCCCTTGAGGCGGGCGCCCATCAGGTCGGCGTTGCGGCGGTTCTTCTTCCGGCCGCGGGTGCCGGCCCGTACCAGCTCGCTGGTGCGCAGCAGGAGTACGTTGACCCGCTGCCGGTGCGCGGCCACGTCCAGGGCGGCCAGCTCCTCGGGGGTCCGGCCGGTGAGGTCCTCGGTGTCGGCCAGGGCGCGCCGCAGGTCGGCGTGGACCGGGCGGGCCGCGGGCAGGGTCAGTGCCTCGGTCAGGTACCAGAGCAGTTCGCGCAGCTGACGGACGACCGGGAAGACGTCGAAGACGAGGCGGGCGCGCTCCGGCGGGCCGGTGCGCCAGTCCTGTCCGCCGAAGGTGACCTGCGAGACCTGCTGCCCGGCGCCGAAGCAGTCGTAGACCGTGCAGCCGGTGAAGCCGCGGTCCCGCAGCTCGGCATGGATGCCGCAGCGGTGGTCGGTGCCGAGGTTCGGGCAGGGCTTCCCCGCGTCCTTGTCGATGGCGAAGTCCGCCGAGCGGGCGAACGGGAGTGCCACGCAGCACAGACCGAAGCACTGTCCGCAGTCGGCGCGCAGCGCGGCCCGGTCCACCGTGTGTTCTCGCATGTCACCGAGGATACGGGCCGTCGGCACACCCCCGCGCCGACGGCCCCCGGCCCCGGTCAGGTCTCCAGCGCGGACAGGTCCAGGCGGGCCAGCCGCTCGGGGTCGGACAGGATGTACAGGCCGGTGATGAGCCCGTCGACGACGGTGACGTACGTGACCGACCGCGGACGTCCCTCGGAGACGGCGACGGTGCCCACCGCGCCGTTGACCAGGACGACGCGTGCCGCCCCCGCGAGGTGGCGGAAGTGGAAGGCACCGGTGGCGACGGTCCGGGCGCCGGTGGCGACCTTCGACGCGGCCGGGCCCCTGGCCAGCGCACCGGCGTCGGCGCGCAGCACCACGTCCGGGTGGAGCACGGACACCAGCGCCTCGAAGTCCCCGGCACGGCTCGCGGCGAGGAACGCCTCGACCGCCCGGCGCTGCCGGCCGAGGTCCGGGTCGGCGGCGGGGGTGGCGTCCCGCACCCGGCGCCGGGCCCGGCTGGCCAGCTGCCGGGTGGCGGCCGGGCTCTTCTCGACGATCCGCGCGATGTCGTCGAAGGGCACGGCGAACATGTCGTGCAGCACGAAGGCCAGCCGCTCGGCCGGTTCCAGGGTCTCCAGCACCACCAGCAGGGCGATGCCCACCGAGTCGGTGTGCAGGGCCTCCTGCTCCGGGTCGGCCTGCGGCAGCGCCCGCACCACCGGGTCCGGCACGAAGGTGTCGAAGCCCTCGGCCATCGGCTCCTCGCGGCGCGCGGTCCGCGAGCGCAGCAGGTCCAGGCAGACCCGGCCGGTCACCGTGGTCAGCCAGGCGCCCAGGTTCTCGATGCCGCCCGCGCCGGTGCGGTCGAGGCGCAGCCACGCCTCCTGCACGGCGTCCTCCGCCTCGGCCGCCGAACCGAGCATGCGGTAGGCGACCGCCTTCAACTGCCCCCGGTGCTCCTCGAACCGCTCGGCGAGACGCCCCTGCCCCGGCTCGCCCCACTCCCCCGCCATGCCGCTACCGCCCGAAGACTTCGAAGGTCACCGCCGGCTTTCCGCCGAACCGCTCCCCCGCGGACTGGGCGAAGCCGGTGAGGAAGCCGCGCACGTACGTCTCCGGGTCCTCCTCGGTCAGCACCTCGATGTACGTCCGGTGTTCGAGCAGCGAGCGCACCGCGCGCTCCAGTCCCGGCGTGGCGTCCACGGCGTGCGTGGGCGAGGCGGAACCGGCGACCGCGACCCAGCGCACGCCGTCCCAGGGTTCGAGGCCCTGCTCGGTCAGCTCGGGGAAGATCCACCGGTTGCCCGCGTCGGACGCCGCGTCCAGCGTGGCGCGGCCGACGGCGACGTGGTCCGGGGTGTTCCAGGCGACGCCGCCCCAGGTGTCCCGGTGGTTGAGGGTGATGACCAGCTCGGGCCGGTAGCGGCGGATCGCGGCGGCGATGTCGCGGCGCAGCAGAATGCCGTACTCGATGACACCGTCCCGGTGGTCGAGGAACTCCACCTCGCTCACCCCGACGACCGCGGCGCTCGCCCGCTGCTCCCGCTCGCGCAGCGGGGCGCACTCGGCGGGCGCCATGGTGTCGATGCCCGCCTCGCCCCGGGTGGCGAGCAGGTAGGCGACCTCGCGGCCCTCGTCGGTCCAGCCGGCGATCGCCGCCGAGCAGCCGTACTCCAGGTCGTCCGGGTGGGCGACGACGGCGAGGGCGCGGCTCCAGTCGCCGGGCATGGGCTCCAGTTGCGTGATCGTCGGCTCCGTCATGCCCGCACACTAACCCGCGCCACCGGCCCCCCACCCGGATATTCGGCCGGGCTCCGCTCAGGTCTCGTCGCGGGCCAGCGCGAGCAGCCGGTCCAGGACGCGGGGGCCGCCGGCCCGTACGCCGTCGTGCTCGAACTCGTCGGTCACCCAGGTGCGCAGGCCGCGGACCGCGCGGGCGGTGGACAGGGCGTGGGCGGTGTCGACGTACATGTCGTCGTGGTAGACGGCCGCGGCGGCCGGTACCTCGTTGGCGGCGAGGCGGGCGGGGTCGTACAGGGGCGTCCAGTCGGTGCGGGCGGCGAGCAGTCCGGCGGTCTCGCGCAGCGGGCGCAGCGCCGGGTCGCAGTCGAACATCCAGGGGTGGACCGACTCGCCGGTGAACATCAGCGGTTCGTCGCCGGCGAGTGCCTTGGCGGCGTCGAAGCGGGGGAACTCGGCGCGGACCCGCTCGGCCGACCAGTCGGTGGGGCGGGCGTCCCGGCCGTAGATGGCCTCGTGGACGAGGGCGTACAGCGGGTGGCCGGCGTACGACAGCAGGCCCTGCGCCTGTTCCTGGAAGTCGTCGGACAGTTCGTGTCCGCCCGGGGTGCGGACGAAGGCGTCCTCCAGGAGGAAGTGCAGGCGGTGGCTGCCCTCGCTGCCGCCGAGCAGGATGCCGAGGGACTGGAAGGCCTCGACGGTCAGCCGGTAGCCGCCTGGCAGGACCACGTCGTGGCCGAGCAGGTGGTCGGCGATGCGGCGGGCGCGTTCGACGTCCTGCGGGTAGCGGGCGTAGTGCGCGGCGACCTTGCGTTCGATACGGGGGTAGGCGGCCCGGTAGATGTCGTCGGCGTGGGCGTCCAGGGAGGGCAGGCCGCCGGTGATCAGGGCGGTGCTCAGGCCCTCGGGGGCGAGCGACAGGTAGGCGACGGTGCAGAAGCCGCCGAAGCTCTGGCCGAGGACGGTCCAGGGGGCGCCGCCGGTGACCTGGGGGCGGATGGCCTCGCAGTCGCGGACGATGGCGTCGGCGCGGAAGTGGGTGAGGTAGTCGGCCTGCTCGGCCGGGCCGCCGCGCAGCGGGAGGGTCTGGCGGTTGGCGGGCGTGGAGGCGCCGGTGCCGCGCTGGTCGAGGAGCAGGACGCGGAACTCCTTGAGGGCCCGGCCGAGCCAGGCGGGACGGCCGATGAAACGGTTCGCCCCGAAGCCGGGACCGCCCTGGAGGTAGACCAGCCACGGGAGGTCCTGGTGCGCCATGTCACTCGCGACGGCCTCGCGCGCGTACAGCTCGATCGTCTCCCCGGCGGGGTGGCGGTGGTCGAGGGGCACGGTGAAACGGCGGTCGGTGAGGACGACACCTGGCTGGCGGTAGCTGACGCTCAACGGGGCTCCCGGGACGGACGGATGTGACGGTCGGATTTCTCGGCCGTGTCCCAGTTCAGCACACGGTCTTGCGGCGGCCGACCCCCGGGATCATGAAATCGTGCCGGACGGCCGGTCAGCGGGCGGCGAGGCTGGAGCGCCGCACCACCAGTTCGGGCTGGAGCACGACCCTGCGGTGCGGGTGGGTCCGGTCGGTGCCGTCCAGCTCCGTCTCCTCCAGGAGCAGCTCGGCCGCCATCGCGCCCATGGTGACGGCGGGCTGGCGCACGGAGGTGAGCGGGACGGCCGCCGCGGCGGCGAACTCGATGTCGTCGTAGCCGACGATGGCGAGGTCGTCGGGGACGCTCACCCCCGCCGCGTACAGGGCCTGGAGGACGCCCAGGGCGAGCAGGTCGTTGGCGCAGAAGACGGCGGTCGGCCGGTCGGCGAGCCCGAGCAGGCGGGCGCCGGCGTCGCGCCCGGCGGAGACGTCGAGGCGTTCGGTGGGCAGCTCGCGCAGCGCGTCGGGGCCGAGGCCGGCTTCGGCGAGCGCGGCGAGGGCGCCGGTACGGCGGTCGCGCACCTGGTTGAGTCCCGGCGGGCCGCTGACGTAGGCGATGGAGCGGTGTCCGGCGTCCACCAGGTGGCCCACGGCCAGCGCGCCGCCGGCGACGTCGTCGACGGAGACCGAGCACTCGGTGGTGCCCTCGGCGACCCGGTCGACGAGCACGAAGGGGATGTTGTGGCGCCGGAAGCCCTCGATGTTGCGGCCGGTGGCGTCGGCGGGGGTGAGCAGGACGCCCCGGACCCGCTGCTCGGCGAAGAGCGACAGGTACTCGGCCTCCTCGCCGGGGTTCTGGGCGCTGTTGCAGACCATCACGCCGAGCCCGGCGTCCCGCGCGGCCCGCTCGGCGCCGCGCGCGACGTCGACGAAGAAGGGGTTGCCCATGTCGAGGACGAGCAGCCCCATGATCCGGCTGCGGCCCGCGCGCAGCTGGCGCGCGGACTCGCTGCGGACGTAGCCGAGCCGGTCGATCGCGGACAGCACCCGCGCGCGGGTCTCGGTCGCGACGGTGTCGGGCCGGTTGATGACGTTGGAGACCGTGCCCACGGAAACTCCGGCGGCGCGGGCGACGTCCTTGATACCCACGGAATGGGCCATCGGGCAGGGACCTCCGAGGTCGGGCCGGGTACGGGTGGGCGGCCGCAGGGCCTTCACACTACCTGCGCCGCCCCGGGAAGAGTCTCCTCAGGCGAGGTGGAACACCTCGGTGAGGGGCTTCATCGCCTCGTCGGGACGCGTCCCGTCCGGGGACTCGAAGAGCGGCCCCATCTCCGCCTGCCACCGGGCGTTCACCTCGGTGGCCTCCATGCCGGCCCGGGCGGCGGCGAAGTCCTCGGTCTCCAGGTAGCCGACGAGCAGGCCGTCGTCGCGCAGGAAGAGCGAGTAGTTGTGCCAGCCGGTGGCGGAGAGCGCCTCGCACATCTCCGGCCACACGGCGGCGTGGCGTTCGCGGTACTCCGCGATGCGGTCCTGGCGGACCTTGAGCAGGAAACAGACGCGTCGCATGAAGTACCGCTCCCGTACGCGAGGTGGAGGCTAGAAGTTGTACTGGTCGACGTTCTCGGCGGTGAAGACGGTCGGCTTGCCGAGGTTGATCACGCCGTCCTTGCCGATGGTGTACTCGCCCATGGCGCCGGCCTTGAAGGTCTCGCCCTCCTTGCCGGTGATCTGCCCGGAGGACAGGGCGACGGCGGTGCGCGCGGCCAGTTCACCGAGCTTGGCCGGGTCCCACAGTTCGAACGCCTCGACGGTGCCGTTCTTGACGTACTTGCGCATGTCGTTGGGCGTGCCGAGGCCGGTCAGCTTGACCTTGCCCTTGTACTTGGAGCCGGACAGGTACTGGGCGGCGGCCTTGATGCCGACGGTGGTCGGGGAGATGATCCCCTTCAGGTTCGGGTGCTCCTGGAGCAGGCCCTGGGTCTGCTGGAAGGACTTCTGCGCGTCGTCGTCACCGTAGGCGACCGTGACCAGCTTGATGTCCTTGTACTTCGGGTCCTTCAGCTCGTCCTTCATGATCTCGATCCAGGCGTTCTGGTTCGTCGCGGTCTGCGCGGCGGAGAGGATCGCGATCTCGCCCTTGTTGCCGATCTGCTCGGCGAGCAGCTGCACCTGGGTGCGGCCGAGGTCGTCGGCGGACGCCTGGGAGATGAAGGCGTTGCGGCACTCGGGGTTGGTGTCCGAGTCGTAGGTGACGACCTTGATGTCGTTCTTCATGGCCTGCTTGAGCGCGGTGCACAGGGCGCCCGGGTCCTGCGCGGAGACGGCCATGGCGTCGACCTGCTGCTGGGTGAGCGTGTTGACGTAGGAGACCTGGCCGGCGGTGTCGGTGCCGCTGGAGGTGCCGACCTCCTTGTAGCTGGAGCCGAGTTCCTTCAGCGCCTTCTCGCCGCCCTTGTCGGCGACGGTGAAGTAGGGGTTGTTGACCTGCTTGGGCAGGAAGCCGACGGTCAGCCCCTTCTTCGTCTCGGCGTTCGGATCGGCCTTCCCCGCGGTGGCGGCCTTGCCACCCTCGTCCTTGACGTCCTCCTTGGTGGTGCCACCGCAGGCGGTGACGGCGAGGGCGAGGGAGGTGACGGCGGCGAGGGTGACGCAGGTACGGCGGAGGGAGGACTTGCGCATGGTGGGTTCCTTCTGAGGGAGGGTGAGCGGAGCGCGCCCCGTCAGGGGCGCGGGGAACTGCGCGACCAGCCACAGACGGCCCGCAGCCTCAGTACATGGCGCTAGGACGTCAGCCTCTGCGCCCTCGCAATCGAGACCTGCCGCGCGACCCGAGGCCCCAACACGGACAGCACGAGCAGCACACCGGTCACGACGATCTGCGACTGCGCGGAAACGTCCTGAAGACTCATCACGTTCTGCAACGCCCCGAGCAGAAACACCCCGGCGATCGCGCCGCCCAACGTGCCCTTCCCACCGTCGAAGTCGATCCCGCCCAGCAACACGGCCGCGACGACGGACAGTTCGAGCCCCATGGCGTTGTCGTACCGCGCACTCGCGTAGTGCAGCGCCCAGAAGACCCCGGTCAGCGCGGACATCAGCCCGGTCAGCGTGAAAAGGATCAGCTTCTGCCGCCGGACCCGGATCCCGGCGAACCGCGCGGCCTCCTCGCTGGCGCCGACCGCGAACAGCGACCGGCCGAACGGCATGGCGTGCAGGGCGATCACGGCGATGGCCAGCAGCACGAGGAACGGCAGGAACGCGTACGGGATGAACGTGTCGCCGATCCGGCCGGCCGCGAAGTCCAGGTACTGCGAGGGGAAGTCGGTGACCGCGTCGGAGCCGAGCACGATCTGCGCGATGCCCCGGTAGGCCGCCAGGGTGCCGATCGTCACGGCGAGGGAGGGCAGGCCGAGCCGGGTGACCAGCAGCCCGTTGACCAGGCCGCAGACGACGCCGAGCAGCAGGCAGATCGGGATGATCGCCTCGATGGTCATGCCCTGGTTCCACAGGGCGCCCATCACCGCGCCGGACAGACCCGCGGTCGAGGCGACCGACAGGTCGATCTCGCCGGAGACGACCAGCAGGGTCATCGGCAGGGCGATGAGCGCGATCGGCAGGGTGTTGCCGATCAGGAAGGACAGGTTGAGGGCGTTGCCGAAGCCGTCGACGAAGCCGAAGGAGAACAGCAGCACCACGATGAGAAGGGCACCCACGGCCCCGTCCCACCTCAAGGAGGCGGACCGGCGGATCGCTCGCGCGATTGAGCTGTCAGCCATGGCGGGCGTTCCTCTTCTTCAGGGCGTTGGCCACGCGCAGCGCGACGATCCGGTCGACGGCGATGGCGAGGATGAGCAGGATGCCGTTGATGGCCAGCACCCACACGGAGCTGACCCCGAGCGCGGGCAGCACGCTGTTGATCGAGGTCAGCAGCAGCGCGCCGAGGGCCGCGCCGTAGACGCTGCCGGAGCCGCCGGTGAAGACGACGCCGCCGACCACCACCGCGCTGACGACGGTCAGTTCGTAGCCGTTGCCGGTGCCGGAGTCGACGTTGCCGAACCGGGCCAGGTAGAGGGCGCCGGCGAGTCCGGCGAGGGCACCGCAGAAGGTGTACGCGGCGAGGATCCGCTTGCGCACCGGGATGCCGGCCAGTCGGGCGGCCTCCGGGTTGGAGCCGAGCGCGTACAGCTCGCGTCCGCCGCCGAAGTGCTTGAGGTAGTACGCCGTGGCGACCAGCACCGCGACCGCGATCAGCGCCAGCCACGGCACGGCCCAGATGCCGCCGGAGCCGAAGTCGACGAAGCCGCCGGGCAGGTCGGCCGCGGTGATCTGGCGGGAGCCGACCCAGATGGAGTCGATGCCGCGGATGATGTAGAGGGTGCCGAGGGTGACGACCAGCGCCGGGACCTGGCCGAGGCTGACGAGCAGGCCGTTGAGGAGGCCGAAGCCGACGCCCATCAGGACCGCCAGGACCACGGCGACGAAGGGGTTGCCGCCGCCCTGGAGGTACGTGCCGGCGGTGAAGGCGCTGATGCCGAGGGTGGAGCCGACCGACAGGTCGACGTTGCGGGTGATGACGACCAGGGACTGGCCGGTGGCGACCAGCACCAGGATGGTCGCGTTGAGCAGCAGGTCCTTGATGCCCTGCTCGGACAGGAACTCGCTGTTGCCGGCCTGGGTGACGCCGATCATCACCAGGAAGACCAGCAGGATGGCCAGTTCGCGCATCTTGAAGATGCGGTCGACCAGCCGGGTGGCTCCGGCCTGGGGGATGTCGGCCACGGGGCTCTGGTCGGGTGCGGTCACCGTCATGCGGCGGCCCTCCCCGTGGCTGCGGCCATCACGGACTCCTCGGTGGCGTCGGTGCGGGGTATCTCGGCGGCCAGCCGGCCCTCGTGCATCACGAGGACGCGGTCGGCCATGCCGAGGACCTCGGGCAGGTCGGAGGAGATCATCAGTACGGCCACGCCGTCGGCGGCCAGTTCGCTCAGCAGCCGGTGCACCTCGGCCTTGGTGCCGACGTCGATGCCGCGGGTCGGCTCGTCGACGATCAGCACCTTGGGTCCGGTGGCCAGCCACTTGGCCAGGACGACCTTCTGCTGGTTGCCGCCGGACAGGGTCGAGACGGTGTCGGCGATGCGGGCGTACTTGACCTGGAGCCTGACGGCCCAGTCGAGGGAGCGGCTGCGTTCGGCGCCGCGGTCCATGAACCCGGCCCGCACGGTCGTGCGGAGCCCGGTGAGGCCGATGTTGCGCTCGATGGACATGCCCATCACCAGGCCCTGGGCGCGCCGGTCCTCCGGGACGAGGGCGAGGCCGGCGGCCATCGCGGTGGACGGGGCGCCGTTGACCAGCGGCCTGCCGTCGACCTCCACCGTGCCGGCGTCCCAGCGGTCGACGCCGAAGACGGCGCGGGCGACCTCGGTGCGCCCGGCGCCGACCAGTCCGGCGAGAGCGACGATCTCACCGCGGCGCACCTCGAAGGAGACGTCGGTGAACACGCCCTCGCGGGTCAGCCGGCGCACGCTGAGGGCGACTTCGCCGGCCCGGACCTCCTGCTTCGGGTACAGCTCGTCGAGGTCGCGGCCGACCATGCGGCGCACCAGGTCGTCCTCGGTCATGCCGTCCAGCGGCTCGCTGGAGATCCGGGCGCCGTCCCGCAGGGTGGTGACGCGGGCGCAGATGCGGAAGATCTCCTCCAGGCGGTGGGAGATGAACAGTACGGCGGCGCCCTGCTCGCGCAGGCTGCGTACGACGCCGAAGAGGCGGGCCACCTCGCTGCCGGTGAGGGCGGCGGTCGGCTCGTCCATGATCAGGACGCGGGCGTCGAACGAGAGGGCCTTGGCGATCTCCACGATCTGCTGGTCCGCGATGGACAGGCCGCGCGCGGGACGGTCGGGGTCCAGCTCGACGCCCAGGCGCCGCATCAGGTCCGCGGTGGCGTTGTGGGTCGCCCGGTGGTCGATGCGGCCGAGGGCGCGCCGGGGCCGGCGGCCCATGAAGATGTTCTCGGCGATCGACAGGTCAGGGAAGAGGGTGGGCTCCTGGTAGATCACGGCGATGCCGGCGTCGCGGGCGTCGCCGGGACCGTGGAAGACGACCGGCGCGCCGTCGAGCAGCACCTGGCCGGCGTCCGGCCGGTGCACTCCGGCGAGCGTCTTGATGAGGGTCGACTTTCCGGCGCCGTTCTCGCCGGCGAGGGCGTGCACCTCGCCGGGGAACAGTTCCAGGGAGACGTCCCGCAGCGCACGGACCGCGCCGAAGGACTTGGAGACGTCCCTGAGCGCCAGAACCGGGGCCGTACCCGTGTCGGACGGGTGGGTCATTGGGGGCTCCTCGACGACGCCGGGCGGGACGGCCCTCACGGCGTCGTGAAAGGTTTCAACTCGGTTGCCGGGGACGTTAGGCAGCGAGGCCATGTCACGTCAATGGTTCCGGGTCGAAAAACTTGCGATAGCTGAAGGTCACGACCGAGTCACGGACAGCGGGGTCGGCCGGAAGGGTTGACACCCCTTCGGGCGGCTCATAACTTCGCGTTCTGAATCGTTTCACAGTTGGTCGTGCGCACAGCGGGCCACGACCCGACGTCACAGGAGCCCCGAAGTGACCGAGCTCGCCGCGGTGAAGGCCGCGCTCAGGACCCAGGCCGTCGAGACGCCGTCGTGGGCGTACGGGAACTCGGGCACCCGGTTCAAGGTGTTCGCCCAGGCCGGTGTCCCGCGCGACCCGTTCGAGAAACTGGACGACGCGGCCAAGGTGCACGAGTTCACCGGTGTCGCCCCGACCGTGGCCCTGCACATCCCGTGGGACCGGGTCGAGAACTACGCCGCGCTGGCCAAGCACGCCGAGGACCGCGGCGTACGGGTCGGCGCCATCAACTCGAACACCTTCCAGGACGACGACTACAGGCTGGGCAGCATCTGCCACCCCGACGCGGCGGTGCGCAGGAAGGCAGTCGACCACCTGCTGGAGTGCGTCGACATCATGGACGCCACCGGGTCGCGGGACCTGAAGCTGTGGTTCGCCGACGGCACGAACTATCCGGGCCAGGACGACATCCGTTCCCGGCAGGACCGGCTCGCCGAGGGACTGGCCGAGGTGTACGAGCGGCTCGGCGAGGGGCAGCGGATGCTGCTGGAGTACAAGCTCTTCGAGCCGGCCTTCTACACGACGGACGTGCCGGACTGGGGCACGGCGTACGCGCACTGCCTGAAGCTGGGCGAGAAGGCGCAGGTCGTGGTCGACACGGGACACCACGCGCCGGGCACGAACATCGAGTTCATCGTGGCGACGCTGCTGCGGGAGGGGAAGCTCGGCGGGTTCGACTTCAACTCGCGCTTCTACGCGGACGACGACCTGATGGTCGGTGCGGCCGATCCGTTCCAGTTGTTCCGGATCATGTACGAGGTGGTGCGTGGGGGCGGGTTCTCGTCGGACGTGGCGTTCATGCTCGACCAGTGCCACAACATCGAGGCGAAGATTCCGGCGATCGTGCGGTCGGTGATGAATGTGCAGGAGGCTACGGCGAAGGCGCTGCTGGTCGATGCGGGGGCGCTGGCCGCTGCGCAGGCCGGCGGGGATGTTCTTGAGGCGAACGCCGTGCTGATGGATGCGTACAACACGGACGTGCGTCCGTTGCTTCGTGAGGTGCGGGGGGAGATGGGTCTTGACCCCGAGCCCATGAAGGCGTACCGCGCCTGCGGGTGGGCCGAGAAGGTCGTCGCCGAGCGGGTGGGTGGACAGCAGGCCGGGTGGGGGGCGTAGGCGTCTGCCGGGTTTGTGTTGTTCGCGGACTGCGGGCCGGTTGTGGCTGGTCGCGCAGTTCCCCGCGCCCCTGACGGGGCGCGCTTGCCCCTCCCTCGTTTGAAAAGGACTGGAAGACATGGCTGTCCACGCCGAAGCATCCTCACTCCTCGCCCGTTCGCATCGGCTCGGTGCTGATCCGCGTAACACCAACTACGCCGGTGGGAACGCGTCCGCGAAAGGCACCGAGGTCGATCCCGTCACGGGGGGTGATGTGGAGTTGATGTGGGTCAAGGGGTCCGGTGGGGATCTCGGGACGCTCACCGAGGGTGGGCTCGCGGTGTTGCGGCTGGACCGGATGCGGGCGCTCAAGGACGTCTACCCGGGCGTCGGGCGTGAGGACGAGATGGTCGCCGCCTTCGATTACTGCCTGCACGGCAAGGGCGGTGCGGCGCCCTCCATCGACACGGCGATGCACGGGCTCGTCGAGGCCGCGCACGTGGACCACCTCCACCCCGACTCCGGGATCGCGCTGGCCTGCGCGGCGGACGGCGAGAAGCTGACCGCGGAGTGCTTCGGCGACACCGTGGTGTGGGTGCCGTGGCGGCGGCCCGGATTCCAGCTGGGGCTGGACATCGCGGCGGTCAAGGAGGCCAACCCTGGGGCGATCGGGTGTGTGCTCGGCGGGCACGGCATCACCGCCTGGGGCGACACCTCCGAGGAGTGCGAGCGCAATTCGCTGCACATCATCCGCACCGCGGAGCGGTTCCTGGAGGAGCGCGGGAAGGCCGAGCCGTTCGGGCCGGTGATCGAGGGGTACGAGGCGTTGGCCGAGGGCGCGCGGCGGGAGCGGGCGGCGGCGCTGGCGCCGTACGTGCGCTCTCTCGCCTCCCGGGACCGGCCGCAGGTCGGGCACTTCACCGACGCGGACGTGGTGCTGGACTTCCTCGCGCGTGCCGAGCACCCGCGGCTCGCCGCCCTCGGCACCTCCTGCCCCGACCACTTCCTGCGCACCAAGGTCCGGCCGCTGGTCCTGGACCTGCCCCCGAGCGCCCCGCTGGACGAGACGGTGGCGCGGCTGAAGGAACTGCACGCCGCCTACCGCGAGGAGTACGCCGCCTACTACCACCGGCATGCCGAGCCCGGTTCGCCCGCGATGCGCGGCGCCGACCCGGCGATCGTGCTGGTGCCGGGCGTCGGCATGTTCAGCTTCGGCAAGGACAAGCAGACCGCCCGGGTGGCCGGCGAGTTCTACGTCAACGCGATCAACGTGATGCGCGGCGCGGAGGCGGTGTCGGCGTACGCGCCGATCGAGGAGTCGGAGAAGTTCCGCATCGAGTACTGGGCACTGGAGGAGGCCAAGCTCCAGCGGATGCCGAGGCCCAAGCCGCTGGCGACGCGGGTCGCGCTGGTCACCGGCGCGGGCAGCGGGATCGGGAAGGCCATCGCCCGGCGGCTGGCCGACGAGGGCGCCTGCGTGGTCGTGGCCGACCTGAACGCCGGGAACGCGGCGCAGGTGGCCGAGGAGCTGGGCGGGGCCGACCGGGCCGTCGCCGTGACCGTGGACGTCACCTCGGAGGAGCAGATCGCCGACGCCTTCAGGGCGGCGGTGCTCGCCTTCGGCGGCGTCGACCTGGTGGTCAACAACGCGGGGATCTCCATCTCCAAGCCGCTGCTGGAGACCTCCGCGAAGGACTGGGACCTCCAGCACGACATCATGGCCCGCGGCTCCTTCCTGGTCTCCCGCGAGGCGGCCCGGGTGATGACCGCGCAGGAACTCGGCGGCGACATCGTCTACATCGCCTCGAAGAACGCGGTGTTCGCCGGGCCGAACAACATCGCCTACTCCGCCACCAAGGCCGACCAGGCCCACCAGGTGCGGCTGCTCGCCGCCGAGCTGGGCGAGCACGGCATCCGCGTCAACGGGGTCAACCCGGACGGTGTGGTGCGCGGTTCGGGAATCTTCGCGGGCGGCTGGGGCGCCAAGCGCGCCGCCGTGTACGGGGTGCCCGAGGAGAAGCTCGGCGAGTTCTACGCGCAGCGCACGCTGCTCAAGCGCGAGGTGCTGCCCGAGCACGTCGCGAACGCCGTCTTCGCGCTGACCGCCGGCGACCTGACCCACACGACCGGCCTGCACGTCCCGGTGGACGCCGGCGTGGCCGCCGCGTTCCTGCGATGAGCGGTGCGGCGGGGAGGAGCGGCACCGTGCACTCGTACGCCGCGGTCGACCTCGGCGCGTCCAGCGGGCGGGTCATGGTCGGCCGCGTCGGCCCCGACAGCCTGGAGCTGGCCGAGGCGCACCGCTTCCCCAACCGTCCGGTCCGTACGCCCGAGGGGCTGCACTGGGACATCCTGGCGCTGTACGCCGGTGTCCTGGACGGGCTGCGGGCGGGCGGCCCGGTGGACTCGGTCGGCGTCGACAGCTGGGCCGTCGACTTCGGCCTGCTGGACGGTGACGGGGCCCTGCTCGGCAACCCCGTGCACTACCGCGACGCCCGCACCGAGGGCATCGCGGAGCAGGTGTGGGCCACGCTGCCCGCCGGGGAGCTGTACGCGGCGACCGGGTTGCAGTACGCCCCCTTCAACACCCTGTACCAGCTCGTCGCCGCCCGTGGCACGGACCGGTTCGCGGCCGCCCGGCGGCTGTTGCTGGTGCCGGACCTGCTGACGTACTGGCTGACCGGGGAGCAGGGCACGGAGCTGACCAACGCCTCCACCACCCAGCTGATCGACCCCCGCACCCGGGACTGGTCGCGGGAGGTGGCGGACCGGGCGGGGATCGACCTCGGCCTGTTCCCGCCGCTGCGGCGGCCGGGGGACGCGGCGGGGCTGCTGCGCCCCGAGGTGCTGGAGGAGACGGGACTCCCTGGGCCCGTGCCGGTGACCGCGGTCGGCTCGCACGACACCGCGTCCGCCGTGGCCGCCGTACCGGCCTCGGACGAGCGGTTCGCCTACATCTGCACCGGCACCTGGTCGCTGGCCGGTCTTGAGCTGACCGCTCCGGTGCTGACCGAGGAGAGCCGCGCCGCCAACTTCACCAATGAGCTGGGGCTGGACGGCACGGTCCGCTACCTGCGCAACATCATGGGGCTGTGGCTGCTCCAGGAGTGCGTACGGGCCTGGGGCGAGCCCGATCTGGGCGGGCTTCTGCGCGCGGCGGCACGAGTGCCCGCGCTGCGGTCGGTGGTGGACGCGGGCGACCCGGCGTTCCTGGCGCCGGGGCGGATGCCCGAGCGGATCGCCGAGGCGTGCCGCGTCTCCGGGCAGCCGGTGCCCGCGTCGCCCGCCGAGGTGACCCGCTGCATCCTCGACTCGCTGGCCCTGGCCCACCGCAGGGCCGTCGAGGACGCCCAGCGGCTCGCCGGGCACCCGGTCGACGTCGTGCACGTCGTCGGCGGAGGCACCCGCAACGCGCTGCTGTGCCAACTGACGGCCGACGCCTGCGGGCTGCCCGTGGTGGCGGGGCCGACGGAGGCCGCCGCCCTCGGCAACGTCCTCGTGCAGGCGCGCGCCCACGGCCTCGTGGACGATCTCGCCGGAACGCGGCGGCTGCTGGTGCGCACGCAGTCGCTGACCCGGTACGAGCCGCGCGGTGGCACGGCACGCTGGCGGGCGGCCGAGGCCCGACTCGCCGACCGGTGAACCGGGGCTCCCCCGGCGCCGCCGTGCGGACTAACCTGCACCCATCATTCATCCGATGATCGAACACGAGGAGTCGCGATGCGTGTCGCCCTGTTCCTGACCTGCGTCAACGACACGCTCTATCCGGACACCGGCCGTGCCGTGCTGAGGCTGCTCACCAGGCTGGGCGTCGACGTCGACTTCCCGATGGCGCAGACCTGTTGCGGACAGGCGCACTACAACACCGGTTACCGGCACGAGGCCGAGCCGCTGGCCCGGCGCTTCGCCGACGTCTTCGCGGAGTACGACGCGGTGGTGACGCCGTCGGGTTCGTGCGGCGCGATGGTGCGGGAGCTGTATCCGCGCATGGGTGAGCGGGCACGGGCGGAGGGGCGCGGGGACACGCTCGCGGCGACCCTGGCGCCGGTGGTGCCGAAGACGTACGAGCTGACGGAGTTCCTCGTGGACGTGCTCGGGGTGACGGACGTCGGGGCGTACTACCCGCACACGGTGACCTACCACCCGACCTGCCACGGGCTGCGGAGCCTGGGCCTGGGCGACCGGCCCCGGCGGCTCCTGGAGGCGGTGAAGGGCCTGGAACTGCTGGAGTTGCCGGGGGCCGAGGAGTGCTGCGGCTTCGGCGGCACCTTCGCCGTGAAGAACGCCGACGTGTCGGCGGCGATGGGCGCGGACAAGGTGCGCAACGCCGAGTCGACGGGCGCCGACGTGCTGTGCGCGGCGGACAACTCCTGTCTGATGCACATCGGCGGGACGATGGCGCGGCTGCGCACGGGCATGCGCCCGGTGCACATCGCGGAGATCCTGGCGAGCACGGAGGAGGCGGCGGCCGTATGAGCGGGACGTATCTGGGGATGCCGGCCTTTCCCGAGGCGGCGCGGGAGGCCGTGGGCAACACCACGCTGCGCGGCAATCTGCGCCACGCCACGCACACCATCCGGGACAAGCGGGCCCGCGCGGTCGCGGAACTGGACGACTGGGCGGAGCTGCGCGAGGCCGGGAAGCGCATCAAGGACCACACCCTGCGCCATCTCGACCGGTATCTGGTGCAGGTGGAGGAGGCGGTCACGGCCGCGGGCGGGACGGTGCACTGGGCCGCCGACGCGGACGAGGCCAACGAGATCGTCGCCCGGCTGGTCGAGGAGACCGGCGGCAGTGACACTGAGAAGCGTGAAGTCGTCAAGGTCAAGTCGATGGCGACGCAGGAGATCGGTCTCAACGAGGCGCTGGAGGCCCGGGGCATCCACGCCTACGAGACCGATCTGGCCGAGCTGATCGTGCAGTTGGGCAAGGACCGGCCCTCGCACATCCTGGTGCCGGCCATCCATCGCAACCGGGGCGAGATCCGGGACATCTTCCGCTCCGAGATGAGCGAGTGGGGCCGCCCGGCGCCCGAGGGCCTGACCGACACACCGGCCGAACTCGCGGAGGCGGCACGGCTGCACCTGCGGGAGAAGTTCCTGCGGGCCAAGGTCGGCATCTCGGGCGCCAACTTCATGGTCGCCGAGACCGGCACGCTGGTGGTCGTGGAGTCCGAGGGCAACGGGCGGATGTGCCTGACCCTGCCCGAGACGCTGATCTCGGTCGTCGGCATCGAGAAGATCGTGCCGAGCTGGCGGGACCTGGAGGTCTTCCTCCAGACCCTCCCCCGCTCCTCGACCGCCGAGCGCATGAACCCGTACACCTCCATGTGGACCGGGACCAGCGACGAGGACGGCCCGCGCACCTTCCACCTGGTCCTGCTGGACAACGGCCGCACCGACACCCTCGCCGACGAGGTGGGCCGCCAGGCGCTGCGCTGCATCCGCTGCTCGGCCTGCCTGAACGTCTGCCCGGTGTACGAGCGGGCGGGCGGTCACGCCTACGGCTCGGTCTACCCGGGCCCGATCGGCGCCATCCTCAGCCCCCAACTGCGGGGCACGGGCAGCGAGATCGACGCCTCCCTGCCGTACGCGTCCTCGCTGTGCGGTGCCTGCTACGAGGTGTGCCCGGTCGCCATCGACATCCCCGAGGTGCTGGTGCATCTGCGGGAGCGGGTGGTGCAGGGCGGGCCCGCGGTGCGGGAGGGCAACCGGGTCGTGCTGAAACCGGCGAAGGGGCACGCCGCCGAACGGGCGGCGATGCGGGCGGCGCGGTGGGCCTTCACCCGTCCGGGGGCGCTGCGGACCGGGCAGCGGCTGGCGTCGCGCAGCCGCCGTCTCCATCCGCGCACCCTGCCGGGCCCCGGACGGGCGTGGAGCGGCAGCCGGGATCTGCCGCCGGTGCCCCCGGAGCCGTTCCGGGACTGGTGGCAGCGCACGCACGGCGGAAGGGACGAGGCGAAGTGAGCAGCAGGGAACGCATCCTGGGCCGGGTGCGGCGCGCCCTCGCGGACGTGCCGGCCGACGAGGTGCCCGTCGCGCGGGACTACCTGCGCGAGCACGGGCGGCTGACCACCGCGCAGACGGTGGAGCTGCTCGCCGAGAACCTCGCGGACTACCGGGCGATCGTGCACCGGTGTGCGGACGGTGAGTTGCCGGCGCTGCTGGCCGGCCTGCTGTCGGCGCGCGGCTCGCGGAGCGTGGTGGTGCCGCCGGGCCTGCCGGCGGGCTGGCTGGCGGAGGCGGAGGCGAGCCCGGTCCCGGACGAGGCGGCGAGTACGGCGCCGGAGCTGGACCGGGTGGACAGCGTGGTCACCGGCTGCGCGGTCGCGGTCGCCGAGACCGGCACGATCGTGCTGGACGGCTCGCCCGACCAGGGGCGCCGGCGCATCACCCTCGTCCCCGACCACCACATCTGCGTCGTGCGCGTGCCCGACCAGGTGGTCTCCTCCGTCCCGCAGGCCCTCGAACGCCTCGACCCGGCCCGTCCGCTGACGTGGATCTCCGGTCCGTCGGCGACCAGCGACATCGAGCTGGACCGGGTCGAGGGGGTGCACGGTCCGCGCACCCTGGAGGTGGTGCTGGTGGTCGGTCAGCCGAGCGGGAACGTCACCTCGTAGCGCCCGGAGGGCAGCCGGTAGGAGACGGTGCCGTCCTCGGTGCCCAGGTACTCCACCCCGTCGACCCGGGCCAGCGGGGTCCGGCCCGCGCGGACGCCGTCCGGGTCGGCCGTCGGAAGGCGCAGGGTGGCGGTGGAGTTGGCGGGGACGGCGGCCCGGTGGTGGACCGTGCGTCCCCGTACGGTCCACTCGCTGCGGATCTCGCCGTACGGCGACCGGTGCGAGCCGGTGACGTGCTTGATGCGGCCGGTGGGGTCGAGGTGCGGGCGCAGCAGGAAGTGCCGGAAGCCCGGGTGGTCGGGGTCGCGGGCGATGCCGGCCATGGACTCGTACATCCACTCCATGACGGCGCCGTAGGAGTAGTGGTTGAAGGAGTTCATCTCGACCGGTCCGAAGCCGTCCTCCTTCGAGTACGAGTTCCAGCGCTCCCAGATGGTGGTGGCGCCGTTGTCGACGGAGTACAGCCAGGACGGCATGGCGTTCTGGTGGAGCAGCGCGTACGCCAGGTCGGCGCGGCCCTCGTCGGTGAGGACCGGGGCGAGGACGTTCACGCCGAGGAAGCCGACGGAGAGGGTGTCCTCGGCGTACTGGACGCGGGTGCTGCCGGGGTGGGCCTCCTTGTAGGCGGCGTCGTTGCCGATGTTCTCCGCGAGCAGGCCGACGAGGGCCCGGCGCTGTGCCTCGGTGTCGTAGAAGCCGAGTTTGAGGACCCAGAGCAGGGCGGTCTGGCTGTCGTCCTCGGGGTCGGGGCCGTTGATCGGTTTGCCGCCGCGGCTGGAGCGGACGGTGACCTTGCCGTCCGCCGTGTCCAGGTAGGCGGCCATGAAGGCGCGGCGGATGCCGGCGAAGAGCCGGTCGTAGGTGTCGGCCTCGCCGGCGCGGCCGGTGGCGCGGGCCATGTGGGCCATCAGGCGCACGCTGTAGCCGTAGTAGACGTCGCTCATGAGCTGGGTGCCGGTGCTCTGCGGGGCCAGCCAGTCGGCGAACAGGGCGCCCTGGCCGGTGTGGCCGTCGGCGCTGCGGCCGCGGATCCAGTCGACGTAGCGGGTCATCGCCTCCCAGCTGCGGTCGACGACGGTCCGGTCGCCGGTCATCTGCCACACCGTCCACGGGACGATCACTCCGCAGTCGGCCCAGCCGCTGACCGGTTCCGCGGCGTTGTAGCGGTTGCCCGGTGAGACGGCGGTGAACTGGGCGCCGTCCACGCCGTAGATCCGCTGGGAGTCGATCAGGTTGTCCTGGAAGTGGCTCAGGAAGGCAACCGCGTCGGCGTTGTAGAGGCCGGTGGCGGCGAAGACCTGGGTGTCGCCGGTCCAGCCGAGGCGTTCGTCGCGCTGCGGGCAGTCGGTGGGCACCCAGAAGTAGTTGCCGCGC
The DNA here is from genome assembly GCF_042263835.1 of Streptomyces sp. NPDC056128. Classification (NCBI taxonomy): domain Bacteria; kingdom Bacillati; phylum Actinomycetota; class Actinomycetes; order Kitasatosporales; family Streptomycetaceae; genus Streptomyces; species Streptomyces sp. NPDC056128. The sequence goes on along the minus strand of NZ_JBHJVQ010000005.1, from coordinate 288,075 downwards.
TGTCCCCACCGGACGTTGCTGATCAGCTGGTTGACCTTGGCGTCGTCGGTGGTGACCGTGCCGGTGTCGTGGACGGCGGAGGTGGCGACCCGGCCGGTCAGCGCGGTGAGCGTGACCTCGGCCGTGGTGGTGACGGAGACGTACCGGAACCCGTAGAAGGTGAGGGAGTCCTGGTGCGTCTCGCCCTTCGGGTCGCCCTTGAGGACGTAGGTGCTGGTGGCCTTGGCGGAGCGCAGGTTGGCCCGGTAGACGGAGCCCTCGGGGCCGTCGGCGCCCGCGCTGGAGTCGTTGAGCATCTCGCCGAAGGTGAGGACGACCTGGGCGCCGGAGGGGCCGCGCAGGCTGTAGCGGGGGACGCCGACCATGTTCTGGCCGAGGTCGAGGACCGCGGTCTCGCCGGGTCGCAGGACGACCTTCGCGCGGGCGGCGCGGTCGGGGTCGGTGACGGTGCGCGCGGGGTCGGCGACGACGCGGCCCCTGCCGTTCGGGCTGCCCTCCTGACCGGTGACGCCCGTGTGGACGGAGACGGAGCGGGGGCGCAGGTCCCACTCGGGCACGATGCGGGCCGATTCGCCGGGGTGGGCGACGACTTGGGCGTCCGGGAAGCGGGCGGCGAGGTCGTGTTCGGTGACCTCGGCCCAGCCGGAGGTGTCGTAGCCGTTCGCCGCCCAGCCGGGCAGCTCCTGGCGGGCGTCGTAGGTCTGGCCGTCGTAGATGTCGTCGGCGCGCCAGGGGCCGGTGTCGGTGGCCCGCCAGCCGTCGTCCGGGGCGGTGACGACGCTCTGCGTGGTGCCGTCGGTGTACCGGATGAGCAGTTTCGCCTTCAGGGCGAGCGGGTTGCCGTCCGCCGAGTAGTACGTGCTGCCCTCGGAGATGCGGCTGTTGTACCAGCCGTTGCCGAGTACGGCGCCGAGGGTGACCTGCGACCGGTCGGCCGTGACCAGGTCGGTGACGTCGTAGGTGAGGTAGTCGACCCGGGCGTCGTAGTTGGTCCAGCCCGGGGTCAGCAGTTCGGCGGTGCGGGCGTCGCCGTGCGGCACCTCGACGCGTCGTCCGTTGACGTAGGCGTCGTACACGCCGAGCGCCGAGACGTACAGCCGGGCCTCACTGACCCGGGCCCGGCGCAGTGGCTCCTGGCGGCGCAGGAGTGGGGCGCCGGCGCTGTTCGGCTCCTTGCCGGCCATGCCGATCCAGCGGGCGCCGTCCCAGTGGGTGACGCCGTCGGTGCCGAGCAGGCCGGTCTCGAAGCGGGCGGCGGGGGCGGTGCGGGCGCGGCCGTGCTCGTCCCAGACCGTCACCGTCCAGTGGTAGCGGGTGGCGGCGCGCAGTCCGGGCCCCGCGTAGGGCACGGCCACCGAGTCGGGCGAGGTGACCCGGCCGCTGTCCCACACGTCCGTGCGTCCGGCGGCGAGGCGGCGTGGGTCCGTGGCCACCAGGATCCGGTACGCGGTCTGCCGGCGGCCCCGGGCGGTGGAGTGCGTGCGCCAGCCGAAGCGCGGGCGGGGCGCGTCGGTGCCGAGCGGGTTCGTGCGGTGTTCCGTGGTGAGGCCGGTCACCGAGGTGCCGCCCCGGCCGCGGGGGCCTCGGCCGGTGCGGCCGTGGCGGGGAGCGCGGCGCCCGTCTGGTAGGCCATGACCGCCGGCAGTGCGCCGAGCGTGGTGGCCAGGACCGTTCTGCGCCGCACCGTGGTGCGCTCCTCGTGCTCTCCGTGCACTCCGTCCTCCATGCCGTCATCCCTTTCGGCCGTCGGTCTTCTCGGGGAGTTGTATCGATTCACAACGAACGACGGCGAACCTAGTGACACTTCTGACAAGTGTCCACGGGTCGAACCGAAATATTTCGACTGCTGCGCTTCAGACGACTTTTGAAACTTTTCAAAACCGGATTGAACCGTTCATCCTCCGACGGGACGTCACCGGTGAGCGGAGGGCCGGGCCCGCGTCTAGCGTGAGGTCATGATCCGGTTCGAGGACGTCACCAAGCGCTACCCGGACGGGACGACGGCCGTAGACGGCCTGAGTCTGGAGGTGGCCGAGGGCGAGCTGGTCACGCTCGTCGGCCCGTCCGGCTGCGGCAAGACGACCACGATGATGATGGTCAACCGGCTGATCGAGCCGACCTCGGGGCGCATCCTCGTGGACGGCGAGGACGTGGCCGGTGTCGATCCGGTGCGCCTGCGGCGGCGGATCGGGTACGTCATCCAGCAGGTGGGGCTCTTCCCGCACCGGACGGTGCTCGACAACACGGCGACGGTGCCGGCGCTGGTCGGCTGGAAACGGGCGAAGGCGCGGGAGCGGGCCGCCGAACTGCTGGACCTGGTGGGCCTGGACCCGGCCCAGTTCGGGCCGCGCTATCCGGACCAGCTCTCCGGCGGGCAGCGGCAGCGGGTCGGCGTGGCGCGGGCGCTGGCCGCCGATCCGCCGGTGCTGCTGATGGACGAACCGTTCGGGGCGGTCGACCCGGTGGTGCGGGCGCAGTTGCAGGACGAGTTCCTGCGGATGCAGGCCGCGGTGCGCAAGACGGTGCTGCTGGTCACGCACGACATCGAGGAGGCGGTGCGGCTGGGCGACCGGATCGCCGTGTACGGGGAGGGACGCATCGAGCAGTACGACACACCCGGCGCGGTACTCGGCAGCCCCGCGACCCCGTACGTCGCCTCCTTCGTGGGCGCGGACCGCGGCCTGAAGCGGCTGTCCGTGACCGAGATCGAGCCGGGCGACCTGGAACAGCCGCCGGTGGCGCGGCTGGACGAGCCGGCCGGGCGGGCCGCCGCGGAGCTGCGGGCGCAGGGCGCGCGGTGGGCCGTCGTCCTGGACGACGAGGGCGAACTGCACGGCTGGGTCGGCGTCGACGACCTCGGCGCGGACGGGCCGGTCGGCGCGCACGCGCGCCGGATGAAGGCGTGGGTGCCGGTGGGCGCGCCGCTGAAGCAGGCGTTCGGGGTGATGCTCCAGCACGACGCGGGCTGGGTCGCGGTCCTGGACGGGGCGCGCTTCCTGGGCGTCCTGACGCCCGCCAAGCTGCACGAGGCGCTGCGCAGGTCGGTGGACGCGGACGCGCTGGGGGTGCCGCGGGACGAGGTGCCGTTCGACTCGGTGGCGGACGCCTGAGGGGTGGGTGCCGCGGGCCGTCAGCGCTTCAGCAGGCCCTTGTCCCGGAGGTAGTCGCGGGCCACGTCCTCCGGCAGCCGGCGCCAGCTGTCCACCTGCTGGTTCAGGTCGGCGAGGTCGGCCGTGGTCAGCACCGCGTTGAGCTGGTCGAGCGCCTTGGTGACGCCCTTGCCGCCCGCCCGGGCCCGGTTGACGACCGGGACGATGTAGTCGGCGTTCTGGAGCTTCTTGTCGTCGGCGAGCAGCACCAGCCCGAAGGCGTCCAGGGTGGCGTCCGTGGTGGTGGTCAGCACGAGCTGGTCCTCGCCGTTCTGCACCGCCCGTTTCGCCTGCGTCGTGCCGACGCCCTTGGGGTCGACGGCCGTGATGTCGATGCCGTACGTCTCGCGCAGTCCCGGCGCGCAGTACGGCCGCTCCACGCACTCGTCGCCCGCCGCGAGCCGCACCTTGAGCCCCGAGTCCCCGAGGTCGCTGAGAGTCTTCAGACCATGTCGGCGGGCGTAGGACCCGCTCACCGCGAAGGCGTTCTGGTCCACCGCCCGGCCGGGGTCCAGGACGGTGAGTCCGCGCGGTGCGGCCAGCCTGCGCAGCGCCCGCATCGTGGTGTCCAGGTCGGGCGAGCCGACCGGGGGCGCGTCGGCGCCGCGGCTCTTGGCGTTCAGCCAGTCGGCGAAGGTCGCTGCGTACTCGGGGACGACGTCGATCTGCCCCGACTCCAGGGCGGGTTCGTACAGCTCGCGGTTGGCGACCGTGATCAGCGACGCCTCGTACCCGGCGTCGCTCAGCAGCAGGGCGTACATCTGGGCCAGCAGGTCGCTCTCGGTGAATCCGGCGGAGCCGATGGTCAGCTGCCGGCTGTCGCCGGGCGGCGCGGTGACCGACCCGCGGTCCTCCAGGGACGGGCCGGTGGCGCAGCCGGTGAGGACCAGGAGGACCAGGAGGACCGTGAGGGCAGGCCCCCGTCGGGTCCCGCTCCGCCGGGGGCCATGCCGGGCACCGGTCGGCCGGGTCATACCGCGCCTCTCGCCCACCGCGGGGACAGCCGCTCGGCGAGTTCGAAGAGGCCCTCGACGACCAGCGCGAAGGCGGCGACGAGGACCGCGCCGGCCACCACCTGCGGCGTGCTGGCGAGGTTGAACCCCGCGGTGATGATCCGGCCCAGCCCTCCCCCGCCCGCGAGGGCGGCGATGGTGGCGGTCGCGACGAGCTGGACGGCGGCGATGCGGACCCCGTTCATCACCATCGGGAGCGAAATGGGCAGTTCCACGTGAAACAGCATCTGTCGCCCCGTCATCCCCATGCCGCGCGCCGCCTGCACCACGCCCCGGTCGACCTCGCGCACGCCGACGTAGGCGTTGGTGAGCAACGGCGGTACGGCGAACAGCACGAGGGCGACGACGGTCTGGCCCTCGCCCCAGCGGCCCACGGGGGTGAGGAGCAGCAGGACCAGCACGGCGAAGGTGGGGACGGCCCGGCCGACGTTGGAGATGTTGACGGCCAGGGCGCCACCCTTGCCGAGGTGGCCGAGGACCAGGGCGACCGGCAGGGCGATCAGGCAGCTGATGACCAGGCAGACGACGGTGAGGACGAGGTGCTGCACGAGGCGGTGCGTGATGCCGTTCTCGCCCGGCCAGTGCGCGGGGTCGGTGAGCCAGTCCCAGGCCGCCGTCAGTGTGGTCATCCGCGGGCCGCCCTGGTCCACGGGGTCATCAGCCGCTGGGCACCGAGCAGCAGCAGGTCGGCGGCGACGGCGATCACCACGCACAGCACGGAGGCGGTCAGCACCTGCGCCTTGAAGTAGGTGTTCATCCCCGAGTAGATGAGGTTGCCGAGACCGCCGAAGCCGACGATCGCCCCCACCGTCAGCAGCGACACCGCGGAGACGGTCGCGATCCGCAGGCCGGCCATCGCGGCGGGCAGGGCGAGCGGCAGTTCGACGGCCAGCAGCAGCCGGACCGGGCCGTAGCCCATGCCGCGCGCCGCCTGCCGGATCTCCTCGGGCACCGCCCGCAGCCCGGCCAGGATGTTGCGGACCAGCAGCGTCAGCGAGTACAGCACCAGCCCGGCGACGACGAGGCTCGCAGACAGCCCGTACACCGGCAGGAGGAGGGAGAACATGGCCAGGGACGGAATGGTGTAGAGGATCGTGGTCACGGCGAGCACGGGCCCGGCCGCCCAGCGGCGGCGGCGCGCCAGCACCGCGAGCGGCAGGGCGACGACGAGCGCGACGAGCACCGAGGCGGCGGTCAGCTCCAGGTGCTGGAGCACGGCGTCGAGGAGGATCTCACGGCGGGTGCTCAGATACTCCCCGCAGATCCACTCGTTGCGCGCGAGACAGTCGTCCGGAGGTGCGGTCACCTTCCCATTGCATCGGTCCCGGACGGGGGCGGGCGCGTTGTGGTGGCCCGTACGGGGGCGCCGGCGGGCGGACGCAGAGGTCGCCGGGGTGTCGCTGAGTACACCCCCCGATACGGGTTCTGCGCCCAGTGTGGCCGGGCCCGCCGCTCCGTAGCGTCTTCGACGAGGCACCGCACAGGGCGTGCCGCTCGGAAGGTGATGACGATGTTCCGTTCCCGCACACGCGGCGGCCACGACCAGGGCCCCGCCCCCGAGGCCCTCCGGCTCGTCAAGGTGACCCGGACCTACGGCCCCGCGGAGAACGCCGTGACCGCCCTGGACGGGGTCACCCTGAGCCTGGGCCGCGGCACGTTCACGGCGGTGATGGGGCCGTCGGGCTCGGGCAAGTCCACGCTGCTGCAGTGCGCGGCGGGGCTCGACCGGCCGGACAGCGGCATCGTGTGGGTGGACGGCGCGGAGCTGACCGGGGGCACCGAGGCGGAGCTGACCAAGTTCCGGCGCGGCCGGGTCGGGTTCGTGTTCCAGCAGTACAACCTGCTGGACACGCTGACGGTCGCGCAGAACACGGTGCTCCCGCTCAAGCTCGCCGGACGCCGCGTCGACCGCGGGCGGGCCCGCGAGATCCTGACCACCGTCGGCCTCGGGGACCGGCTGGGGCACCGCCCCGCCCAGCTCTCGGGCGGTCAGCGGCAGCGGGTGGCGATCGCCCGCGCCCTGGTCACCGAGCCCCGGGTGATCTTCGCCGACGAGCCGACGGGCGCGCTGGACACCCGCAGCGCCCGGCAGGTGATGCTGCTGCTCCAGGAGGCGGTACGGGTGCACGCGCGGACCGTGGTGATGGTGACGCACGACCCGGTCGCCGCCTCGTACGCGGACTCGGTGGTGTTCCTCGCCGACGGACGGCTGGCGGGGCGGATGGACGCGCCGACCCCGGACGCGGTCGCGGAGCGGCTGGCGCACCTGGGCGACAACGTGACGGCGGGGGTGTGAGCGATGCTGGCACTGGCCCTTCGGTCGATCCGGCAGCGCCCCGGACGGTTCCTCGCGACGCTGCTGTCCGCCTTCCTGGGCGCGGCGATCATCATGACGTTCAACTCGATGCACGACACGGCCGGGCAGGACGGCGTCGACGCGGTCAGCTCGGAGACGCTGGGCACGGCGGCGGGCGTCGTCGGCGGCTACGGAACCCTGCTGGTGTTCTTCGCGGTGGCGTCCACGCTGACCGTCAACGTGCGCCAGCGCACCGCCGAACTGGAGCTGCTGCGCTGCTCGGGAGCCACCCCGGCGCAGATCAAGCGGATGGTCGTGGGTGAGGCGGTGGCCGTGGCGCTGGTGGGCGCCGCGCTGGCGGTCGGCCCGGCGATGCTCGGCGGGCGGGCGCTGCTGGAGATGTTCCAGGACAGCGGGCAGGTCGCGCACTCCGTCGACTACTCCTTCGGTCCGATCGCGCTGGTGAGCGGCGTGGACATCACGCTCCTCGCCGCCGCGGGCGCCGCCTTCCTGGCGGTGCGGCGGGTGACGCGGGGCAGCAGGGAGCGGGCCGGGGCCAAGCGGTTCCTGGCGTACGCCGCGCTGGTCACCGGTGCCGCGGGCGCCGGCTCCACCTTCCTGTTCTCCAAGACGGACGAGGCGCTGATGGCGCCGCCCGCCTACGGGGCGATCCTGCTGTCGGTCGGTCTGGCGCTGCTGTCGCCCGGGCTGCTGCGGGGCGTGCTGAACCGGCTGCCGCTGAGCGGCCCGAGCGGCTGGCTGGCCGTGCGCAACCTGCGCGAGCGGTCCGAGCACCTCGCCGGGATCCTGGTGTCGCTGATCCTGTTCACGGCGGTGTCGACGGCGACGCTCACCATGCAGGCGGTGGAGAGCGACGCGGTGGCGGCCTCGGGGCTGGTCAAGTCGGTCGACGCGAAGAACCTGGAGACGCTGAACCTGACGGTGGTCGGCATCATCGCGGTGTTCGTCTGCGTGATGCTGGTGAACTCGCTGTACGCGGCGACGACGTACCGCTCCCGTGAGTTCGGGCAGCAGCGGCTGGCGGGCGCGACTCCCGGGCAGGTGCTGCGCGTGGTGGCCACCGAGGGCGTGATCCTGACGCTCACCGGGGTGTTCTTCGGCACGGTGGCCGCGCTGGCCGGCGTGGTGCCGTTCACGGTGGTCCGCACCGACGCGGTGCTGCCGGACCAGTTCGTCGGCGTCTGGCTGGCGATGGTGTCGGTGTCCGCGGCGGTGACGCTGGGGACGAGCGTGGGGACGGCCCGGCGGGTGCTGCGTACTCCGGCGGTGGGGGCGGTGACGCTCGCCGCGTGAGCCGAAGCGGGACGGGAGGGACGACCTGCGGTCGCCCCTCCCTTCGGCCTTCCCGTGACAGCGGCGGTGAACAAGCGCTTAGATAGGGGCTTGTACGCACCGCACCCGAGCTGGAGGCCCCCGGTGTTCACTTCCGTCGACGACGTCTCCGCACGCCTTGCCGAGACCGGCTATCTGGCGTCGCCCGCGGTCGCCACGACCGTCTTCCTCGCCGCCCGGCTCGGCAAGCCGCTGCTGGTGGAGGGCCCCGCGGGGGTCGGCAAGACCGAACTGGCCAAGGCTGTGGCCCAGGTGACCGACGCCCGGCTGGTACGGCTCCAGTGCTACGAGGGTGTCGACGAGTCCCGGGCCCTGTACGAGTGGAACCACGCCAAGCAGTTGCTGCGCATCAGCGCGGGGCGCGACGAGAGTTGGGACGAGGCGCGGACCGACATCTTCGGCGAGGAGTTCCTGCTCACCCGGCCGCTGCTGACCGCGATCCGCGGGGACGACGCCAAGGTGCTGCTGATCGACGAGACCGACAAGGCGGACGTCGAGGTCGAGGGCCTGCTCCTGGAGGTGCTGAGCGACTTCCAGGTGACCGTGCCGGAGCTGGGCACCATCACCGCGACCCGCCGCCCCTTCGTCGTCCTCACCTCGAACGCGAGCCGCGAGCTGTCCGAGGCGCTGCGCCGGCGCTGCCTGTTCCTGCACATCGGCTTCCCGGAGGAGGAGCTGGAGCGGCGGATCGTGCGGCTGAAGGTGCCGGGGCTGGACGAGGCACTGGCCGGCTCACTGGTGCGGGTCGTGGGTGCGCTGCGCGCCATGGACCTGCGCAAGGTGCCGTCGGTCGCCGAGACCATCGACTGGGCCCGCACCCTGCTCGCGCTCGGCGCGGACACCCTGGACGAGACCGTCGTACGGGACACCCTCGGCGTCGTCCTCAAGCACCAGGACGACGTCCTGCGGGCAGCCGCCAAGCTCGACCTGGACGCGCTGTGACCACGGGCGTGGCCGAGCGGCTGACGTCGCTGGTGGCGGCGTTGCGGGCGCACGGTGTGCGGGTGGGCACCGGGGAGAGCGTGGACGCGGCGCGGGCGGTGGAGTCACTCGGCCTGGCGGACCGGGAGCTGCTGCGCGAGGGTCTGGCGGCGACGCTGCTGCACACCGCGGACCAGCGGCGGGTGTTCGACCCGGTCTTCGACGTGTACTTCCCGCGCGGCGTCGGCGGTCCGGGGACCGGCCCCGCCGACCGGGACGCACTGCGCGACCGGCTCGCCGCCGCGCTCGCCGACGACGACCGGGCGCTGCTGGCCCGGTTGGCCGGGGAGGCGGTGGACGGCTTCGGCGCCTACGGTTCCTCCGGTGCGGGCGGCGGCCCGGGCACCCCGGGCTCCTCCCCCGGTTCGGACGGCTGGTCCTCGCACCAGACGCTCGACCGGCTCCGCCCGCAGACGCTGCTCGCTCGAGTGAGGGACGAGGTGCGGGCGCGGGGCGGTGCCTCGGGGTTCACCGACCGGCTGCTTGAGGACGAGATCCGGCGCCGTATCGAGGCCTTCCGGCGGCTGGTGGCCGCGGAGGCGCGGCGCCGGGTCGCGGAGCGGCGCGGACGCGACGAGATCGCCCGGCGGGCGGTGGCCCCCACGCCGGACCGCGTCGACTTCCTGCTCGCCGGGCAGGCCCAACTGGCCGACCTGCGGCGGACGGTGCGGCCGCTGGCCCGCAAGCTCGCCACCCGGCTGACGGCCCGTCGGCGCCGCGCCTCCCGCGGCAGCATCGACCTGCGGCGCACGCTGCGCGGGTCGCTGTCCACGGGCGGCGTGCCGATGAAGCCGGTGCTGCGCCGACGCCGTCCGGTGCGGCCCGAACTGGTCCTGCTCTGCGACGTGTCGGGGTCGGTGGCGGGGTTCTCGGACTTCACCATGCTGCTGGTGCAGGCGCTGCACGACCAGTTCGCCAAGGTGCGGGTGTTCGCCTTCGTCAACCGGATCGACGAGGTGACCGGGCTGCTCGCGCACGGCACCGCCGACCCGGAGGGGCTGGGCGCCCGGATCGGTGCGGAGGCGCGGCTCACCGGCTGGCACGGCAGCAGCGACTACGGCGTGGCGCTGGGCGAGTTCGCGGAGCGGTACGCGGACGCGGTCGGCCCGCGCACGACCGTCTTCGTCCTCGGCGACGCCCGCACGAACATGAGCGACCCGAACCTGCCCGCCCTGCGGCGGATCACCGAGGGCTCGCGGCGCAGCTACTGGCTCAACCCCGAACAGCGCTCCCGCTGGGGCACCGGCGACTCGGCGGCCCCGGCGTACGCCGAGCTGATCGAGATGCACGAGTGCCGCAACGTCCGTCAACTCGGCGCGCTGGTGACCCGGTTGCTGCCGGTGTGAGGCCCAGGAGCTGTCGGGCGATCACGCCGGGACGAAGCGGACCTTGAACATCCGCGGCCAGAGCTTGCCGGTGATCAGGAACTGGTCGGTGCCGGGTACGGCGGCGATGCCGTTGAGTACCTGGGCAGTGCGCCGTTCGGCCGGCGTCAGCAGGCCGCCCGCGTCGATCCGGGCGGTGACGGCACCGGTGCGCGGGTCGATCCGCACGATCGTGTCCGTCGGGTGGACGTTGGCGTAGACGGAGCCGTCGGGGCCGCACTCCAATTCGTTGAGCCCCGTCACCGGCCGGCCGCCCCGGCGCACGGGGATGCTGCCCGTCGCCTCGAACGTGCCGGGGTCGCGGAAGGTGAGCCGGTCGGTGCCGTCGCTCATCACCAGCTGTCCTTGGCCGCCGCCGTCCAGGTGGCACAGCCCCCACCCCTCGCCCCGGTAGGTGACACGGCGGAGCTCCACCAGGGTGGCCGGGTCGCGTTCAACGGCGATACCGGCGCGCCAGGTCAGCTGCCAGAGCCTGGCGCCCGCCAGGGTGATGCCCTCGCCGAAGAGGGGCGGCGCCAGTTCGGCGCGGACGACGGGCGGTCCGCCCGGCGGTCCGGCACGCACCGAGGACTTGCCGACCAGGCCAGTGCTCTCGTAGAGGGTGCCGCCCCGGAACTCGAGACCTTGGGTGAATGCGCCCGGATCGTGCGGAAGGACCTCCCGCACCTCGACTCGCAGCAGCCGCACGCCGTCGGCCCGGCCCTGGTCCGGCCGGTCCTGACCTGCGGGAAGCAGCGCTCCCGCCAGGAGCGCCACCAGGATGGTCTTCACGCGGCCGCGGGTGGCCCGGGCGGAGTGTGATGTCAGTTGATGCTCGCCGTGCCACCGGCCGCGAACGGCAGCTCATACCTGGTCAGGACCACGCCGCCGGGAAACGTCCGGGTCTCCACCAGGTTCAGGTCCGCCCAGCTGTCCAGCGCGGTGAAGAACGGTGTGCCGCTGCCCACCAGGACCGGATGGGTGACGATCGTGTACTCGTCGATCAGCCCGGCCCGCATCGCCGCCCCGGCGAGCGTGGCGCCACCGACCCTCATCGGCCCACCGTCCTCGGCCTTGAGCCGGGCGATCTCCGCGACCGCGTCGCCGGTGACCACGCGAGTGTTCCAGTCGACCTTGCCGACCGTCGACGAGAACACCACCTTCGGTGTGTCCCGCCAGTTCCGCGCGAACTCGATCTGCGCCGGGGTGGCGCCCGGCTGCTGGTCGCCGGTCGGCCAGTAGGCGCTCATGGTCTCCCACAGCTTGCGCCCGTACAGCAACAGGCTGATCGCCCGCTCCTCGTCGAGCCACCACTGGAACAGCTCGTCGCTCGGCTCGCTCCAGCTGATGTCGTCGCCGGGCGCGGCGACATAGCCGTCCAGGGACAGGTTCATGCCGTAGTGCAGTCTCCGCACAGCGCCGGCCTTCCGTCAGTCGGTCCCGGAAGTCTAGACGGGCCTCGACCCCGGCGGGTGTTCTCGAAGGCGAACGGTGATCGTTGTCCGGACGAGTCCTAGTCCGCCTTGGCGTACTCCTTCGCCATGGCGCCGGCGAAGTCGTACACGACGCACTGTCCGTCGCCGACGACCCAGGCGTCGTGGCCCGGTGAGCAGACGAACACGTCGCCCGGGCCCACCTCGCTGTCGGTGCCGTCGTCCATGTGGATGTGCATGCGTCCCTCCACCACGTAGCAGTTGTGATGGATCATGCAGCTGTCGGTGCCCGCGATCGGCGCCACCGACTCCGACCAGCGCCACCCCGGCTCGAAGGTGGCGACGGCGAAGTCGAGTCCCTCCATGTGCACGGCCTCGATGTGGCCGCGCGGGAAATCGCGGCGCTCGTCGGGCTTGTCGAGCGTCTTTGCCTGCAACATGACGCTCCTCCTTTTCCTGGCCTTCCCTGGGCCCACCACTCCATCGTCCGCCTGTCAAGTCGACGGCGCCATCCGGGGGACGGGTGTGGTCAGCGGGGTGCGCCGCAGAGTTCGGCGAAGCGGGCTGCGTCCACGTTGCCGCCGGAGAGGATCACGCCGACCCGGCGGGGCAGGCCGTCGACCCGGCCGCTCAGGAGGGCGGCCAGCGGGGTGGCGCCGCTCGGTTCGAGGACGGTCTTCAGCCGCTCGAAGGCGAACCGCATCGCGTCCCGGATCTCGTCGTCGGAGACCAGCACGACCCCGTCGAGCAGCCGACGGTTGACGGAGAACGTCAGTTCGCCCGGGGTGGGCAGGGCCTGGCCGTCGGCGATGGTGCGCGGGACCGGCACGGTGACCCGTCGGCCGGCCGCCAGGGAGCGCCGGGTGTCGTCGCCGGCCTCCGGCTCGACGCCGATCACCCGGGTGGCGGGGTGCAGGCCCTTGACGGCGGTGGCGCTCCCGGCGATGAGTCCGCCGCCGCCGACGGGTGCGATCAGGGCGTCCAGGTCGCCGGTCTCCTCGACGAGTTCGAGGGCGGCGGTGCCCTGTCCGGCGATGACGTCCGGGTGTTCGTAGGGCGGGATCAGGGTGAGGCCCCGGTCGGCGGCCAGGGCCTCGGCGATGGCCACGCGGTCTCCGGTGTAGCGGTCGTAGGTGACGATCTCCGCGCCGTAGCCCGCGGTGGCCGCGCGCTTGGAGGGCGGCGCGTCCTCGGGCATGACGATCACCGCGGTGGTGCCCAGCTCGCGGGCGGCGAGGGCGACGGCCTGGGCGTGGTTCCCGGAGGAGTAGGCGGCGATGCCCCGGGACAGCTGCTCCGGCGTGAGGCGGGAGGCCGCGTGATAGGCGCCGCGGAACTTGAAGGCGCCGACCCGCTGATGGTTCTCGCACTTGAGGAAGACCTCGGCGCCGACGAGGGCGTCCAGGGTGCGGGAGCGCAGCACCGGGGTGCGGTGCGCGACGCCCTCGATGCGGGCGGCGGCGGCCCGTACGTCGTCGAGGGTGACCGGCGGGGTGGTGGTCGTCACGGGTGTCCTCCGGCGGGGTCGGCGGCCGGGCCGGTGACGGCGCGGGCCTGGGAGAGGTAGTGGTAGGCGGAGGCCCGGGAGATGCCGAGCCGGGCGGCGACGTGCTCGACCGAGCGGCGTACGGCGAACACGCCGCGCCCGTCCAGGTCGCGGAAGAGCTCGAGGCGCTGGGCGCGGTCCAGCGCCGCCCAGCTGGTGCCCCGGCGCAGCGGGTGGGCGTCCACAATGGCCTCGACCACCGCGTCGATGTCGTCGCCGAAGGTGGTGGCCGGCGGATCGGCGGGGATGCCGGCGGTCCCGGCCAGGGCACCGAGCAGGGCGTGTGCCCGGTCGACGGCGGTGACGTCCAGGTTGACGCACAGGGCGCCGAACACGGCGCCCGTGGAGTCGCGCAGCACCATCGTGGAGGACTTCAGCAGGGTGCCGCCGTCGGTGCGCGTGACGTAGTTCAGCTCGTCCCGGGCCTCGTCGCCGCGGGCCAGGACGCGCATGCCGATCTCGCTCATCGCGCCGCCGACCGTCCGTCCGGTCACCGAGCCGGCGACCGCGACCACCGACCGCTCGGGGTCCCGGTAGTCGTGCAGGACCGCCTCGCAGACCGGCCCGAACGTGGCGGCGATCCCGGCGACGACCGGGCGCAGGGTGGCGAGGACCGCGTCGCGCTCGGCGTCCAGCGCCGTTTCGCTCATCAGGGGCTCCTTGCTCGGACTCCAACGAGTTCAGACTACACGTCCAACCTCTGGACTGACAGTCCAACCTCGACCCGCGTCACGGCGGTCCTGTCATTGCGCCGCCGGCTCTGGCACCCTTCCCGGCACCTCGCACTGTCCGAGTCCCTCGTACGGAGGTCGTATCCGCCATGCCCAAGGACGCCAGGTCCCCGAAGAAACTGCGCAGCAACCGCGCGGCGCTCACGCACAAAGTCGGGTACGCGCTGCGCCACCCCGAGCGGGTCGGCCCCTACGTCCGCCGGGCCGGGCGGGACGCGTGGCTGCGGCTCCGGCACCCCGACCACGTCGGCTACTACCGGGCCGTGATGGCCTCCGACACCCGCCGCGACCCCGAGGCCGCGGTCGGCAGCCGGACCCACGACCGCTGGCTGGCGCTCGGGCAGATGCAGTTCGACTACCTCGTCGAGCACGGACTCCGCCCGGAGCACCGCATGCTCGACATCGGCTGCGGCAACCTGCGCGGCGGCTGGCGCTTCATCGACCACCTCGACGCCGGCCACTACTACGGCATCGACATCTCGCCGGACATCCTGATCGCCGCCAAGAAGACGCTGACCGAGCGCGGGCTCCAGGCCAAGCTGCCGCACCTGACCCTCACCGGGGACCTCCGGCTGGAGTTCCTGCCCGACGGCCACTTCGACGTCGTCCACGCGCACAGCGTCTTCTCGCACTCCCCGCCGGGCGTCATCGACGAGTGCCTGCGCAACGTGGGCCGCGTCCTGACCGACACCGGGTTCTTCGACTTCACCTTCGACCGCACGGAGGGCACCGAGCACCAGGTGCTGCGCGAGGACTTCTACTACCGCACGGACACCCTGCTCACGCTGGCCGCCCAGCACAACCTGCACGCACGGTTCATGGAGGACTGGGAGAAGCGGCCGCACGGCCAGTCGAAGATCAGGGTGAGCCGCTCACCGCTGCCGTTCTAGGGCCTGTCTGACCATTCCCGTCGTCGCCCGGAGGGCGGCCTCGCGGCGTCAGGTGCGTGCTCTCGCCGTGCCGGGCGCAGAGCCTCGTACTGGACGTACTTGGCTCTGTGCCCGGTGCGGCGAGAGTGCGTGCATGGCGTCGCGAGGCAGACGGGAATGGTCAGACAGGCCCAGGCCCGCCGCGTCGCCGCCGGAGCCGGACACCGTGGGTCCGGCTCCGGCGTCCGCGCGTACCTCCTCCTGTGTGATCACTCCGCAAGCCCTGCCAGTTTCAGGTGTTTTGTCTGCTTAGCATGCGGGGTCCGTCACGCCCCGTACGAGAGGACACCAGATGGCGCCCACGGGCCGTCACAGCGCACTGGCCGAGCACGCGTTCTCCCCGCACGACGCGGTGCTGCGTGCCGCCGCCCGGCACCTCGGCCGCAGGCGCTTCCTCACCGTGACCGCGGCCGCCGCGGCACTCGCGTTCGCCACCAACCGGCCGGCCCGCGGCGCGGTCGCCGCCCCCGAGCGCGAGGCCGCCCGGATCACCAAGGACCCCTTCACCCTCGGTGTCGCCTCCGGCGACCCGACGCCGGACTCGGTGCTGCTGTGGACCCGGCTGGCGCCCGAGCCGTTCCTGGAGGACGGCGGGATGGGCACGGAACGGGTCACGGTCGAGTGGGAGGTGGCCTTCGACGAGTACTTCGCGGCGGTCCTGCTGCGGGGCACCGCCGAGGCGCACGCCGAGTACGCCCACAGCGTGCACGTCGACGTCAAGGGCCTGACCCCCGGCACCGTCTACTACTACCGCTTCCGCGCCGGCGCCTGGCTCAGCCCGGCCGGCCGCACCCGCACGGCGCCGCCGGCGAGCAGCGCCACGTCGGGTCTGAGGATCGCGACCGTCGCCTGTCAGGCGTACCAGGACGGCTACTACACGGTGCACCGGCACGTCGCCCAGGACGACGTCGACGTGGTCTTCCACCTCGGCGACTACCTGTACGAGTACGCGGTGAACTCGGCGGGCGGGGAGCGCAACTACACCGACGTCACGCTGCCCGACGTGTTCAACCGCGAGACGATGACCCTCGCGGACTACCGGATGCGGTACGCGCTCTACAAGAGCGACGAAGACCTCCAGGCCGCGCACGCCGCGCACCCGTTCGTCGTGACCTGGGACGACCACGAGACCGAGAACAACTACGCCGGAAGCGTTCCCGAGAACGACATCCCGCCGGAGGAGTTCCTGCTGCGGCGGGCCGCCGCCTACCGCGCGTACTGGGAGAACCAGCCGCTGCGCGCCGAGCAGCTGCCGCAGGGGCCCGACGCCCGGCTGTACCGCCGGCTGCACTGGGGCACGCTCGCCCAGTTCGACTTCCTCGACACCCGCCAGTACCGCTCCGACCAGGCCTACGACGACCGGCCGCACGCCCCCGGGCCCGAGTCCGACGACCCGGCGCGCACCATGACGGGCGCCGCGCAGGAGCAGTGGCTGCTGGACGGCTGGCAGGGCTCGACCGCGCTGTGGAACGTGATGCCCCAGCAGGTCTGCTTCTCCCAGCGCAAGTTCGACGACACCGCCGACGCCGCGCTCTCGATGGACGCCTGGGACGGCTACCGCGCCTCGCGCGACCGGGTCGTCGCCGGGGCGAAGGCCGCCGGGGTCGACAACTGGCTGATCCTCACCGGCGACGTGCACGTGGGCTACGCCCTGGACGTCAAGGAGGACTTCGACGACCCGGCGTCCGCCACCGTCGGCACCGAGATCACCTGCACCTCGGTGGCCAGCGGCCGGGACGGCGTGGAGCAGCCCGCCAACTGGGACCTGTACCTGCGGGCCAACCCGCACATGAAGTTCTACAACGGCAAGCGCGGCTACGTCCGGGTGGAACTGGACCGTCAGGCCGCCCACCTGGACTTCCGGACCGTGTCCGCCGTCACCACACCCGGCGCCGCGATCACCACGGCCGCGTCCTTCGTCACGGAGGCGGGCGCACCGGGTCTGAAACCCGCCTGAGCCCCGGGACCGGCGGACGGGCGGGTGCCGCGCGTACTGCACTTGGCACCCACCGCGTCCCCCATAGCGCGAAAGACGGCCGGGGCCGGTATCGCCGCCGGTCTTTCCGGCAAGACCTGTGACTTCGTCGCAGTCGCACCGTGACCCACGGTCGCGCACCGAACACCGCTGTCTCGCACAGCCCTCGAAGGAGGCACATCGCATGGTCGGCAGACACGCCGCGCGCAGCCGCCGCGCAGCCCTGACCGCGCTCGGCGCCCTGGTCCTGACCGCACTCCCCTCGGCCGCGTCGGCCGCGCCGCCGCCCGCTCCCGATGCGCAGCCCGCCGCCGTCCGGACGCCCGCCCCGGCGGCACCGTCGGCGCGGATGCTCCGCGCGATGGAACGCGACCTCAGGCTGTCGCCCGGACAGGCGGCGGCACGGCTGGCCAACGAGCAGGAGGCGGGTACGCGGGCGGGCATGCTGCGCAACACGCTGGGCGACCGCTTCGCGGGGGCCTGGGTGAGCGGCGCGACCTCCGCCGAGCTGACCGTCGCCACCACGGACGCGGCGGACACCTCCGCCATCGAGGCGGGCGGCGCCAAGGCGGCGGTCGTCGAGCGGGGCCTGGCCGAACTCCGCTCGGTCAAGGAGAAGCTGGACGCCTCCGCCGTCCGGGTGCGGACCCGGCAGACGCCGGTCTGGTACGTCGACGTGAGGACCAACCGGGTCGTGGTCCAGGCCACCAGCCGGTCCGCGGCGGACACCTTCGTCGAGAACGCCGGTCTGGCGGGCCAGGACGTGGGCGTCCGGATCTCCCCGAACCAGCCGCGGCTGCTGACGGACCTGGTCGGCGGCGACGCCTACTACATCAACGACCAGGCCCGCTGCTCCATCGGGTTCGGCGTCACCAAGGACGACCAGCAGGGCTTCGCGACGGCCGGGCACTGCGGCGACCCGGGCGCCACCACCACCGGGTTCAACGAGGCCGCCCAGGGCACCTTCCAGGCCTCGACCTTCCCCGGCAAGGACATGGCCTGGGTCGGCGTCAACTCGGACTGGACGGCGACCCCGGACGTGAAGGGCCAGGACGGCGAGAAGGTGCAGATCGCCGGCTCGGTGGAGGCGCTCGTGGGCGCCTCGGTGTGCCGCTCGGGCTCCACCACGGGGTGGCACTGCGGCACCGTCCAGCAGCACGACACGAGCGTCACGTACCCGGAGGGCACCGTGAACGGGCTCACCGAGACGACGGTGTGCGCCGAACCCGGCGACTCGGGCGGCCCCTTCGTCTCGGGCACCCAGGGCCAGGGCACCACGTCCGGCGGCTCCGGTGACTGCACGAACGGCGGGACCACCTTCTACCAGCCGATCAACCCGCTGCTGAGCGACTTCGGCCTCACCCTGAAGACCACCTCGGCCGCGGCCGGGACCCCCGCGCCGCCGCAGGACAACGCGGCGGCGGACGCGTGGACCGCGGGCCGCGTCTACGAGGCGGGCGCCACGGTGTCCTACGCGGGCGCGCGCTACCGGTGCCTGCAGGGCCACCAGGCGCAGGGCGTGGGCTCGCCGGAGAGCACCCCGGCCCTGTGGCAGCGGGTCTGACGAACGGACGGCCGCCGCGAGGCGGCCCTGGGCGCGGGGCCGCCGCTGAACGCGGCCCCGCGCCTACCGCTGCGTCTGCTGTGTCTGCTATGCCTGCTGTGTCTGCGCGAGGAAGGCGTAGGCGCCCGCGATGAAGGGGTCCGCGGCGCGGAAGCGTCTGCCGCACACCGCGGCCAGGGCCGTGCCCGTGTCGGGGCGGAAGCCCAGGAACGCCTGCTGGCCCAGGGTGGCCCCGCTGTGGAAGTACATCGGCCCGCCGTCGGTGGGGTGCCGGAACCACCCCACCGTGTGCACGTGCCGGTGCCCCAGGCCCCGCCGCAGCACGGGTACGCGCACGGCGCCCAGCGCGCCGGCGGCCGGTGAGCCGGCCGGGTCGAGATGGGCTTCGAGGAAGGTGAGCAGGTCGTGCGGGGTGGACCGGACGGCCCCGGCCGCCTGGAAGCCGCCCGCGTCGAACGGCGGGACGGGGGTGCGGCCGTCCTTGCGGTGTCCCACGGCGTCGGTGCCGGGGCCCTCGGCGCGCAGGGCGGTGCCGCCGAGGCCCAGCGGGTCCAGGACCTGACGGGTGAGCAGGTCTTCCCAGGGCGTCCCCAGGACCGCGGCGACCGCGTGTCCGAGCACGGAGACGCCGTAGTTGGAGTAGTGCCAGCGGGTTCCGGGGCGGTGCCTGGGCCGGTGCCGCAGGAATGTGTCCGTCAGCCGCTCGGCCGGGTAGCGCGCGTAGGGGTTGGTGCGCCAGGCGGGCAGTCCGGAGCGCAGGAAGCCGGCCGGGAGGGCGGGCAGTCCCGCCGTGTGGGTGAGCAGGTGGGCCAGCGTCACGGGGTGCGGGCCGGCCGGGCGGCCGGGGTCCAGGCAGGTGACGGCCGCCTCGCCGCCGGTGAGCGCGCCGCGCCGCACGAGCCGGGTCAGCAGCAGTCCGGTGAACGTCTTGGAGGCCGACCCGATCTCGTAGCGCAGGTCCTCGCGGGGAACGTCGGGGGGCGGGGCGGTGCCGCCGCTGTGCAGGGTGCGCCGGCCGTGCCGGGAGACCGCGAAGACGACGTCGGGCGCGTCGCAGGCGGCGACGGCCTCGGCCAGCCGCTCACGCAGGGCGGCGTCGTCGACGGGTGCGGGGGGTGCCTGCGGGCCCGTCGGGAAGTCGCCCGCGTCGTCGGGGCCGCCCGGCCAGGGCGTGGGACGGCCCGTCACGACGCCGTGTGCGCCAGCTCGCTGAGCGCGCGGGAGGTGGCGAGCAGGGAGGCGAAGGCGGCGACCAGGGTCGGGTGGTAGACCAGGTCGAACAGCGAGTCGGGGTCGCCCTCGGGCATGGTGCGTACGGCGGGCATGGCGCCGTCGGGCTGCTGCGCGGCGGCGAAGCCCCGCCAGGCCGCCTCGTCGAGGGTGGGCCGGGGCAGGCAGGCGTCGACCACGAGGAGTTCGCCGAGCAGGTCCCAGCGTTCGAGGTCCAGCCAGTCGTCGATCCACACCGGCAGCCAGGTGGCGAGGTACTCGGCGACGGAGGGCGGCAGCCCGCCGGGGTTCTCGCCCCAGTCGGTCAGGTGGAAGACGGTGTGCGTGATGTCGTACGCGGTGTGGCCCTCGACCGTCCACGGCTCGGGGGTCCCGGCCAGCCAGGTGGTGGCGACCAGGTCGGCCTCGGGCGGCCGGGCGGCCAGGCCGAAGCGGCGCTGGAACCCGGACAGGCCCAGGCGCCGGGTCGGCGTCACCGGGAACCGCGCCCAGCTGTCCAGCCGGTGGTTGAGGACCGTGGCCTCCTCCACCTCGGGCTGGCTGTAGCCCAGCTCCTTGAACGGCAGGTACACCTCGAAGGGGACGGGCGAGAAGGGCTCGACGCGCTGGCCGCGCACCAGCATCCGGCCGCCGTCCAGGGTCTCGCGCCAGGTGTGGTCGAGCAGTTGGCGCGCGAGCTGGGCCTGCCGGGAGCCGGCGACGCCCTCGCGGAAGAGCACCTTGCAGATCAGGGCGAGTTCGCCGATCGGCTTGAAGCGCTCCAGGAAGCCGGTCTCGGGGTCCACGTCCTGCTCCAGGCGGAAGCCGTCGCGGTGGGCCCAGAGCCACTCCAGCGCGCCGGCGCCGACGCCGTGGATCAGGCGGGTGTCCGTCATCCCGGCACTCCTTGTCCGGCGTGGTCCGTGTCCCGCAGCCGTGCGGTGGTGAGGGCGGCCGCGAACACGGCCATCAGGGTGGAGTGGTAACAGTCCGTGAAGTCATAGGGGTCGGTTCCCGCGTGCTCCCCGGCGGCGTCCTGCAGGGCGCCCTCCTCGGGGATCGCGCCGGACGTGTCCTGGGCGGCCGCGACGCGCGGCCAGGCGTCCTCCAGGACGGCGGGCTCCGGCGGGTGCGGCAGGCTGGCGGCGACCGCCAGCAGTTCGCAGCTCAGGTCCCACATCCGGGCCTCCAGGCAGGTGTCGAGCCAGGGCGGCAGCCAGTGCGCCAGGTAGTCCGCGAGATCGGGTGGCACGCCCTGGGCGCCGCGTCCCCAGTCGGTGAGGTGGAAGACGACGTGGGTGAGCGCGTATCCGGCCGCGCGTTCGAAGGTCCACGGCTCGGGCAGGCCGCCCAGCCAGGTGCGGCCCAGCGCCTGCGGGAGCCGCCCGTGCGGGTGGATGCCGCTGTGCCGCTCGGCCTCCAGCACGCCGAGCCGCCGGGTGGGGTACTGCTCGGTCAGCCGCCAGCCGCGGGTACGGGCCACCACCGCGGCGGACGCCTCGTAGCCCGGGTGGCGGAATCCGGCCGAGGCGAAGGCGGCGTACACCTCCAACGGGTAGGTGGCGAACGGCTCCAGCGACTGCATCAGCGGGAACAGCTCGCCCCGGTGGGTCTGCTGCCAGGCGAAGTCCAGCAGGTCGGACACCCGGCCGTGCAGCGGGTCCGGCGGTGGGGTGCACAGGGACACGGAGGCGCAGACCCGGGTCAGCTCGCCCAGCGGTTTCCAGGTCCGGTTGACCTGGCCCTCCGCCGTGAGCGCGTCCTCGCCGAGCGCGAAGCGGTCGCGGTGGTCCCACACCCAGTCCAGGGCCGCCTCCTCGACGCCCCGGACGCTCACAGGAGGACTCCGGCGGGCATCAGCCGCGCCGCCTCCAGTTGGAGCGCCACCCTGGGGTCCGAGCCGCCCATCAGGCGTACGAAGTCGAGTCCCGCTTCGAGGCCCAGGCTCTCCGGCACCCCGTCCAGGAGGGTGAGCCAGCGTCCGGCTCCCGCCGCCTGCTGCCAGTCCCGGCGGCGCACCGCCCGGACGAAACCGCGGGCCACGTCCACCGGGCGGCGCCGGGCGGCGCTGGTCACCGCGCACTCCTCGCCGGGCAGCGCGAGCGGCGCGAGGACCGCGAGCTGATGGGTCAGCACCTGCCAGCCGGCCTCGTCGAGCCAGCCGGTGCCGGGTTCGGCGTCCGGCTCGCCGGCGGGCGGACCGGCCGGCGGCTGGTCGAGCCGGCGCAGGGCACGGGCCATGGCCCAGTGGCTCCATACGACGGTGGGGGCCGCGTCGGGGCGCGGCGGGTGGGCCGTGACGGCGTCCTTGAACATCGCGAGTTGCCCGGGGTCGGGCGGAACGCGCAGGAGGACGGCGGGCAACAGCGTGTCGGCGCCCAGAACGCGTACCGCCGCACGCGCGACGCCCTCACCGGCGCCGCCGGTCGTCAGGGTGCTGCCCGCTCGCACGTGGTCTCCGCTCCGAAGAGCGGAGACCACGTCGGAAGCGAGATCCAGCACCGCGCCCTGCAGGAGGGCCGACGTGCTCGACTGCTCCATTTCACTGCTCCCGTCGGTCCGTCAACCCTTCTTCGGGCGCGGGGTCGGCGGCGAAAGCAGCAGGTTGCCGCCTCCGGACTGGAGGGCGAGCGCGGCGCACTCGCGGCTGTCACGGAAGACTCCGTCAGGCTCGGCGGGGTCGAGTACCGCGTCGATCTCGATGTTCTCGGTGCGGGTGACTTCCTCGAGCACCTTGTCCTTGGAAGGCATTTCACCATCTCCCTCTGGTAGCCAAATGGCCTTCACACCCCAGGGTGTCCGGTGAGTCCCAAAACATGCCTCTCTTCTCAAAATTCTCAGAAGATAACTTCTTCAACAAATGCGACATACGGGGCGCCGTGGGGTTCTCACGCCCGTCGCAGGCGCCACACGTTGTCCTCGCGGAAGCCCTCGGCACCCTCCGGCGAGACGCTCGGACGGCGGACGGTCTCCGCGGTCTCGACGGTCCACTCGCCGTCCGGCAGGGCGAGTTCGGCGAGGACCCCGTCCAGGGTGGGGAAGACGGCGTCGAAGGGCGGCTCGGTCTGCCAGGAGGGCCAGCCCGCGTGCATCACGACCAGCAGCGTGCCGCCGCGTGCCACGGCCCGCGCCGCGGCGTCCAGTACCGCCCGCTGATCGAAGGCGACCGGGGACTGCAGGTACTGCGCGTTGACCAGGTCGAAGGCGCCCTCGGGGAAGGAGAGTCCCAGCTCGTGGCGTTCCCAGGCGACCCGGTCGCCCACCCCGGCGTCGGCCGCGTGCCCGGCGGCGCGTTCGAGGGCGGTGCCGGAGATGTCCACGCCGGTGACCCGCCAGCCACGGGCGGCCAGCCACACGGCGTCCGCGCCTTCACCGCAGCCGAGGTCCAGCGCGGTCCCGGGCGTGAGGTCGCTCGCCTCGCGGACCAGCAGGCCGTTGGGGCGGCCGCTCCAGACGCGGTCGGTGTCGCGGTAGCGGGCCTCCCAGAACTCCGCGGCGGGGGCGGGGAGGGGCAGGTCGGTCATGGTGTCTCCTGGGCGGCGGTCGAACACGTCTGCGGTACGGGACGCGCGCCATGTGCACGCGCCCGTACGCAGGCTGCACCGGCCGCACCGGCGACGCCAAAGGCGTTTGCCGGACCGGCAAATCCCGCCCCTCGCGTGTCAGCGGGTGAGCGCGTCCGCCTCGGCGTCCGCCGGGTCGGTGCGCAGCCAGACGGTCCGCCGCGGGAAGGGAATCTCGATGCCCGCATCGTCCAGCGCGTCCTTGACCCGGCGGCGCAGCTCGCGGGTGACGCCCCACTGCTGGAGCGGCACGGTCTTGACCGCGAGGCGCACCAGCACGCCCTCGGCGTCCAGGGACTGCACGCCCCACACGGCGGGGTCCTCCAGCAGGACGTCCGCGAACTCCGGTTCGTCGCGCAGCGCGCGGCCGGTGTCCTCCAGCACGCGGTAGACCGTGTCGAGGTTCGCGTCGTGAGCGACGGCGACGTCCAGGACGGCCCGCGCCCACTCCTGGCTGTCGTTGCGGACCCGCAGGATCTCGCCGTTGCGGATGTGCCACAGGCCGCCGTTGAGGTCGCGTACGTGGGTCAGCCGCAGGCCGACGTGCTCCACCTCGCCGATGGCCTCCCCGAGGTCGACGGAGTCGCCGACGCCGTACTGGTCCTCGACCATGATGAGCAGGCCGGACAGGTAGTCGGCGACGAGGCTCTGCGCGCCGAAACCGATGGCCAGGCCGACCACTCCGGCGCTGGCGAGCAGCGGACCGAGCGCGATGCCGACCTGGTCGAGCACCATGGCCACGCCGACCATGAACAGCACGATGGTCACGACGCTGCTGAGCACCGAGCCGATGGTGCGGGCCCGCTGTTCGCGGCGCTGCCGCGCCCGGGACCGGTCGCGGTGCAGGACGGCGGCACCTCGGCCGGACCTGCGGGGCCTGCTCCGCTCGGCCTCGCCCGCCGGCGGTTCCAGGACCCGCTGGACGACCCGGGTGATGGCCCGCTTGGCCACCGCGCGCAGCACCAGCAGGATCACGACGATGAGCGCGATGCGCAGGGGTATCCCGATGAGCGCCTCGGTGTGGTCGCCGAACCAGTCCGACCACGAGGCCGCCAACTGCGGGTTCGTGACCTGGTGGGTGGGTGGGAAGGGGTGCGACATCGGCTCGGCTGCTCCGTTCTTCGGGGATGACGTGTCTGCCGTCGGGGCCGCCTACCCACCCGCGGCGCGAACATGACGCCCGGTGAGCCGCGACACAGGCACCCTCCTTCCCCGTCCCGTTACTTGACCCTTATGTCCGACAGTTGCGTCATCTTCACTCCGTACCGGCCCATCACCGGCGTCCGCCGGGGCACCCGAATGGAGTCGTCCACAGCGGAGGGGGACCCGCGCCGTGGTTTACGTTGCCGTCCTGCTGCTGCCCGGAGTCGGGTTGCTGCTGTTCACCATGACGTATCTGGAGGACCGGCTGTTCGCCGATCCGGTACCGGCCCGGCACGCCCGGCGCCGCCATCTGAGACTCCTCCTGGGCGGCCGCGGCCAGGACTCCCCGGCCCGCCGCCCCGAGGCGGCCGCGCCGCCCTCCGCGGAACGGGACGCCGCCGCCTGATCCCGGTGCGCGCACCCCGCCGAGCGGCACCGCGGCGCCTCGGGCGATGCTGTTCCCGACGGGACACACGCGGCTCGGACGAGGAGATCGGATGGACACCGGGGAACGGCACGACGCGGACGAGGAGTTCGTCGGGTTCTGGCGGGAGCGCCGGGTGTGCTTCCTGTCGACGCCGCGCGCGGACGGGAGCCCGCACCTGGTCCCGGTCGGAGTGACGTACGACCACACCACGCGCACGGCGCGGGTCATCACCGGCCGGGGCACCGCCAAGGCCCGCAACGTGCTGCGGGCCGGGTCCGCCGTCGTCGCCGTGGGGCAGGTGGACGGCAGACGCTGGTCCACGCTGGAGGGCGTCGCGACCGTGCGGGAGGACGCCGGGTCGGTCCGCGACGCGGAGGTCCGGTACGCGGCCCGCTACCGGCAGCCCCGGGAGAACCCGGAGCGGGTCGTCATCGAGATCGAGGTGCGGCGCTTCCTCGGCACGGTGCGGCCCGCCGCGGGGACTCCCGGCGCGTGACGTCCCGCCCGGGTCACTCCGTCCCGGGCGGTGTGCGGTGGCCGAGCCGGCTCGGCCACCAGGCGATGCGGCCGATGTCGCGGGCGAGCGCGGGCACCAGCAGGGAGCGCACCACGAGGGTGTCCAGCAGGACGCCGAAGGCGACGATGAAGGCGATCTGCACCAGGAAGGCCAGCGGGATCACCCCGAGCGCGGCGAAGGTGGCGGCGAGGACGACACCGGCCGAGGTGATCACGCCGCCGGTGGCGGTCAGGCCCCGCAGGATGCCCTCCCGCACCCCGTGCTGCAGCGACTCCTGGCGCACCCGGGACATCAGGAAGATGTTGTAGTCCACGCCCAGGGCGACCAGGAACACGAACCCGTACAGCGGGACGGAGGCGTCCGTGCCGCTGAAACCGAACACGTGGGTGAAGACGAGGGCCGAGATGCCCAGGGTGGCCAGGAAGTTCAGCGCCACCGTCGCCACCAGCAGCACCGGCATCAGCAGGGAGCGCAGCAGGGCGATCAGGATGACCAGGATGATGGCGAGGACCACGGGCACGATGAGCGTGCGGTCGTGTTCGGCGGTGCGCTGGGTGTCGTACTGCTGGGCGGTGTAGCCGCCGACCAGGGCGTCCGCCCCGGGCACCTCGTGGACGGCGGACCTGAGCCGGGACACCGCGCTCTTGGCGGCGTCGCTGTCGGCCGGCGCCTGGAGCGTCGCGTCGATCCGCACCCGCCCGTCGACGACTCTCGGCTCCCCGCCGCCCGGGCGGCCGGACTCGGTGACCGGGGCGGCGGAGGCGACGCCGCGGGTGTCGCGGGCGGCCGTGAGGACCGGATCCAGCCGGTCGGCGTCGGCGATGATCACGGCGGGGTTGCCGGAGCCGCCCGGGAAGTGCCGGGCCAGCGTCTGCTGGGCGGAGACCGAGGGCGCGTCGTTGACGAAGATCTCGTCCAGCGGGACGCCCCGGGAGATCAGGGTCGGCGCGAAGGCGGCGCAGGCGATCAGCGCGGCGAGCGAGATCGCCCAGATGCGGCGCGGTGCCCGGTCCACCAGTTCGGCGATGCGGTGCCACAGGCGGTGCCCGGCCTCGGGGTCGCCGGTCCGGACGGGCTTGGCCGGCCAGTAGGCGGCGCGGCCGAGCAGCACCAGCACGGCGGGCAGGAAGGTGAGGGTGCTCAGCACCGCGCAGACGATGCCGATGGCGCCGACGGGTCCGAGCGCGCGGTTGTTGGTCAGGTCGCTGAGCAGCAGCGCCAGCAGGCCCAGGGCGACGGTCGCCGCACTGGCGACGACGGCGCCCCAGGAGGCCCGCAGCGCGGCGAGCACGGCGCCGAACCGGTCGGGGTGGCGGGCGAGTTCCTCGCGGAAGCGGGCGGTGAGCAGCAGCGCGTAGTCGGTGGCGGCGCCGATGACCAGGATGGAGAGGATGCCCTGGACCTGCCCGTCCACGCGTACGACGCCGCGGTCGGCGAGGGCGTACACGATCGCGCAGGCCAGGCCGAGGGCGAAGACCGCGCCGAGGATGATGACCAGGGGCAGCAGGACGCTGCGGTAGACGAGCAGCAGGATCACCAGCACGGTGATCAGGGCGACGCCGAGCAGCAGTCCGTCGATGCCGGAGAAGGCGTCGGAGAGGTCGGCCTGGGAGGCGGCCGGTCCCGCGAGCTGCGCCTCGGTGCCGGGCACCTTCCCGACGGCGTCCTGGACGCGTTCCAGGGCGTCGGGCAGTGCCTCGCCGAGGTCGGGCCTCAGCTGGACGACGGCCTGGAGCGCCTCGCCGTCCTCGGAGGGCAGGGCGGGTGACGGGGACCCCACGACGCCGGGCCCGCCCTCGACGGAGGCGACCGACCGGGTGGCCGCCGCGCGGTGCTCGGTGACGGAGCCGCCGTCGTCCGCGGTCCACACGACGATCACCGGGAGCGTCTCGTCCTGCTGGAACGCCTTCTGGGCGTCGACGACCTGGGTGGACTCCGCGCTGCGCGGCAGGAAGGCTGCCTGGTCGTTGGTGGCGACCTCGCCAAGCTTCCCGGCGTACGGGCCGAGCACTCCGCCGATGCCGAGCCAGGCCAGGAGCAGGACGACGGGGACGAGCCAGCGGGCGCGTCGGGTGGGGATGGACATCGGTCTTCAGGTCTCCTGGTCTCCGGCGGCGAGGAAAGTAGCTCGATCATAAACAATCTCAATGATTGAACTACTGGGGGCCCTCGTGACACACCGACTTCTGCCCCGCCGGGTCCTCCGGATGCGGCGGACGGCGGTGAATCAGCCGTCCTCGGAGCGCACCAGGCCCAGTTCCTGGTTCATCGCCGCCAGGAAGCGCACCACGACCGCCAGTTCGTCCTCGTCGAAGCGCGCGCGTGCGGACGCGGCGGCCTCGGCCAGCGGGCGGAAGTACGTCCGGGCCGCCGCCCGCGCGTCGGGCACGTAGTGCAGGTGGACGACCCTGCGGTCGGCGCTCTCCCGGACCCGGCGCACGTGCCCCGCGCGCTCCAGCCGGTCCACGCACGCGGTGACCGCGCCCGAGGTGAGCCCCAGGTGCTCGCGCAGCCGGCCCGGTGTCATGGGGTCGGGCGAGTCCAGGATCGCGGCGAGCGCCTGCACGTCGGTGGCGTGCAGGCCGTGGGTTCCGGCGAAACCGTGCACGAGGCGGTTGATCTCGCCGTTCATCCGCCTCAGGTGCGAGGCGAGGACGTGCAGGTCACTCGCCTCGGGACCGGCCCCGGTCCCCCGTTCGTGCGCGTGCTGCCCGCGCTGGTTCGCTGTCGCCACGCGATCAGCGTATAGAAGGGTCAACCTGGGCCACCGCGCATCCATCGCCGTACACGCGCGGGAAGTGATCACGTGACGACTGTCCCGTGAGAGACGGAGCCCCATGAGCCCAGAACACGACCGCGCGAACGGCGCAGGCCCGAGCGAGGGCGGCGGGACCGGGCTGCGCTGCCTCGTCACCGGCGCCACCGGGTACGTCGGCGGCCGCCTCGTGCCGGAACTGCTCGGCGCCGGGCACCGGGTGCGGTGCCTGGCCCGCTCCCCGCACAAGCTGCGCGACCATCCGTGGGCCGGGGAGGCCGAGGTGGTGCGCGGAGACGTCCTGGACGCCGACTCGGTGGCGCGGGCGATGGAGGGCGTCGACGTCGCCTACTACCTGGTGCACGCGCTGGGCAGCGGCGAGGACTTCGAGGAGACGGACCGGCGGGCGGCGCGCACCTTCGCCGACCGGGCCGAGGCGGCCGGCGTGCGGCGCATCGTCTACCTCGGCGGCCTGACCCCGTCGGACGTGCCGGAACGGGAACTCTCCCCGCACCTGCGCTCCCGCGCCGAGGTCGGCCGCATCCTGCTGGCCTCCGGGGTGCCCACGACCGTGCTGCGCGCCGCGATCGTCATCGGTTCCGGGTCGGCCTCCTTCGAGATGCTGCGCTACCTCACCGAACGGCTGCCGGTGATGGTCACGCCCAGCTGGGTCCACACCCGCATCCAGCCGATCGCCGTCCGCGACGTGCTGCGCGCGCTAGTCGGCAGCGCAGGCATGCCGGCCGAGGTGTCGCGCGCCTTCGACGTCGGCGGGCCGGACATCCTCACCTACCGCGAGATGATGGTCCGTTACGCCGAGGTCGCACAGCTGCCCCGGCGGCTGATCGTCTCCGTGCCGATGCTCTCGCCGGGCCTGTCCAGCCACTGGGTCGGCCTGATCACGCCGGTCCCCGCCTCGATCGCGCGCCCGCTCACCGAGTCGCTGCGGCACGAGGTGGTGTGCCGGGAGCACGACATCCTGCGGTACGTGCCCGCCCCGCCGGGCTACCCGCTCGGCTTCGACGGCGCGCTGCGGCTGGCCCTGCAACGCGTGCGGGACGCCCAGGTCACCACCCGCTGGTCGTCCGCGTCGGTGCCCGGGGCGCCCAGCGATCCGCTGCCCACCGACCCCGACTGGGCGGGCGGCAGCCTCTACACCGACCACCGCACGCTCACCGTCGACGCGCCGCCCGCCGCGCTGTGGCGGGTCATCGAGGGGATCGGCGGCGACAACGGCTGGTACTCCTTCCCGCTGGCCTGGGCGGTACGGGGCTGGCTCGACCGGCTGGTCGGTGGGGTCGGCCTGCGCCGCGGCCGCCGGGACGCCGCGCGGCTGCGGGCCGGCGACTCGCTCGACTTCTGGCGGGTGGAGGAGATCGTCCCCGGCCGGCTGCTGCGGCTGCGCGCCGAGATGCGGCTGCCGGGCCTGGCCTGGCTGGAGATGCACGCCGACACCGACGGCGCCGGCCGGACGCGGTACCGCCAGCGGGCGCTGTTCCATCCGCACGGGCTGGCCGGGCACGCCTACTGGTGGAGCGTGTGGCCCTTCCACGCCGCGGTGTTCGGCGGCCCGGGCGCCCGATCCCCCTCCGAGGAGCGTCATGACCACGTCGGTCGTCCTGTTCACCCGCGACCTGCGGCTGCACGACCATCCGCCGCTGCGCGCCGCTCTCGACGGGTCCGCGACCGTCGTGCCGCTGTTCGTCCGCGACCGGGCCGTCGACGCCGCCGGCTTCGCCGCGCCCAACCGGCTCGCCTTCCTCGCCGACTGCCTGCGCGACCTGGACGCGGGGCTGCGGGAGCGGGGCGGCCGGCTGATCGTCCGCTCCGGCGACCTGGTCGAGGAGGTGTGCACGGTGGTCGGCGAGGCGGGGGCCGACGAGGTGCACATGGCGGCCGACGTCAGCGGGCACGCCCACCGGCGCGAGGAACTGCTCCGGGACGCCCTCGATGCGCGGGGCTGCCGACTGCACGTCCACGACGCCGTGACGACCGTACTGGCGCCGGGGGCGGTCACCCCGGCTTCCTCCGACCACTTCGCCGTCTTCACGCCGTACTTCCGGCGCTGGAGCGAGTGCTCCGTCCGCGACGCGCTGGCCGCGCCCCGCAAGGTCGGCGTCCCGGACGGCCTCGGCACGGAGCCGCTGCCGCGCCGCCAGGACGTGCCGGGGCTGTCCCCGGGGCTGCCGGCCGGCGGCGAGCGGGAGGCCAGGAAGCGGCTGACGGCCTGGCTGCGCGACGGCATCACCGGCTACGCGGACGGCCACGACGACCTGGCCGGCGACGCCACCTCCCGGCTCTCCCCCCATCTGCACTTCGGTGCCCTCTCCCCCGTCGAGCTGGTCCACCGCGCCCGCGGCAAGGGCGGAGCCGGCGCGGAGGCGTTCGTGCGGCAGGTCGCCTGGCGGGACTTCCACCACCAGGTGCTGTCCGCGCGGCCGCGCTCCTCGGCGCACGACTACCGCACCCGGCACGACCACTGGCGCACCGGTGCCGAGGCCGACGAGGACATCGCCGCGTGGAAGGACGGGCGCACGGGCTATCCGGTCGTCGACGCGGCCATGCGCCAGTTGCGGCACGAGGGCTGGATGCACAACCGGGCCCGGCTGCTGACCGCCAGCTTCCTCACCAAGACGCTCTACATCGACTGGCGGGTGGGCGCCCGGCACTTCCTGGACCTGCTCGTGGACGGCGACGTGGCCAACAACCAGCTCAACTGGCAGTGGGCCGCCGGCACCGGCACGGACACCCGCCCGCACCGCGTCCTCAACCCCACGACCCAGGCACGGCGCTTCGACCCGGACGGGACGTACGTCCGGCGCTGGGTGCCCGAACTGGCGGGCCTGGAGGGGCGGTCCGTGCACGAGCCGTGGCGGCTGACGGGCCGGGAGCGCGCGCGGTACGACGCCTACCCGGACCCGATCGTCGACCTCGCCGAGGGCCTGGACCGCTTCAAGCGGGCCCGCGGACGCGACTGAACGGCCGCGCCGGGCACGCCGCCGGCGGACGTCAGGTGGCAGGGCCGTCGGGGCCGGCCGTGTGGTCCGGGTGGTTCCGGGTGCGGCGCGCCTCCTTCAGCTCCGCCTCGTACAGGTGGTCGCGGCCCTCGGCGAGCCGGTCCACGGCCTCGCGCTCCAGGTCCCTGAACGGCTCGTAATAGGTCCGGTCGTACGCCTCGACGACCTGGAACGTCCAGTGGCCGGGGATGACGTTGCGGCCCAGGATCTCCGTGCGGACCCGTTCCGCCCACTCCGGATGGCCGGCGGCGCGCAGCAGTTCGACGGCGCGGTCCAGCTCGAAGTCCGCCGAGCCGGTCAGCTGGTGGAAGGCGAACAGGTGCCCGCGGGCGCACTCGGTCGTCTCCAGGGCCTTGGACAGGGAGCCCAGGGCCGCCACGGTCTCGTCGCTGACGCCCTCGGGGCGCCGGTGCGGGTCTCCCATCAGGTGCGTCTCCTTCCGGCGGGCGCGGTGGCGGTGTCACGCGAGCGGGTCGTGGCCCCAGTTCATGAGCGAGTAACGCCACCTGGAGTCCTCGACGTCGCCCGACGGGCGCTGGGCCAGGTGCCGGCGGACGTAGCCGACGACCTTGCGCATGTGCTCGTAGTCGTCGTCCGAGAGGTCTTCCCTGTTCGTCCGCTGGATCCGCACGATCCGGCGGCCGGACGCGTGTCCGGTGGACTCGCCCCCGTCCTGGTGGTGACCGGCGTCCAGGGACTCCTCGGTCTCCAGCCACGCCTCCAGGTCGGCCGGTGCCATGTTCACCAGCTCGCGGAAGCCGTCCCAGATCTCCTGCAACTCGTCGCCGTTCATGTCGCCTCACTCCTCGTCGCGCCGCTCCTCCGCGTGCGGGCCCACGCCGCTGGCCCACTGGGTTCCCAGCCGGGGACGGGCCACTCGGGAGATGACCCGTTCGGCGGCGGAACTATCCTGGTCGCGGCCCGGGCACCGCCGCCCGGGGCCCCTCTCGTCGCCGCCGTCGTCCCAGGAGCAGCCCGTTGAACACCAGCACCGCGACCCCGGACAGCTACTACGAGCGGATCGACGAGCACCGCTACAAGCCCACCCGGCACGCCGGCGGGGCGTGGAGCGCGGACGAGCAGCACTTCAGTCCGCTCGGCGGCCTGATCGTGCACGCCGTCGACCGCCACCTGGCCGGGCGGGAGGGTGCGGCCATGTCGGTGAGCCGGATCAGCTTCGACATCCTCGGCCGCCCGGCGCTGGACGAGTGCGAGATCCGGGTGGAGACCGTGCGCCCCGGCCGCACGATAGAACTGGTCGAGGCGACCGTGCTCATCGCCGGCCGGTCCGTGACCCGGGCCAGGGCCTGGCTGCTGGCCGACGTGGACACCGGCGCCGTGGCGGGCGGCGGCGCGGACCGGCTCGCCGCGCCGGAGACCCTCGCCCCCTGGCCCATGGACACCGCGTGGCCCGGCGGATACATCGCCTCCCTGGACGTGCGCCCGGTCGCACCGCCCCTCCCCGGCCGCACCACCGCCTGGGTCTCCACCGGCCTCGACCTGGTCGCCGGGGAGACCGCGAGCCCGCTGGCCTCCTACGTCACCCTGGTGGACACCGCCAACGGCATCGCCGTACGGCAGTCGCCGACGGAGTGGATGTTCCCGAACGTCGACCTGACCCTGCACCTGCACCGCGCGCCCCGCGGGCCCTGGACCGGCCTGGACACCACCGTCGTCTTCGGCCCCACCGGCCAGGGCGTCACCAGCACCGTGCTGCACGACGTCGACGGCCCCGTGGGCCACGCGCAGCAGATGCTGACCGTCCGCCCACTGGGGTGATCCGCGGGGCGGCGGAGCGCGCCGGGGACGGTCACGAGGGTGTGAGGACCAGCCGCCCCCGCACCTCCCCGGCCTCCAGCCGGCGGTGGGCCTCCGCCGTCATCGACAACGGCAGCCGGTCGGCGATATGCGGCCGCCACGGCGTCTCGGTGAGTACGCCCACGACGCCCTCGGCCGCCTCGGCGAGGTCGGCGGTCGTGGCGTTGCTGATGGCGAAGCCCACGATGCTCGCGTCCCTGGTGTAGAGCCGGCTCACCGGCAGCGGGGAGGGCCCGCCGCCCAGCCCCACCATCGCGATCAGCCGTCCGCCCATGGCCAGTGACTCCACGGCGTCGGCGAGCACTCCGTGCCCCGACGTGTCGAGGTGGACGTCGTAACCGTCGGGCGCGGCCCGGCGCACGCGCTCGGCGAGGTCGGGCGACCGGTGGTCGAGGACCTCGGCGGCGCCCAGCTCGCGGACCGCCGCCGCGTCCTCGGACCGCGCCGTGCCCACCACCCGGGCCCCGGCGCGGGCGGCCAGCGCCACCGCCGCGCCGCCGACGTTCCCGGCGCCGCCGCCGACGTACACGGTCTCGCCCGCCCGCAGCCGTCCGTGCCGGAACAGCGCCAGCCAGGCGGAGGCCGCCGGGTGGGCGGCGGCCACGAGGTGTTCGGCGGCGATGCCGGGCGGCGTCTCGTAGAGGCGTTCGGCGGCGACCGCCGCGTACTCGGCGAAGGAGCCCTGCCGGCCCGCGTGGCCCAGGCTGTTGCACCACACCCGCTGCCCGGGGGTGAAGCCCGCCGCGCCGGACCCGGTCAGGGCGACCTCGCCCACCAGGTCGCGGCCGACGACGAAGGGCAGCGGCAGCGGTGTGGCGTAGGCGCCGGACCGTACGAAGGTGTCGACGGGGTCGACCGCCACGGCCGACACCCGCACGAGCACGTCGGTGGGTCCCACCGGCGGCACCGGGAGGGGGCCGTGGCGGATGGCGTCGGCCGGACCGACGGCGTCGATGTACGCCGCCCGCATCACGTCGGGGACTGTGCCGTTCATGACGTCATGCTACGAACCGTCCGCTCTCGTCGCAGCCCGCCGGGGGCTACAGCGGCACGTCCCCGCACAGGTGCACGTCGAGGCCGAGTTCGGCGAAGAGCGCCGCCTTGGCGCGCAGCGCCTTGTCGGCCGTCGCCGCGTCGGGCGCGTAGGCGACGTTGAGGTGGTTGGCGCGGTGGCGGGCCATGAACTGGTCGCGGGTGACGCCGTGCAGCACCGCGTGCATGATCGGCCACTGGGGGTTGGTGGCGTCCAGGCGGCGCCGGGTCTCCTCCTCGGGCAGCTCGACGGCGCTCGCCCGGCCGAGGTCGACGTGGAGGCGGCCGTCCATGAGGAAGACGCGCGACCAGACGATCTCGCCCGGCTTGGAGACCCCGCTGAGGGTGCCGCCGCCGAGCGGGAAGAACATCGGCGGCTGGCGCATGCTGTACGACTTGTCGTAGCCGCCGTGGTGGGAGGCGGGGACGGAGCCGGAGATCTCGAAGACCCAGACGAACCGGCCGTCGTACTCCTCGCCCCAGCGGATGTCGTGCAGCGTGGTGGCCGGGTCGAGGCCCATCGCGGTCCAGATGCGGTTGGTGACCAGGGAGTCGACGGCGACGCCCTCGTCTACCTCGTTGAAGTGCGGCAGCGGCGCCCCCGCGTACAGCTCACGGGCGCCGTCCCGGCTGAGTACGGGCGGGCGCTGGACGTTGTTGAGCAGCCCCTCGGCGAGGTCGCTGGCCGGGACGGTGTCCTTCAGGCCCTGCTGGTACTGGATGCCGACCGCGTCGAGTCCGAAGTCGTCGGAGATCCGCAGCGCGGCTATGTACATCTTGAACTGGCTCAGCAGCTGGGCGTCGGTGAGTTCGGTGGCCTCGTCGGTGCCGGTGTGGAAGGTCATGCCGGCGTCGTCGAGCCAGGTGCGCACGGCCTGCGCCTCCGCGTCGGAGACCTTGTTCATCTCGGCGACCAGGGCGCTCTGCGAGAGGCGTTCCTTGTAGATGCCGAGGGCGTTGAGGAACTCGTCGTCGATGATGGCGTTGTACATGCCCATGCAGCCCTCGTCGAAGACGCCGATGACGGCCTTCTCCTGACGCAGCTGCCGGGCGAGGGCGGTACCGAGTTCGGTCTCGGCGTCCCGGGGCAGCGGGGGCAGCGGCCGGACATGGCCGGTGTCGTGGGTGAGCGCGCCGGTCTCCAGCCAGGTGCGCAGGCCCTCGCGGGCCCAGTCGTCGGTGAAGTCGGGGCTCCACAGGACGGAGTAGTCGATCCCGGCCTTGGTGAGGCTGCCGGCCAGACCCAGCAGGCCGACCAGGCCCGGGAACTCGCCGCTCCAGTTGGCCACGACCAGGATCGGCCCCCGGTGGTCGCGCAGGCCGGCCAGGACGTGGTGGCTGTACTGCCACACGGCCTCCACGACGATCAGCGGGGCGTCCACGGGCAGGTTCCTGAAGACCTCGATACCGGCCCGCTGGCTGTCGATGAACCCGTGGCCCTTGGCCTCGTCGACCGGGTGGCCGCGGCGCACCTTCCGGCCGAGGGCGGTGACGGCCGCCGCGAGGTCGCTCTCCAGCTTCTCCTGGGTGGGCCAGCAGGTGGTGTTGGCGGCGGGTCGCAGGTCGCCGCTGGTGACGGTGTAGACGGTGTCCGGCTCGGCGGCCGGCGGCTGGTGGGGGGTCGGCAGGGCGTACGCGGTCATGCGGTCTCCGTAGGTTGTGCGTGCGGCTCGTGGGGGCCGGCGGGTCGAGCGGGGTGGGACGGCGGGTCCGCGAGGGACCGGGTGGGGCGGGGCCGGGCGGGCGCGCGGGTCAGCGGTCCTGGAGGGTCGCCAGGGTGTGCACGACGTCCGAGGTGGCCGGGTAGAGCCGCCGGTAGAGGGCGTACAGCTCCTCGTAGCGCCCGGTGTCGGCGGGTTGCGGGGTCACCGTGGTGCGCACCGGGTTCCAGGCGTCGACGGAGACGTCCTCGACGAGTCCGGCGGCGAGCAGCGCGCCGCCGTAGCTCGCGCCGATGGTGATGGTGCGCACCTCCTGCGGGCGGCCGGTGATGTCGGAGACGATCTGCGTCCACAGGGCGCCCTGGGTGCCGCCGCCGACGGCGACCACGCGGCGGATGTCGCCGCCGGCCGCCTCGATGACCTCGATGTTGTGGCGGACGCCGAAGCCGGTGGCCTCCAGGGCGGCCCGGTAGAGGTCGCCGCGGGTGTGGGACAGGGTCAGTCCGGCGATGACGCCGCGCGCGTCCGGGTCCATCACCGGGGTGCGCTCGCCGGAGAAGTAGGGCAGCATCAGCAGGCCGTTGGCGCCGGGGCCCGACTCGGCGGCCCGGCGGGTGAGCCCGGCGTGGTCCGCGTCGGCGAACAGGTCGCGCAGCCAGTTGGTGACCGCGCCGGACGTCGCCATGCCGCCGGCCAGGTTGCGGGTGCCGGGCAGCGCGCCGACCGTGCCCCACAGGGACGGGCTGGTCAGCGGCTCGGGCACGGTGTGGACGAGGAACATGGTGGTGCCGTACATCAGCATCAGGTCGCCGGTGTTCTGGGCGCCCACGCTCAGCGCCTCGGCCCAGGCGTCGACGGTGCCGGTGGTGACGGGAACGCCGGAGGGCAGACCGGTCTCGCGGGCGGCCTCGGCGGTGAGGGTGCCGGCCGGCTCCGTGGACCAGCGCAGGGGCGGGAGTTCGATGCCGGGGGCGACCTCGGCGGCCCAGGGGGCGTACCACTCGCGGGCGTGTGTGTCGTACAGGGGTGTGCACTGGCTGGCCGAGTGGTGGTCCAGGACGTAGGCACCGGTGAGCTTGCGGACCAGCCAGGAACTCGGCATGTAGAGGCGGCGGGCGCGGGCGTAGTGGTCGGGCTCCTCGTCCGCGATCCAGGCGATCTTGGGTCCGGCGGCCTGGGTGGTGAGGGCGGACCCGCCACGCCGGATGATCTCCTCGGCGCCGAGCCGGCCCTCGATCCGCTCGATCTGGCGGACCGAACGGGTGTCCACGCCGTAGAGGATCGCGGGGCGCACGGGCGTGTCGTGCTCGTCGGTGAGCAGCACGCACGGGCCCATGCCGCTGACCCCGACGGCGGTCACGGTGGTGTCACCGGCGGCGGTCAACTCCCGGGCCAGCTCGGTGAACTCGCGCCACCACACCTGCGCGTCCATTTCGAAGCGTCCGGGGCCCGGCCTGGCGGGGGTGTGCTCCCGTACGGCCGAGCGGATCAGGGTGCCGTCGAGTCCGACGAGTACGCCCTTGCTGCTGGACGTGCCGATGTCCACACCGATGACTGCGTTGCGAGGCATGGCGAGCACGGTTGCAGAAATCGATTTCAGCGTCAAGGGAGCGCGCACTGCGGCACGGTTTCCCAGAGAATGCCCGGTCAGACAGGGGGCGCACGGCATGAAAACACACCTCCATCTCACCTCTTGACACCCCTTGGAGGCCGCTCTACGTTTCGGTGAAATGGATTTCAGAGATGTTGAGGGCAAGACACGATGACGAACTTTGGACTCGACGGCATCTCCCGCAGGACGCGCGCCGTGAGCCGTTCCATCAGCGCCGAGAACGTCACCGGCGCCAAGTCCGGCGGCGGCCGGGCCACTCAGGGCACCGGAGCGGTCGCGGCGAGCAGGCTGGGACCGGGCTGGAAGATCTCCCCCAGCATCGACATCCCCGCCGGCGAGACCGCGGTGCTCGCCGACATCGAGGGCCCCGGCACCATCCGTCACCTGTGGTGCACCACCGACCCGCACCGGGCCTGGCGCGGCACGCTGCTGCGGATGTACTGGGAGGGCGAGGAGACCCCGGCCGTCGAGGTGCCGCTCGGCGACTTCTTCTGCAACGGCTGGAACGTGTTCAGCCAGGTCTCCTCGGTGCCCGTCGCAGCCAACCCCAACGGCGGCTTCAACGCCTACTGGCCGATGCCGTTCCGCCGCGCGGCGCGCATCACCCTGGAGAACCTGACCGCCGAGAAGATGACGCTCTACTACCAGGTGGACTACGAGCTGGACGAGGTCGGCGACGACGCTTCGTACTTCCACGCCCAGTGGCGGCGCAGCCACCCCGTTCCGCTCGGCGAGGTGCACACCCTGCTCGACGGCGTCACCGGCGCCGGCAGCTATGTCGGCACCTACCTGGCGTGGGGCGTCAACAGCCCCGGCTGGTGGGGCGAGGGCGAGCTGAAGTTCTACCTCGACGGCGACGACGAGTACCCCACGATCTGCGGCACCGGCACCGAGGACTACTTCGGCGGCGCCTGGAACTTCGACGTCCCCGGCCAGGGTTACACCGCGTACACCACCCCGTACCTCGGCCTGAACCAGATCCTGCGCCCCGACGGGCTCTACCTCAGCCAGCAGCGGTTCGGGATGTACCGCTGGCACGTCCTGGACCCCGTCCGGTTCGCCGAAGACCTCCGCGTCACCGTGCAGAGCCTCGGCATCGGGCCGGGCCAGGGCAACGGCCTGCCGCACCGCTACCGGCACACCGGCGACGACATCGCCAGTACGTCGCTCTTCTACCTGGACGCCCCGAGTTCCGCGTCCCGTCCGGCCACCCCGGACCTCCTCACGCTCGAAGTCGACTGACTCCCACCGCTCCCAGGCCCCATCCCACTCCGACAGGAGCGCACGCATGCTCCAGCACGGCAACGAAGCCGGGCACCCGGCCCTCTCCCCGGCCGGCACCTCGCGCCGCCGCTTCCTCACCGCCATGGCGGGCACCGGCGCGGCGGTCGCGGCCCCGGCCCTGCTCACCGGCTGCGGCACGGCCCGGGCGAAGGGGGGCAACCTCCAGTTCTGGAACTTCTACGGGCCCCAGCGCTCGCCCGATCCGGCGATCAACGCGCAGTCCAAGTGGTTCACCGACATGGTCGGGAAGTGGAACGCCACCCACAAGCCGCAGATCGACCTGGTCTACCTGCCGCAGCCCACCTACCTCAACGGATTCAAACTGCCGTCCGCCTTCGCCACCGGCGAGGGCCCGGACATCTTCATGCTCTCCCCCGGTGACTTCCTCCGGTACTACAACGGCGGTGTCCTGGAGGACCTGACGCCGCACATGGAGCAGGCGGCCGTGGACGACTTCGGCGCCACCCTGGACAGCCGCAAGGTCGACGGCAAGGTCTACGCCCTGCCGATGGAGGTCGAGCCGCTGGCCATGTTCTACTCCCAGGGCCTGTGGGAGAAGGCCGGCCTGTCCGAGGCCGACATCCCCACCACCTGGGACCAGATGCTCGACGTCGGCGACAAGTTGCGCGGCCGCACCACGGCCGGCCTCGTCCTCGAGACCAAGCCGGGCTACTACCAGAACTTCACCTGGTACCCGTGGATGTGGCAGGGCGGCGGCGACGTCCTCGACGAGCGGGGCGAGGTCGCCTTCGACTCCAAGGCGTCCCGTCAGGCCCTCGGGCTGTGGCAGGACGCGGTACGCCATGGCATCGCCCCGCGCACCCTGCCGGCCGCCGGCGACGTCATCGGCGGTTTCAAGGGCGGCAACGTCGCCATGTGGCAGCAGGGCATCTGGAACGTCTCCAGCTTCAAGGCGTTCGCGCCCGGCTATCCGTACGGTGTCTTCAAGCTCCCCACTCCCCCGGGCGGCGACTACGTCACGGCGCTGGGCGGCTGGTCGTTCTGCGCCAACGCGCAGGGCCGCGACCCCGGGGCGGCGGCCGAGTTCTGCGTGTGGGCGCTGGGCTCCATGGCGGACGAGTGCGTCGACCGGATGGTCGACTGGTGCGTCGGCGCCAAGTCCGACGTGGCGCCCCGGGCCAGTGCCCTGGAGCGCGGCGCCGCCAAGGGCGGTTACGACTCCGAGGTGATGCGCCGGTTCAAGGACGAGATATACCCCGGCGGCCGCGCCGAACCGCGCTACCCGCCGGTGGTCTACAAGGCGATCTCCGACGCCATCCAGGGCAGCATGCTCGCCGGGCGCGGCGTGGACGGCGAGATCGAGCGGGCCACCCGGTCCATCGACGCGTACACCAAGAGCTACAAGGGGGCGAGCCTGATATGAGCAGCGTCGCCGCGAAGGAGCACCGGGCGGGCGTGGCCGAGGCGCGGCCGGTCTCGTCCCGGGGGCCCGGCCTCA
The DNA here is from genome assembly GCF_042263835.1 of Streptomyces sp. NPDC056128. Classification (NCBI taxonomy): domain Bacteria; kingdom Bacillati; phylum Actinomycetota; class Actinomycetes; order Kitasatosporales; family Streptomycetaceae; genus Streptomyces; species Streptomyces sp. NPDC056128. The sequence continues at coordinate 248,244 of NZ_JBHJVQ010000005.1, read as the reverse complement.
GCCGCAAGCACCGCGAGTGGCTGGCCGCCGCGCTCTTCCTCGCCCCGGACGTCCTGGGGCTGCTGGTCTTCGTCGCCGTCCCGATGGTGCTGTCCATCGCCCTGAGCTTCTTCCAGGTCAGCGGCTTCGGCAGCTACGAGTGGATCGGGCTCGGCAACTACGAGCGGATGATGGACGACCCGCTCTTCTGGGACTCCATGAAGATCACGGGCCTGTACGTCGTGGTCCTGGTCCCCGTGCTGTTCTGCGTGAGCCTCGGCCTCGGCCTGCTGGTCAAGCAGAGGCTGCCCGGCATGGGCGCCTACCGCACCGCGCTCTTCCTGCCGTACGTCATCAGCCTCGTGGTGGTCGGCGTGCTGTGGAAGTTCCTGCTCGACGAGCAGACCGGCGCGGTCAACCGGGCCATGCGGGCGGCCGGGCTCGACGGCGAGTCCTGGCTGGGCAGTCCGTCCCTGGCGCTCGGCTGCGTCATCGCCGTCATGGTGTGGGTGATGATGGGCTACTACATGATCATCTTCCTGTCTGGCCTCCAGGAGATCCCGAAGGAGTACTACGAGGCCGCGCGGCTCGACGGCGCGGGCCCCTGGACCACCTTCCGCCGCATCACCTGGCCGCTGCTGCGCCCGACCAGCTTCTTCGTGCTGATGATGTCCACGGTCGCCGCCATCACCGGCGGCCTCGACCTGATCTTCGTCCTGACCAACGGCGGGCCCGCCAACGGCACGTCCCTGGCGATCTTCTACATCTACCAACAGGCCTTCGGCTTCGGTGAGTACGGCTACGCGTCGGCCATGGGCTCGTTCCTGGTCCTGATCATGGTCGCCGTCTCCGCGGTGATCTTCAAGTTCACGAGAGGCGGGAGGTTCGACGATGGCGAGTGACGCCATGGCGGCCCAGGCCGACACCCGGAGGGGCCGACGCCGGCCGCTCTCCCCGCGCGCCGGACTGACCGTCCTGGCGGTGGCCCTGTCGGTGATCAGCGTCCTGCCGGTGCTGTGGATGGTGACGTCGTCCTTCAAGACCCGCGCCACAGTCACCGACGGCAGGCTGGTGCCCACGGACTTCACCTTCGACAACTTCGTGTACGTCTTCACGGAGGTGCCGTTCGCGCGCTACCTGTGGAACAGCTTCTTCATCTCCGCGGTGATCACCGTCGCCGCCCTGTTCTTCCACTCGATGGCCGCCTACGCGCTGGCCCGGCTGCGCTTCCCGGGCCGCGAGAAGCTCTTCGGCGCCATCTTCGCGACGCTCCTGGTCACCGCGCCCGTGGTGCTGATCCCGCTGTTCCTGGTGGCCCGCGAGCTGAACCTGCTGGACAGCTACGCGGGACTGATCATCCCGGCGATCTTCAACGCCTTCGGCATCTTCCTGCTGCGCCAGTTCTACCTGGGGCTGCCCAAGGAGCTGGAGGAGGCGGCGGTGATCGACGGCTGCGGGCACTGGCGGGTCTACTGGAACATCGTGCTGCCGATGTCCCGGCCGATCCTCTCCGCGCTGGCGATCTTCTTCTTCCTCGCCAACTGGAACGCCTTCGTCTGGCCGTTGGTCGCCACCAACGACCAGGACCTGACAGTGGTTCAGCTGGGCATCGCCTCGTTCCAGACGCAGTACACCTCGAACTGGAACTACATCCTGGCCGCGGCGACGGTGGCCGCGCTGCCCATGCTGATCCTCTTCTTCGTCTTCCAGAGGCAGATCGTGGAGTCCATCAAGACGTCCGGCATCAAGTAGCCGGGCCGCCGGTGCTCTCCCGGACCTGGAGCTTCGTGCGCAGCACCACGGTCTGCAACGGGGAGTCCCCGCCCTCGATGCGCTGGAGCAGCAGGTCGGCGGCTGTGCGCCCGAGTTCGTACGAGGGCAGCTCCACCGCCGACAGGGACGGCCGCACCAGGGACGCCCAGGGGACGTCGCCGAAGGAGAGCACCCCGGTGCCGGGCGGGGTGCGGCCGGCCTCGCGCAGGGCATCGAGCACGCCGATGGTCATGAGGTTGTTGGCGACGAACACGGCGTCGGGCGGCTCGGGCAGGGCGAGGAGTTCCCGCATCGCCGCCCTGCCGCCCTCGACCCGGAAGTCGGCGTGCCGTACGTAGGTGTCGTCCTCGGCTTCCGCGCCGCGCGCGGCCCGCAGTGCCTCGCGGTGGCCGGCGAGGCGTTCCTCGGAGGTCGAGGCGCCCTGCGGTCCGGTGACGCAGGCGATCCTGCGGTAGCCGGCCCGCAGCAGGTGCCGGGTGGCCGCCGCACCGCCGTGCCGGTCGTCGAGCCCGACCGCGTCCACCTCGGCGTCCCGGGGCCGGCGGTCCACGGCGACGACCGGGACGCCGCGGGCGATCAGCGGCCCGAGGTCGGTCTCGTCCTGGGAGGCCGCCGCCACGATCACGCCGGCCATCTGCTCGCCGAGGGCCACCTCCAGGTAGCGGCGCTCCTTCTCGGTGTCCTCGTCGGAGTTGCACAGCACCACCGAGAGGCTGGTGCGCTGCGCGGCGTCCTCGACACCGCGGGCGAGCGAGGTGAAGAACGGGTTCTCGATGTCCGGGATGATCAGGGCGATCACGCTGGAGCGCTGTTTGCGCAGCGACCGCGCCAGCCTGTTGGGCGCGAAGCCCAGGGCCGCCGCGGCCTGTTGGACGGACTGGGCCCGGGCCGGGGTGACATTGCCGCCGTTGAAGACCCGTGAGACGGTCGCCGGGGATACTCCGGCGGCTCGCGCCACGTCCTGGATCGTCACCACCTGCGTCCGCGTCCTCTCACCCTGCGTCATGCCCACCCGGTCACCCTACCTGCGTCTGAAAAGGATTTCACCCTTGGCCCGAGCGGGAGAGGGCCCGGGCGGACCCGGACGGCCGGGCCCGCAGCCTGCGGCCGCGACGCGTGGGTCCCCACGGCTTGAGGACCGAGATCACCGTCATGAAGACGTAGGCGGACAGCGAGACGACCGGCCCGAACAGCACGTCCCCGGCGTCCGGCAGCGACTCGCCCCCGGCGACGGCGGTGAACGCCGCGTTCACGCCGGGACGCAGCGCGAAGACCGTGGCGGTCGTGGTGGCCAGGGTCAGCCAGAACTTGGTGAACACCCACCGATGCCGGGCCAGCCCCCACGCCGTGCCCAGGGCCAGCAGCACTCCGCTGACCAGGGTGAGGACGGCGAGCGGCAGCAGCAGCCAGTCGGCGAACAGCTTCATACCGCGGACACTGGCCTCCACCGCGGCGGGGGACGCGGTGGAGGCCGCGGTCAGTCCGAGGGCCAGCAGCCCGAGGGTGAGCCCGAGCCAGCCGGCGGAGGCGACGACGTGGACGACGAGGAGGGCCCGGCGTGCGGGTCGGCTGAGTTTCACGCCACCCACGCTGCCGGGACTCGGGCGGGAAGACGTCCGGCGGCGGGAGTAACCCCGGGTACTGAGCCGGGCGTACACGGCGGGGTCCGCGGTGCCTCGGCCGGAGCAGCCGGAAACGCGGGGTTGCCCTCGAATTAACGGCAGACCGCGGAATCCGTAATGCCGCGATATCTCCATCGAATTCGCCGAATTGCCATCTGATCCGGACCTGACCGCACCACGGAATCCCTATGCTGCTCAAGCCTCACTCGTGTGATGAAAGCCGAGGAATTCCTGTGAGACGTACGAGCTCCGTTCTGCTGTCCCTGAGCGCCCTGGTGGCGGCCTCCGCCCTGGCCGCTCCCGCGGCGGCGGCCGCACCGGTGGCCGACCGGCCGGCCGCCGCGCCCGCCGGCTGGGAGGCGGTGGACGCGTCCGCGCTGTCGCGCCTCACGGACGACGCGGACGCCCGGCGGGCCCCGCTCGCGGCCGCGGAGCCCGAGCTGCTGGCCGTGCAGTCGGTCCGCAACAACCGCTTCGTGGCCACCGAGGCGAACTACCCCGCCCCGAACACCGGTGTGCAGCGGGCCCGTTCCGCCGAGTTCGGCGGTTCGTGGGAGAGCTTCGCCTTCGAGTGGGACGAGGCCACCCAGACCTACGCGCTGCGTTCCCTCGCGAACAACCGCTATGTGGCGGTGGAGAAGAACTACACCGGCAGCGCGCGGAACGTCCTGCGCGCCCGCTCCACGAGTGTGGGCGGCTGGGAGCGGTTCGTCCTCTTCTACAACGAGGACCTGGAGCGCTACGCGCTGCAGTCCACGCTGAACGGGCTCTTCGTCACCATGGAGAACGGCTACACCGGTTCGCTCCAGTACGCGCTGCGCGCCCGCTCCGCCGAGATCACGGGTTCGTGGGAGGAGTTCGTCCTGTACGACATCGGCGCCTGAGGCGCGTAGCCGTCCCGCCGGGTCAGGGCCGGGCGGCCGCCTTCCAGTCCTCGTCGGTGAGGTCCAGCAGCGCCCCGATCGTGGCCGCGTCGGGCAGGATCCCGTGGTCCCCGACCACCCGCAGCGCGGACGCCGCCGTGATGTGGCCGAGGCGCAGGGCCCGGGTGAGGTCGGTGCCTCGCCACAGTCCGGCGAGGAATCCGGCGGCGAACGCGTCGCCCGCGCCGACCGGTTCGACGACGTCCGTCTTCAGGGCGGGCACCGTGCACGCGCCGTCCTCGGTGAACGCGGTCGCGCCCCGCCCGCCGTCCTTGACGACGAGGATGCGGGGGCCGCTCAGCAGCCCGCGGACGTCGGCGGCGGTCAGCCCGGCGCCCCACAGGTCCTGTGCCTCGTCGAGGCCGACGAAGGTGATGTCGGCGCGGTCGGCCAGGTCGCGGAGTACCGAGGGGGCGGTGTCCGGCGGCCACAGCGCGGCGCGGTGGTTGACGTCGAAACTGACCGCGTGGGGACGCTCCGCACGCGGCACGTCCAGCGCCCGTTCCACCAGGGCGCGGCAGGACCGGGACAGCGCCGGGGTGACGCCGGTCAGGTGCAGGAGGGCGGCCCCGCCGAGCCGGTCGTCGTCCAGGACGCCGGGGCCCAGGGCGGAGGCCGCCGAACCCTGCCGGTAGTAGTGGACGCGGGTGCCCTCGGCGCCCGGGTCCTTCAGCAGCAGGCCGGTCGGCCGGGCCGGGTCGGTCCGTACGCCCGAGACGTCCACGCCCGCCTTCCCCACGGCCGACCGCACCCGCCGGCCGAGCGCGTCGTCACCGACGGCCGACAGCCAGGAGACGGGCAGCCCGTGGTCGGCGAGGTACATGGCGACGTTCGACTCGGCACCCGCCACCGAGAGGCGCACGGACTCGGCACTGTCCAGGGCGTCGGGCGGGGCGGGCGACATGGCCGCCATGGTCTCCCCCACGCAGACCACGGGACCCGGTGCGGGACGCCAGGGGCTCGCGGCGCTCATGCCCGCGCCTCCGACGCCGTGAGCAGGGGTTCGGGACGGTCGGCGGCCGGTGCCACCGCGCCAGGGGCGCAAGGCGACTGGGCCGGTGTCCGCGTCTTCGCGCCGTCCTGTTCGGGTGCGCCGGTCACGGCCGCGCCTCCCGGACGGCGGCGCGGAAGGCGCGGGCGCGGGTGCGGAGGCCGTCGAGGCTGCCGCCGTCCGCGGCGTCGCCGATCAGCGGGGAGCCGACGCCGACGGCGGTGGCGCCGGCCGCCAGATGAGCGCGGGCCGCCGCCTCGTCGACACCGCCGACGGGCACGAGCAGGTCGTGCGGGAATGGTCCGCGCAGCGCCTTGACGTAGTCGGGACCGCCGGCCTGGGCGGCCGGGAAGATCTTCAGCGCGGTCGCGCCGAGGATGCGTGCCGTGAGGATGTCGGTGGGCGTCATGACGCCGGCCAGCACGGGCATGCCCAGCTCGCGGGCGGCCGGGACGCCCTCGCCCAGGGCGGGGGTGACGGCGAAGTCGGCGCCGGCCCGGTGGGCGGCCCGCGCGTCGTCGGCGGTGAGGACCGTGCCGGCGCCCAGTGGCCGGTCGGGTCCGAGGGCCTCCCTGGCGCGCTCGATGACCCGGAGGGCGTCCTCGCCGGTCAGTGACACCTCGATGAGGTCCACGCCCTCCTCGGCCAGGGTCAGTACGGTGCGCAGCGCGGCGTCGGCGTCGGCTCCGCGCACGATGGCGACGAGTCGGTGGGCGGCCAGGGCCGCTCGCAGATCCACAGGAGGTCTCCTTCTCAGAGTGTTACAGGTCGGGCGTCGCGCAGCGGCGGCCGTCGGCCAGGGTAGGACGCCACCGGCCCGCGCCGCGGGCCGGGACCCCGGTCGCGTGATCGGGCCTCACCACTCGGCGAACGATCCGTCGGCGTGCCGCCACACCGGGTTGCGCCAGGCGTGCCCGTCGCGGTCGGCGGCGCGTACGGCCTTCTCGTCGATGTCGATGCCCAGGCCGGGCGCGTCGCTGCGGGGCGCGTGTCCGTCCACGAAGCGGAAGGGCTCGGTGTCCACGAGGTAGGTCAGCAGGTCGGCGCTCTTGTTGTAGTGGATGCCCCGGCTCTGTTCCTGGATGAGGAAGTTCGGCGTCGCGAAGGCGACCTGGAGGCTGGCGGCGAGCGCGATCGGGCCGAGCGGGCAGTGCGGGGCGAGCAGGGCGCCGTAGGTGTCGGCGAGCGAGGCGATGCGGTGCACCTCGGAGATGCCGCCGGCGTGGGAGAGGTCGGGCTGGGCGACGGCGACGCCCGCGGCGAGCACGGGCAGGAACTCGCTCCGGCCGTAAAGCCGTTCGCCGGTGGCGAGCGGGATGTCGGTGGCCGCGGCGAGCCGGGCCAGCAGGTGGCTCTGCTCGGGGACGACCGGTTCCTCGACGAACAGCGGGTGCAGCGGCGCGAGTTCGGCCAGGACCCGGCGGGAGCTGGGGGCCGTGAAGCGGCCGTGGAAGTCGACGGCGACGTCGCGGTCCGGGCCGAGGGCCTCGCGGGCGGCGGCCACCCGGTCGACGACGGCCGCGGTCTCGGCGGGGGTCGTCAGGGGTGAGACCGCCCCGGCGCCGTTCATCTTCACCGCGGTGAAACCGGCCTCCACCTGGGCGGCGATCTGCTCGGCGAGCGCGGCGGGCTCGTCGCCGCCGACCCAGGCGTAGACCCGGACGCGCTCGCGCACGGGGCCGCCCAGCAGGGCGTGCACGGGTGCCCCGTAGGTCTTGCCTGCGATGTCCCACAGGGCCTGGTCGAGGCCGGCGACGGCGCTCGACAGGACGGGGCCGCCGCGGTAGAAGCCGCCCTTGGTGAGGATCTGCCAGTGGTCCTGGATGCGCAGGGGGTCCTTGCCGATCAGCTGCTCGGCGAGGACGTCGACGGCGGCGCGGACGACCTCGGCGCGGCCCTCGACGACGGGTTCGCCCCAGCCGACCACGCCGTCGTCGGTTTCGACGCGGCAGAACAGCCAGCGCGGCGGGACCAGGAACGTTTCGATGCGGGTGATCTTCACTTAGTGGGGCTGCCTTTCCGTGTGGTCGGCGTTGCCGGTCATGCCTGTGCTGTCGGTCATGCCTGTGCTGTCGGGGCCGCGCATGTCGTCGGGGTTGCCGATGCGCTCCTGGTCGCGGCCAGCCTGATCGAGCAGGGCTCGCATGGCGGCCTCCGCCGCCCGCGGGTCGCGATCGCGGACGGCGTCCAGGACCGCCCGGTGGGCCGGTACCGGGTCACCGCTGTGCGGGGAGCTGTGCACGATGCGGTCGCGGTGGGCGAGCCCGGACGAGATCACCATCTCCATGCGTTCGAGGAGTTCGTTGTGGGTGGCGGCGAGCAGGGCGCGGTGGAAGGCGAGGTCGGCCGCCACGGCGCGGGCCGGGTCGGGGTCCTCCTCCCCCATCGCGGCCAGCGCGGCGTCCAGCGCGGCGAGGTCGTCGTCGGTGCGGCGGGCGGCGGCGAGGCGGACGGCGGCCGGTTCGACGATGGCCCGCACCTCGGCGAGGTCGCGCAGCAGTGCGAGGTCGGAGCCGGCGGTGCCGCCGCCCTCGAACTGCCAGCGCAGGACGTCGGCGTCGAGCAGGTTCCAGTCGGCGCGGGAGCGGACGAAGGTGCCGCGCTTCTGCCGGGCGTCGACCATGCCCTTGGCGGCCAGCACCTTCAGCGACTCGCGCAGTGCGGTCAGGCTCACGTCCAGCTCGCTCTGGAGCGCGACCAGATCGAGCGTGGCTCCCTCGGGAATCCGTCCGCCCAGGATGCGGCGGGCGAGGGCTTCCACGGTCTGGCCGTGTACGCCGCGGCGGGCGTAGGGCGTCATGTCGTACGGCCTTTCCGGTACGGGTCGGGGTCAGGCGGAGGCTTTGACGACGCTCCAGCCGCCGTCCACGAGCAGGTGTGATCCGGTGATGAAGGAGGACTCGTCGGCGCTCAGGAAGGCGATGGCCGCGGCCACCTCCTCGGGGGTGCCGAAGCGCCGGGCGGCGGTCTCGGCGACGCTGCGTTCCCGGTCCGCCTCCGGCACCCTGTCCCAGGCGGCCGTGAGGATCGGGCCGGGCAGGACGGCGTTCACGCGGACCTCGGGTCCGTACTCGACGGCGAGCTGGCCGCACAGGGAGAGCAGGGCGCCCTTGGAGGCGGCGTAGGCCGGGTGCCCGGGGATGCCTTTGTGGGCGTGGACGGACGAGGTCAGCACCACGGCGCCGCGCCGCTCGCGCAGGTCGGGCAGGGCGGCCCGGAAGCCGAGGAAGCCGCCGGTGAGGTTGACGTCGAGCTGCCGCTGCCAGGAGGCGAGGGTCAGGTCGTGGGCGGGGGTGACGTCGACGGTGCAGGCGTTGCTCACGAGTACGTCCACCGGACCGAAGGCGTGCGCGGCGGTGACGATCCGGGCCCAGTCGTCCTCGGAGGCGACGTCGGCGGGCACGAACCGGGCCCGGCCCCCTGCCGCGGCGATCCGCTCGGCGACGGCTGTCCCGCGCGCCTCGTCGACGTCGGCGAGGATCACGGCGGCACCTTCCCGGGCGAGGCGTCCGGCCGTGGCGGCCCCGATGCCGGAGGCGGCTCCGGTGACCACGGCCGTGCGGCCGGTGAAGCGGGCGGCGGGCGCTGGTGCGGGCTGGTTCATCGTCGGTGTCCCTCTCTCCTTCCCCGGGCCTCGATTATTACTAATTTAGTCAGAGAGCGGTAGTGGCTCCATCCCGTTGACAGGCGTCACTTTTGCCACTGGGAGGCGGGGGTGACAAGCCATACGTTCGGGGCATCCCCGGCACGGCCCGGACGACCTCTCCCCCGCCCCCTCCTCCTTCCGAAGGACCCCTTCATGCACGCCCAGATCGTCCTGTTCGACGGCTTCGATCCGCTCGATGTCGTCGCCCCCTTCGAGGTGCTGTCCGCCGGCGGCAGCGCCGCACCCGGCGCGGTGACCGTGGAACTGGTCTCCGCCGAGGGACCGCGCGAGGTGGTCGGCGGAACCGGAGGGCTGGCGCTGCGCGCCACGGCCGCCCTCGACCCGGACCGCCCAGGACTGGTCCTCCTCCCGGGCGCGGCAGGCCGCATAGGTGACCCCGCCGAGACCCCCGATCACGAGGCGGGAGCGACAGAGGCGGAACAGCGGGAGGAGTCCATCCCCGTCCTGCTGGGCCGCACCCTCACCACCGAACTGCCCGCACTGCTGAAGGCGGCGATGGAGAACCCGGAGGTGACGGTGAGCGCCGTCTGCGGCGGCTCCCTCGTACTGGCCATGGCGGGCCTGCTGGAGGGACGCCACGCCACCACCCACCACATGGGCCTGGACATGCTCGACGCCACGGGCGTCCACGCGGTGAGCGCCCGTGTCGTGGACGACGGCGACTTGGTCACCGGCGCCGGGGTCACCTCGGGACTCGACCTGGGCCTGTACCTGCTGGAACGCGAGGTCGGCCCGCGCGTCGCGCACGCCGTGGAGGTGCTGTTCGCTCATGAGCGGCGTGGCACCGTCTGGCGCGCCGAGGGCCCCGAGCCGACCCCGTTCTGACGCACCCCCACGTCCCCCGACCCACCCACACCATGAGGAAGCACAGCGACATGTCACCCGAAGGCACCTGGGACCTCGCCATCTCCACCCCCATCGGGCGGATCGGCGCCGTGGCCGAGTTCCGACGCCAGGACGGCGTACTGACCGGAACCGCCCGTGGATCAGGAGAGGAAGTAATTCTCGGCGACGTCGCCCTCGACGGCGGCCGGCTCACGTGGAAGCAGGCCATCACCAAGCCCATGCGGCTGAACCTGGCGTTCGACGTGACGATCGACGGCGACACCCTGAGCGGCACCTCGAAGGCCGGACGCCTCCCGTCCTCGAAGGTCACCGGCGAACGCCGCGCCCCGGGGGCGCCACCGCGCCCCTGACCCGGTTCCGCCGGCCACCCCGCGCCACGTTTTGCCCCATTCCTCCCGGTAACCCGTCTGGAGGACATCCAGATGCGACGAGGTGAGAACCATGCTGGTGCTGGGTCTCCTGCTGATGGCGGGCGCCGCCGCCTTCACAGGCCTGCTGATCGCGGACAACCTGTCCGGCGGTCCGGACTACACGGTGACCCTGATGGGGAACGAGCCCTTCACGATCAGCACGCTGGGGGCGTTCCTCGGGGGTATCGCGCTGACCCTGATCTTCGGCCTGGGCATGTGGATGCTGCTGGCCGGGACGGTGCTGGCCCGCCACCGCAGCAAGAAGCGCCGCACGGACCGGCTGGCCGCCCGGCAGGCCTACGCGGAGCGCGACGAACTCGCCGGCCGCGTGGAGGGCCAGAACGCACCCGCCGACCCCACGGCCGAGCCTGCGGGGCATCGCAGGCCGTCCCTGCACCGGCCGGGGTGGCTCCGGCCGCACGGTCACTGACCTCGGTGCGCGGGAGCGACCGATTCACGCGTGCGGGGTCGGCCGGTAGACCAGTTCCTGGATGTGGCCGTCGAGTGTCCGCCGGTCGATCAGTTCGAGATCGAAGTCGTCCGCGCCCTGGAAGACCGGGTCGAGCCCGCTCTTCCCCGTGATCACCGGGAAGAGCGTCACCTGGACGCGGTCGACCAGGCCGGCGGCCATCAGGGCGCGGTTCATCGACAGGCTGCCGTGGGAGCGCAACGGCACCGCCGACTCCTCCTTGAGCCGGGCGACGACGTCGACGGCGTCACCGCTCGCGATGGTCGCGTCCGGCCAGTCGAGGGGTCCTTCCAGGGTGGTCGACACCACGGTCGTCGGCAGGTTGCGCATCCGGGTGACCCAAGGGTCGCGCACGTCGGATCCCTCGGTGCTCTCGGCCAGCATCTGGGCGAACGCCCGGTACGTGTTGGCTCCGAAGACCATCCGCTGCTCCTCGTCGTACAGGGCGAGGCGGTGGTCGAGGAGTTCGGGGCCCTGCTTGCCCCAGTAGCCGGTCCAGTCGCCTCCGGCGGCGCCGAAGCCGTCGAGGCTGGAGAAGACGTCGAACGTATAGGTCGTGGTCATGATCGGCTCCTGGACTGCGGTGGCGGTTGACGGCGTCCTGGAGATAAAGACCGGCGATCGGGGCGTAAGTCATCGGCCGGGAGCACACCGGATGACGGCCGGTCTTGAGGCGGGCCGGTTCTGGAGCCGGTTGCCGCGCAATGTATGCGGGGGGTTAGCCCCACCCCGCATCCTGCCGGTCACCCCATCGCACCGGCTCGCTCCTCGTGGACATCCTGGTACGGCGCCGGCACCGGTGCCTCGACGACCAAGGAGTCCACGTGATCAAACGCAGGCGAGCGCGAGGCGGCTTACTCACCCTGGCCCTGGTCATGGCCATCGGGGTCGTGGGGAGCGCGTCGACAGGCAGCGCCCTCTCGGCCTCCCCCACGTCGGACCATGCGCGGACCTCGGACCATGCCCGGCTGCGCGCCGTCCTGCAGCGCATCACCACGGTCGACGGTGCGCCCGGAGCGCTCGCCGAAGTACGCACCAGGCGCGGCGGCACTACGGTGCTCACCAGCGGAGTCGCCGATGTGCGGAGCCGCACGCCGGTGCGTGGTGACAGCAGGTTCCGGCTCGGCAGCATGACCAAGCCGTTCGTGGCAACGGTCCTGCTGCAGTTGGCGGGTGAGCGGCGCGTGCGCCTCGACGCGCCGGTGGAGCGCTATCTGCCCGGCGTCGTCCGCGGGCACGGCAACGACGGACGGGCGATCACCGTCCGGCAACTGCTCCAGCACACCAGCGGCGTACCCGACTTCCTGCAGCACCTCCGCCCGCAGGAGATCGTCGCGGACCCGCTGGCCCACCGCGACACCCGCGAACTCCTCGACATCGCGCTCGCCCACCCCCCGACCTTCGAACCGGGGACCGGCTGGCGCTACTCCAACACCGGCTACCTCCTCATAGGCATGATCATCGAGAAGGTCACCGGCCGTTCCTACGCCGATGAGATCCGGCGACGCGTCATCAGGCCGCTGCACCTGCACGACACCTTCGCGCCGGGCGACGCCTCCGGCATCCCCGGACCGCACCCGCGCGGGTATGCCCGGCCGGGCCCGGACGCGCCACTCGTGGACGTCACCGCGGTCAGCCCCACCATCGGCGGCGCGGCCGGTGAGCTGATCTCCAGCGCCTCCGACGTCAACCGGTTCATGTCGGCGCTCCTGCACGGCGCGCTGCTGCGCCCGGCCCAGCAGCGGGAGATGATGCGGACCCGTCCGACGGGCGGCTCGGACGGCCGGGCCTACGGCCTCGGTCTGGAGAGCTCGCCGCTCCCCTGCGGCGGTCTCTACTGGGGACACACCGGTGACTTCCTCGGCTTCGAGACCGCCACCGGCATCGCGGCCGGCGGCCGGCAGGTGACGGTCATGGCGAACCTCGGCCCGGGCGCTTCGGACGCACAGAGCGACGACATCGAAGCGGCCGTCGAGACGGCCCTGTGCGAAGGCCGCCGCGCCTCACGCTAGTCGTTCCGCTTTCTGCCCGGCGCGATCCGGTCGGGCAGATTCCGGTGACCTGTTCGCCTCCCATGACTGCCCTTTAGAACCTCCGCCCGCACGGCCGGTCATCCCGCAACGCCGCAGCCAGCAGCGCTACGCACGGGTAACCGCTGCTCCGCCCGGGCCGCCCCGAACTCTCCATCATCCGCTCACAACCCCTCTACCCGGTCGACACGCGGAGGTGCGTAGCCTCTGAGCGCGTCGTCCGCTTGCGAGAGATGACGCCACTGAGTTAAGTCTTGCCCAAAGATAGATGTTCAGTTGTGAGGTACCCGGGCACTCTGGGGCACGTGAAAGAAGACAGCAGCGTGGAAGGCCGGCCCAAGGACATGACGTTCAGAACACCGTCAGCCCCCGCGCGAGGCGCCGCGTGACGCTCGGTACCCACCGTGCCCACCTCGACGGGTATGACAGTCCCCCCACGCCGCAGGCCGCGAACGACCCGTTCCACCAGCCGCAGCAGGGCGCTCTCCCCCTCCCCCAGCCGCTGGGCCCGCACGAGTGCGACCTCGTCCGCCGCAGCGTCGCGGTGGTCGAGCCGCAGGCCGGGGAACTGGCCGTGTACTTCTACGCCATCCTCTTCGTGCGTTACCCCGAGGTCCGTTCGCTCTTCCCGGAGAACATGGACGTCCAGCGGGACCGCCTGCTGCGCGCCCTCCTGCGGATCGTGGACCTGGTCGACTCGCCCGAGCACCTGGCCCAGTTCTGCGCCCGCCTGGGGCGCGACCACCGCAAGTTCGGGGCCGTGACGGCGCACTACGCCGCGGTGGGCGAATGCCTGTTGGAGACGCTCGCCCGGTTCGCCGGCCCCGCGTGGACCCCGGAGATCGCACTGGCCTGGCAGCGGGCCTACGGGATCGCCTCCGAGACGATGATCCTGGCCGCGGACAACGACACCCGGCTCCGGCCCGCCGTGTGGAACGCCCAGATCGTCGGCCACCGGCACCTGGGCAACGCGCTGGCCGAGGTCACGGTGGCCACCGACCCCGCGTATCCGTACCAGGCCGGCCAGTTCGTCAGCATGGAGACACCGTGGCGGCCCCGGGTGTGGCGGCACTACTCACCGGCCAACGCGCCCCGGCCCGACTCGACCCTGACCTTCCATGTCCGGCACGTCGCCGGCGGCCATGTGAGTCACGCCCTGGTGTACCGGGCGCGGATCGGCGACATGGTGCGTCTGGGCCCGCCCGAGGGTGACATGGTCCTCTCGACGTCCTCCGCACGCGATCTGCTGTTCGCCGCGGGGGGCACCGGCCTCGCGCCGATCAGGGCCCTGATCGAGCAGATCGCGAACGACCCCCGGTGGCTCCAGGACCGCCGCGTGACCCTGTTCGTGGGCGCGCGCACCGGCAACGAACTGTACGGTCTCGACGAGCTGCTGCGCCTGTCGCAGCGGCATCACTGGCTGACGGTGCGCGCGGCCGTGTCCCACGAGCACATCCCCGGCGCCGAGGGCTCCCTGCCGGACGTCATCGCCGCGTCGGGTCCGGGCAGTCACACGGAGGCGTACATCAGCGGGCCGCCCGGCATGATCGCTGCCGCTCGGCAGGTACTCCTGCGGTGCGGAGTGCCGGCCGCCCAGATCCACCACGACCCGCTGGGCGTCCCGGTGCTGGATGCCCCTCTGGATCCAGGTCATCCGGCGAAGGAAGAGGACAACCGCATATGAACGACCGGCCCGCAGGCCGCCCCGGCTCCGCCGGCGAACGCCTCCTGCAGAGCCACCTGGGTACGGCCGACCGGGCCGCCACCTTCTACGACCGGCAGGTCCAGCCCCATCTCACCGATCAGATGCGCGACTTCGTCCGGCGTCAGACCATGGTCTTCCTGTCGACCGCCGACGCCGGCGGCAACTGCGACACCGGGTTCCGGGCCGGGCCGCCCGGGTTCGTCACCGTGCTCGACGAACACACCCTGACCTACCCCGAGTACCGGGGCAACGGGGTCCATGCCGGCAACGGGAACATCCTGGAAAACCCGCACATGGGCATGCTCTTCATCGACTTCACCCACCATCACATAGGGCTGCACGTCAATGGGGCGGCCCAGTTGGTGGGGGACGCCGAGCAGCGTCGCGTGTACCCGCATCTCCCCATCGACTCGGCGCACGGCCGGCAGCCTGCCGTATGGGTGCACCTGAGGGTGGACGAAGCCTACGTGCAGTGCTCGAAGTACATCCCCCACCTCGAACCGGCGCCCCGGCCCCGCGGACTGGCGGCGGACCGTCCCAAGGACAGCGACTACTTCGTCCCACCGGTGGCCGGTCGCGGAGAGTCCCGGAACTTCCGTCCGGCGCCCACTCTGCCGATGGGACACTAGGCCGGGCCTTGCTGAGTGTTCCTGACCGTCCCGACCCGCCTCATCCGGACAGCTCCTGCTCGACCCAGATGGTCTTGCCGGTCTGTCCGTACCTGCTCCCCCAGCGGCGGCTGAGCTGTGCCACCAGGAACAGCCCGCGGCCTCCCTCGTCGGTGGTGCGGGCGCGGCGCATGCGGGGCTGTGTGTTGCTGGGGTCGGAGACCTCGCAGATGAGGACGTCGTCGCGGATCAGCCGCAGCCCCACGGGCCCGCCCGCGTACCGGACGGCGTTGGTGACGAGTTCGCTGACGATCAACTCGGTCACGAAGGCACTCTCCTCCAGGCCCCACTCGGCGAGCTTGCCGGTGGCCGCCTCCCGCGCGCGGGCCACGGCCTTCGGGTCGGCCGGGAACTCCCAGCGGGCCACGGCGTCCGTCTCCAACGCGGAGGTGCGCGCGAGCAGGAGGGCCGAGTCGTCCGGCATGGGTTGCCTTCCGGCGCCGCTCGCCAGGGTCTGCGCGAGTGAGGGAAGGTCGTGCCCGTCACGTTGCAACTTGCCCAGCCGGTCCGCGAGTTCGCGGGTGGAGCCGTCGATGTCGCTGCCGTAGCGCCGGAGCAGTCCGTCGGTGTACAGGGCGATGACGGCGCCGGGCGGCACCTCGACGCTGCTGATCTCGAACGGCAGGCCGCCGACGCCGAGGGGCGGCCCGGGCCGCACGGGAACCGGACCGACCCCGCCGTTCGGCAGGGCCAGCAGGGGCGGTGGGTGGCCCGCCGCGGCCATCGTGCACTGACCGGCGACGGGATCGTGCACGGCCACGAGACAGGTGGCGCCGACCACGTCCCGGAACGCCGGATCCTCCTCGCCGGCCAGCCGGGTCACCAGGTCGTCGAGATGGGTGAGCAGTTCGTCCGGGGGCAGTTCCAGGTCGGCCAGCGTCTGCACGGCCGTGCGGAGCCGGCCCATGGTGGCGGTGGCGTGCAGACCGTGGCCGATCACGTCCCCGACGACGAGGGCGGTGCGCAGCGAGGGGAGTTCGATCGTGTCGAACCAGTCGCCGCCGATCTCCGCGCCGCCTGCCGCGGGCAGGTACACGCCCGCCGTCTCCATGACCCGGGTCGAGGTGTGCGTCTGGGGCAGGAGACGCCTCTGGAGGGTGACGGCGGCGCGGTGCTCACGGGTGTAGCGGCGGGCGTTGTCCACCCCGAGGGCGGCGTGGGCCGCGATCTCGGTGAGCAGGGCGACGTCCTCCTCGTCGAACGGCTCGACGCGGTCGGTGCGCCAGCCGACCACCACCCCCAGCAGCAGGCCGCGCGCGAAGAGTGGGGCCACGGCCATCGAGTGGCCACGATCGGGTGCCGCGAGCCGCACGTGAGCGGGGTCGGCGAGACCCCGCTCCAGCGCGGCCCGGTCCACCGTGATCGTGTGGCCTTCCTGGAGTTCCCGGACGAGAGGCGTGTCCGGGAAGGCCGGCACCACCGCGCCGAGCGGGAGCATGCCGGGTGGCCACGGGCCGTGGGCGATGCGGTTCGCGGCCCTGCGCAGGTGGAGATCGCCCCCGCCGAAGGTCTTGGGCGGTTCCTCTCCGGTGAGAACGGCGTCGGCCAGATCGACCCAGGCGACATCGGCGAAGTCGGGCACCAGCGTGTCGACGATCTCCTGAGCCGTCCTGTTGATGTCGAGGGTGCCCCCGATCTCGGCCGACGCCCGATGGCGCAGCTCGCGTCGGCGTTCGGCATGCCAGTGCCGCGTCGCGTCTGTGATCAGCACCGCGACGCCCGTGGGCCGCCCGTCGTCGTCCTCCGTCCGCACGGCGGAGACGGACAGCGACCAGTCACCGAACGGCGGCTGGGCCGACCTCACCCGCTGCTCGCGCGCCGCGGAGGGCACTCCGGTCTCCAGCACGCCCCGCAGCGCGGCTTCCGCCTCGGCCGCGTCGTCCGCGTGCATCACGTCGGCCAGTCGGCTTCCCACGGTGAGTGAGGGTCCGGCGGCGCCGTGTACGAGGTTGGTCCGCACCACGGCGAGATCCGTGTCCCGGAGGACGAAGCCGATGAGGTCCTGGCCGAGCAGCGCCCGTGCCAGCGGCTCGTCGCACGCGGGGCCGGGGGCGCGGTCGGCCGCGACGGCCAGGATCAGGGTGGGGCCGGCGCCGTGCAGCCGCTCGGCGCGGTAGCTCACCGTGATCACCTCACCGGAGCCGCACAGCAGCCTGGTGTCGCCGCTGTCCGGCGGCCGGCCCGCGGTGGCGGCACGAGGCTCGGCCAGCAGGCGGAGAACGGAGCGGCCGAGGACGTCCGCGGCGGGTCGCACCAGGAGCTCCTCCGCGGCCCGGGACCAGCCGATCAGGACACCTCGACGATCGATCAGCGCGGCCGCCACCCCGGCGGGCGGCGCGCGGTCGTCTGCCCTGCTCACACCCATGGTGTCGTCACCGCCTCCTGTCGGGCCGGTGAACCCATCATGGCGCGATGCCAGAACCTTCGCCTTTCCGCAGGTCAGTCGATGGTCCGCGTCGTCGCGAGCCTGTCCTTGATCCTCGTGAGGTCCGCCGCCGAGCAGTACCTGCCCGCCCGGACCACACCGACGACGCGGTGGAGGTTGGCCGCGTCGTCCAGCGGGTTGGCGTCGAGGAGGACGAGATCGGCGTTCCGGCCCGGTTCCACGGTGCCCATCCGGTCCGTGGCCTCCAGGAACTCCGCGGCGTACAGCGTGAGCATCCGCAGCAGCCGCAGCGGCGGGATGCCGGCCTCGGCGAGCAGGTCGATCTCGTCGTGGAGTGCGGCGCCCGGGACGACCCAGACGGCGCCCGAGGAGTCGGTGCCGACGAGCATCCGGACGCCGCTCTCGTCGAAGATCCGCGCCATGTCGTATTCGTGGCGGTGGGAGGCGGCGAGGGTGGCTCGTTGTCCGGCCGTGAACCGCTTGCGGAATCTCGCGACCACGCGGTGCCAGGTCTTCAGGGTGGCGGGGGCCATGTAGCGCAGGTCGGGGTCGGTGGCGAAGGCGGGGTCGTCGCAGAGTTTGCTGGTCTTCTGCCGGATCATGGTGGGCACGTGCCAGGTCCCGTCGGCGGCGAAGTGTGCCGCGAGGGCGCGGGTGCGCCCTTCGTCGTACGTCCGGACGGCGTGGTCCAGGATGGCGATGTCGTCGGGTTTGTTGAGGTTGACGGGGTTGAGTACCACCCGTCGCACCGCCCGTCGCACGACCGCGTCCATGGCCTTGTCCATGGCCCTGTCCATGAACGGCAGCTTCACGGTGGGCAGGCCGAGTCGCTGCCGTGCTCCGGCGGCCCGCTGGACGGCTTCCTCCTCGCTGGAGCAGCACGCCAGGACGCCGAGCCCGGAACCGAAATGCTCGATCGACCTCATGCCCAGGCGTGAGACCTTCAGTACGTCGATACCGCCGGGCAGGTGGCCGACGATGGGTCTGCCGAGGCGCAGGGCTTCGGCTTGGGCGTCGAAGAAGCGCTCCTTGGTCATCGCGGCGGACTTGACGAAGTCGGCACCGGCCGCCACCTGCTCGCGCACCGTCGCGGCGGCCTGTTCGGGTGTGGCGGTGTTCAGCATGGTCAGGAGGGGGCCGGGCATGGCGAGAAGCGCGGGTGACGCCTGGGGGAAGGTGAGTCGCCCCTCGGTTCGGGCCTGGAGCAGGTCGAGGCTTCCGGACATCTGCCGGTAGCCGGTGATGCCGTGGGCGAGCATGAGTTCGAGGGTGGCCGCCACGTCACCGCCACGGCCGAGCGGATGGGCGTGCATGTCGTTGTACCCCGGCACGAGGTAGCGACCGCGGGCGTCGACCGTCGTGGTGCCGTCCGGCGGGGTGAGTCCGGGTCCGACGGAGGTGATCACACCGCGCTGGACGAGCACGTCGGTCCCGGGGTGGAGCGAGCCGTCGCGGGTGCCGACGACGGTCGCGCCGCGCAGGAGGAGGTCAGCGGGATGGGCCTGCATGCTCGTTCGTTCCTTCGTTCTCGGCCGTCTGTCGCACGTCCTCGGCGAACAGGCGGCGTGCGTGGCGGGTGGTGAGGTCGCGCCAGGTGTCGGCCGTGGAGGGTGGTGGCGCGGAGTCGACCGAGGCGATCTGGGCGAGCACGGCGTCGGCGGGTGTCCAGCAGTAGTCGCTGCCGTAGAGGAGCCGTTCGGTGCCGAAGGCCGCCTCCAGGGCCGGGATCTGGCGAGGGAAGGGCGTACCCGCCATGTCGTACCAGACGCGTCCGAGCTGTTCCCGCACGCTCCGCTCGTCCGCGGGCCCGCCGCCGAAGTGGGCGCGGAACAGTTCCATCCGGTCGGCCAGCAGCGGCAGCACTCCCCCGCCGTGGGTGAGGACCCAGCGGATCCCGGAATGGCGGCCGATGACCCCGTGGAAGAGCAGGTCGGCGGCGGTGCGAGCGGTGTCGAAGAGGAACTCGAGCACGGGCCGCGGCCGGCCCTGGGCGAGGGCGTCGGCGTGCGGTGGTGACGTGGGGTGGACGAAGACGACGGCGCCGCGCCGGTCGAGGTCCTGCCACAGCGGTTGGAACCGGGGATCGCCCAGGTAGCGGCCGTGGTGGTTGCTCTCCACCGTCACGCCGTCCGCGCCGAGCACGTCGAGTGCGTGGGCGGTCTCGGCCAGTGCGCCCTCGACGTCGGGCAGCGGGAGGGAGGCGAAGAGGCCGAACCGTCGCGGGTGCGCGGCGCGGATCCGGGCGCCGTACTCGTTGACCTCGCGGGCGAGGGCGCGGGCCACGGCGTCGTCGCCGAAGTGCACGCCCGGGGAGGAGATCGACAGGTAGGACTTCGCGATGCCCGCGCGCTGCATCATGTCGAGGTGTTCGCCGACGCTCCAGGTGGGCCAGCCGGGCATCCCGTCGGGATGCTCCACACCGGCGGCTCTGGCGGTGGCGACGTAGTCGTCGGTGACGAAGTGGGCGTGGACGTCGACGAGTCCGGTCCGGGTCATGCGTGCCTCCGTGGCGGGTCGATGAAGGGATCGGCGACGGCCGACGGCGAACGCGGTCAGGTGCCCTGTCGGAGCCAGGTGCGGTTGGCCTCGTAGAGGGCGTCGATCGTCTCGGGCCGGTCGACTCCCGGCAGATCGTGGCGTACGGCGGCGGCGCCGCGTGTCTCCTCCACCCAGTAGGACAGTGCCGCGTACGACGGCCGGTAGCGGGCCAGCCGGCCGGGGTCCAGGCCGGCGGTGCCGTCGGGGTTCTCGGGCGTCAGGTAGTCGAACTGATAGACGCACTTCAGTTCGCTGATGCGCCAGTCCCGCCCGCGCTGCTCCAGGCGTTCCACGATGCGGCTGTAGGCCGTGAGGAACAGGTTGACGCCGCCCAGCGCGACCCGCCCGGCGATGATCACCCCGGTGTCCGCGGTCGCGCGGTCGCCCTCGACGTGGATCAGTACGGGGCTGAGGACATGGCAACTGCGTCCTCCGGCGTCGAAGCTCTGGCGGGACAGGCGGACGAACTCGGGGCCGTCCGTCCGGATCCAGGAGATGTCGACGAGCGAGTCCGGGTGGAACTGCTCGGCCATGACGTCCCATTGGGCCATGTCGCGAGCCCACCGTTCGGTGAGCACCACGGTCTCGATCTCCTTCCGGACCGCCAGGTCCTTCGGACGGGACGTGCGGCCGGGAGCGGGTGCCGAGGCGGCGGGGTGCGCCACCATCCCCGCCCCGGCCATCACGGCGCCGCCGGCGAGGAGTGCCCGGCGCATGAGTGCGGGAGTGGTCCTGTCGTGGTCCGACACATCGGTCTCCTTGGTCGGTGAAGGGGTTCGTGACTCGGTGAAGGGGTTCGTGACGGCCTCGGTCAGATGTCCCACCAGCCGAAGGAGTGGGTGGGTACGTGCACGCCGCGGACCCGGTCCAGGCGGACCAGCCGGCCGCGGTGGAAGAGCAGGGGGTCACGGCGCCCGTCGGCCGCGGCGAGGCGCCGCACCCGGCCCAGCACGGCGATGTGGTCGCCCGCGGGAAAGCTGTCCTCGACCTCGCACTCGATCCAGGCGGTGGCGCCGTCGAGACGCGGTGCCGCGTGGTCCGTCAGCTCCCAGTCACCGGTGGCGAAGCGGTCCGCCGTACGGCCGGCGAAGGCGGCGCACACCTGTTGCTGGTCGTCGGCCAGCACGTTGACGCAGAAGTGACCGGAGTCGACGATCGCCCGCGCGCTGGCCGACTGGCGGCCGCAGTAGAAGACCACCAGGGGCGGGTCGAGCGAGACGGAGGTGAAGCTGCCCACGGTGACTCCCACCGGCCCCTCGGGTGCGGTGGTGGTCACCACGCACACGGAGGTCGGTACGTGGCCGAGTACGCGACGGAGTACCGCCGGGTCGGCCGTCGGTGCGAGCGGTTCTGTCAGGGCAGGGGCGGATGCGGACACAGCGACCTCCAGGAGGGCGGAGCCGGGGCAGTGCGCCGCCGGCGGTCGCGCACGGCGTCGATGGCGCGGTTTCCACCCCAGTAGTTCCACGGTTGCCGCTCCCTGGCATTGGGCCGGGAGGCCAAGCCGGGCGGGCGGTGCTGGGCGCCGGGCGCAAACCGCCGCCGAACTGGTCCGGGGGCCCAAACGACGCGCGGAACTCTGCGGTCCGGGACACAGGACACGGGCGCGGACCCGGCGTGGAATGCCGGTAGCGGCGCCCCGGCGAGGTGCGCCACCCGAGCCGCGACACCAGGAGGACCCCATGACCACGACAGCGGCCGCTGCGCCGACGACGGCGGCGCCCCTCACCGCACTGATGGAGAGTGCGTCAGCCCTGGTGCCCCTGCTGCGCGAGAACGCCGCCCGCACGGAGGCCGACCGGAGGGTGGTGGAGGAGAACATCGCGGCGCTGTCCGAGGCCGGGCTGTTCCGGCTGACCGTGCCGCGGCGCCTCGGCGGTCACGAGGTGAACATCCGGACCTTCCTGGAGGTCACCTCCGAACTGGCCCGCGGATGCGGGTCCACGGCCTGGGTGACGACGCTGGTCAACGTGTGCAACTGGATGGTCGGCCTGTACCCCGAGCAGGCCCAGCGGGAGGTCTGGGGCGACAACCCCGACGCACGGGTGTGCGGTGTGCTGGCGCCGAGCGCGACCAGCCGCGCGGTCGACGGCGGGCTGGTCGTCACCGGCCGCTGGGGCTTCGCCTCGGGCAGCCTGCACTCCCAGTGGGCCTGCCTCGGTGTCCCCGTCACGGACGCCTCCGGGCAGCAGACCGACCAGGGCTCGGCGCTCATCCCGATGCACGAGCTGACGATCGAGGACACCTGGCACGTGGCCGGCATGCGGGGCACCGGCAGCAACACCCTGGTCGCCGACGAGGTCTTCGTCCCCGCCCACCGCGTCCTGTCGGTCACCCAGGGGGTGCGGGGCGTCTATCCGACCGAGCACAAGGCCGAGCCGCTGTACCGGTCGGCGCTGGTCCCCGTGCTCGCGCTGGTGCTGGCCGGCCCCCAGGTGGGTCTGGCACAGGCCGCCATGGACGTCGTCACCGCCTCCCTGGCCAAGGGCAGGGGCATCTCCTACACCTTCTACGAGCGCGCCGACGAAGCCCCGTCGACCCAGATCCAGCTGGCCGAGGCGGCCCAGCTGACCGACACCGCCCGCCTGCACCTGATGCGGGCCGCCGACGACATCGACACCTGGGCCGCCCGCGACGCGTACATGCCGTTCGAGACACGGGCGCGGGTGCGCATGGACACCGGGTACGTCACCCGGCGGTCCCGGGAGGCGATCGACGTGCTGCTGAGTGTCCAGGGCGCCGGCAGCTTCGCCGAGGCCAACCCCCTGCAGCGCATCTGGCGCGACCAGGAGACCGGCAGCCGGCACGCGGTGATCAACCCGGCCATCGCCGGCGAACTGTACGGGCGTGCCCTCCTGGGGATCGAGGAGCAGGTCACTCCCCTGATCTGACCCACCCCTCCCTGCTCTCCGACCGCGATGTCACCCGCGCCGGGAAGGACCGTCATGCGAGCCATCCTCCTGAGGCCGGAGCACGGCGATACCCAGTGTCTCCGCGGCTTCGAGGGCCGCCATCACCTCCGGCAACCGGGCCGTCAGGTCGTGCCCGATCAGTTCCTGTGCGCGCTTGACCCGGTAGGTGACGGTGTTGCGCGCCACGTGCAACTGCGTGGCGGTGACCGTCAGACCGCGTTCATTGCGCAGGTACAGGCGCAGCGTCCGGCGCAGTTGTCCGGCGGGACGGCTGTCCGCCGTCAGGTCCCCCAGTTCGTCGCTCACGAAGCGACGCAGGGCCGGCAGGTCGCTCGACATCAGGGCGGCCAGTTCGACCTCCGGGTAGTCCACGACGGGGCCGGTGCCGTGCGGGTTGAGCTGTGCGACCCGTACGGCGTGCCGGGCGTCCTCGTGCGACTGGCGGAACCCGAGCAGACCGTCGCGTGGCGTGCCGCAGGCGAAGCGGACGTTCTCGGCGTGCCGGAGTTCACCGGTGCCCCGCCCGGCGGGGGGAGCGGCGTGCGGTTCTCCCCACGCCCACACGGTGGTGCGGCCGGTGGGCAGGACCAGGGTCGAGGTACAGCCGCGCAGGTGCAGCAGTTCCGTCGCCGCCCGCTGCAGGTCGCCGGGGCCGTCGGCGGTCGGGCTGTCGCACCAGGCGATGACGGCCAGGTGGCGTCCGTCGAGGCGGTAGGCGAGGAGGTCGCCCGCGGTCTCCTGCCGCACCGGCTGCCCGTCGAGGATCGCTCGGACGGTCTCCTCGCGGGCCGCGGCTCCGCTGGTGAGCCAGCGGTCGTGCTCGGCCAGGTACTCGGCGGTCATCCGGGAGGAGAAGGTGTCGACGAAGTCGAAGAGCAGCTCGGAGACGCGACGGAACTGCTCGGCGCGCTCGGACGGGGCCGCCAGTTCCTGGCACGCGCCCATCAGGGCGTTCGTCAGGGCCGCGTGGGCGACCCGGATGCCGCGCAGCACCTTGTCCAGTCCGAGCCGCCGCCGGGCGAACTCCCTGTCCCCCCACAGGGATTCCTCGGGGACGGGCCGCTCGGTGTCGGAGTCGGCGAGCAGCAGCAGCGCGTACAGCGTCGCGGCTTCGGTGCCCATCCGGAGGGTCTCGAAGGGCGCGGGACCACCGCCCAGTTCGGGCACCTCGCGGATGATGACCCGCGCCAGTTCGTCGCCGACGGTGACGGCCCAGGCCACGGGCTGGGTGCCGAGGGTGTCGCCGGCCTCGCGCAGCCCGCGTGCCGAACTGGCGGGCTCCGGCGACGCGTCCGGCCGCGCGGGTGCGAGCCGGTAGATCCACTCGGAGGGGCTGGATGTGGAGTGAGCCGTCATGACGCCGTCCTTGCCGCAAACCCGAACTCTGACAAATCATCGTAAATCCTGCCTTGGAGAATCTCATGCGCCTTGCGAATA
The DNA here is from genome assembly GCF_042263835.1 of Streptomyces sp. NPDC056128. NCBI lineage: Bacteria > Bacillati > Actinomycetota > Actinomycetes > Kitasatosporales > Streptomycetaceae > Streptomyces > Streptomyces sp. NPDC056128. The sequence continues at coordinate 223,888 of NZ_JBHJVQ010000005.1, read as the reverse complement.
TCGACGGACGACTGGTCATCAGGGGCCCGCACGGCTACCTCGACGCCGCGGCGGCGAGCCGGGGCCGGTTCGGGCCGGACGCGCAGAGCGCGGTCGCCGACTGGGAGGCGTTCTCCTCCTGGGCGCGGGAGTTCCTGGCGTCGCCGGAGGCGGCGGCCGCCCCGTGGGTCTCGACGGACACCGGGAGCGGGTGGGGGCCGCCCGTCCCCCGGCCCGCGCAGATCTTCGCGGTCGGTCTCAACTACCGGGACCACATCGCGGAGTCGAAACTCGACGTACCCGCGGAACCCGCCGTGTTCACCAAGTTCGTCACCTCACTGACCGGCCACGACTCGGCTGTCGGCCTCCCCGACGGGCTGGTCGACTGGGAGACCGAGCTGGTCGTCGTCATCGGCCGACGCTGCCACCGGGCCACCCGCGAGACCGCCTGGTCCCACGTCGCCGGACTGACCGTGGGACAGGACCTCTCCGAACGACGACTGCAACTCACCGGCCCGGCACCGCAGTTCTCCCTCGGCAAGTCCTACCCGGGCTTCGCGCCTCTCGGCCCCGAGCTGGTCAGCACCGACGAGTTCGCCGACCCCGACGACCTGGAGCTGGGCTGCCGGCTCGAAGGCGGGGAGGTGCTGCAGAAGAGCCGCACGTCCGAGATGGTCTTCGACGTACCCGAACTCGTCGCCCGCCTGTCCTCCGTGTGCCCCCTGCTGCCGGGTGACCTGATCTTCACCGGGACCCCGGCCGGTGTGGGCGGTGCCCGCACCCCGCAGCGGTTCCTCGCTCCGGGGGACGTCCTGCTCACCTGGATCGAAGGCATCGGAACCCTGCGCACCCCCCTGCGCGCCTCCTGACTCCCGCCCCGCCTGCGAAAGAGCCGCAACCATGTCACTGCACCGACTGACCCAGATCGTCATGGGCGTGCCGAACGTCGAGCGGACGGCCGCCTACTACGCCGACTTCGGCCTCACCACCGGCGCCCCCTCCCCCGGCGACGCACCGGCACCGGGACCCTCCCACGTGCTGTCGACCGTCGACGGCGGAGAGCAGCTGCGCATCGTGCACTCCGCGCGGCGCCGCCTGGTCGAACTCGGCGTGGGCGCCGACGACCGCGACGACCTCGACCGGGTCGCCGCGTCACTGGCCCGGATGGACATACCCGTGCACCGCACGGCCGAAGCCGTGACGGCCGTGGACCCGGGCACCGAAGTCCTGGTGCGCGTGGAACTGGCTCCGCGGCTGCGGCAGGAGCCCGCCCCGGCGGCCCCGTACAACACCCCGGGCAGCACCGCCCGGCCGCACGAGCGCGCCCCGGGCATCCTGCGCGAGGGGCCGGTCCGGCCCCGCAAGCTCGGTCATGTCGTCCTCGGCTCCACCGACCAGGAGGGCTCCCAGCGCTTCTTCCAGCGGGGTATCGGCTTCAAGGTCAGCGACACCGTCAAGGACCTGGCCGCGTTCATGCGCTGCTCAACCGACCACCACAACGTCCTGGTGCAGCAGTCGCCCGTGGCCTTCCTGCACCACACGTCCTGGCAGGTCGACGACGTCGACGAGATCGGCCGTGGCGCCACCGGCATGCTGGAGGCGGACCCCGACCGCCACACGTGGGGCCTGGGCCGCCACTACATCGGCTCGAACTTCTTCTGGTACCTCAAGGACCCCGCGGGCACCTTCAGCGAGTACTACTCCGACCTCGACTGCATCGTCGACGACGCCCTGTGGAAGCCCGGCGCATTCGAGGGCGTCAAGTCCCTGTACGCCTGGGGCCCGCCGCCTCCCCCGTCGTTCCTCGCCCCGGAGGACCTGGCGGCCCTGATGACCGGCGCGCACGCGCCGGCAAAGTGAGGGAGGCCGCCGTGTCCCGGCAGTCGTCCGGGGCCGTCCAGCCGATCTGGCGGCCCGACCCGTCCCGGGTGGCGGACTCACGCATCGCGCGCTTCACCGACTTCGTCACCCGGCGCACCGGCGTCGTCCTCGCCGACTATCCGTCCCTGTGGGCGTGGTCGGTGCGGGACCTGGCGGGATTCTGGGCGGCCGTCGTGGAGTTCTTCGACCTCGACATCGGCGACCGGTGGGAGTGTGTCCTCGACGACGCCCCGATGCCGGCCACCCGCTGGTTCCCCGGTGCCCGGGTGAACTACGCCGAGCACGCCCTGCGCACCGGTGACCCCACGGCCACCGCCGTGATCTCGGTCGGAGAGGACGGCACCACGACGTACACGACCTGGTCCGAACTACGCCGTCAGGTCGCCGCGTTGGCGGCCTGGCTGCGCGGGCAGGGGGTCAGGGCGGGTGACCGGGTGGTCGGGTACCTGCCCAACACCCCGCACGCCGTGGTCGCGTTCCTGGCGTCGGCCGCCGTTGGCGCCGTGTGGTCGGCCTGCGGTCAGGACTACGGTGCCGAGGGCGCCGCGCACCGTTTCGCCCAACGGGCGGCGGCACGACCGCCGCGCGGAGAGCGACGCGCTGCGCGCCGCGCTGCCCTCCGTCCGTGTCGCCGTGCGGGTCCCGAACCTCGGGCTGCCCGCCTCCTCGGACACGGTGCGGGAGGACCCGGTGCGTGAGGACACGGTTCGGAAGGCCACGGTTCAGGAGGCCACGGTCGCCTGGGAGGACACGCTCGCCGAGCCCGGGGAGCAGCGCTTCGAGCAGGTGCCCTTCGACGCACCGCTGTGGGTGCTGTTCTCGTCCGGGACCACGGGCACTCCCAAGGGCATCGTCCACGGACACGGCGGCGTCCTGCTCGACCATCACAGGCTCCTCGGCCTGCATCTCGACCTCGGCGTCGAGGACCGCCTGCTCTGGTACACCACCACCAACTGGATGATGTGGAACATGGTCGTCTCCGGCCTGCTGGTCGGAGCCACGGTCGTGCTCTACGACGGCAGTCCGGCCCACCCCGGCCCCGGCCGGCTGTGGGAGCTGGCCGCCGAGCACCGCACCTCCGTCCTCGGCGTGAGCCCCGGCTATCTGCGGGGTTCCGCCAAGGCCGGCCTCTCCCCAGGACGCGACCTGGACCTCTCCGCGCTGCGCGTCCTCGGCGCCACCGGAGCTCCGCTGCCCGCCCAGTCGTACTACTGGGTCCGCGACCACGTCGGGCCGCGCGTGCAGGTCGCCTCCACCAGTGGCGGCACGGACATCGTCAGCGGCTTCGCCGGCAGCGCGCCCACCACACCGGTGTGGCCCGGGGAGATCTCCGCGCCCCTCCTCGGCGTCGCCCTGGAGGCCTTCGACGCGGACGGCCGTCCCGTCACCGACGCGGTCGGCGAGCTGGTGGTCACCCGGCCCATGCCCTCCATGCCGCTCCGCTTCTGGAACGACGCCGACGGCTCCCGCTACCGGCAGGCGTACTTCACCGCCTATCCCGGCGTGTGGCGCCACGGCGACTGGATGACCCGCACCGCGCACGGGAGTGTGATCGTCTCCGGCCGCTCCGACTCCACGCTCAACCGGCACGGGGTGCGGCTCGGCAGTGCCGACATCTACGCCGTCGTGGACGAACTGCCGGGTGTCCGCGAAAGCCTCGTCATCGGCGCCGAACTGGCCGACGGCGACTACTGGATGCCCCTGTTCGTCGTCCTGGAGCCCGGTCACGCACTCGACGACGGCCTGCGCGACACCATCACGGCGGCCGTCCGCACCCATGCCTCACCACGGCACGTCCCCGACGAGATCATCGAGGTGCCCGCCCTGCCGCACACCCGCACCGGCAAGAAACTCGAAGTACCGGTCAAGCGACTGCTGCAGGGCGACCGCCTAGACCGGGTCGCCGCCCGCGAGGCCGTCGACGACGTCTCGGCCCTCGAGTACTTCACCCGCTTCGCACGAGGAGCGACGCGACCGCGGTGATCCGCTCCGTGGGCGGGGTGGCACCGGCCGTGTGGGGCGCCCTACGGCCGGTGCTGGTCCACGGAGTGGCCGAGCACCTCGGACATCGCGCGGGTCGCGTCCAGCAGCTCCGCCGAGAAGCGGGCAAGGTCCTGCTCCGTGACGCCCCGCGCGGGCATCACCAGGGTGACGACGAGCGGGAAGGACTCGCCCGCGGTGAACACGGGGGCCGCCACCGAGGTGACGCCGGGGATGACTCCGCCGACGGTGGTGGCGACGCCCTCGCGCAGCACTCCGGCCCTGATCCGGTCGACGCGTTCCCGGGTGGCGGCGTCGAGCGCGTCCAGTTCCAACTGCCCGCACAGCACCGGCTCGGTGAGCCGTTCGGGCAGGTGCGCGAGGAACGCGCCGCCCATCGCCGAGGTCAGCAGGGGCATGGTGGCACCGACCCGCACGGTGATGGGCAGCGCGTGGGCGCCGTACTCCCAGCGCACGACGACGGGGCCGTGGTCGCCCCACACCGACAGGTTGACCGCGTGCGAGGTGGTGTCCCGCAGCCCCGGCAGGTGCTCGCTGACCAGTGCCACCTCGTCCATCCTGCGCAGCGACTCGACGCCGAGCCGCCGCATCGCGGGCCCCATGTCGTACCGCCCGGAGCTGGGCGACTGGGCGACGAGACCGACTCGGGCGAGGCTGACGAGATAGCGGTGGACCTTGCTCGGCTGCATGTCGCTGGCCGCGGCGATCTGCGTCAGGCTCATCGGCCCCCGCCCTTCCTCAAGGGCCTGCAGGACCGTCATCGCCAGTTCGACGGACTGGATGCCCTGCCGTGCCGGTGCCGTCTCACTGGCCTCGGGGTCGGAGGGACGCTGTGTTCTCACGGGGGCGATCATAGTGACCGGCCGGGTACTGCCCGCCGTGGGTCGCGTTCAGCAGTTCGGTGGCGAGGCCGGCCACCGCGTCCGGACCGTCCGCCGTGCCGAACACGTAGAAGTCGGGGCGGACCACGACGGCCGAGCAGCCCAGTTCGGTGAACCAGTCGCGGTAGGTACCGTCCACGTCGTGGACGACGGCCGCCCGTGGGTGTGCGGCGCTCCGCCCACCGGGGACGACGACGCGGACGCCCGCCCGGGCCAGGTCGTCGAGCAGGTGATCGCGCTCCAGGGTGTCCAGCAGCCCCTCCTCCATGAGCAGGTGGAAGCCGCCGCCCACGATCTGGTCCAGGCGGTCGCGGCGGGTGCCGTCGTCCACCACGCCCTGGACCGACAGCTGCCCCCGTCCGGCGGACGCGACCCGTGCGAGCAGGCCGTCGCCGAGGCTCGGGAAGCGCATGGCATCGGGCGCGCCCGACATCGCGCGGCGGGCGAGCAGGGTCCGGTCGCGCTCCGCCGCCCGGACCGGGTCCCGCAGGGTCTGGAGGTGGCCCAGCTCGATGCCCTTCTCGGTCACCGCGCGCACATGCGGCTCGCGCTCCGTCTGATAGGTGTCGAGGAGGTCGTCCGGCGCGGTGCCGCGCAGGACGAGGTCCAGCTTGAACGCGAGGTTCTGCGCGTCGCGGAAGCCCGAGCACATCCCCTGGCCGAGAAACGGCGGCATCTGGTGCGCCGCGTCGCCCGCGAGCAGCACACGGCCGCGGCGCCAGCGGTCCGCGACGAGGGACCGGAAGGTGTACGTGGCGACCCGGATGAGGTCGGCGTCGTCGGGGGTGAGGTAGGAGGCGACCCGTTTCCAGACGCGCCGCGGATCGCGCTCGGTGTCGAAGTCGTCGGCCGAGTCGAGCATGAAGCTGAACCGGTGGTGCGCGGGACCAAGCGAGATGACCGAGGTCGGGCCCAGCGGGTCGCCCAGTTGCAACGCGAGCGGGACCGGCGTCGGGCGGCGGAAGCGGAAGTCGCACACCATCCACGGCTCGGAGAAGCCGTAGTCGTGCAGTCCCACGCCGAGCGCGGACCGCACGAAGCTGTTGCCTCCGTCGCAGCCCAGGACGTAGCGCGCGCCGACGGTCGACCGCCCCTCGGGTCCGTCGACGGTGAGGGTCACGTGCTCCGGGGTCTGCTCCAGGGCGACGACGGCGCTGGAGTGGCGCACTTCCACCCGGGGCGTCGACCGGCACGCGGTGTCCAGCGCCTCTTCGAGGTCCGGCTGGTACATCATGTGCCATTCCGCCCAGCCGCTGCGTCCCGTCGCGGCGAAGTGCTGCTCCATCAGCAGGTCTCCGCGGCCGTTGCGCCACTCGTAGGTGGGCTGCACCCGCACCTTGGGCAGCAGCGCCTCCGCCACGCCAAGGCGGGCGAGCGTGCGCATGGTCTCGTCGTCGAAGCTGGCGGCGCGCGGCAGGTTGTACAGGCCCGGGTACCGCTCGAGTACCAGGACCCGGTGGCCCGCCTGCGCCAGCAGGCCGGCCGCCACCATGCCCACCGGTCCGTAACCCACCACGGCCACGTCCACCCCGGTCACGTTCGGGACCGGGCCGACCACGGCGTCATCCGTACCCGTCATGGGGCACCTCCACTTCCTGGGACCTGCCAAAGGCTTGACACCGACGGAACGTACGTTTCACCATCGATGAAGTCAATGCATATAAGTGAAACGCGGAGGGTCGCGATGCGCACCATCGGCCTTGAGGAACACTTCGTCACGCCCGAGCTGGCGGAATACGGCGCCTCGTCGGCCTCGATCATCCAGCCGGCGAAGTGGCGGGAGGCGTCCCGGCGACTGCTCGACGTCACCGGAGAGCGGCTGGCCGAGATGGACGCGGCGGGGCTGGACATGCAGGTGCTGTCCCTCAACTCCCCCGGCATCCAGGCCGAGACGGACACCGCGACCGCGGTCGCCCGGGCGGCGGCGGTCAACGACCTGCTCGCCGGCGTGGTGGCGGACCACCCCGACCGCTTCGCCGGATTCGCCGCCCTGCCGTTGCAGGACCCGCGGGCAGCGGGCAAGGAGCTGGAGCGCGCGGTGTCCGAACTGGGCCTGCGTGGAGCCCTGGTGAACGCGCACACCCAGGGCCGCTACCTCGACGACCCCCTGCTGCGTGTGGTGTGGGAGCGCGCCGAGGGACTGGACGTACCGCTCTACCTGCACCCGGCCAACGGCGTCGGAACCCCTCATGTCATCGAGGGGCACCCCGAACTCGTCGGACCGATGTGGAGCTGGGGATCGGAGACCGCGACCCACTTCCTGCGTCTCGTGTTCGGCGGTGTCTTCGACGACTTCCCGGCGGCCAAGGTGCTCCTCGGGCACATGGGCGAGGGCCTGCCCTATGTGCTGTGGCGGCTGGACTCCCGCTGGGCCTACCACAACCACCACGGGGTCGAACTCGCCCGGGGCAACCCGTCGGAGTACGTCCGCCGCAACCTGTACATCACGACCAGCGGTGTCTGCTCGGCCCCTCCGCTGCTGTGCGCGCTGTCGGCTCTCGGCTCGGACCACGTCCTCTTCGGCACCGACCATCCCTTCGAGGACATGGCGACCGCCACCGCGTTCCTGGAGACGGCTCCGGTCGGCGAGGCCGACCGGGCGAAGATCGCCCACCTCAACGCGGAACGGCTGCTCGGCCTCCCGAAGTAGGCAGTCCCCCCGCTTCCCCTTCCCTTCAAGTCCCTCTCGAGCAAGGAGTCGCCGACATGACCCGAGGGAACACCGCACGACACTGGATCGACGGCGAGTGGGTCGGCTCCGCCCGGACCTCCGAGAGCGTCGACCCGGCCACGGGCGACGTGATCGGTACATACGCGGAGGCCGACACCGAGCTGGGCCACAGGGCCGTCGACGCGGCCGCCCGCGCCTTCACCGAGGGCACCTGGCGCCTGGACCCGATGGTGCGGGCCACCGCCCTGAGCCATCTCGCCGACGCGTACGACGCGCGCATGGACGAGGTGGTCGCCACCCTGTGCCTGGAGAACGGCAAGCTCCGGCGCGAAGCGGGCTTCGAGGCGCACTTCATCCCGCGCGCGCTGCGTTTCGCGGCGGGGCTGGCCGTGCGGCCGCACGGCAGGGTCACCGACACCCACCCGGGCCGTCAGGCCATGTCGATCCGGCAGCCCGTCGGTGTCGCCGGGATCGTGGTGCCGTGGAACTCTCCCGCCTACCTCTGCGTCCGCGCGCTCGCCCCGGCGCTCGCGGCGGGCTGCACGGCGGTGGTGAAGATGCCGGGGCAGGCGGCCCGGACCGCGGCCCTCATGAGCGAGATCCTGGCCTCCGTCCCCGAGTTGCCGAGGGGCGCGGTGAACGTAGTCGTCGAGTCCGGCTCCGACGTCGCGCGCCTGCTGGTCGAGTCCCCCCGGGTGCCCGTGATCAGCTTCACCGGCAGTACCGCCACCGGGCGCCTGGTCGCCCAGGCGGCGGCCCACTTCAAGCGGGTGGGGCTGGAGCTGGGCGGCAAGACCCCTCACCTGGTCTTCGCCGACGCCGACCTGGAGGCCGCGCTGGCCACCGCCGTCCAGTCGTGCACCGTCTTCGCGGGGCAGTTCTGCATGACGGGCAGCAGGGTCCTCGTCCAGCGGGAGATCGCCGACGCGTTCACGGCCGCACTGGGCGAGCGTCTGGAGGCTGTGCGCCCCGGTCCGGCCGCCGACCCGGCCAGCCAGATCGGCCCCCTGATCGACAAGGTGTCGGTCGCTCGCGTGGACGCCGCCGTGGAGGCGGCGATCGCGGCCGGCGCCAAGCCGATCGTCCGCGGCGGGCCGAGCACGCGCCCCGAACTGGCGGGCGGCGCCTTCTACCACCCCACGCTTCTCTCGGTCCCCGACTCCACGCTCCCGATCGTCCGGGAGGAGACCTTCGGCCCGGTGCAGACGGTGCAGGTCTTCGACACCGAGGAGGAGGCCGTCGCCCTCGCCAACGACACCGAGTACGGCCTGAGCGCGTGCGTCTGGACCCGGGACGCGGACCGGCCGGTGCGGGTGGCGCGGCAGCTCGACGCGGGGCTCGTCTCCGTCAACAGCTGGGCCAACCTCACCGTCGAGTTCGAGGAGGGCGGCTTCAAGTCCAGCGGTGTGGGCCGGCTGGGGGGTCCGGCCTCCGTGGAGGACTTCCTGGAGTACAAGCAGATCACCCAGGACTACGCGCCGCTGGGCGGCTGACGGCCGACACGCGCCTGCGGCAAGGCACCGCACACCGCACCCCTTGCTGTTATTACATATAGCACCTACGCTCACAGAATCCCCCTGCGCGCGCACGCTGGAAGACACCCCTGGCAGGAGGCCACAGATGGCCAAGCAGCGCGACCTTCCGACCTTCGAGGTCGACGGACACAAGATCACGGCGCTCACCGCCGGACCCGCCGAACCGACGGGCAAACCCCTGATCGCCGCCCTCCACGGCGGCACGTACACGGCGCGGTACTTCGATGTCGCGGGCGGCCCCGACGGGTCGTTCCTCGATGTCGCGGCCGCGCACGGCCATCCGGTGGTGGCCTTCGACCGCCCCGGCTACGGCGGCAGCACACCCCTCGAACCGGAGGCCAACACGTTCGCCCGACACGCGGAACTGCTCAGCGGTGCCCTGGCGCAGGCGGTCACGCGTCTCGCGGCCGACAGCGTGTTCCTCGTCGGCCATTCGATCGGCGGCATGATCGCCCTGACCATGGCCGCCACCGCTCCCGGCCTCCCGCTGATCGGCGTCTCGGCGACCGGGATGGGGGCCGTCATCCCGAGCGGCGGAGCGGCCGAGGCCCTCGGCTCGCTGCCCCCGGACGAGACCGTGGACCTGCCGTACGAGGAGCGGGACAAGGTGATGTTCGGGCCGGCGCACACCTACGGAGCCGAGGGGGTGAGGCAGGCGCACGACTCCTACGCACCCGTTCCCGTAAGGGAGTTGGTCCAGGCACCCGTGTGGCCGAAGCAGCAGCTGCCCACCCTCGCCCCCCGGGTCCGCGTCCCGGTGCACAACGCGCTCGCCGAGTTCGACGCCCTGTGGAGCAGCGGCCCGCACAACGTCGCCCGGTTCGCCGCGATGTTCACCGCGGCCCCCTTCGTCGACGCGAGCGTCGCACGCGGCACGGGCCACTGCATCGACCACCACACCCTCGGCCACGCACTGCACCTGCGGCAGCTCGCGTTCGCCGAGGAGTGCGCGCACTGGGCCGCGACGCGGCGGAGAGCCGAGACCGAGAACTGATGCCCTCCGTCGACAACGAGCAACTCCCGCTCCACGTGCAGGTCCTGGTCGCCGGCGGCGGGCCGGTCGGTCTGGCGGCCGCCGTCGAGCTGGGCAGGCGCGGTGTCCGCTGCCTGGTCGTCGAGCCGCGTCCCACCGTCTCCAGGGCTCGCCCCCGCTGCAAGACGCTCAACGTGCGCACCATGGAGCATCTCCGCCGCTGGGGCCTGGCCGACCGGCTCCGGGCGCGCGCCCCACTGCCCACGTCCTGGTCTCAGGACGTGGTGTTCTGCACCTCCCTGACCGGCAGGGAACTGTCCCGCTTCAGCGGTGTCCTGGGGCTCGCGCCGGAGGGCGACCGCTTCCCGGAGACCGGCCAGCAGGCACCGCAGTACGTCCTGGAGGAGGTTCTCCGCGAGGCGGTCGGGGAGCTGGACACGTGCCGGCTCGTCCTCGGTTCCAAGGTCGTCGGCGTGAGCCAGGACGACGACCTGGTGTCCGTGGTCGTGGACGACGGCCGTGGGGACCGGAGCGTCGTCACCGCCGAGTACGTCATCGGCTGCGACGGCCCGCGCAGCGTCGTGCGGGAGCAGATCGGCTCGCGCTACCTGGGCGGAGAGGCGCCGCGTCCGAACTTCGGCATGGTCTTCGAGAGCCCCGGCCTCTGGGAACACGTGCGGCACGGCCCCGCCGTCCAGTACTGGGTCGTCAACCCGGCCGCCCCGGCGCTGGTCGGGCCGCTGGACCGGACGCACACCTGGTGGGCGATCGCCTTCGGCGTCGACCGGGCGACCGGCGAACGCGAGGCGCGGCACATCGTCGACGCCGTGGCGGGCAGGCCGGTGCGGGCCGAGGTGCTGTCCACCGATCCGTGGACGGCACGTATGCAGATCGTCGACCGCATGCGGCACGGCAGGGTCTTCCTCGCCGGGGACGCCGCGCACCTCAACCCGCCGTTCGGCGGCCACGGACTCAACACCGGCATCGGGGACGCGGTCGACCTGGGCTGGAAACTCGCGGCCGTGCTCGGCGGCTGGGGCGGGGCGGCCGCCCTCGACAGCTACGAGAGCGAGCGGCGGCCCGTCCAGGAACGGGTCATTCGCGAGGCGACCGCCAACATGCGGGTGCTCTCCACCGAGTTGCTCGCCGACAACCTCGACGTGGACGACGAGGCCGGTGCCGAGGCGCGCCGGGCCGCGGGGGCGCGGATCCAGGAGACCAAGAAGGCGGAGTTCCACTCCCTCGACCTGGTCCTCGGACTGCGCATCACCGCCTCACCGATCGTCCCTCCGGGCCGAGAGGGACGAGAGGGCCGAGAGGCACACGGAGGACGCCAGGGCGCCGCTCGGACGGGCGCCAGGCTGCCCCATGTCTTCCTGGAGGACGGCCGTTCCCTGTACGACCTGCTCGGTGACCAGTTGACGCTGCTCGCCCTCGGACGCGGTACGTCGGCGGCGGCCGTCGAGGATGCCGCGCGCCTGCGGGCCGTGCCGCTCACCGTCGTACGCCTTCCGGAGGCGGTGTCCGCCCCATACGCCGAACTGCTGGGCGCCCGCCTCGTCCTGGTCCGCCCGGACCAGGTGATCGGCTGGCTGGGAGACGAGGCCCCCGAGGACGCCCTCGCCCTCATCGACACGCTGACCGGCCGCGCACCCCGGGACCGAGACACGTCATCCCGTTGACCGGCGCGCGACGCCGGTCCCCCAGTCCCCGCCCCGGCCGCACCCTGTCCGAGGTACCTGCCTCGCGGCCGGGGCGGTCCGCCTGCCCGACAACACCACTCCCGAAAGGAAACACGGCACACATGAGCGCTCACCGATGGACGAGACGACAGGTCCTCAACACGGCCGCGGGTACGGGGGCCGCGCTCACCGGCGCCTCCACGCTGATGTCCTCCGGCGTCGCCCGGGCGCATGGCGGAAGGCCCGGTCCGAGCGGCCGCCTGAAGATCATCGCCATTGAGGAGGCCGTCCTGCTGCCGGGTCTCATCACGCGGGGCACGGCACTGAACGGCGCGATCCCCTTCAAGCCCGAGGTCACCGCGGAGTGGATGAAGCGGCTCCCGGACATCACCGAGTACCGGCTCGCCGACATGGACGAGCACGGCGTCACCATGCAGGTGCTGTCCCTCACCCCGCCCGGGGTGCAGATGCAGCCCGACGCGGCCATCGCCGTACGGGACGCGCAGGTCGCCAATGACGCGCTGGCCGGCATCATCGCCGCGCACCCCACCCGCTTCGGCGGCCTCGCGGCACTGCCGCTCCAGGACCCCGGTGCGGCCGTGCGGGAGGCCCGGCGCGCCATACGCGACCTCGGGATGGCCGGGTTCCTGGTCAACGGCCACACCAACGGCCACTACCTGGACGAGCCGCAGTTCCGGCAGGTGTGGGCCGCGCTGGAGGAACTGGGCGCCGCCCTCTACCTCCACCCCACACCGGCCCCGGCCGGCGACTGGGGCCTCACCAAGGACCGGCCCGAACTCGTCGGCCCCCTCTACAGCTGGGCGGCCGAGACCGGCGGACACGCCCTGCGGGTCATCCTCGGCGGCGTCTTCGACGACTTCCCCGGCGCCAGGCTCATCGTGGGCCACATGGGCGAGTTCCTGCCCTTCCAGATGTCCCGCCTCGATGTGCAGATCCAGAACATCAACACGCGCGTGGCACTGAAGAAGAAGCCCTCCGAGTACCTCGTCGACAACATCGCCATCACCACCTCGGGGGTGATGGACGACACCATGCTCCGGGCCGCGATCGAGGCGGTGGGCATCGACAACGTCCTCTTCGCCGTCGACTACCCCTTCGAGAAGACCGCGCAGGCCGTCGGATTCCTGCGCGACGCGAACCTGTCGAACGGTCACCGCAGGAAGATCGCCCACCGCAACGCCGAACGCATCCTCAAGCTCTAGGGGCTGCCTGACCCTGCCATCCTTGTCATGCACGCAGCTCCTCGGTCAGGCATCGCTATAGTTGATATCGACCAGCGGCCGGCCGAAGCGAGGGATACACCGTGGCGACACCCCGAGGGGCTGTCCAGCCCATCACGTCACGGTCCGTGGTGGACCAGGCCACCGAGGAGCTGCGGCGCGCGATCCTCGCCGGCGGCCTGGCCCCCGGCGCGGAGTACTCGCTGCGCGAGCTGGCGGGCATGCTCGACATCAGCTTCATCCCGATCCGCGAGGCGCTGCGCAGTCTGGAGAGCGAGGGCCTGGTCATCATGCGGCCCGGCCGCAGCGCCGTCATCGCCCCGCTCGACCTCGACGACCTGACCGGCATCTACCGTCTCCGGCGTGCCCTGGAGCCGGAGATCGCCCGGCGTTCGTGCGCCCTGCTGACGGACGAACAGCTGGACCTGCTGGAGAGCCGGGCCGCCGACTTCGGCGATCGGGAGCACGGCATGGCCGACATCTACGACGACCATCACGCCTTCCACCTCGCCCTCCTGGCACCGGCCGCGACGGCCTGGGACATCCGCGTCCTCACCACCCTGTGGCGGGCCGCGGAACGCTACATCCGCATCGGATTCGGCCGGCTCGACCCGGATCCCGGCGAGCACGAGCGACGGGGCAAGGCCCACATGGACCTCGTCACGGCCTTCCGCACCCGCGACCCCGACAAGGTCGCGGGCGCCGTCGAGCAGCACCTCGCCCGCAACGAGAAGATCGCCTTCTCCGCCCTCTCCTGAAGTGGCGGCCCCGTTCGGCGAGGGCTCCCCGCTCACCGCGTCAGCGGCGCCTCGGAGGCCGCCTCGGCCCGCGCGCTCCCTGACGGGCGCCCGGTCGGCCTCAACAGCCCGATCAGGGCCGCGCCGAGGAGTGCCGGGACGACGAAGGCGTAGAAGCCGGCCTTGGGCGAGCTGATCAGCACGGTGACGGCGGCCAGGTAGCTCGGGCCGACGATGGCGCCGACGCGCCCCACCCCCAAGCTGAAGCCCAGCGCGGTGCCGCGCAGTCGCGCCGGGTGGGCGTGCGCGACGTAGATGTTGACGAGCGCCTGGGTCCCCAGGGCGCCGAATCCGGCCACGGCGGACGCGACGAGGAGCAGCGGACGGGGCTGAGGCGTACTCAGGGTGATCATGGCGACGGCGGCGAGCAGGAAGCTGACGATCGTGGAGACCTTCAGGAGCCCGCGGTCGGCGACCAGGGCGGCACCGATGGTGCCCACGACGGCGCCGGCGTTGAAGGCGATGGAGAACTCGAGCGAGGAACCGAGGTCGTAGCCGGAGTCGACCATCAGCGTGGGCAGCCAGGTGCTGGCACCGTAGACGATGACGAGGCCGGTGAAGGTGGCCGCCCAGAAGAGCAGGGTCGCGCGGCGGTTTCGCGGGGCGAGCAGTTCGCGCAGCCGGTTGGCCGACCGCTCCCGCCCGGCCCCTGCCGGGTCGGCGGCTGCGCCCGGGGACGCCTGGGCGGCCGGTGCGGGGTGATCCCGCACCACGGCGGGAACCAGGCGCCACACCACAGGGATCAGCACCAGGGGGATGACGCCGAAGAGGAAGAGCGTACGGAAGTCCCATTCCGGCAGCAGGGTCCGGCCGACGACGCCGGTGAGGATTCCTCCGAGGGCCAGTCCGGTCGTGGCGGTGCCCACCTGGAGGGCGTGGCGGGCGGGCGTGGCCGCTTCGCTGACGTACGCGGTGACGAGCGGGATCAGGGCGCCGATGCCCATGCCGGTGAGGAACCGGGTCGCCGCGAACAGGGTGAGGTCGCCCGCCACCGCGCTCAGCAGCATGCTCAGCGACAGCCAGGCCAGGCTGATGGTCATGGGGAGCCGGCGGCCGTAGAGGTCACCGGCCCAGCCGGCGGCGATGGAGCCCAGGGGCATGCCGAGCGCGGTGAGGCTGCCCAGCAGCCCCAGCGTCGACTTGGAGACGTCCCAGTCGGGATGGGCGAGCAGGGAGGGGCCGACCGCACCGAGGATGAAGAGGTCGTACCCCTCGATGCACAGGATGACGAGCCCGAGGGCCACCGCGGGGCCGGGGCGGGTCCCGGTTCTGGATACGCCAGGGGTGGGGTTCATGTCCGTACTCCTCATGAGGGACTGCGCGGGCGGGAAGGCCACGGCGGCGCCGGGAGAAAGAAGGCGTGGGCAGGCGAGGGCAGGGGGATCCGACCGATCGCGGGGTGCCCGCCGTGGGCATGGGGTGCCGGGGTGGGGATGACCGCCTGAGGGGGTGCGCCCGGTAAGGCCGCAGTGCGGCACACGGGGCGGCGGCGCGTTGCCGGGACGCGTCGCTGGGCGTCACGGACGTGCCTGGTGAACTGGCAGTGATGCTGGGGCCCGTCGCGGCGGCGTGTCAATGCCTGTGCCTGCCGAATTCGGCCCGGGCGCTGCCGCGGCCCTTGATGGGGCGGGATGCGATACCGATGGGTTGCTGTTATCACATATAGCGGCTACGGTCTGTGGTCCCGCCCGAGGCACGAACGTCGCACTTTCCGCACCCGTCCGGCAGAAGGGCACAACGATGTGCGTCAACCACTCGAACCGGCGTGACTTCTTCAAGACGGCCGCGGTGGCCGGGATCGCCGTCGCGGGCGTTCCGGCGCTGGCCGCGCCGGCCACCGCCCGGTCGCCCGAGCCCACCGGCGGCTTCGGCCGCAAGGTCGCACTGACCAACGTCCGGGTCTTCGACGGCGACGAACTGACCGCACCGCGCACCGTGGTCATCGACAACGGGCGGATCGGTGTCGTCGCCCTCGGCGCGCGCACGATCGACTGCGAGGGCGCGACCCTGCTCCCCGGCCTGATCGACGCGCACCTCCACCTCCAGGACGTCAACACCCTTCAGCAGCTGGCCGGCTGGGGTGTGACGACCGGTCTGGACATGGCCTGCTTCCCGCCCTCCGTCGTCGAATCGCTGCGCGGGCGGCCCGGCCTGACCGACATCCGCAGTGCGGGCGCTCCCGCCGTGGCGCCCGGCAGCCCGCAGAGCCGGCTGCCGGACTTCCCCGCGGACGCGGTCCTGACCTCTCCGGAGCAGGCTCCTCGGTTCGTGCGGGACCGGATCGGGGAGGGTTCGGACTACATCAAGATCATCATTGATGAACCGGGACTGGCCCCGGAGACCGTCAGGGCCGTGACGGCGGCGGCGCACTCCTCCGGCAAGCTGGTCATGGCCCACGCGACCACCGCGGTCACGGTGGCGCGGGCGCTCGACGCGGGCGTGGACATGATCCACCACGTACCGCTCGACAGCCCCCTGTCCGCCGAGCTGGCGGCCCGGTACGCCGCCACCGGCACCGTCGCCGTACCGACCCTGACCATGATGGAAGGCTTCGCCGGCCTCGGCGTACCCGGCTGGGACTACGCGGCCGCCGAAGGCAGCGTCGCCGCGCTGCGCCGGGCCGGTGCGCGGATCCTGGCGGGCACGGACGCCAACCAGGCTCCCGGCATCCCGGTGCACCCGCCGTTCGGCACCAGCCTGCACCACGAACTGGAGCTGCTGGTCCGGGCGGGGCTCACGAACCGAGCGGCACTGCGGGCCGCGACTTCGGGGCCCGCCCAGGCTTTCGGGCTGCGGGACCGCGGCGCCGTCCGACCCGGACACCGGGCCGACCTCGTGCTGATCGACGGCGACCCGCTCGCCGACATCACCGTGACCCGCGCCGTCCGCCGCGTCTGGGTCGGCGGCGTCGAGTACTCCCCCGCCACCTGACCGGCGCGACGGCCGGCCAGTCGTCCCCGAGCGCCTGCGGGCGCTCTCCCCTTCATCGATTCACCGACAAACAGACTCACCGACTCACCGACTCACCGACCGAGGAAACGGCGCCATGACTTCCCCAGCGACGACCGACTCCGTACTCCGGCCGCGAGGGCTCACCGCCCTGCTCGCGGCCCTCGGGCTGACGATGACCGCGGCGGTCGGCTGTTCGGCGGCCGCCGAGGAGGAGGTGGCCGACGACAGCACCGTACGGGTGGCGGTGGTCGACGCGGCGGCGCCGAGCCTGCCGCTGCTCGCCGAACGGAACGGCGACTTCACGGATCAGGGTCTCGACGTGACGAT
The DNA here is from genome assembly GCF_042263835.1 of Streptomyces sp. NPDC056128. Classification (NCBI taxonomy): domain Bacteria; kingdom Bacillati; phylum Actinomycetota; class Actinomycetes; order Kitasatosporales; family Streptomycetaceae; genus Streptomyces; species Streptomyces sp. NPDC056128. The sequence goes on along the minus strand of NZ_JBHJVQ010000005.1, from coordinate 206,968 downwards.
CTCCTCGCATCCGAGCACGCGCATCACGTCCTTCGCCTCCTCCCTCGGCTGGGAGTACGACATCGCCTGGGGCACACCCGCCGATGTCATCGCCGCGGCCGCGCAGGGTCACGACATCACGGTGATCGCCGGTGCCTACGTCGACAGCGGCCGGCGCCCGCAGGCCCAGATGTACGCCGCCGAGGCCGGCCCGGTCGGCTCGCCGACCGACCTGCGCGACCGGCGGATGGCGGTGCCGTCCCTGTCGGGCACGCTGTTCCTGGCGGTGCTGACGTCCCTGAACAGGGCGGGCGTGGACGTCGACGACGTCCGTCTCGTCGAGGTGCCCTTCTCCGGCATGCTCCGCGAACTCGACGCCGGGCGGGTCGACGCCGTCGCGACCGTCCAGCCGTACATGGGCGTGGTCGAGGCCGCAGGGCACCGTCCGCTCGGCGACCCCTTCCTGTCGATCGACTCCCCGGCCGTCGTCGGCATGTGGATCGCGGACCGCGCCTGGGCGGAGAGCAACCCCACCACCGTCTCCGCCTTCGTCGCCGGTCTGGACTCCGCCGACCGGTGGGCCTCGTCCCACCAGCCGGAGACGCGCGCCTTCCTGGCGTCCGCGCTGGAGATTCCGCCCGCAACGGCGGCGACGGTTCCGCTGCCCGACTGGCACACCTCGATCTCACCCGACGCGCTGCGGCCCTGGATAGCGGCGGTCGCCTCGTCGGGGCAGGTCCACGGCACCCTGCCGGAGGCCGGCGATCTCGTGCCGGCGCCCGGGAAGAACTGATCACGTGTCGTACGGGGCGGACGGCGAACCGGCGTCGGCCCCGTACGCCGGTTCACTGCGTGAGGTCGAGTGCGGCCGCGACGATGCCGTCGGTGTCGATTCCGTGGTGGCGGTACACCTCGTCCAAGGAGCCCGACTGGCCGAAGCGGGTGACGCCCAGCCTGCGGCTCGGCACGCGCTGGACGGTGGCCAGGAAGGCCAGGGTGTGCGGATGGCCGTCCAGGACGGTGACCAGCGGGGTGGCGCGCTCCGCGGGGAAGACCTGGTCCAGGATCCAGTCGGCCGCGTCACCGTGCCCGGCCCGGGCGTCGAGGGCCCGGTAGAGGAGTCCCGGGCTGGTCACGCACACCACGTCGGCCGTGATGCCGAGGTGCTGGAGGCGGTCCGCCGCGGCCAGGGCCTCGGTCACCACGGCCCCCATGGCGGCGATGGTGACCTGGACACCGGCCCGTCGGCGCAGCGGGTAGGCGCCGGCCACGACCTGACGGCGGCGGCGTTCCCGGGCCGCCGGGTCGGCGGGGACCTGGGCGAGGGACTGGTCGACGGGGCGGGTGGACAGCCTCAGGTAGGCGGAGCCGCCGTCGGGCCTGCCGAGGCGGGACAGGGCGGCCAGCAGCGTCCACTCGGTGTCCAGCGCGAAGGCGGGCTCCCAGGTCGTGCAGCCCGGCTGCTCGATGCCGAGGGAGGGCGTGGTGATGGACTGGTGGGCGCCGCCCTCGGGGGCGAGGGTGACGCCGGACGGGGTCCCGACCAGGATCGACTGGCCGCCTGCGTAGATGCCGAAGGACCAGGGTTCGAGGGCGCGTTGGACGAACGGGTCGTACAGCACCCCGATGGGCAGCAGGGGCTCGCCCCAGCGGCTCCAGGTCGCGCCGAGTTCTCCGAGGAGGCCGACCAGGTTGGTCTCGGCGATGCCCAGTTCGATGTGCTGGCCGGTCGGCCGTTCCCGCCAGTGCAGGATGGTCTCCGCGTCGTCGGCGAACCAGTCGACGCGCTCGGTGGGCGACCAGACCCCGACCTTGTTGACCCAGCCGCCCAGGTTGGTGGACGAGCTGACGTCCGGGCTGACCGTGACCACCCGTCGCGCCGCCTCGGGTGCGCTGCGGGTCAGGTCGAGCAGCACCCGGCCCAGCGCGGCCTGGGTCGTCGCCACACCCGTCGGAGTCCGGCCGATGTCCGTGGGGATCTCCGCGGGCCGCGCCGCGGGAACGGCGTCCCGGCGCAGCCGCGCGGCCGTCTCCTCGCACAGGCGTGCCGCCGCCGAGTCCGGGGCGAAGCCCGCCCAGGGCTGGTCGGGATCAGCGCCCACCTCGTCCGCCAGCTGCCGGATCTGCTCCTCCGTCAGCAGGGACGAGTGGTTCTGCGGGTGCCCCTGGGTGGGCAGACCGTGGCCTTTGACGGTGTACGCGAAAATGACGGTGGGCCGGTGGTCGTCCACCTCGGACAGCGCGGTGTCGAGGGCGGACAGGTCGTGGCCGCCCAGGTTCCGGACCGCCTCCATCAGGGTCGCGTCGTCCGTCTGGGCGAGCAGCCCGGCGATGACCTGGGCGTCGGGACCGGTGCCGGGCAGCCGTTCGCGCAGTTCCCCGGCCGAGCAGCGCAGCAGGCGCTGGTACTCGGGGTTGGGCATGTCGTCCAGGCGGGTCCGCAGGGCGTTCCCGCCGGGGCGTGCGAACAACTGCTCCAGGAGGGTGCCGTACTTGAGGGTGAGCACCTGCCATCCGGCCGCGGCGAACATGCCGTGCAGCCGGCCCGCGGCGATGTTCGGCACGACGCGGTCCAGGGACTGGCGGTTGAGGTCGACGATCCAGACCAGTTCGCCGAGTTCGGCGACCTGGGGGTCCAGGACCGCCTCCCACACCGCTCCCTCGTCCAGCTCCGCGTCCCCCACCAGCGCGTACTGCCGGCCGGCGAAGCCTCCGTCGGCGCGCTCGCGTGCGTAGCGGCGGGCCAGGGCGCCCCAGATCGTCGCCGTGGCCCCGATGCCCACCGACCCGGTGGAGTAGTCGACCGGGTCGGGGTCCTTGGACCGGCTGGGGTAGCTCTGCAGCCCGCCGAAGGCGCGCAGTGTCGGCAGGTGGGACGCGTCCAGTTCGCCGAGCAGGTGGTTGACGGCGTGCAGGACGGGCGAGGCGTGCGGTTTGACGGAGACCCGGTCCTCGGGGCGCAGATGCCGGAACCACAAGGTCGTCATGATCGACACCATCGAGGCGCACGAGGCCTGGTGACCGCCGACCTTGAGCCCCGACGGATTGGGGCGCACCCGGTTGGCGTGGTGCACGATCGCGCTGGACAGCCACAGCACACGGTCCTCGATGTCGTGCAACGCGTCGAGGTCGGCGGCCGTGGTCCGCCGGGGGGCGGCTGGTGCGGTGGTCATGGCGGAACGGTCTCCTCGCGCTCGGCACACCCGGCGCGCTGACGTGCGGCGGGCTGTGACTTGGGACGTACCACGGCGGCGTGAAGAGCGCACCGGGTGGTGCCCCGGCGCACGTGGGGCCGGCTCAGGACCGGATCACGGTCGGCGGCGTGCTGCCAGGGGCGGGATCGCTGCGCACGAGCAGACCACCCGGTCCGGACGCCGCACAAGAACGAGCGGAGAAATTACGCAGAATGCCCAGTCAGCCGAGCCCCCAGCCCAGGAAGGTGCGCACCGTGCCCAGCTCCGACCGGATCGACCCCACCGACGCGCGTCTGCTCCTGGCGCTCGCCGCTCACCCCCGGGCCACCACGGTGGCGCTAGCCGAGGCGAGCGGGCTGAGCCGCAACACCGTCCAGGCACGTCTGGCCGGACTGGACCGCGGCGGCGCCGTCGAGTCCTTCGAGCGGCGCATCGACCCCGCGGCGCTCGGATATCCGCTCACCGCGTTCGTGACCACGCAGGTCTCCCAGCGCAGGCTGGACGAGGTCGCGCAGGCGCTCGCGGCGATTCCGGAGGTCCTCCAGGTGGACGGGCTGACCGGCGACACCGACCTGCTGGTGCACGTGGTCGCCACCGACGCCGAGGACCTGTATCGCGTGGCCGGCCACATCCTCGGCGTCCCCGGCGTGGAGCGCACCAGCACGGCACTCGTCATGCGCCGGCTGGTGCCCCATCGGCTCGCCCCGCTGCTGCGCCGGGCCGCAACGCGCTGACCTGCGATTTTCACCCGATCCGGCGCGCCTGGCGAAGTGCGACGGTGCGAGCCCCACCGATCACCCGACGGGAGATCGACGACCCTCCCCTTGCTGTTATCACATATAGCGACTTACTCTGAGCGTGGCGCCTGCCCGGCGGTCGCGCCGTCCGACGCCGGAGCCCGGGTACGGCCGAGCGTCACCCCCAGCCGGGGGAGCATCCACCCAGTCGAGGAACACAGGAGCAGCCCGTGCGTATCGCCAACCTCTCCGGTCGCCTGGTCCTCGTCGTCGACGGTCTCGCCGTCGACGTCGAGAAGGCGAGCGACGGACGCTTCACCGCGGACCCGCAGGCCGTCTACGAGCGGTGGGAGGAGTTCCGCCGATGGGCGGCGGGGACCCGGCTGCCCGAAGGGGAGCCCTTCGATCCCGACCGTCTGGAGGCCCCGGTGCCGGCCCCGCGGCAGATCGTCGCCGCCGGCCTGAACTACCGCGACCACGCGGCCGAGTCCGGGTTCGCCCTGCCCGACACCATGCCGCCGGTCTTCACCAAGTTCGTCACCAGCATCAGCGGCCCCCGCACCGAGGTCGCGCTGCCGCCCGGCGGCCACACCGACTGGGAGATCGAACTCGTCGCCGTCATCGGCACCCGCGCCCACCACGTCTCCCCGGAGTCCGCCTGGGACCACGTCGCCGGGCTGACCGTGGGCCAGGACCTCTCCGAGCGCATCACCCAACTCGAAGGCCCCGCACCGCAGTTCAGCCTGGGCAAGTCCTTCCCGGGCTTCGCGCCCATCGGACCCTGGCTGGTCACCCCCGACGCGTTCGACGACCGCGACGACCTGGAACTGCGCTGCACCGTGAACGGCGAGGAGGTCCAGAAGGGCCGCACGAGCGACCTGATCTTCTCCGTACCCGAGCTGGTCGCCCGCCTCTCCTCGGTGATCCCCCTGCTGCCCGGCGACATCGTCTTCACCGGAACCCCGGCCGGCGTCGGCCTGGGCCGAGACCCTCAGCGTTGGCTCGCCCCCGGTGACGAGCTGGTCAGCACCATCGAGGGCATCGGCGAACTGCGCCAGCGCTTCGTCGCGCGGCCCTGACCTCCCCGGCGACCGCGCCGCCCCGAGACCGCACGCGCACACCAGCAAGGCCCGGCAGATACTGAGAGTGCGGACACGTCACCGGATCCGGCCCGTAGGCAGGCCGGTGGAGGCCCACCACGGTGGGCGCGCCCGCAGGTTCGATCGAGGAGGATCGGATGACCGCCACACCGAAGTTCGCCCACGTCGTGTTCCAGACCAGCAATCCCACCGCCATGCGGGACTGGTACTGCGCCGTCCTCGACGGGCACGTGGTCTTCCAGAACGACAGCCTGTGCTTCATCACCTACGACGAGGAACACCACCGCGTCGCCCTGCTCACCCCGCCGGTTCCCCTGGAGCGCAAGACGCCCACGACGGCCGCGGCCCACCACGTCGCCTACACCTTCGACCACCTCGACGACCTGCTCGCCCGCTACGAACTGCTGCGCGGCAAGGGCGTGCTGCCCGCGGTGTGCATCGCCCACGGCGTCACGACCTCCATGTACTACCAGGACCCCGACGGCAGTTTCGTGGAGATGCAGATCGACAACTTCGCCGACCCGGACGAGGCCACCGGCTACATGAGGGGACCGGAGTACAGCGCGGACGCCGTCGGACCCGCCTTCGACCCGGAGGCCATGCTCGCCGCCCGCCGCTCCGGAGCGGCCGTCGAGGACCTGATCCACCGGTCCTGGGCCCTGAAGAGCCCCCTGCCCGACCCGATGCTGGTCCTCACCGGGGCCGTCTGAGGACCGTCCCGTCGGCGGGCCGCCACCCGGCGGCCCGCCCGTCTCCACCGTCGAGGGGAACCCTTGAGCACATCCAGCCTCCACGCCGACTGTGTCATGTGCGGCCTGGAACAGAGCGACGGCACCGGCGTCGTCTTCCGTGACCCCCTCTGGTCGGGGGACGTGGTGCCCGGCTACGACGTGCCCGGCTGGTTCGTCCTGCGGGTCCGTCGGCACGCCGAGCGCATCACCGGGCTCGACGAGGCCGAACTGGGGTCGTTCGCCCGCCGTGCCCGGGACTTGGTCGCCGCCGTGACCGAGGTGACCGGTGCGCCCGCGACGTATCTGCTGGTCTTCGGCGAGAACCATCCGCACTTCCACGCGCTCGTCACGGCGCGGGGCGCAGACGTGCCCGCGGACCGGCGCGGCGGGGACATACTCCGGCTCCGGACCGAGCACGCCGACCCGGAGGCCGCCGCCCACCTGGTACCGGCGGTGCGCCGCGCCTACGAGCGCCTGGCCCGGCCGGTCACGCCCCGGACGGGGCGGGGCGCCCTATGACGATCATGGCGGCGTCGTCGTCCAGGTGTCCGTCGACGTGGTGCAGCAGGTCGCGCCGGAAGCGGCCGAGGAAGGCGTCGGGATCGTTCTCGGTCCAGCCGCTGATGCGCTCGGCCAGCGGATAGAAGGTGCCGGTGGAGTCGCGTGCCTCGGTGACGCCGTCCGTGTACAGCAGCAGCAGGTCTCCCGGCTCGAACGGGAAGCTTTCGACGTGGTAGCGAGGATGCACCAGGTGGCCCAGGCCCAGCGGAGGCGCGGGGTGCAGGACGCTCATCGTCACCGGCCGCCCGTCGCGGACGACGACCGGCGGAGGATGGCCGCAGGAGACCATCCGGACCCGCCCGTCCCGATCGGGGATGTCCACCACGGTGGCGGTGATGAACGCCTCTCCGTGGCGGCCCGGCTCCGCGAGGTCCCGGCACACGCTCCGGTCGAGGTGGCTCACCAACTCCCCCAGGCCCGCCCGGCGGCCGGCCATGACGCGGAACGCCCCCAGCAGCAGGGCGGCGTCGTTGACGGCGGTCAGTCCCTTGCCCCGTACGTCTCCGACGATCAGCCGGGTACCCGAGGTGGTGCGGACCGCCGCGTACAGATCCCCGCCGATCTGGGCCTCGGCCTCCGCGGCGAGGTAGAGCGAGGCGGTGCGCAAGGGGCCGAGCTGCCTGGGCAGCGGCGGCAGGACGACGCGCTGGGCGGCCTCGGACACGTACCGGACCTGTCTCAGCTCCTTCGCCCGGCGTTCCCGCACGACACAGAAGACGACGAGGCTGGTGCCGACCAGGATCAGGGCGAGGATCTGTGCCTCGTGGTTGGCCGAGAGCAACTCGTCGGGGTCGCGCAGCACCCCGATGGCCGTCTGCGCGATCACCGCGAGCCCGGCCACCAGGCCCACCGTCCGGGGCCCGCCGAACAACGGCGTGATCGCCGGGGCCGCGACGAGCAAGGGCCCCAGATGGATGTGGGGCGGCGCGAGCACGTCGATCACGGACACCGCGACGATCCACGCGATCGGGACGGCGACCAGCGTCCGCCCCGCTCGCACCGGCCGGCGAGGCTCTCCGAGGCGCTGCGACATGACTCCTCTCTACACCGTCCCCGGTCCTCCCGCACCGGCAGAGAGGGCCGGGGCGACCACCCGTACGGGCGCACTTCGGCGCGGGTACGGCAAGCCTCTCCCCGCCGTGTCAACCGGATTGGATGATCGATGCCGCCCGTCCGTCGCCGCGTGCGGCACGCGCCCGCCCGATCACATCGCCGCTGGAGGATGCTCGCATGTTCGGTTCGATGCGCGCGGCGCCGGACTCCGCGGACGACCTCGCGGACCGGGACGACGACATCTCCCTCCGTACGCCCCCCACGCGCGCCGTCGTCCTGGTGACGGTCGCGGCGACGGTGGTGACGATCGTCCTCGGCGTACTGACCGGGACCGCCGTCCTCCTGCTCGGCCTGCTGGTGTTCCTGCCGGCGTTCGCCGCCGCGCTGTGCACCCCACGGCAGACGGCACTGGTCTCCATCTGGGTGAGCGTCATCGTGGTCGTGCCCGTGGCCCTGTCCGGGGAACGTATCGCCGACCGGGTGGTCCTGGCGCTGTTCGCCGTCGGCTTCGGCGTGCTGGCCGTCTACGCGTCCCGGCTGCGTGTCTCGCGCGAGGGGGCGCTGGTGCGGCTGCGGTCGACCGCCGCCGCGATGCAGCGGCAGATCCTGCGGCCCCTCCCCCTGCTCACCGACGAGGTGCTCGTGGACGGCGTGTACGAGCCGGTGCAGCAGGACAAACTCGTCGGGGGCGACATCTACGACGTGGCGGCCACCCCGTGGGGCACCCGGGTGCTCATCGGCGACGTCCAGGGCAAGGGACTCGCCGCCGTCGGCATGGCGATCGACGTGGTCGGCGCCTTCCGCGAAGCCGCGCACCGCGAACCGACGGTGACCGCGCTCGTCGACTCGCTCGAGGCGGCGGTGGTCCGCCACAACGACTACGCGGAACAGCGCGGCGAGCCGCAGCGATTCGTCACCGCCGTGGTCCTGGGCGTGGACTCCGGCACGGACACCCAGCTCGTCACCTGCGGCCACATCCCGCCGTACCTGCTGCACGACGGCATCGTCACCGCCGTCGGCGCGGGGACGGAGCACGCGCCGCTCGGCCTGGCGGACCTGGTCGAGGAGGCGCGCACGGTGTCCTGGTTCCCGTTCCCGGCCGGAGCGACCCTGCTGCTGTGCACCGACGGCCTGACCGAGGCCCGCTCGGCCGGGGGCGCCTTCTATCCGCTGGAGTCGCGCCTCGCCGACCGTGCCGACATCACCGCGGGCCGGCTCACCGAGTCACTCGTCGACGATGTGCACGCCTTCACCGCGGGCACCCAGCAGGACGACCTGGCGGTCCTCGCCGTCCGCCGCTCCCCGCGCCAGGTGTAGCCCGGTCTCCGGAGCCGTCCCCGCACGAGGTCTACTCGTCGATCGCCGCCCCGAACCGCGCGTTCGCCGTCGGTGCCCCGAGGCGTGCCCCGTCGTAGGTCCAGGTGCCCTTGGCGACCAGGCCCGACGACGACGCGGGTACGACCCAGATGAAGCCGTCGTCGGTGTTCTCGCCCGGTGCCGCCGCCAGGAGCCCGAAGAGGCGGTCCTTGTTGGCGTCGATGAGCCGGACCTGGCCGCCCCAGCGGTCCGACTTCTCGGCCGCGCCGGGGATGGCGGCGAGCTGCTGGTCGAAGCTCTTCACCCCTACGCCGCTGAAGCCGGTCGGGTCGCCGCGCAGCACCCACACGGCACCCGCGTCGGCCACGCTGCCGATGTCCTCGCCGGGCGCACCGACGGCGAGGTCCGGGTGGCCGTCCCCATCGGTGTCCCCGGCCGACAGATCGGCACCCCACTGATCGCCCGCCTCCGCGGTACCGGGCACGCCGGGCGAGTCCTGGGTCCAGTACTGCGCCGGCTCCGGCTCGAGCCCCGACAGGTCGCCGCGGCCCAGATAGAGGGTGATCCCGCCGCCCGTCGGTGCGCCGGCCCCCGTGTCACCGATGACCAGGTCGTCCTGTCCCGTGCCGTCCCAGTCGCCGGAGACGACGGCCGGACCGCCCGGGAACGTGCCCCCGTCGCCGAGAGCGCCGATGTCCGGCGCGCCGTGCAGCACGTGCACCGTGCCGGCGCCCGGCTGCTGCCCGGTGGTGACGCCGGAGACGGCCAGGTCGGCCCAGGAGTCCTCGTTGTAGTTGCCGTGGCTGAGGCCGCGGAACTCGAAGCCGGTGCCCCGCGGTGCGAAGTCCGCCGCCCGCACGCTGCGGTCCGACATCGTCGGCCGCTGCGCCGCCTGGCCGGGTGCGAGGGTGAAGAACAGCAGGGCGTCGTCCTCCAGGACGGCGATCGAGTCTCGCGGGTCGGCGTCCGGGTCCGCCGGGTCGGGTGCGGAGTACCGGGCCGCTTCGAGGGCCCGCCCGAAGTGGGCGCCCGCCCGCGGGTCGTCGTTCTCCAGCCAGGTGCTGTCGGACCCGTGCAGTCCGGTCGGCGATCCCCAGAAGATGACGGCGCCGCCCGCGTCGGACGAGCCGGTGAGATCTTCACCCGGGACACCGACGACGGCGTCGTCGTACCCGTCGTTGTCCAGGTCGCCGGAGGCGACGGCCCCGCCGAAGGCGTCGCCGGCCTCGGCACCGCCGGGAACGCCGGACACGTTCTGGTGGAGCACGCTCTTCTTCGTCGTGCTGAGACCGCCCGACGAGCTGTACTGCACGGTGACGTAGCCGGCGCCCGAGGCGCCGCTGACCGTCGCACCGGGGGCGCCGGTCAGCACGTCGTCGAAACCGTTGCCGTCGTAGTCGCAGTTGCGCTGCTGCCACCCGATGGACGGGAAGGGCACGGGAGCCGGGGCGGCCTGGGCCGCGGGGGCGGCGGTGACCAGGCCGCCGCCGAGGGTGAGGAGTGCGGTGGCCGTGACGGCCGCTTGTCTGAGGTGACGCACAGGAAATCTCCCTGGTCTCCGAAACAGAAGGGGGGTGCGACCATGTGCGTCTCCCGCCGTCGGGCAGTGCGGAGAGGCACGGACCTTGCTGCGTACACCAAGAAGACATCCGCGCTTCGTCAAAGGTTGTGCACAGGAAAGGTTGTGCACAGGACGAGAGTTCGTGACGGGCCATTGACAGGAGCGGTGGCCAGGGGCACCCTCATGTGCACAGCGATGGCTAAACGTTTAGCCAACCCGGTTTCCACTACTTTGGGCAGGGGTTCATGGCGCGCCGGATCGGGATCAAGGACGTGGCAGCGGCGGCGGGTGTATCGACCGCGACCGTGTCGCACATCCTGAACGGCGTGGAGGGCAAGCGTGCGAGCGTCGAGACCCGGCAGCGTGTCCTGCGGGCCGCCGAGGAGCTCGGCTACGCGCCCAACGGCCTGGCCCGGGGGCTGAGGCTGCGGCGTTCGCAGACGATCGGCTTCGTCAGCGACGAGATCGCCACCACGCCCCACGCGGGCCGGATGATCCTGGGCGCCCAAGAGGCCGCCGCCGCCGAGGGCATGGTGCTGCTGCTGGTCAACACCGGCGGCGATGCCGGCCTGGAGCGCACGAGCATCGAGATGCTTCTGCAGCGGCAGGTGGACGGTGTCGTCTACGCGGCGATGTATCACCAGAACGTGCGCGTGCCGGCGAGCCTGGGCTCGACGCCCACGGTGCTGCTGGACGCGCGTGCGGAGGATCCCGTCATCCCGTTCGTGGTGCCGGACGAGGTCCAGGGCGGATACGCGGCGGTGCGCGAGCTGACCGATCACGGGCACCGCAGGATCGGTGTGACCGTGCAGACGGTCGACACCCCCGCTCGCCAGGGCCGCCTGGAGGGCTACCGCAGGGCGCTGGCCGAGGCCGGTATCCCCTTCGACCCGATGCTGATCGCCGCCGAAACGGCGGTGCCCTTCGGTACGACCCCCGGTGATGTGGCCGCGGGCTATCGGGCCGCACGGGGACTGCTGACGGCGCGGGAGCGCCCGACGGCGTTGTTCTGCTTCAACGACCGTATGGCAGCGGGCGCTTACCGGGCCGCCACCGAGTTGGGGCTCTCGGTTCCCGGCGATGTGTCGGTCGTGGGCTTCGACAATCAGGAGCTGGTCTGCGAGGCCCTCTACCCGGCGCTGAGCACGGTCCAGCTTCCGCACTACGAGATGGGGGCACGGGCCGTCGCCCAGTTGCTCGCTCTCACCAAGACTCCGGGCCGGCCACCGGGCCCGGACACTCGCGAACTGCTGCCTTGCCCGCTGGTGGCGCGGGCATCGGTCACTTCGCCGCCCCGACTCTGACCTCGGGACGGCGAAGCGTTGCACTACGACAGGCGACCGTTGCGACCGGTCGTCGGTCCTGTCGATCCTTGGAACACAGTGAGGCTACACGTATGTCCCCCAGCATTCTCAGTGAGCCAGCGGGCAGCCCAGACCCTCTGATGTCCGGCGCCGTCTGCCGCTCCACCGCCCCCTCGGCGCCCCTGGCCGTCCCGGCCCGCGTGGGCGGGACGACGCGCTAGCGCGTCCTCTACGGCTCGCCCGGGCTCGTCGGTGAAGTGTTCCGCGGCCCGATTTCGAGCGACGTCCCCTCACGCCACAGCGGCGAAGCACGGTCTCGCCGGTTCCGTGACCCCGTCACTTCGCTGACGGCCGCCTGCGTCCGCAGGCCGCCCTCGCGCGCCTTCCCGCACTACCGAAAGGACGTGTGTGTCCACCGCGCCCCATGATCCGTACCGGCCCGTCGCGCATCTGCGCCCGCCCAGGAACTGGATCAACGATCCCAACGGGCTTGTCTTCCACGACGGCCACTACCACGTCTTCCACCAGTACAACCCGTACGGTGCCACGCACGCGAACGTGCACTGGGGCCACTTCCGCAGCCCCGACCTGCTGACCTGGGAGCCGCTGCCGATCGCCCTGACCCCGACCCCTGGGGGCGAGGACGCCGACGGCTGCTTTTCCGGAAACGCCGTCCGCGACGGAGACCGGCTCGTCGCCTTCTACTCCGCGAATCGCTGGGACCGCTCGCCGCAGCACCAGCCGGTCACCACCGCCGTCTCCCTCGACGGCGGCCGGACCTTCACCCCGCGGGGCCGACTGCTCATCCCCGAATGGCCCGAGGGATGCACCATGTACCGCGACCCGTACGTCTGGCGGGACGGTCAGGGGTGGCGGATGCTGCTGGGCGCCGCTCTCGCGGACGGCCGCGGCGCGGCCCTGCTGTACACGTCGCCCGACCTGGAGAACTGGACCTACCAGGGGCCCTTCGCTGCCCGCGCGCAGGAGCCGGTCGGCGGCACGGACTTGCGGACCGGCGAGGGCTGGGAGTGTCCCCAGTACCTCCCCGCGCACGCCGGACGGCCCGGTGCTCTCCTCTTCAGCGCGTGGTACGAGGACGACACGACCCCGCGTTGCCTCGTGGCCCTGATCGGGGAAGAACGCGGCGGCGTGTTCGAGGCCGGCTCACCCGTCCTGGCCGACCACGGTCCCGACTGCTACGCCGCCGCGCTGTTGCGCGCGCCGGGCGGCCGATGGCTGCTGTGGGGCTGGTCCTGGGAGGCCCGGGATGAGACCTGGTCCGTCGCCGACGGGTGGGCCGGTGTCCTCACCCTGCCCCGCGAGGTCTCGGTCGGCGGCGACGGCTCCCTGCGGCAGCAGCCGGCGGCCGAACTGCTCGCTCTGCGCGGCGAGCACACCGTCCACGCCTCCGGCGAGATGCGCGGCCCGCAGCCGGTGGACCTCGGCCCGGTCGGCCGTGCCTTCGACCTGACGGCCCGCCTGGAGCCGACAGAGGGCGCCGGTCTGCGGCTTCTCACCACCACCGACGGCTCCGAGTATCTCGACATCCGCTTCCACGCGGCCACCGGCGAACTGGTCGTCGACCGCGGCCACGCCTCGCGCGACGACCGCGCGCAGGCCGGTTCCTACCGCATGCCCTGCCCCGCCGATCAGCCGGTCGACCTGCGCGTGGTCGTCGACCACTCCATCGCCGAGGTCTTCCTGACCTCCACCGGCCAGGTCCTCACCCTGCGCTTCTACCCCACGGGCGACGCCCCGTGGCGTCTGCAGGCCCACAGCGCGCCGGACACCCGTCTCGGTTACGCCTTCGACGCCTGGGACCTGCGTCCCCTCGCCATCAAGGAACCGAGCACGAAGGCCGCCGAGCCGGAAGGGCGCCTCGCGTGACGCCCTCGCGCACGCCCGCCCCGGAGTCCCCGCACCCCCGCGACACATCCGCACCCCACACCCTCGTCCCGTCCGGGCACCACATGGAGGCACCCACGATGAACGCCGCGAGCAGCAGATCCCGCCGGACGGCCCGTGCGGTCCTGGCCCTCGTACTTCCCCTGTCCGCGCTGGCCGCCTGCGGTGGCGGCAACGGCGGTGGCGACACCTCCGCGGAGGAGGGCAGCGGCACGGGCACCATCACCGTCTGGGCGCACCAGGGCCAGAAGAGTGAGGCCGACGCGGTACAGAAGGCGGTGAAGTCCTTCAACTCCTCCCAGGACAAGGTCAAGGTCGAACTGACCCTGATCCCCGACACCGACTACACCAAGACCATCACCGCCACCGACGCCGCCAAGCTGCCGGACGTGATGGAGTTCGACGGCCCGACCATGGCCAACTTCGTCTACAACAAGAAGCTCGCCCCGATCGACGACTACGTCTCCATCAAGACCCTGGCCAACGCCACGGACGCCATCAAGGCGCAGGGCGAGATCGACGGCAAGCACTACGGGCTGGGCATGTACGACTCCGGCCTGGGGATCTACGGCAACAAGAAGCTGCTCGACGAGGCCGGCGTCAAGTACCCCACCGGCGTGGACGACGCCTGGACGGCCGACGAGTTCACCGCGGCCGCCAGGAAGCTGGCCGCCGAGGACTCCGACGGCAAGAGCCTGGACCTGCAGGAAGCCGCCGGCTACGCCACCGAGTGGGGCACCTACGGCTTCGCACCCGTCGTCTGGTCGGCCGGCGGCTCACTGCTGGACAACGGCGAGGCCGAAGGCGCCCTGAACACTCCGGAAGTGGTCAAGGCGCTGAAGACCTTCCAGGGCTGGAAGACCTACACCGACCCCAACACCGACGGCAACGCCTTCGCCAAGGGCCGGGTCGCGCTGAGCTGGGTCGGGCACTGGATGTATCCCAGCTACAGCAAGGCCCTCGGTGACGATCTCGTCGTGCTGCCGCTGCCCGACTTCGGCAACGGCCCCAAGACCGGCCAGGGTTCCTGGCAGTGGGGCATCGGCGCCAACAGCGAGAACGGCAAGGCCGCCGGAGCGTTCCTCGACGCCCTGCTCAACGACGCCAACGTCACCGCGATGACCACGGCCAACGGCGCCCCTCCCGGCACCCTGTCCGTGCTGGAGAAGAGCGAACTGTACAAGCAGGACGGCCCGCTGCACCTGTTCGCCGAGCAGCTCGCCAAGCCCTGCGGCGACTCGCGGATCGACCAGTCCTGCATCGCCGTGACCCGCCCGATCACCGCCGGATATCCCACGGTCACTGCCAAGTTCAGCCAGGCCCTGAGCGACATCTACGGCGGCGGCGACCCGAAGACCGCCCTGGCCAAGGCCGGCCGCGCCATCGACCAGGACTTCTCCGACAACGCCGGCTACCGGATCCCGTAACCGGCACGAGCAGCCGGGACGCGGCGGACACACCCTGACCGCGTCCGCCGCGTCCCGGCCAGGAAGAGGAGCCCAGCGTGACCACAGTGAACCCCGCACCCACCACGCCCCCAGGCAGGAAGCCGACCCCTCCACCGACCTCCGCAAGGCCCAAGCGCTCGCGGCGCGGGAACCGCGACTGGTTGCACGGGCTCCTGATGTCCGCACCCGCCCTCGGTGGCCTCATCGCCTTCGTCGGCGTGCCGTTCGTCTACGCGGTCGTGCTCTCGTTCTACAACGTGCGCCTCGGCTCACCTCTGGAGCCCACGTTCTTCGGCGTCGAGCAGTACCGGCGCCTGTTCACCGACCCCGACCTGTCCGGCCCGTTCCTGCGGGCGCTGGCGAACAACCTGACCTTCGCCGCGGTCGTGGTCCCGGTGCAGACCGGCCTCGCGCTCGGCCTGGCGATCCTGCTCAACCGCAAGCTGAGGGCCATCGGCCTGTTCCGGTCGCTGTTCTTCATGCCGGTCGTCTTCCCCATGGCCCTGGTCGCCGTGATCTGGCGCCTCATCCTCGCCCGCAGTGGGGACGGCCTGCTCAACTCCGCCCTCGACACGCTGAGTTTCGGGAACTGGGGTGCCTTCGACTGGCTCGGCAACGGGCTGACCGCCATGGCCTCGATCATCGCGCTGTCCATCTGGCAGGGCGTGGGATTCCAGATGGTCATCCTGCTGGCCGGCCTCCAGCAGATCCCCGGCGAACTCTACGAAGCCGCCCGACTCGACCGGGCCTCCCACTGGCAGCAGTTCCGGCACGTCACCCTGCCCGGCATCCGCGGCACTCTCGTCTTCGTCGCCCTGCTCACCTCGGTGCTGTCCTTCCGCGTGTTCGACCAGGTCTACGTCCTCGTCAAGGGCGGCGGACTCGACGAGGACGCCACCCGCACCGTCATGTACCAGGCGGTCACCACCGCGTTCGACCAGAACAACATCGGCCAGGCGTCCGCGATCACCGTCGTCTTCTTCTTGATCGTCGTCGCCCTGACCCTCATCCAGCGCCGCGCCGTCGGCACCGGCAACGAGGACTGACCATGACCCGCGCCCCCCTGCGCCGCCTGCTGGACTACGCCGTTCTGAGCGTGCCGGCCTTCATCTTCGTGCTGCCCGCGCTGTATCTCGTGGTGGGCAGCTTCAAGCCCTCCGAGCAGGTGCTCGACGGCCTGAGCGGCTTCCTCCCCACCCACCTGTCCTTCGACAACTACACGGCCGTCCTGGACAGCTTCGACTCCGATGCCACCGGCTACTTCTGGCGCTTCCTGGGCATCTCCGTGCTCCTGTCCACGGTCGTGGTACTCGGCGGCCTGATCATCAACTCCATGGCCGCCTACGGTCTCACCCGCCTGCGCTGGAAGGGCCAGAAGGCCGTTTTCGGCATCGTCCTGCTGTTGATGCTCGTCCCGTTCGAAGCCGTCGCGGTCCCGCTCTTCTACCTGTTCAACGACGAGCGGAACACCATCTCCATCCAAGCGATCCCCTTCATCGCCAACGCCTTCTCCATCTACCAGTTCGCCACCTTCTTCCGCGCGATACCGCCCAGCATCGAGGAAGCCGCCCGGATGGACGGCGCCGGCCCCTGGCGCACCTTCTTCGCCATCATCGTCCCCATGAGCAAGCCGGTCTTCGCCTCGGTCGCCATCCTGACCTTCCTCATCCAGTGGAGCTCCTTCCTCTGGCCCGTCCTGATGGTCTCCGACCCCGCCGTAAGGCCGCTGCCGCTCCAGATGAGCGTCTTTCAGGGCCAGATGCCCGTGGACTGGGGCCAAGTCCTCGCCTTCGGCGTCCTGCTGGTCCTGCCCGTCCTCGTCGTCTTCGCCTTCTTCCAGCGCTGGTTCGTCCAGGGCATCGCCAGCTCCGCCGTCAAGGGTTGAGCGTCACGGGCATCACCGTTGCCGCGCCTGATCCCGCTGCCGGTCAGGACTGCCGCGGCGATGATCGCCGTGGTGGCGGCGAGGGCGGGGGCGCCCAGGGTGACGGCGTGCTGGAGGGAGGTGGCGGCGCTGTAGCCGACCCCGGCTTCGGCGCCGGCCCACAGGAGTGCGGCGAGTGCGCTGTACGGAGCGATGTGCCGGTAGGGCAGTCGGCTCGCGCCCGCCAGGTGCGGGGTGATGGTGCGCAGGACGGGGATGAACCGGGACAGGAAGACGGCCTGTCCACCGCGTGCGGCCATGAGCGCTTCGGCTCGCTGCCAGGCGGCAGCGGGGATGCGACGCCCGAGCCGTCCGGTCCGCAGACGGCCGCCCAGCACATACCCGGTGCGGTGGCCCAGAGCGTCCCCGGCCACGACGGCGCTCGCGGCGGTGACGATGACGACGACGAGGTTCAGCTCACCTGCGCGGGCCAGGGCACCGGTGGCCATCAGCAGCGTCAGTGTCGGGACGAACGCGCCGATCAACAGCACGGACTCGGCGAGCACCGCGGCGCCGAGGATCGCGTAGGTGGCCGTGGCGGGAACATGTCCGATCAGACCGGTCAGCGTATTCACCGCGCCGCTCCGGCCGTGACGTGCGACTTCGCCGCCGGGACGGCCGCGGGTGCGGGGCTGCGCAGATGCCAGACCTTCGCCGGGGGCAGGTTGCCCCATACGCTCCAGCAGCCGACGGCGAGCCGGCGCTGATGGCCCGCGAGAACCTCCTCGACGCCGCGGTGACGACGGGCTTCGGCGCGGCCGGCGGTCAGGGCGCGGGCGTGGCGGGTGCCCCGGTAGGCGAAGTAGGTGAGGGTGCCGCCGGGCTCCAGCAGCTCCATGTAGCGGTCCAGGATCGTCTCGACCTGCGCGGGAGTGAAGTTGGTGAAGGGCAGACCGGAAACGATCACGTCGTAGCGACGGTCGGTGTCGAGGTGCTCGACGAAGGCGTGATGGACGCGGACGCACCTGTCGGCGTCCGGCAGCCGGGGGTGCGCCCGGACCAGGCCGCGCAGCCGGGCGACGAAGCGGGGGTTGGCCTCGACGATGTCCAGGCGGCTGCCGGGCGAGAGGCGCGGGATGAGGGCACGGGTGACCGATCCGGTGCCGGCACCCACCTCCAGGACGTTCAATGGCCCTGCACCGTGCTCCGCCACCGGATCGGTGAGCAGGCGGCCCAGACCTTTGCTGCTGGGCGTGAGGGCTCCGGTGGTGCGCATGTCACGTAGGGCTTCGACGAGGAACATCCAGCCCTCGGCGCTGCGCTGCGGGAGGGCACGGTCATGTGAACAGGTCCAGTTGTCCATGCCCAGGACGCTAGGAAGACCCGCGGCTTCCGGAATCCGCCCTTGTGCGGCCGGCGCACCCTACGAAAGTAGGGGGTCCAGGCGGCTGAACGTCGGACGAGCGGCGGCACACCAGGTGCCTACGATTTGCGGGTGAAGCGGGAACGGAGTCGGAGCTGGGCAGCGTACGGCCGCGGTGGCTTGGTGGCGTTGCTGACTCTGGCAGCGGTGCAGAACGGCGCGTCGAGCGCCGGCGGCCAATACCTCACGCTGCGCACCGCGGTCGCCGTGGTGTGCGGCGTGCTTCTGCTGCTGCGTCGGGGGCACTGGCTGCTCGCTCCTGCCGCGGCGACGGCAGCGGCGGGAGTGTGGGGGTGGCCCATGCTCCCTCTGCTGCTCCTCGCCCTGTTCGACCTGGCCGCCCATCGGCACACCCCGGCCGCCGTGGCCTGCGCCGCAGCCGCGCTGACCGGCAACGCGCTGCTGCACCCGGCGGTCTCCTTGTGGCGGCCGCAGCAGTACGGCTCCAGCCTGTTCCTGCTGCTGGCCGTCGTAGCGGGACTGTGGATGGGCAACCGCCGTCGCCTGGTCCAGGCGCTGAACACACAGGTCGAACACCTGAGGATCGAACGGGAACTGCGCGAGCAGGCCGCACGCGACGCCGAACGGTCCGCGATCGCCGCCGAAATGCACGACGTGCTCGCCCACCGGCTCAGTCTGATCGCCCTGCACACCGGCGTCCTGGCCACCAAGGGGGACACCCTGCCCGACCCCGTCGTCGAGCGCCTCGGACTGCTGCGTACCGCCTCCACCGATGCCCTGAACGACCTCCGTGACGTCCTGGGCGCGCTGCGCACCACCGGCACCCGCCCCGCCACCGACCGGCCGGCGCCGGTCCTGCAGAACGTCATGGAGGTGATCGAACAGGCCAGGGCCGCCGGGCAGCGCATCGACACGGGCATCGTGGGCACACCCGAGCATGCCCCCGCAGCTCACCGGCTCGCCGTCTTCCGCCTGGTTCAGGAGGCCCTGTCCAACGCCCGCAAGCACGCTCCAGACGCGTCCGTCCGCGTCCGCGTCGACTACGGGCCGCCCGCCACGCTGATCGAGGTCACCAACACCGCCGGGACCCGCACCGGGCAAGCCGTGCCCTCGGGATTCGGCCTGGTGGGCCTGCGTGAGCGCGTCGAAGCACTCGGCGGACACCTGAACGCGGGTCCCGGCGGCGCCGGGTCCTGGCGTCTGTCCGCCCGCATCCCGCACCCCGCCATCGAGCAGAACGGTCCCCGCACGTGATCCGCGCCATGATCGTCGACGACGACGCCCTCGTCCGCCTGGGCCTGACCGACCTCCTCAACGGCGACGAGCACATCGAAGTCGTCGCTCAGGCCACCGACGGGCTGCACGCCGTCGAACAGGCCACCGCCCACCACGTCGACGTGGCCCTCGTCGACGTCCGCATGCCCCGCATGGACGGCATCACCGCCACCGAACGCCTGCGCGCCCTGCCCCACCCGCCGAAGGTCATCACCCTGACCACCTTCGACCTCGACGAATACGTCTACAACGCACTGGCCGCCGGCGCCGACGGCTTCCTCCTCAAGGACACCGACCCCGCCGAGATCCTTCGCGCCGTCCACCTCGTCGCCGCCGGCTCCGCCATGCTCCACCCCACCGCCGCCCGCCGCGTCATCGACCACTACCACCACACCAACCGCCCCCGGGCCGCCCAGGCCCGGACCCGTATCGGACCTCTCACACCACGCGAGACAGACGTCTTGGCGCTGCTCGCCCAAGGGGCCACCAACGCCGACATCGCGCACACGCTCGGCATGCGGGAAAGCACGGTGAAATCCCACGTCAGCCGCATCTTCATGACCTTGGACGTCACGAACCGGGTCCAAGCCGCACTCCTGGCCCGCGACGCCGGTCTCGCCCCGTGAACCGGCCGGGAACGGCGGACGGGCCGTTCTACGTTGCCGGTGCCGCGCCGTCGTCGAGGGTGCGGAGCGTGGCGAGGCATGCGGCGATCGAGGGCTCGTGCGCTGTTCCGTGGCGAACCGCGGTCTCGATCGTGCGGGTGAGTCCCTTGTCGGCCACTGGTCGTGCGATCAGTGGCGGAGGGAGCTGAGCCGCGGCCATCCGCGGGATGAGGACCGCGTGGTCTCCGGTCGCGGCGAGGGCGATCATGGTCGTGAAGTCGGTGCTGGTGTGGCGCACCCGCGGGGTGAAACCGGCTGACCTGCAGGCTTGAAGGACGGCGCTCCCGCACGCCGTTTCCGGCGGAGCGGTGATCCACGCGCTGCCCGCGAGTTCTCGTAGGTCGATCGGGGGGCGCCCGGTACGAGCTGCGGAGTGATCGTTTCTCAGGACGGCGACCAGTGGATCCGTCCGCAGCGTGCAGGTTTCGACACTGGGGTGCGCGGGTGTGGCGAGGTTGGTGTAGCGGTAGAGCAGCGCGATGTCGACCCGCCGCTGCAGCAGCAGCCGTACGGCAGCCTCGGGCTCCGCTTCGGTGACTGTGCAGCCGCAGCTCCGCGTAGGCACTCTCCAGAGCCTCGCCGAGCGGGACGGCCATGGTGGTGACGGCACTGGGAAAAGAGGCGAGATGGAGGGGGCCGGCCGGTTGCCCGGCAGCGGTGTGCAGGCCCCGATGCGCGTGTTCGAGAGCGGCGAGCACGTTCTCGGTGTCCGCTACCAGTTGGTGCCCGGCGGTCGTCAGATGGATGGAACGGCCGGTGCGCTCCAGAAGGCGGACGCGGGTTTCCTCCTCCAGCAGTCGCAGCTGTTGAGAGACGGCTGAGGGCGTGACTCCGTGGAGCTCGGCCACGGCGGTCACCGTGCCGTGCTCGGCGAGATCACGCAGGAGGACGAGCCGGCGGACATCGAGCATCAGTTCATCTTAAGTGGATGCTGTAGAGAATGTAGCTGGACATGGGAACGTGCGTACGGCGACCCTGGCTCTCCCCGTCCAGCTTTGAACAGTGCCAGGAGTACTCTCGTGCGCGCCACCGTGATCCAAGGCCCCCATGACATCCGGATCGAGGAGGTGCCGGATCCGGTCGTGCGGCGGCCGTCCGACGCCGTGGTACGGGTGGTGAACGCCTGCATCTGCGGCAGCGATCTGTGGGCGTACCGGGGTATCGCGTCCAGGGAGGCCGGACAGCGGATCGGCCACGAGTTTCTGGGCGTCGTCGAGGAGACCGGATCCGAGGTACGCGGATTCACGCGCGGCGACTTCGTGGTCGCCCCGTTCGTCTGGTCCGACGGCACGTGCGACTTCTGCCGGGACGGTCTGCACACCTCCTGTCCCGGGGGTGGTTTCTGGGGCGAGGTCGGTTCCGACGGCGGTCAGGGGGAGGCCGTGCGTGTCCCGTTCGCCGACGGAACCCTCGTCAAGCTGCCCGAGGAGACAAGGGCGGAGCAGGATCTGCTGCCCAGCCTGCTCGCCCTGTCCGACGTGATGAGCACCGGCCACCACGCCGCCACCGCGGCGGGCGTGCGACCGGGCGCCACGGTCGCCGTGGTCGGAGACGGCGCGGTCGGCCTGTGCGGTGTGCTCGCCGCGCGGCGGCTCGGCGCGGACCGGATCATCGCGCTGGGCCGGCACGAGCAGCGCACCAAGCTCGCGCGCACCTTCGGAGCCACCGACGTGATCGCCGAACGGGGTGAGGCCGCGATCGAGGCGATCAAGGAACTGACCGCCGGTCAGGGCGCCCACGCCGTGCTGGAGGCCGTCGGGACCGAGGAGTCGATGCGCACCGCGATCTCCATCGCCCGAGACGGCGGCGCGGTCGGCTACGTCGGTGTGCCGCACGGAGGCAGCACCGGCGTCGACATCGCCCAGATGTTCGACCGGAACATCGCGCTGGCCGGCGGTGTCGCGCCCGCCCGCGCGTACATCCCCGAGCTGCTGCCGGACGTGCTGTCCGGCGCGATCAACCCCGGCCTCGTCTTCGACCGCACCGTCTCCCTCGACGACGTCCCCGACGGCTACCGCGCCATGCATGACCGCACGGCCCTCAAGGTCCGCATCGCCCTCTAGGACCGGCGCCTTGGTGGGACCAACCTCTCAGGGGCCTGGGACCGGCATGGCCGACGGCCGCCACTCTCGCCTGATCAATCCGAACACCCATGTGTCGGACACTTCGCCGTTCACGACGCATTGTTCCCGCAAGGTCCCTTCCCGCATGAATCCCATCTTCTCCAGAACCCGGGCGGACGCCACGTTGCGCGTATCGGTCTCGGCCTGAACTCGGTTCAGGTCCAGGGTGTCGAACGCCCACCGCAGCAAGGCGTGCGCGGCCTCCGTCGCGTAGCCGTGGCCCCACATGGCTTCGTCGAGGCAGTAGCCCAACGACGCGCTGCGCCAGTCCGGGTCCCATTCGGTCAGACCGCACCAGCCGACGAAGGCCCCGTCGGAAGCACGGTCGATGGCCACCCGCGCCCCACTGCCTTCGTCCGCCGCCTTGGCGCACATCGCGATGAAGCGCTCGGCGCGAGCCCGTTCGTTCCACGGCGCGGAGTCCCAGTAGCGCATCACATGGGTGCTGCTGTGCAGCGCGAAGAGGGAGTCCGCGTCGGCGTCGGAGAACGGCCGCAGACGCAGGCGTGCGGTGTGCAGTACGGGAATGGCCAGAGTCATGCGCACCATCTTGTGCCCTCAGGGTGCGGGCAGCGCACTGAATATCCGGCCCCGGTCCCGTCCTCACGGCCACTCGACCACCCCTGGCTATGAGCCGAAGCGCAGCGACAGCAGCCCGTACGGGGGCAGTTCGGTGGCGCGATCGACCGGGGTGCCGCGTCCGTCGTCGCTCTCGTCGAGCCCGATCACCTCGGCGGTCGCCGTCTTGAGATCGATGGTGGCCGACACGGTGTGGGCCGTGGGGTTGGACAACCGTGCGACCGCGCCGGCACCGTTCTCCGCCGGCTTCAGCGCGGTGAGCAGTGCGCCGGAGACGGCGGGTCCCGAGCGTTCCGCCGGGGCCGTGGTCCCGGGCCGGAGCTGCCAGGCGCGCAGGGGTGCCCGCGTCGCGGCGCCGAACGCGGCCAGCCGCATGTCGTCGGCGACCGGCGTGCCGAAGGCGGTGGCGAAGGCGAACCGCTGTCGCCCGTGGCACTGGGCCTCCGGGGTGGCGAGCATCGGGCCCGCGCCGGTGGTGCGGGTGGTGAGGTCGAACCGGGACAGCCAGCCCACCGACCGCAGGAGGGTGACGACGAGTTCGTTGCCCTCACCGTGCTGCGCGGGCATGGCTCGGAACTCGGGGAGACCCGGTGCCGCGACCGCGGTGCGGGCACTGCCCTCGCCCAGCGCGGCGACGCTCTGCACGGGTGCGGATCCGCACACCGCCTCGTGGCCCGGCGCGTCGGGGAGTGGTCCCAGGTCGGCGGTGACAGGGCGTTCGATGAGGGAGAAGTGGGCGTCGGCCAGCCAGGTTCCGGCGGCCCCGGCCGCGGGGAAGTGGGCGCGCAGCCGGTGGTCGTCGGCGGTGTTGTCGAGCTGTATCTCCCAGCGCAGAGCTTGCGACGGGTCGTCCGACCACGAGGTGATCTCGGTCGTCAACGGCATCGTGGTCGTCTCGGCGGCGCGGGCTCGGCGGTCCTCGGTGAGTCCGCGGGGAACGGTCAGCTCCGACGTCAGACGAAGCGTGGTGCGTACCGGCGAGACGATCAGCTCGGCTCCGCGCAGCCGCGGAGTGACGAGGCGGTCCTGGGCGGGTGGATCGTAGTTGTACGTGTCGCCCCGGTCTCCGCCGTCCATGAGGCGTCCTACGCCGCCCAGTTCACTGCCGTCGGGCAGGGTGATGCTGAGCGAGGCGTCGTCCTCGGCGGTCACCGTGTGGCCGTACGGGGTGCGGAAGTGGCGTACTCCGGGCTGTGTGTGCGCGAGAGTGTCAGCGGCTTGCCGGTCGGCGAGTGTGACGGTGTACACGGCGTGGCCGAGTGGCGGCACGTCCCGCGCCAGGAGCCGCAGCCGGTGGCGGAGCGAGGGCCGTGAGTCCGGGAGCAGATCGAGGTCGGCCTCGAATGCCGTTTCGACGCCCTGGGCCTCGCTCTCGAACGGCACCCTCTCCCCCGCGGCGTCGTGCACGGCGACGGGGTACCTGTCCGGTGCGGTGAGGATGTCGACGACGACCGGTCCGGTGTGTGGTGCGGCGTGTGGGTTGACGACGGCGATTTCGGCACGGTCGTGGGGGCGTTCGCCGTAGAGGCGGGTGTCCAGGCCGGCGGCGGCGAGGGCGCGCGCGACGACGTGTTCGCCGACCTCGTTGACCCGGTCGAACCGGACGGCGTTCTCCCGGTGCACCTCGTCCACGCTGCAGCCGCAGATGGAGTCGTGCGGTGCGTTGCGCAGCAGCAGCTCCCACGCGTGGCGCAACTCGGCGACCAGGGTGGCGTCCTGGGCGGCGTGGAGGGCCACGAGCGGCTCCGCCCAGCGTTCCAGCAGGGTCTGGGCGGTGGCGTTGGCCTGCTTGAGGTAGGTACGGGCGGAGAGGGTGCCGGGGAGCAGGAAGGTGAGCCGGTCACCGGGAGCACGCAACTCGCCTCGCACAAGGGGTAGTTCGTCGCCCGCCGTTTCGCGGGCCGCGGTGAAGAAATCCTCCAGGCTGCTCTCCAGGAGCCGTGTCCCGGCTTCCTCCGCCTGGGTGCGGGCGGCGGCGACGCGCGCGGAAGCGCCGGTGGGGGCGAGGTGGTCACCGCCGTTCATGAGCAGCCAGGGGCCGCCGGGCAGCCGCTCCCGCTCGGCGGAGAGGAACCGCGCCATCCGGTCGTCGCGCGCCGGTTCCTCGGACTCCGCCGACGGCCAGAGCACCTCGGCTGCGTGGTAGCTCTGGTTCACCGCGAAGACCTCGGAGCCGTCGGGCGAACGCCAGCGGAACCTCGCGTGCTCGGGAGGGGCCCCGCGCCAGACGAGGGCGGTGTCCATGCCGAATCCACGCAGGATGCGGGGCAGGTCCGCCGGGTGGCCGAAGGCGTCCGGCGAGTAGCCCACGGTCGCCAGGGCGGCGTCGGCGCCCACGCGCCGGGCGGTGAGGAGGTTGCGGATCAGGTTCTCGCCGGAGACCAGTTGGTTGTCGGCCAGGACGTGCCAGGGTCCGACGGTGAGCCGGCCGGCGCGTGCGTGAGCCGTCAGCCGCTCGGCCAGGTCGGGCCGGACGGCGGCGATGTCGGCGAGGACGATGGTCTGGCCGTCCAGGTGGAAGGATGCCATCCGCTTGTCGTCGAGTTCGTCGCAGACCTGCTCGGCGAGTTCGGCGAGCCGCGCGCGGAAGGCCTCGAAGGGCCGGTACCACTCCCGGTCCCAGTGGACGTGGGTGACGACGTGACAGGTGGCCGCGTGGGCGGCCGTGGCCGGGTCGGGCGAGAGGGGGCGGTGCGTCATGGGGTCTCCGGTGTTCTGCGCTGAGGCGGTCTCGCCTGTCACGGCGTGCGGGGGACGGCCGGTGTGGCCTGCTCCTCGGCCAGGGCGTCGGCGAAGCGAGCGGTGATGTCGGTGGGTCGGGTGATGGCTCCGCCGACGACGACGGCGTGGGCGCCCAGGCGCAGTGCGTCGGCAGCCGCCGCCGGCGTCGCGTACCTGCCCTCGGCGAACACCGGGGCGACACCGGCGGCGGCGAGTTCGCGGACGAGATGGAGGTCGGGTCCCGGCCCGGAGGGGCTGTACGGGGTGTAGCCGGACAGCGTGGTGGAGAGCATGTCCGCGCCCGCGGCCGCGGCGGCGAGTCCTTCGGCGAGGGTGGAGACATCGGCCATCACCAGCGCCCCGGCGTCATGGACGGCCGCCGTCGTCTCGGCGAGGGTGCGGCCGTCCCCTCGTGGCCGTTCGGTGGCGTCGAGCGCGACGACGTCCGCTCCGGCCTCGGCGACGCGCAGGGCGTGGGTGAGGGTGGGGGTGATGTAGACGCCGTCGTCGCCGTCCTTCCAGAGCCCGATGACCGGCACGCCGACGACGTCCTTGACGGCGCGGACGTCCTCGGGTCCGTTGACGCGAACGGCCCTGGCGCCGCCCAGCTCGGCACTGAGCGCCATGGCGGCCATGTGCCGCGGGCCGTGCAGGGGTTCTCCCGGACGGGCCTGGCAGGAGACGACCAGACCCCCCGCGAGGGAGGAGAGCAGAGGGACGGTGCCGGCCTGCGAGGTGGCCGGCGACGGGTGGCTCACGGGTTCACTCCTTGTCGGCCGGGGTGGTCGCCCCGGCCGCCGTTGCGGCCTGTGCGGTGGATGTCGCCCGTGGTGGGCCCGGGTCGAGGCCGGCCAGGACGAGGTCGCCGAAGCGGGCGGCCGCGTGCCCCCAGGAGGCACCCGCGTCGGGCAGTGCGGCCTCGGGCAGGCGGCGCGCGCCCAGGAGTCGGGCGGCCGCGGCGGCCATGGACCGCAGCTCCACCTCCGACGCCTCGTCCTCGGGGCGTACGGCCAGTTCGGCACCGCGCGGCCCGGCGAGGGCACCGGCCGCCGCGAGCAGGTGCGCCTGCGGGCCGTACGGGTGCTCAGGGGCGACGTCGAGAAGCCAGGCGAGCGGGACACCGCTGCGGACGAGGCGCAGTTGCAGCCGGGTCAGCTCGCGCCGGTCGCGCAGGAGGGCGCCGGGGAGACGGGACCGTTCCACACTCGCGGCGGCCAGCGTGCCGGCCGCCTCGCCCACCGCCCACTCACCGTGGTGCACGCGGTAGGCGGAGGCGGCGACCTGGGTGGCGGCCAGGTTCTTCGCGGCGGCCAGCAGATTCACCGTGTCCTCGCCCACGAGGGCGGAGAGCGGGATCTGGAAGGGTGCGGTGGGGGCGTAGGCACTCGTCGGGTGACCGACTCGGGCGTGCAGGTCCATGTGATAGCTGGCGAGGCCGCCGGAATCGGGGGCGTTGACCGCCCGGGCGGCACCCGGCACGGGCTCCAGGTCCTGCTGGCACACCGGGGCCGCCGACCGCAGCCGCCGCGACTCACGCAGGTACGCCTCCTGCGCGTAGCCGTCCGGAGTACCGGCGATGTCGGGACGCAGGCGCAGACCCGGGTAGCCGGTGCCGGTGCCGCCGTCGCGCGGGCACTCGGTGCGGAGCCAGTGCAGGAACGCCGCCGAGAGCCGTTTGGCACCCCGGTAGGCGGCCGCCGGGTCGGCGAGGCAGGAGCGGTCGGCGTAGTCGTTGCCCGCCCAGTTGATCAGCGCGATGTCGTCGCCGCCCAGCACCGCGCCCTCACGCAGGCGCCGGTAGCTCCAGAACGGCGGATGGCCGTCGGGGCCCTCGGTGAACATGCGGTACCGGTGCGCGCGGTCGTCCCAGCCGGCTATCTCCAGCGTGAAGGGCTGGGCCTTCTTCCACCCTGCGTAGCCCTGCGGGGCCGGACCCGGGCGGTCACCGGCGTCCGGGCGGTGGTCGACGACGAACCCGACCGTGCAGGACTGGACGGCTTCCGGCTGCGGCGCGCCGGGCAGGGCGAGGGACTCGCCGAACGCGTCGCTCCCCTCGGACCCGGCGATCCAGGAGGTGCCGGTGAGGGGCAGCAGTGCGCCGTCGTCGGTCGCGTCGAGGAAGACGTCGGCGCCGATCTCGACGGAGCCGTGCGGCCCGGCGAGCGTCAGTGTCTCGACGCGTTGCCCGATGCGGCGGGCGGCGCGAGGGGTCAGGGAACGCAGCACCGTCAGGCGGCCGGTGGCGATGTGCGGGGCGAGCAGCTCGTCAATGGCCCGCTCGGCGGCCACGGGTTCGAAGCACAGGCGGCTGACCCAGCCGCCGCCCGGATTGGCGCGTCCGTCGTACTGGGCGCGGATCGCGTCGCGGAACGCCCGGTAGGTGGCGGAGATCCCGCCGCTCTCGACCTGGGGGTACTCGTCCAGGGCGGGCACGAGCTGGGTGGTCGCCTGGCCGCCGAGCCGGCTGAGCGGAGCGGCCAGGACGACGCCGCGACCGGCGCGGGCGGCGGCGAGCGCGGCGGCCACCGCGCCGAGGCCGCCTCCGATCACGGCGATGTCCGCGCTCAGCGACGCGTCCGGCGCCCGTGGCCCGCTGCTCCGGTCGGTGTGTCGCTCGGCTCGGGTGTCCATCAGTCCTCCTCGGCGGTGCGGTCGGCGGGGCCGTACGAGAGCGCGAAGTCGACCTCGAAGGTCCGCTGCCAGGGCAGGCGAACCGACCCGGGGGTGATGTCGAGGCCGCCGAAAGCGGGCAGTTCGGCCCGGCAGTCCCGCAGCAGCCCCTCCGCGAAGGCGATGAGGGCGTCACCGTCCGGCACGTGGTCGTGCCGGGCCGGATCGCTGCCGCACCGGATGCGCAGGGCGGCGCGGACGCGGCTCATGTACGCCCAGTCCTCCAGCAGACGGTGCAGGAGCAGCCGCTGGTGGGCTTGTTCGTCGAAGGTGCCCGCGCGCCGGGCGGTGACCGCGGTGACGGCGTGGGCGACCGCCGTGCCCAGCGTGTTGCCGGCCGTGTTCCAGGCCGCGTAGCCGGTCAGCTGCTCCAGTACGCCGCGCGAGGCCAGCGAGTGGACGAGCAGTGGGTCGGCACCGTTGGGCTGGGCGCAGTCGGCCACGGCCACCGTCCGGCCGTCCGCCAGGAGACACGCGACGCGGTCGGCGAGCGCTTCGGCGCGATCCCGGGCCGCATGGTCCTCCTCGCGGGCGACCGGCGGGGCGATCGCCCAGTCACCGGCGTCGTCCGGGGTGTGGACGAGCAGGTGGATGTCGGCCGTCTCGTCGGGGGCGGCAAGGCGTGCGCCACAGGTGCTGATCTGGCCGTGGGCGGTCTCGGCGACGCTGACGTTCTCGTAGGGCGCGGTGCGGGCCAGGCCCTCCGCGGTGAGGGCCTCGAGCGCCACGCGGGGCGGCGGGCCTCCGAGGTGCCGTGTCACGCAGCGTGCGACCAGTGTGGTGCACGCTTCGTCCGCCCCGGGACGTATGGCGGTGCGGTGCCCGCCGTCGAGCCATCCGGTCCACTGGCCGAGCCAGGTCAGTTCGGCGGTGGCCAGGGCGTGAGGGGCGGTGTCGTCGGCACCGATGACCAGGGATTCGAGGGTGCCGTCGGTCAGCAGCTCCAGGGCGGCGAGGTTGAGCGCGTGGTTCCGCAGGCGGCGTCGGAGGAAGTCGGCCCGGACGGCCTCGGGGACGCTGTCGGGGGCCCGGACCTCCTGTCCGGCGCCCTGGTGCAGTCGGGCGGACCATCGGTGCAGCGCGGGACCGTGCGGATCCCAGTAGTCCGGTTCCTCGGTCGCGTCGGCGGAGTCGGGGGTGCGGGTCACGAGGGTGACGGCGTGGACGGGCACACCCGCCCGCGCGATGCCGCGCAGTCCGTTCCAGCGGGCGGTCACTTCGGCGACGGTGGTGCCGCGCGTCCGCGAGGCGATCAGTCCTCCGTGGCCGAGGGTTTCCAGGGAGACGACGGCGGCGAACGACGTCCGGGCCGACTCGGCCAGCCAGCGGCTCGTCTCGTCCGCGTCTCCCGGCGTACGGCCCTGGGGAAGGATCGCGGCCGGGGGCAGGACGGCGCGCACGCCGGCGACCCGTGCGACGGCCGCGGGCAGCGCGGCGCAGGCCGGGCGTTCGTCCAGGGGGATCAGCGCGATGGTGGGGAGGGTGTCGTCGTCCGTCATCGGAGTCTTTCGGGTCTTTCGGTGCGGTGGGATCTGCCGGGGGTGGCCGGGTCTGCCGGGGTGGCCGGGTCTGCCAGGGTTGGCCGGGTCTGCCGGGGTGGCCGGGAGCGGTCGTCGCGGCGGGTACGGGTATGCGGGTGGGGCGGGTCCGCGATCACCTCGCGGTGGCCGGGGCGCGTGCGGTCTCGGCCGCTCCGACGAGCACCGCGTCCGCGCCGAGCAAGGAGGTGCGGACCGGGACGTCCGCCAACGCGGGCAGGGTCTGCCCGGCCAGAGCGCCGCGCAGGGCGTCCAGGTACCAGGGGCCGGAGGACAGGACTCCGCCGGAGATCACGACGCAGTACGGGTCGGTCGTGGCGACGACACCGGCGAGCGCGGTGCCGAGCGCCGCGCCGCCCAGGGACAGGACGCGTCTGGCCGCGGGTTCTCCGTCATGGGCCAGTCGGGACACGTCGCGCAGGCTCTCGATGCGGGCCCCGGGCAGTTCGGTGGCGAGGTGGGCCGTCATCGCCGGTCCGGAGGCCAGTGCTTCCACGTGTCCCTCGGCGCCGCACGGACAGGTGAGGCCGGCCGCCTGCGGTACGGGCACGTGTCCCAGGTGCCCGGCGGCTCCCCGCTCTCCGCGGACGAGCGCGCCGTTGACGCGGAGGGCGCCGCCGATGCCGGTGCCGGCCATGACGCCGAGCGCCGAGGAGGCGTGCGCGGCGGCGCCGACGGATGTCGTCTCGCCGACCAGGAACGCCTGGACGTCGCCGAGGAGAGCGACCGGCAGGCCGAGCCGGTCCTCGGCGAGCCTGGAGACCGGCGTGCCGGCCCAGCCCGGGAGGGCGCTGGTGGCGTGGGTCACCGTGCGTCCCGCGCCGTCGACGACGCCGGCCGTGCCGATGCCCAGGGCGGTCGGCGCCGGCAGACCGGTCCGCGTGGCCTCGTCCCGTATCTCCCGCACGAGGCGCAGCGCCCGGTCGAGGACCTGCTGGGCCCCGTCCTCGGCGGACGTGGGGATGCGACGCCGGGCTCGGACCCGTTGCCCGGGATCCACCACTCCCGCGCTGATACTGGTGCCGCCTATGTCGACCGCCAGCGTCCACTGGGTCACGTCGGCTCCCTGCTGATGGCTAGCTTGAAGTCGTAACGGTCTGCCCGGTAGAGGCTGACGGCCCGTTCGACGGCCCTGCCGCGCACGTCCCTGGTCACCCGCTCGACCTCCAGAGCGGGGAAGTGCGGCGGTACGGCGAGCAGTTCCGCCTGCGCCTGGGTGAGGACCGTGGCCCTGATGGTCTGTTTGGCGGTCTGCGGCGCGGCGCCGGCCTTCTCCAGCCGCCAGTACAACGACTCCGGGTCACCCTCCTCGACCAGGCCGGGGACGAGGTTCGGCGGGAGCCAGACGTTCTCCAGGCACATCGGTTCCCCGTCGGCCGTCCGCAGCCGCTCGAGATGTACGACGTCCGAGCCCGGCGCCACGTGCAGGTCGCGGGCGCACGGCAGATCGGCCGGTACCACGGCGAGTCCGATCAGTCTGCTGTCGGGGACCATGCCACGTGCCCGGATGTCCTCGGAGAACGACGTCAGCGTGAGCGACTTGGAGATGGTCGGCCTTTCGGCGACGTACGTCCCCGCGCCCTGCACCCGGTAGACACGGCCCTCCTGTGCCAGGCGCTCGACCGCCCGGCGCACGGTCATCCGGCTCACGTCGAAGCGGAGCATCAACTCCCTCTCGCTGGGCAGGAGCTGATGCGCCGTGAGACCGCCGTCGATCATCTCGCCGAGCGCCGCGTGCAACGTCTCGTGCTTGGCGGTCCGCCGCGTCGAGGGCGCGGTGGCCCCGTGCGTCGTCGTCTCGCTGTCGTTCATCCCTTGATCCCGCCTTCGCCGACTCCACGGAAGAAGTACCGCTGCAGCGCGAAGAAGAGCGCAAGAAGCGGCACCACGGCCATCATCGTTCCGGCGGCGATCACCCGCTGGTCGTTCGTGAAGGTGCCGGAGAGGTACTGGATGCCGACGGTGAGGGTGTAGTTGGACGGATCGGACAGGACGATCAGGGGCCACAGGAAGTCGTCCCAGGCGAAGACGAAGCTGAAGATGGCGACCACGGCCAGCGTGCCCCGCACGGAAGGCAGGGCCACGCGCCAGAAGCGCTGCCACTCCCCCGCGCCGTCCAGGATCGCCGCCTCCTCGATCTCGTGCGGCAGGGCCCGGAAGGCGTTGCGCAGCAGCAGGACGGAGAGTCCGCTGACGGCAAGGGGGATCATGACGCCGATGAGCGTGTCGTTGAGCCTGAGCGAGCGGACGATCAGGAACTCGGAGACCATGATCGCCTCGAAGGGGATGATCATGGTGGCCAGGAAGATGCCGAAGGCGATCCGCCGGCCGCCGAAGCGCATGCGGGCGAGGGCGAATCCGGCCATCGAGCCGAAGAGGCAGTTGGTGGCGGCGCAGCTCACGGCGACGACGAGGGAGTTGGTGGCGTACCTGAGCACCGGGACGGTGTCGAGCACCCCGGCGTAGTGGTCGACGGTCGGGTTCTTGGGCAGCAGTTGGGGCGGGTAGCCGTAGACGTTCTCGCCCGCGCCCTTGAGCGAGGTGGACAGCTGCCACAGGAAGGGGCCGACGGTGATGACGGTGACGAGCAGGAGCAGCAGGTAGCGAAGCGCGAGTCCGGCGGTGGAACGCAGCCGCCTGCGGCGGGCGGGACCGGGTGGGCTCACCGCGGGCCGCTCGCGCGAGGTACGGGGTCGGTCGAGCAGGCTGCTGGTCATGCCCGGTCCTCCCGGGTGTTCAGGCGGGTGACGAAGACGGAGAGGCCGAGGGTGGCCAGGAAGAGGAAGACGCTCATGGCGGAGGCGTAGCCGGCCTCGCCGCCGAGTCCGAGGCCCGTCTCGCGAATGGTGAAGACCAGGGTGCGGGCCTCGCCGCCGGGGCCGCCGCTGCCGTCGCTCAGTGTGTAGATCTCGGCGAAGACCTTGCCCGCCGCGATGGCGGCGAGTGTCCCCACCAGCACCATCGTGGGGCGGATGACGGGGACGGTGACGCTGAGGAAGCGCCGTACCGGCCCCGCCCCGTCGACCTCGGCCGCTTCCAGCAGCGAGCGGGGCACGTTGGCCAGGGCCGCGAGGTAGACGACCATGTAGTAGCCGAGGCCCTTCCAGACGGTCATCACCATGGCGCTGACGAGCAGCAGATCCGCGTCCGTGAGGAACGGCAGCGGCGCGTCGAGGACGCCGGTGCCGCGCAGTACGGCGTTCACGAGTCCGTCGCTCGACAGCAGCCAGGACCACAGCAGTCCGGCGACGACCATGGAGGCGACGACCGGGGAGTAGAACAGGGCCCGGAAGAAGCCGATGCCGGCGATCCTCCGCTGCACCAGCACGGCCAGGAGCAGGGGCAGGACCACGAGCGCGGGGACGACACCCACGATGTACAGCGCGGTGTTGCGCAGGGAGAGCCAGAAGGCGTCGTCGCCCAGGAGGCGCTCGTAGTTGGCGAAGCCCGTGAACGTGCCGCCGCCGAGGGTGCTGGCGTCGGTGAACGACAGCACGAGGGTGTTGCCGAAGGGGGCGAGGAAGAACACCACGGCGAACAGCAGCGCCGGAGCGAGGAAGAGCCAGGGGACGTACCAGCGGCGGCCGGTCACGGGATCACTCCATACGTTCGGTTCGAGCGGGGTGGGGACCCGCCGCAGGGGGGCGGATCCGCACGGTGTGCCGGCTACTTCGCGGTGATGGCGTTCGCGGCCTCGACGGCCTGGTCCAAGGCCTCACGGGCGGTCAGGTCGCCCTTGAGGGCGAGTTCGACCTTGCCCACGACCGCCTTGGTGACCCGCTCGTCGTACTGGACCGGGACCAGGTTCTCGGCCTTGGCTATCTGCCGGGCGGAGATGGCACGGGCCTTGGCCTCGACGCTGCCGTCCGAGGTGTCGGTG
Organism: Streptomyces sp. NPDC056128; assembly: GCF_042263835.1. NCBI lineage: Bacteria > Bacillati > Actinomycetota > Actinomycetes > Kitasatosporales > Streptomycetaceae > Streptomyces > Streptomyces sp. NPDC056128. The sequence continues at coordinate 173,379 of NZ_JBHJVQ010000005.1, read as the reverse complement.
AAGTAGGGGTCCTTCAGCGAGGCGGTGGTGCTCGGCAGGACGGTGACGAGCTTGCTGAAGCCGAGCTGGTTCTCCGCGTTGGTCATGAACTTCGCGAACGCCAGGGCGGTCGCGCTGTTGTCGCTCGCCTTGGGGACGAGCAGTCCCATGACCGACATGTTGGTGACGCCGTCCGCGCCGGTGATCTGCGGGCCCACCCCGGTCTGGTCGGCGATCTTCTTCGCGTTGTCCTGGATGATCTTCAGGAAGTTGGGGCCCGAGGGGAAGAGCCCGATGCGGCCGGCCTGGTAGGCCTCGGTCTCCTTGGTGTGGTCCTGGGTGAGGGAGTCCTTGGGGTAGACGCCGCCCTGGTAGGCGTCGATCAGCTTCTGGAGGTACGCCTCGGCCTCGGGGGTGTTGAAGGTCCAGGTGCTGCCGTCCTTGTCGATGACGGGGACGCCCTGCTTGGCCAGGTCCGTGATGAACCGGTTCTCCAGCGCCGGGTGGATGCCGTAGAAGTCGCCGTCGCCCGCGGCGGAGATCTTCTTCCCCGCGGCGAGCAGGTCGTCGAAGGTGGCCGGCGGCTTCGCCGGGTCCAGCCCGGCCTTCTCGAACAGCCCCTTGTTGTACATGGTGACCTCGGAGGTGAGGTACCACGGCAGGCCGTACGCACCGCTCTCGCCCGCCACGGTGAAGGAGTTCCACGCCCCCGGGACGTAGTCGCCCTTGACGTCCCCCGCCGCCTGGTCCATGTCCAGGAACACGCCCTTGGTCTGGAGCGCCTGGGCGAACTGCGGATTGAGGTTGACCACGTCGGGCAGCGCACCGGCGGCCGCGTCCGCGGTGATCTTCTCCTGGGCCCCCTGGAAGGGGATGTCCACCCACTTCACGTCGGTGCCGGGGTGCTTCTTCTCGAAGTCGGCGATGACGCCTTCGATGTAGTCCGTGAAGACGGGCTTCAACTGGAGCGTCTGGAACGTGATCTTCCCCTTCACCTCTCCGTTCGCGGCGTCCTGGCCGGTGCCAGAGGTCTCACCGCCGCCGAGGCCGCAGGCGGTGGTGAAGGTGAGGGTGACGAGCGCGAGGGAGGCAAGGCGCAGACCTCTGCTGGCGGACATGGTGCTCCTAAGCACTGACGGATGAGCGGACGGGGTCCGGCGAAGTGGGAAGTGGTTCGTACCACTTGACGACCAGAGTGTTCGTCGGAGCGCTTGAGCTTGTCAATGCCCGGGAAAGAACTGGCTCAACTTTCCGACTTGTCCATTGACTTGTACGGACCTCTTCTCGATAGTTCCAGCGTCCGCCCCTCCCTCGAAGGGCTCTCGATGAACCGAAGTCGTCCTTTTGCCCGTTCCCTTCTGCCTGCCGCGGCGTTGTCGGCCGTGCTGGCCCTGTCACCCGCCGCCCTGCCCGCTCAAGCCACCGCGGCGGTCCCCGCGGCCCCGTCGTCCGGCCTCGCCGAAGGCGAACCGGTGCCTGCGACCAGGCAGGTCGACGCCGTCGACCCCACCCCCGCCACCAACCCGGGCGGCCTCGACTCCAACGGCGACTGTTTTCCCGGCTGTCGGGGCGCGGACCAGCTCCTCGCCTACACGCCCGCCTACGGCAGACCGACCACCGGCACGAACCAGTACGGCAGCGAAGTGGTGGTCGTCCAGGGCCGCGTCACCTCGGTGGGCGGCAACAACAGCGCGATTCCCTCGGACGGCCTGGTCCTCTCGGGACACGGCACCGCGGCCCAATGGCTGGGCGACAACGCTGTCGTCGGGGCGCGCGTCACCCTGGAGGGCAAGAGGCTGACGACAGAGGTGGACGCGCTCACCCACGTGATCGCCGCCGAGGTCACGGCCGACGACGCGCGGGCCCGCCTGGTGGCGGCTCGCGCCGCGTGCACCGACTTCCCCGAACCGGCCGTGACCAGCGCACTCGGCCGGGCCGACGCGCTGGCGGACGAGGCGCGCCAACATGCCGATGCCGGACGGGAGGACGAGGCCGTCGAGGCTGCGCGAACCGCCCTCACCCTCGCCCGCGAGGCCGCCGACCAGACCCGGGAGTCCCGGCCGGTCGAGGGCCGCGGGGTGTGGGTCCGCCCCACGGAGACATCCCCCGAAGCCATCCGCGCCACGCTCGATCGGATGCGGGACAGCGGCTTCAACATCGTCTTCCTGGAAACCGTGTGGCAGGGATACACCATCTACCCGTCCAAGGCCGCCCGGGCCGCGGGCATCGCGGACCAGCGCCCCGGCATGAAGGGCTTCGACCCGCTGAAGGTGTGGGTGGCGGAAGCACACCGCCGCGGCATGGAGCTGCACGCATGGACCCACACCTTCTTCGTCGGCGCCGAGTCGGCGGCCGAGCCCGGCCCCGGGCCGGTGCTGGCGGCGCACCCGGACTGGGCCGCGGTGGAACGCGAGGACGTCGGCGCGGACGGCCCGCGGCCCTCTTCGCAGGAGAAGGGCTACTACTTCGTCGATCCCGCGATCCCGGCGGCGCGTGACTACGTCGCGTCGGTCTTCGAGGAACTGATGACGGACTACGCCGTCGACGGCCTCCACCTCGACTACATCCGCTACCCGGTCTCCCTCCCCTACGACGCCGGCTTCTCCTACAGCGACGCCAGCCGCACGGCGTTCGAGGCAGAGCACGGCGCGGACCCGTACGACCTGACCCGGCAGGACGAGCTGTGGCCGGTGTGGAACGCGTGGCGGGAGCGGAACGTGACGACGTTCGTCGAGCGGATCCGCGGCCTTCAGCAGCGGACGAAGCCGGACATCGCGCTGTCGGCGGCCGTGTTCGCCGATCCGGTCGACGGCCTGGCGAAGAAGTTCCAGAACTGGGGAGCGTGGGTCGACGCCGGCTACATGGACTTCCTCACCGGCATGTCGTTCGGCACCTCCACCGACTCGGTCGCCCACGACACCGCCGTCATGCGCGACCGCGTGGGCGAGGTCCCGCTGTACACGGCCACCTACGGCCCCTTCCACGGCTCGTCGGCCGCGCTCATGGGCGACCAGCTCCGGGCGGTGAACGACGCTGACTCGGACGGCACCGCGCTGTTCGCCTACAACCAGCTGACCGACGTCCAGGCCGCGGCGCTCAGCGACGGCGCCCACCGTGTGCCGGCCAAGGTGCCGCACTCTGACCCGCGGGGCGCGAGCCGTGTACTGGCCGAGTACCTGGCAGGTCACATCAAGGACGCGACCGGCCGCTGCGTCAGCACCCGTGAGGCCGCGCCGGTGCGGGCCCGCGTCGCCGCGGCCGCGGCCCTGCTGCGCAGCCCGTCGGAGCAGGCCGGAACGGCAGCGGTGCGGCAGCTGACGGCGGCGCTACGAGGAGCGGACGCCTGGCCCGACGGCGCCCACGCGGGCTTTCGCGACACGGTGACCCGTGACCTGCGGATGGCCCTGCGCCGGCTGCACGGCATCGACAGCTGACACACGCGCCCGAAGAGCTCCCCCTCCGGAAGGAAGAAGGTACGCACACATGGCCGCTGAACTCCCCCGCCGCGCGGCGATCGGTTTCGCCGCCGCGTCCGTGACCGGCATGCTGCTGCCCGCCACCCGGGCCGCCGCCGCTCGCCGACAGGTCACCGCGTCGGAGACCGTGATCGGCGCCGGTCAGTGGCGTCCGGGCACGCCCGCGGCACCCGGACCGACCGTCCCGCGTGAGGCGCTGCTTCCGCTCCCCGGTGCCATGACCGGGCCGGAAATGGTCGTGTCCAACAACCCCGAGACGGTGACCGGCGCGGGCTGGCTCACCCAGCACTCGCGCGCCGGCGCGGCTCGCGGCGGTCGGGCACGCCCCTTGTCCGGCACCTTCCCGCTGTACCTCTACCACCAGAACGACACAGGTGGTCAGGCTTATCTGCACGTCCTGATATCAAACCCGCAGGCATCTCCCGTGACCGTCTCCATGCGCGGTGCCGCCTGGACCAACGCGGACAAGCCACTGGTCCAGGATCCCGCCTCCCGAGCCGGCACCGGCCCCTGCCACGCGACCTCGCTGGACTGGCTGACCGGTGCGACGCGCACCTACCTCGGCACCACGTCGGTGGCCGCAGGGCGCGCGGTGCAGGCGGCGCGCATCCCCATGACGGGCACCATCCTGGACGGACGCTTCGAGATCACCGCGAGCGGCGGAGTGTACGTGTACACGGTGGTCACCACGGACGGCAGCGCGACGACCGCGATCAACCTGTCCCAGACCGACTCCGCCTGGGCCCGGGGCAACATCGCCTCGCAGACCGCGACGACGTACGGCCGGGAATCCGGCGTCTACGCGGGCTCGCAGTGGCGGACGGGCCGCGTGACGATCGAGGCGGGGCCGCCCGGTTCCCATCTCGGGCTGGCGGTCAACACCACCCAGCGGCAGGTGGCCACGCTCGACCAGACAGCACCGGCGACAGCGGCCCTGACCGACTCGTCCCAGCGCAGCTGGGGCAATTACGGGGCCCGCTACGACATCGACCTCGCGCTGCGCAACACCGGCTCGACGGCGCGCACCGTGGACCTCACCTTCGGGTCCAACGTGACCGGAACCCAGGACGTCCCGGGGAACACCTGGAACGGCGCCGTGGCCGTGCGCGAGGATGGCGGTCCGCGTCGGACACAGACCGTCTATGTGCGGCCCACGGTCCCCAGGGACCTCATCGGAAGGTACGTCCTCGCGGCGGGCCAGGAACGGACCGTGGCTCTGGAGTTCTACGTTCCGGGGCTCATCACGGCGGGCTCACAACTCCTGCTCGAGAGCGTCGCCGGGTGACTGCTCGCGCGGTGCGGTCGCGGCGCGCGCCGGGGCGCCTCAGACGGTGGCGCGTGCGACGAACTCCGCGTCGACGTGCACCGTCCTGTGCGTCGTACGTCCGTCCAGGCGCTCCGTGAGCAGCCGGGCGGCCGCCCGGGCGACCTCGGGTGCCGGGTAGCGGATGGTGGTCAGCCGGGGACGTACCAGGGAGGCGAAGGAGGCGTCGTCGTGGCCGATCAGGGCCACGTCCCCGGGGATGCCGATGCCGAGTTCGTGGGCCTTGTCCATGGCACCGACGGCCAGGACGTCATTGCCGCAGAAGACGGCGTCGGGGGGATAGCGGCGGTTCATGAGTTCGCCGAAGCCGACCGCTCCCGCTTCCCGGGTGTGTTCACCTCTGATCACCAGTGCGTGCGGCAGTGACAGGCCGAACTGCGGGGCGAGGGCGCGCAGATGCTCCAGCCGGGGGTCGCCGCCCGTGGCATCCCTCGGGCCGGCGATCATCGCGATGCGCCGCCGTCGGGCGGCGGTGACGCTCTGCAAGGCGTGCCGCGTCGCCGCCCGCCCGTCGGGGGTCACGAGGTCGATCGGGCCGAAGGAGACGTCCGCGCTGACGACCACGGGCATGCCGGCGTCGACGGCGGGTGTGAAGTCCTCGGGTTTCAGCCTGAACGGCGTGATGATCACGCCGGCGAAACGCTGCTGCACCGCTTCCGCCAGCAGGGCCCGCTCCTCGTCCCGGCGCGCCCGGGTACTGCACACGACCACGTGCAGCCCCAGGCTGCGCAGGGCCTCTTGCAGAGTGCCCGCGAGCTGGGCGAAGAACGGGTTGGCGATGTCCGGAACGATGAGCGCCACCAGGCTCGACCGGCCGGTCCGCAGGCTGCGTGCCGTGGTGTTGAGGGTGAAGGACAGTTCGTCGATGGCGGCTTCCACCGCGGCCCGTGTCTCCGGGGCGACGGGCCGCTTGCCGGAGAGGACGTAGGAAACCGTGGCGGCGGAGACGCCGGCCGCTCGCGCGACATCGGCCATGGTGACCCGTCCTTGCACTGCGCACGCTCCCTTCGCCGGACAGCCTACTTCAGGCTCCCGACCACGCGGAAAGCGCTCTCGGTGCGACGCCCTCACACCAGGCGCAGGCGGACGAGCGCACTGGCGCAGTCGCCGGGCGGCAGATCGGGCAGTGGCAGGCCGAAGCCGGTGAGTGTGGCTCCCGACCATTCCCGGCCGGTGTCCTCGTCCCGGTACGTGGCACCGGCGGCCAGCCCGCGCAGCCGCAGGGGAGGCTGCGCGGGCCCGAAGGCGGCGCCGGGTCTCCACACGAGGACCACCACGCGGTCCGCGTTCTCCCCGAGGTACTGCACCGCCGCGAGTGGCCCGTGGCCCGGAGCGAGGAGACGGTACTGTGCGCCTCGCTGGACGACCGGACGGATGTCCTTGTAGACCCGGATCAGCTCCGCGGCCTCGGCCAGCTCGTCGTCCGTCCAGCGCGTCAGGTCCCCTCCGATGCCGAGGACGCCCGCCATGGCGCTGTGCACACGGAAGCGCATGGGCACCAGGCGGCCGGTCAGGGGGTTGGGGCTGTCGGTGACCCAGGCCGACATGACACCGGCCGGATAGAGCTGGCTGAAGCCGTGCTGGATGGTGAGGCGGTCGACCGCGTCGGTGTTGTCGGAGGCCCAGACCTGGTCCGTACGAGCGAGAATGCCCGGGTCGACGCGGCCGCCGCCGCCCGCGCAGGCTTCGATCCGCAGGTGCGGAAAGTCCGCCCGCAGCCGGTCCAGAACCCGGTACAGCCCGCGGGCATGGTCCACGTGGACGCGTCTGGCGTCCGCGCCCGCGGCGCGCGAGGCGGCTTCGGTGAACGAACGGTTGAAGTCCCACTTGAGGAAATCGACGGAGTTCTCGGCCACGACCGCGCGCAGCCAACCGAGAGCCCACTCGGTGACGTCGGGCCGGGAGAAGTCCAGGACTAGCTGGTTGCGCAGCTCGGTGGCGGTGCGGCCGGGCAGATGGACGACCCAGTCGGGGTGCCGCCGGTGGAGGTCGCTGTCGGCGTTGACCATCTCGGGCTCCACCCACAGGCCGAAGGCCATGCCGAGCCGGTGCACCTCGTCGGCGAGCGGGCGCAGCCCGCGGGGGAAGCGCCGGGGGTGCGGGGTCCAGTCGCCGAGTCCGGCCCGGTCGTCGTCACGGCCACGGAACCAGCCGTCGTCGAGTACGAACAGTTCCGCGCCCAGAGCCGCGGCACGCCGCGCGAGGGCCAGCTGGTTGTCCTCGCTCACCTCGAAGGAGGTGGCCTCCCAGGAGTTGTAGAGCACCGGCCGCAGCTCCCGCGGACGCGGCAGGACGTGCTCACGCAGGTAGCGGTGGAAGGACCGGCTCGCACCACCGAAGCCGTGCGCGGTGTACAGGGCGAGGGTGACCGCTGTGCGGTGGCTGTCGCCCGGAGCGAGCCGCAGCTCGGTGCCCTCGTGCCCCTACCCGCCACCACACCGGTGCGCCCGGCGGGGGTGCGCTGTGCGGTGAGCCGCCAACTGCCGCTCGCGGCGAGCGCGACGGTCCACACCTCCCCGTGTTCCTCGTCCGCGTCCCCGGCGTCGAGTGTGGCCCACGGGTTGGCGTGGTGGCCGGTGTGACCGCGCCGGCTGCCCAGGGTCGTCTCGCCCACGGGCAGTCCCGACCGTTCGAGGCGTCCCTCGGCGGACCAGCCGCCGTGCACCGAGCCGATCCGCCAGCCCGGCCGCTGCGGCAGCGGCCAGTGGGCGGAGGCATACCTGAGCAGCATGATGTCGCCGTCGGCGTCGGTACCGGTGTGCTCGAACTCCGTCCATCGCTCCAGTACGTCACCGCCCGCGGGGACTTGGTAGTGCAGCTGCCAGGAGAGCGGCCGCGACCGGTCGCGGAGGTGAATCACCACGTGGTCGTCCCGGAGCAGGACGATGTCCTCAACCGTCGGCTCCAGGGGGCTGGAACCGTCGGCGAAGCGGACCTCCAGGGCGGGCACACCGAAGCGGGCGCCGCCGTCGACCGGAAACTCCTCCACCCCGTCCCAGCGCCCGGCGAAGCTGTTGTCGTGCTCGGCCCACAGCGGCAGTACGACCGCGTCGGTGAGGGGCAGCGGGGCTCCCCAGTGAACGTGGCGCACCGATCCCGTGGGGCGGTCCACTCTCAGGACGTAGACGCTGTGGGCGGTACGCAGCAGCACGGTGCCGCTCGCCGCGTCCATCTCCACGGCGCGCGGAACCGGGGCGGGCGAGGCGGTCGGAACGGTCTGCGGCGCCGTCACGGCATGTCCTCGCGCACGATCACCACGCCTCCCGGGGACACCAGCGCCCGGCCGCCGCTCACGTCGGCGCCGCCGACCCCCGTACCGGCGACCGGGACGCCGATCGTGTCCTGGGTGTGGTTGATCAAGAAGAGGTAGGTGTGTCGTACTCCGTACCGGCGCACCGCCTCCAGACCCGGCGGCGCGCCCTCGACGACGGGCGTCACTCCGGCGTCCTGGCACACGGTGCGAAGCAGCTCGCGCAGGGTCGGTACGGGGAGACGACCTGCGGTGTACCAGCCGGTGCCGCGGCCGAAGGTGTGCCGGGTGGCGGCGGGGCCGCCGCGGGCCGGGCCACCGTCGGAGGTGTCGGCGAAGCGCAGCACCGTGGTGCAGCCGCGCGGTTCGACGCGCTCCACCCAGCGCCCCACGAGGGCCCCGTCTTCGAGCAGAGCGTGATCGGCGGCCCGCAACGGCAGGTACTCGTCCACGACGAGGCCGAGCACGTCGCGCAGCGCGCCGGGGTGTCCGCCGAGCCGTACACGGTCGTACTCGTCGACGACGCCGCTGAAGCAGCCGACGGCGAGATGCCCGCCCTGGTCCACGTAGCGCGACAGGTTGTCGGCGTCGCTGTCGGCCAGGAGGTAGAGGCTGGGTGCGACCACGGCGCGGTAGCCGCTCAGGTCGGCGCCGGGCGGAACGAGGTCGCAGGTGATGTTCAGCGTCCAGAGCGCTTCGTACCAGTCACGGACCGCGTCCAGGTAGCGCATGCGGTCGGACGGGCGGGCCTGCAGTTCCAGCGCCCACCAGGTGTGCCAGTCGAAGAGCATCGCCACCTCGCCGCGGACGCGACTGCCCGTCACCTCGCCGAGCGAGGCCAGCTCTGCTCCGAGCGCTTTGACCTCCTTCCAGACGCGGCCCTCGGTACCGGCATGGGGAAGCATCGCCGAATGCCACTTCTCGGCGCCGGCGCGGGACTGACGCCACTGGAAGAACATCAGCCCGTCCGCGCCCCGTGCGAGGTGCGTCAGGCTGTTGCGGCGCGTCTCGCCCGGGCGTTTGGCCACGTTGACCTGCTGCCAGTTGACGGCGGAGGTCGAGTGCTCCATCAGCAGCCAGGGCCGTCCACCGGCCATTCCGCGGGCGAGGTCGGCGTTGAGCGCGAGGTCGATGTGGCCGTCCGGGTCGTCGGCCGGAAGGTAGTGGTCGACCGAGACCAGATCGCACTCGGCCGCGAAGGCGAATCCGTCGACCTTCTTCTCCAGCGTGCCCATCACGTTGGTGGTGATCGGTACGTTCGGGGAGATCCGGCGCAGCAGGGCGGTCTCGGCGACGTGGCGGGCGAGCAGCGCGTCGGAGGAGAAGCGGCGGTAGTCGAGTTCCAGGCCGGGGTTGCGGAAGGCCGTGGTGTCCCGGGGTGGGTCGATCTCGTCCCAGTCGCCGTAGCGCTGGCTCCAGAAGTCGGTGCCCCAGGCGTCGTTGACCGCGTCGAGGGTTTTGTACCGCTCCAGCAGCCAGGCGCGGAAGGCGTGCGCGCTGGTGTCGCAGTAGCACAGGGCATTGTGGTTGCCCCACTCGTTGTGGACGTGCCACATGGCGAGGGCGGGGTGGTTGCCGTATCGGTTCGCCAGTGCCGTGACGACGGCGTCGGCGGCCTGGGCGTAGGCGGGGCTGCTGGGGCAGAAGGCCTGCCGGCTGCCGTGGGCCAACCGGGTGCCCGCGGCGGTGACCGGCAGGGCGTCGGGGTGTTGGCGGGCGAACCAGGGCGGCGGGGCGGCCGTGGGTGTGGCGAGGTCGGCCATGATGCCGTGTTCGTGCAGGAGGTCGAGGGTCTCGTCCAGCAGGCTCCAGTCGTACGTGCCCGGCCTCTGCTGGATACGGGACCAGGAGAAGACTCCGACGGTGACGAGGTTGACGCCCGCCTCCCGCATGAGGCGTACGTCCTCCTGCCACACCTCGCGCGGCCACTGCTCCGGGTTGTAGTCGCCGCCGTAGGCGACGCCGCCCAGGGTGCGGGTCAGGTCGGTGAGGGGGTGGTTCACGATTTCACGGCTCCAGCGGCGAGTCCGGCGCGCCAGTAGCGCTGCAGGAGGAGGAAGGTCAGCACGATGGGCACCACGGAGACCAGGGCGCCCACGATGGTGAGGGTTTGCAGGTCGGGCAGGCGGCTGGTCTGCGACTGCCAGGTGAACAGGCCGAGGGTGACCGGGTAGAGGTGTTCGTCCTGCAGCATGATCAGGGGCAGCAGGAAGTTGTTCCAGATGACCACGAACTGGAAGAGGAAGATCGTCACCAGCGCCGGTGCCATCAGCCGCAGCGCGATGGTGCGGAAGATGCGGAACTCGCTCGCGCCGTCCATGCGGGCGGCCTCCATCACCTCGTCCGGCACGGACGCGGCGGCGAAGATGCGGGAGAGGTACACGCCGAACGGGCTGACGACGCTGGGAAGGAAGACCGACCAGAACGAGTTGGTGGCGTCCACCTCGGCGAAGAGCAGGAACAGCGGCAGAGCGAGGGCGGTGGCCGGTACGAGAACGCCGCCGAGGACGACGGAGAAGATCGCCTCGCGTCCGCGGAAGGTGTACTTGGCCAGCGCGTATCCGGCCGCCGCCGCGAGCAGGGTGGCGACGGCCGCGCCCAGGCCCGCGTACAGGAGGCTGTTGAGCAGCCACCGGGCGAAGACGCCGTCCTGCTGCTCGAAGAGAGCGGCGAGGTTGTCGCCGAAGTGCCACTCGGCCGGCAGCAGGCCGGGAGTGGAGACGAGGTCGCCCTGGCTCTTGGTCGACGACACGAGCAGCCAGTAGACCGGCAGCAGCATGTAGCAGGCGACCAGGATCATGAAGGCGCCGGCGGCCACACCCGACGCACTGGTGCGGGGCCGGCGTCCGGCCGCACCGGATGTCGAGTGGGCCCCTTCGGTGCGGGTCAGGATGCTCATCCCTGCCTCCTGGAGGTGAAGCGCAGGAACGCGAACGACAGCACGAAGGTCACCACGGCGAGGATGACCGACAGGGCCGCCGCCTCGCTGTAGCTGTCACCGGAGGCCAGGGAGAACGCGGCGAGGTTCGGGGTGTAGGTGCTCGTCACGCTGGTCGAGATGGCACGGAAGACCTGTGGCTCGGTGAAGAGCTGGAAACTGCCGATGATGGAGAACACCCCGGTCAGGACGAGAGCGGGCCGGATGATGGGGATCTTGATGCGCAGGGCGATGGTCCAGCCGCTCGCACCGTCCACCCGCGCCGCCTCCCCGATGTCGGCCGGGACGGCCTGCAGGGCGGCGTAGAGGATCAGCATGTTGTAGCCGGTGTACGTCCACGTCACGACGTTGCCTATGGACCAGAGGATGGCGTCGGGACCGAGGAGGTCGACGTGCGCTCCCGCGGACTCCAGCAGGTCCACGACGGGTGACAGCCGCGGGTCGTACAGGAAGGCCCACATGATCGCGGCGACGACGCCGGGGATGCCGTAGGGAACGAAGTAGACGAGCCGGAAGAACCGCTTGGCGCGTGCCACACCCGAATCCAGCAGCAGGGCCAGCACCAGGGCCAGCAGCAGCATGACGGGGATCTGGACGAGTGCGAAGCCGGCGACTCGCAGCACGCTCTCGGTGAAGTAGGGCTCCTTGACGACCTGGGCGTACTGATCGAAGCCGGCGAACACCGTCTGCGTGCGCCCGAAGGTGCCGCCGGTGCGCTCGGTCCTGTGCAGGCTCTGCCAGAACGCGTAGCCGACCGGCACCAGGGTGAACAGGACGAAGGGGATGAGGAAGGGAGTGAGGAAGGCGTAAGGGGCGAGGGAGCGGCGTGGACGGCGGCGCGCCGGCGCCGGGGCGTTGGTGGTTGTCACGGGCAGCCTTTGCGGTGCTGTGCCCTGCCGCACGGGCGGCAGGGCAGGAGAGGACTGGTCAGCCGCCGGAAACATCGAGCGACTGCTTGCGCAGGGAATCCGCGCTCTGCGAACCGGTCTCCTTCAGCACGTCGCCCAGCGTGCTCTTGCCCGCGACGACGCTCGCCGTGCCATCACTGAGGTAGCGGTAGGTGTCGGTCATCGTCGGCCCCCACGTGAACGCGGTGTCCACGTTCGAGGACGCCTGCTGGAAGACGTCGAATATCTTCTGCTTGCCGTAGAAGTCGACCGGCTGCTGGAGAGCGGGCAGTTCGAGGCCGCTCTTCGCCGCGGGGTAGAGCCCGCCTTCCCGGTTGAGGAGCTCCAGTGCCTCGCGGTCGGTGTTCAGCCAGAGGGCGAACTTCGCGGCCTCGGCGGGGTGTTCGGTCTTGCTGGTGACCGCGGTCGTGGATCCGCCCCAGTTTCCGGCCTGCTGGTCGCCCTCGTTCCACTGCGGCATCGGCGCCACGGCCCATTTGCCGTCCGTGGACTTGGCGTTGTCGCGGATCGTACTGTAGCCCCAGGCGGCGCTCACCCAGGTGACGACTTCCCCGGTGTTCCATGCCTTGTACAGCGCCGGGGAGAAACCCTGGAGGTCGGTGGCGACGAGCTTGTCGTCGATCAGCTTCTGCCAGTAGTCGGCGACCTGACGGCTTTCGGGCCGGTCGACGGTGACCTTCCACGCGTCGCCGTCCCGCTCGAACATGGTGGCCTTGTTCTGCCACAGCAGGCCGGTGAACCAGTTGGGGTCGGTCTGCGAGAAGTGCGTGATGTACTTGCCCGCGCTCTTGATCGTGCGGGCCTGCTCCGCGTACTCGTCCCAGGTCGTGGGCGGCTTGAGCCCGAGTTTGTCGTAGACGTCCTTGCGGTAGAAGAGCGCCATCGGGCCGGTGTCCTGGGGAACCGCCCACACGCCGTCCTTGCCGTCGGCGCCGAACTCCACCTGGGACCAAGTCCAGTCGACGAACTTCCCCCCGGCTTCGCTCACCCCGGCACATGACGAGATGTCACGCAGCCCCTCCTTCAGCCGGAAGCTCGCGAGGGAGTCGTACTCGATCTGGCCGAGGTCCGGGGCCTTGCCCGCCTTGAGGGCGTTGGAAAGGTTCTGGTAGGTCCCGGCGTTGCCCGCGGGCGTCGTCTTGAGCTCGACCTGTATGTCCGGGTTCTCTTTGTTCCACAGGTCGACGGCCTTCTGCATGCCGGGGACCCAGGACCAGTAGTCCAGTGTGACCTTGCCCGAGGCGGGCTCGCAGCCCCCGCCTGCCGCGCCGCCGGTCTCGTCGCCACCTCCGCCGCAGGCTGTCACCGCGGTGAGGGTCAAGGCCACGCCGCCGAGCATGCAGCGTCTGGCCAGGGAAGTGCGATCACGCATCGCCATGAGGTCGCTCCTTGCGCCGAGGTCCGCTCCGACGAAGCGGTGCGCAAACAAGACCGTATGCGTTGCTGGAAGTCAATGGGTTTGGCGAAGTAGATCGATCTCGCAGTCTGCTCGTGATCGGATCGAGATGCGGCGGTAGACCGCAGTAGTGCATCTGACCTGCACTTTTGGTGTCACGTGTCTTGAGGACGCTAGACACGAATCAATGCGCAATCGATTACGTACCGTGCGTCGATCAGAGTCGGACCGATGCTCTTTGGACCCCGGTCCAACCGGCACCAGGTGGGCGTCAGGTGCCGGGCGTGACGACGGTCTTGCCGCTGGGCAGGGCGCCCGCGGCGGCGTCGGCGTGCAGGGCCGGCAGCTCGGCCAGCGGCACCCGCCGGGCGACCTCGGGCGGAGGACACATGACGCCCAGACCGCGTTTCTCGGCCCGGCGAGCAAGGCGGGCACGTTCACGGTCGACACCGACTCGACCGGCACCGGGCGGGGAACGTGGGAGCCGTTCATCGACACCCGGAACGACCGAATGGGAGACCGGTACCCGCTGCCGGAATTCGGCGCTTCCACGGTCGGCGCCTTCCAGGGAACGATGCGCTCGGTGACGATCGAGGACACCGCCGTCAACGAGCTGTGGGCATCCTCGTCCGTGAGTACCCGGGCAGTCGGAACGTACGAGCACGATCAGATCACGCTGTACGTCGGACTGCGTGGCGCGGTGGTTCTGCGGGACCGACCCGCACGATCAGGGCGGTGACGCGTACGTCTCGGCCGGCACCTACTTCATGCACTGCGTCGTGACGGAGGATCACTTCCACACCACGCCCGTGATCGGCACCCGCATCTTCATCCTTCCCGGCGACGCTCTGCGGCCCCTGGTCGCCGGGACCGCGCACCGGTCGGGCCACCTCGCCCGCGGCGCGGATCCTCATGGCACACCAGCGTGGTGCAGCGGACCGTGAGTGACCTCGGCCCGGCGGGGGCGCACGCGTCCCGCAACGCCCCGCACGAACTCGCCAAGGGGCTGGTCCTCGACCACTTCGACGACCGCGAGCCCACCTTCGCCCCGCGCTGGCGCAGGCGGCCAGGGACTTGGCCGATGCCCGGCTCACCCACGCCGAGTTGTCGCCGGCCGCGATCGCAGCGCAACTGCACCTATCGGTACGTACCTTGCAGCGGGCCCTTACCAGGCGACACCAGCGCAAGTCACACGCCGCCTGACGTGACGACTCACCGACCGCCGACCGGCTACTGAGGGCAGCCGCCGCCGCACATGACAGCGACCGCTCCGCTGTCGGCTGCTGCATGGGAGGCCGCCGTGGCCTGAGAGGTGAGGGTGACGCAGGCCGCGGTGGTCACGAACAGGGCGACCAGCAGCCGCTTGCATGTGCGCATCTGAACTCCTCGATCAAGATCGCAGAACAGGGAGACTCGGCACACGACCGAGCCGCCCCGGCCATTCTCTCCGTGCGTGGAGTGCCTCGCCGGTTTCGTCGAAGGAGTCCGTCTTTTCTCCACCCGATCACCGCGATCGGCAAACCGCGTTCCGGGCGAGTCGAGACCCTACGGGGCGTTGCCCTCACGCCAAGGCGTTGTGGACGTCGCGGGGCGGCCGGGCGCTCAGTACGCGGTGAGCCCGCCGTCGACCACCAGCTCCGAGCCTGTGACGAACGAGGAGTCGTCACTGGCGAGGAAGAGGATCGCGGGGGCGACCTCGTCGGCGCGGCCGGCTCGGCGCATGGGGGTGCGTTGGATGTCCGGCTGCTGGTCACCCTGCTCGTCCAGGAGGTGCTGAATCATAGGTGTGGCGATCACCCCGGGATGCACCGAGTTGATCCGCACCCCTTGTCGGGCGTACTCGACCGCAGCGGTCTTGCTCAGCAGGCGCACCGCACCCTTGGACGCCTGGTAGGCCGCAGCCGCGCCGCTTCCCACCAGGCCGAGCACCGACGACGTATTGACCACCGACGCGTTGCCGCTCGCACGCAAGAGCGGCATCGCCGCCTTCATGCCGAGCCACGTGCCTTTCTGGTTCACGTCGATGACGCGGTCCCACGCCTCTTCCCGCGTTTCCTCGATCCCCGGCCAGTCCACGATGCCGGCGAGGTTCACGAGTACGTCCAGCGTTCCGAACCGGTCGCGTACGAGAGCGATCACTTCGTCCCACTCCCGTGCGGAGGAGACGTCGAGGCGGGCGGCGACGACCTCCGCGCCACGTGCCTCGATCCGGTCGGCCAGAGCCCGCAGGGGACCTTCGGCGACATCGGTGATCACTGTCCGGGCGCCTTCGCGGGCGAAGAGTTCGGCGGTCGCGGTGCCGAGGCCGCCGGACGCACCAGTGATCAGTGCGACCTTGCCGTCGAGTCGTTGTCCTGCCATGAAGATGGTCCTTGATCGGTTGACGCCGGCTGCCGTGCGGGGACCGCTTGGTCCGTCGACGGCGGATTCGCCCCCGAGTCTGGGCAGGTCAGCCGCTGCCAACCAGGACGCGTACTGCCTGGGTGTGGCACACCCGGGCACCATGCCGTGAAGAGGTCGCCGTCCTGACCAGAGTGAACGTCAGCCCTGCCCGACCGATCCGGAGGTGTACCACGCCGCAGCCGGACAACGTGCGTCCGCGAGTGCCATGGGCAGCGCTTCCCCGCAGGTCAACAGCGCCTCCCGCGTGGCTTCAGCGTTACGGCCGGCCGCTCTGGGGCCGCCTCGACCGTCGGGAAGGCTTCACGCGGCTACGACCCAAGGGAGGTCCTCCTCTTCCGCCTCCGCCTCCGCCTCATGCACCCCGAGATCACCATCGTCTGGGCCGAGCGCGCCTACGCGGGCAAGCCGCCAGAAACCGCCCCGCACTGATGCACGCGTGCCACCACGTCAACGCACTACCGATTGTGATCACAACATCGACCAACTCCGCCAACACCGGCCTTCATGCAGACTCACTGCTGCACTTCGCAACAGCCCCTCAGGGGCGGCGGTAGCACAGGGCGACGGCGCCTGTCCCGGGGATGGTGGTGGCGTGGGAAAGCCGCCATTTCGACGAGAGGCCGTCAGGCAGCAGGCGTACTCCTCCGCCGAGGGTCGTCGGGAGCACGGTCAGGGAGAGTTCGTCGATCAGGTCGGCCTTGAGCAGCGCCTTGATGATGCTGGCGCTGTTCAGGACGAGAATGTCGCGGCCCGGCGCGGCCTTGAGAGAACGTACCTCGGCTTCGAGGTCCCGGGAGACTCGGGCGTTGGCCCATTCCGTCTTGTCCAGGTCGGATTGCTGCAGGGTCCTGGAGATGACCAACTTGTCGACGTTGGCGAGCCACTTACCCAGATCGCGAGTCCGGGCCGGACTGGCCGGGTCGCTGGTCAGGCCGGGCCATACGGAGGTGAAGCCCTCCCAGTTGACGCGGCCGACGACCGCTGTACTCACCCCGCGCCAGATTCCCTCGTACATGATCTCGCTCTGCTCGCTGGTGATGTGCTCCATCGCCCAGTTCATGTCGTCCTCGGGGCCGGTACTGGTGTACCCGTCCATCGAGACGACGGCGTCGGCAATGACCTTGCGCTGCTGTTCGGTGCTCGCAGGCATCGTGGGTCCCTTCTGACTGTTGACGTTCACCCATAGGACTTCTGGCAACGCCGGAACTCATCGCTCGGCGAGCGTTCATCGGAACCACTCTGTCCTCGCACTCTCGCGAATGGAGGCGCCTGCCAGCGCGTGCATCAGAGAAGGGATGCTGTTCGTGCCTCGCCCATCACAGGGGCTTCCGGCAGGAAGTCCAGCATCACCCGACGCTGGGTGAAGAACGACCGCCTCAACCACGCCGGATACCTCTGGGCCTTCTCCGCGATCACCGCCTCACCCGGCGCCAAAGCCCACGACTGGCGACGCCGCACCAACCACGCAGACTGGCACGCCGCCGCGCAGCGCAACCTCTTCAACCGCATGATCGGACAGCCCTACCACTGCCTCCAGCACGACGAACGCTTCGACGAACTACCCGCTTCCCCTCACCGGCCTCGGCGACCGAGACAGCTGCCGCCTGACCTCGGCCAACGCACCTTGCTCAGGTCGCCCACAGCAGTCGATCATTCCCAGATGAGACCTGAGGTCCAGGCATTCGTCGCCGCCGGCCCCTCCCCGGCTGGGACGCAGACGCCGCGCTCCTCGCCGCTCCCGATCCGTCGACCGCCGTGTTCCAGACCCGTTCGGGTCTGACCGACCTCGAACTGGACCCCGACGGTCCGTACGCGAGCACACTGCCCGAAACCATCGCCGAAGTAGCTCAACTCGACGCCTACGCCGCACGAGACGCACTGCACCACCCCGTCGTTGCATCCGCTCTGGACGACGTAGCGACCGATGCGCCCCACGCGGTGATCGCCGCGGCCGGACTGGGATCCGGCGTCCTGTCCGGCCATCACCATGAAGCTCTGACGGGCGTGGTCGGCCACGCGGAGACAGAGCTGGAAGTGCTGCTGCAGGCCGAACCGGATCCCGCTTAGGAGGGGGCGACCCGGGATGCCCCGCCGGACTACTCACGCCGTTCGGCGGTGTCGGCGTTTCGGCCATTTCCTGCCCGCCGCCGCTCCAAGCCAGACCAGGGATCCCGCGCCCGCGGGGCTCCTGGATGCAGGAAATAGCGGGCTCCCCAGCACGACCGAAAGACGTGTGTTCGATATCGGAGCCGTGTCGTTAGACCTCACGAAGACGCCGCAGCGACCGTCCTAGGGGGAACGATGACCTCGGCCATTACGCAGGACCAGCCGCCGCGACCGCCCAAGGGGACCGCGCCGGACGACGAACCGCAGGTGGCCGGTGTTCGAGAGGAGGAGTACCTCTACCGCGACAAGTCACGGCTCCAGGCCGGCTCCCTGCTGACCTCCCGCACCATGGCACGGCGCCTGCCCTCCCTCGTGCGGCGCTCGGTGCAGATGGCCTGGCGCGTGGACCGCGGTGCGACCATCGGCCTGCTGGTGTGCCAGATCGGGACCGGCGTCCTCGCGGCCCTGAGCCTCCTGGCCGTCACGGGCACGATCACCGCGCTGATCTCCTCGGGCGACGTCACCGAGCGGCTGTGGGACGCCGCCCCGCAGCTGGCCGTGATCGCCGCCGCCACCGGCGCGCGCGCACTGCTGGGCATCACCGTCGTCTGGCTGACCGGGCGTCTGCGCCCGGTGCTCGGCCGGGCAGCGGAGCTGACGATGATCGAGGCCGCGGTCGGCGCGGAACTGGCCGCCAACAACAAGCCCGGCTACAACGACGCCTACGACATCGCCGACCGCGGCGCCCAGGTCACCCCCGACCTCGTCGAAGAAGCGCAGGACGTCCTCGCGGCCACCGCCACGCTCGCCGCCGGCGCCACCGTCCTGACCGTCCTGCACCCTCTGCTCCTTCCCCTTCTCTTCCTCGCCTGCCTGCCGCAGGCCGCCGCTTACGTCCGTTCCGCACGCGTGATCTACCTCGCCGGGCTGGAGACCTCCGGGCGACGCCGGATGCTGGGCAAGTTGCGCTGGCACATGGCCTATCAGGAGTCCAGTGAGGAGATGCGAGCATGCCTGGCCGGCCCCTTCCTGATCGGCCGGTACCGGAGGCTGGCCGCCTCGGTCAACGCGGCCGAACGCAAGGCCGCGAACACCGGTGCCTGGATGGGGCTGGCCGGAGCCGTGGCCGGCGGGATCGCCTCGACCGCGGTGTGGGCGGCGCTGCTGTGGCTCCTGGCCTCGGGGCGGATGAGCCTGGCGGCCGGCGGCGGCGCCGTCTTCGCCCTCCAGACCGCCACCGGCTCGGTGCGCGGCATCATCAACGGCGGGGCCCGCCTGGTGCGCACCGGCTGGTACGTGCAGGACTGGCAGAACTTCCTCGACAACGCCCACGGCCAGGCCATGACCGACTCCCGCGGCACCGCACCCGTCACCGCGGCCCCGGAGCGCTTCGAGGTCCGCGACGTCACCTACCGCTACGGCGGCGCCCCCAAGGACAGCCTGAGCAACGTCTCCCTGCACGTGCGGCGCGGGGAGATCGTGGCGCTGGTCGGGGAGAACGGCTCCGGCAAGACGACCCTCTCGCGCCTGCTGTGCGGGCTGCTGCTGCCCACCGAGGGCGACGTGGCCTGGGACCACGTCTCCACCGCGGACCTGGACCCGTGGGGGTCGTGGGAGCACGTCGCGCTGGTGCCGCAGAAGTTCACCTATCTGCCGCTGACGATGCGCGACAACATCACCTTCGGGCAGGGCGACACCAGCGATGCGGCCCTGCTAGCCGCATGCGAAGCGTCAGGCGCCGCGGAGATGCTTCCCGGGCTCCGCTCGGGCCTGAACACGCTCCTGACCAGCGAGTGGTTCGGCGGCCAGCAGCTCTCCGGCGGGCAGTGGCAGCGCCTGGTCCTCACCCGCGCGTTCCACCGGCAGGCGACGCTGCTGGTGATGGATGAACCCACGGCTGCCCTCGACGCCCGCGCCGAGCACCGGATCTTCGCCGGCCTGCGCGAACTGGCCAAGGACCGCGCCATCCTGCTGATCACGCACCGCCTCACCAATGTGGCCGTCGCCGACCGGATCGTGGTCCTGAACGAAGGGCGGATCGTCCAGGAGGGCACCTACGCCCAGCTCACCCGGCAGCCAGGGCTGTTCCGAACCCTGTGGGAGCTGCAGCGGCGGATGAGCGGCGACACCCCCTGATCACCCGGCCCGGCGCGAGGCCACCGGTCTGGCAGGACAAACAAGGGGCCGCTCCCGATGCTCCCTTCTCTCCACGTCCCAATCCACCCAACTAGCCCCGAAAGGAAGGCCATGACGACTTCACCGGCTACCGAAGGCCGCGACGCGAGCAAGCTTCGCCACCAGCTCGTCGAGCAACTCCGCCCCGACCATCACATCCGCTCCACCACTGTCGAGCGCGCCTTCCGCACCGTGCCCCGGCACGTCTTCGCTCCCGACAATGCGGTGGAAGCGGCGTACGCCAACGACATCGTCCCCACCCGCCACGCGCCCGACGGCCGAGTGATCAGCTCCATCTCCGCGCCGTGGCTGCAGGCCGAGATGCTCGAAGCCGCCCGCATCCAGCCCGGCCACCGAGTTCTGGAGATCGGCTCGGGCGGATACAACGCGGCCCTCCTCGCCGAACTCACCGGTCCGACCGGTCACGTCACCACCCTCGACATCGACCCAGCCGTCACTGACAGGGCCATTCGCTTCCTGCCCCGGGCCGGATACGACCACGTCAGTGTGGTCACCGCGGACGCCGAGCATCTTCCCTCCGATGTGGTGCCGGACGGCGGATTCGACACCATCGTGGTCACCGTCGACACCTGGGACCTGCCCTGGATCGACGCCCTGGACGAAGGCGGCCGTCTCGTCGCGCCGCTGCGTCTGCACGGCTACCACTGGGCCATCGGCTTCACCAGGAACGATGGGGCACTGCACAGCGACGAGCCGTTCATCGTCTGCGGCTTCGTCGCCATGCAGGGCGACGGCGCCTGGAACACGAACCGCCGCACCGTCCCCGGCACCGGAGTCCACCTGTCCTGGGAAGACGGCACCCCGCTGCCCGTCGATCGACTCGCCCCCGCCCTCACCCGCGAGCCGACCGTCACCCGCACCAACATCACAGTCGGTGGCCAGGAACCCTTCGACCTCCTCACGCTCTACCTCGCCGGCGCCCTGCCCGGCTTCTGCCGCCTGGAAGTCGACCCCGACGGCGACAACCAGGTCCTCAACCCGCCGCCCCGCCATTGGCCCGCCGCCGCGATCGTCCGCGGAGCCTGCCTCGCCCGGCTGGCCACCGAACGCATCGGCGACGGAGACGACGGCAACGGCCAGTACGAGTTCGTCATCCACGGCTACGGCGACCAAGGACACGTCGCCGCGCAGGAAATGGCCGAACAGATCGAGATCTGGCAGCGCAACCACCGCGGCACCCACTGCCCCCTCATCACCGCCAGCCCGGCAGCCAGCCGTGCCCCGGCGGGCACAGCCCACGAACCGCACGTGTTCGCCAAGAGGCACACCCGCGTCACCGTGGACTGGCCGATCGTGCCGGACAGCATTGCCCGTCTCACCGCCCTCGGGAGCGGCGACGCCGGACGAACGGCGGTGCCTCCCTGGCCACCGCTCGCAGCTCCGTGCTGCGCACTCGCCCGTCCACCGTCGCGAAAGGCAGAGATTCGTCGTGCCCTCTCCCGTCTCCCCTTCGGATCACGTCACTCCGCCTGCCGCTCTGCCGGCAGCGCAGTACGCCGCATCCCGGCATGCGGCGTGGCTCGGCGCCGCCGCGATCATCACCGACGAGGTCGGCCGGGTCCTGCTGGTGCACCCCACCTACCGCAAGGACGACTCGTGGCTGCTGCCCGGGGGCGTCGTCGAACCCGGCGAACACCCGCACATCACCTGCCGACGCGAGATCACCGAGGAACTGGGCCTGGATCTGCCCCTGTCGGCCGTGCTCACCGTCCACTCCTTCTCCCCGCACCACCCCGACCTTCAGCCCGGCACGCCCTGTCCCGGCGAGGTCCGGTTCGTCTTCGACGGGGGAACCCTCACCCCCGACCAAGTGGAGGCGATCCGCCTGCCGCGCGACGAACTGTCCGAGTACGCCTTCCTGGAGACCCGGGACGCGGTGCAACGGCTGCGCCCCGTGGACGGGCAGATCATGCTCGCGGCCTACCGTGCCCGGCTCGGGAACACCGCCACCGCGCAGCTCGCCGACGGCCGGCACATCCTCGACGTCCCGGCCCTGCACCGGCACGACGTCCACGTCCGCTACCGGCCTTTGTGGGACAGCCCTCTCCACCGCCTGCGCATCGCCGACACGACCAGCGACCTCGTACGGCGCCACGCCGCCGGCCTCCCGGCCGGCATCGCACCGCAGGAGGAGCGCCGCCCAGCTTCGACGCACGGCACGGTCCTCAACGTCATCGGCGTCCACCTCTACCTGGAGCGGCCCGACGGGACGGTGCTGCTCGGGCTCCGCCACCCCAACTCCGCGTTTGCACCGTCCACCTGGCACGTCCTGGCAGGCCACTGCGAGCAGGAGAACGCCATCACCTGCCTGATCAGGGAGGCACAAGAGGAAGCCGGCCTGCACATCGAGCGCCAGGACGTCGAACTCGTCCACGTCATCCACCACATCGACAAGGCCGGGGACCGGCCCCGCATGGGCCTGTTCTTCCGCGCCCGCGCCTGGACCGGCGAACCGGAACTGCGCGAGCCGGACAAGTGCACCCAGTGGAGATTCTGGGAACCCTCCGCCCTCCCCGACGACCTCGTCCCCTACACCCGGGTGGCCATCGCGAAGATCCAGAACGGGGAGCTGTACAGCGAGACGGGCTGGCCGGCATGACCGGCACACCGAGCGGCGCACACCGTCGTCTGTCCACCGCACTTGCCGTCGGCCGTGAGGACACCCGCCTCGTGGTGGTCCGCGGCAATTCGGCGTCAGGCAAGTCGAGCGTGGCCCAGGGCCTGCGAGATCACTACGGCCGCGGTATCGCGATCGTGGGCCAGGACGTGATCCGCCGCGACGTGCTCAGGGAGCACGACACCGCGCGCGGTGCGAACATCGCCCTGCTGGGCAGGATCGCACGCGAAGCCCTGGACGCCGGCTTTCACGTGGTGCTCGAAGGGATCCTGTACTCGGACCGCTACAGCCACATGATCACTTCTCTTGTACGGGACCACCGCGGCGTCTCCCGCTGCTACTACCTGGACGTGCCGCTGGAGGCGACGTTGGTCCGGCATGCGTCGAAGGCGGATGCCGCGTACCTGGCGCAAGTCACCGACAACCACCTCGCCTCCTGGTACCGCGAGCTGGACCTGCTGCCCGGCGATCTGGAAACCGTGATCCCGGCCGACAGCACGCTTCAGGGCACCATCGCGCGGATCCTGCGCGAAACCGATCTGGCCTCTGCCTCCCCCATCCCGCCACCACAGTGCAAGCCGTCACAGGGAGACTCGATGAACCCTCTGGTGTTGATGTCCGACCCGCGGGTCGCTGCGATCCCGGTCCGCGAGTGCGGAGAGCCGCTCGTCGACGTGCGCGACCACGACTTCCGCGTCGATCCCCGCAAGCAAGACCCGCTGGGCGCGTTCGCCCACGTCCGCGAGAGCGTCCTGGCCCGGCTGGAGCACGCCCGCTCGCTCCTGCCCGCCGGCACCGACCTGCTGTTCATCGAGGGCTACCGTCCGCTTTCCCTCCAGCAGCGCTACTTCACCGAGTACCGGGACGAGCTGGCCGCCGCTCAGCCCGGCTGGACGGCTGAGCAGCTGCACCAGGCCGCCAGCCGGTACGTGTCGCCGCCGGAGATCGCGCCCCACTCCGCGGGCGCGGCCGTGGACGCCACCCTCATTGACCAGGACGGCCACGAACTCGACCTCGGCACCCGCGTCAATGCCTCCCCCGAGGAGAGCTACGGTGCCTGCTTCACGCACGCCCCGAACCTCAGCGATCGCGCGCACCATCACCGCACGCTGCTGCTCAACGCCATGGAGGGCGCAGGTTTCACCAACTACGGAACCGAGTTCTGGCACTTCTCGGTAGCCGACCGGTACGACGCACTCATGCGGCAGAAGCCGCACGCGCGCTACGGACCGATCGAACTGCCCTAGCGCCTCGGCATCGTCATCCACTTCCTCGCCCACGCCGATCCGAAAACACAGAGCGCGGCCACGCAGCACCCTGCCCCGGTCGCGAGGTCGCGACCCCACGACCGCAACGGATGCACCGCATCGAATGGAGGCACGCGTGCCTGACGACACCCAGCAGGCGATTTCAGCCGTCCCGAGTCCGGCGACCGGAGACGAACGGCAAGAGCACCACATGCACCTGCTCGGGCGGTACTACCGCCAAGTGGAAGCAGGCCGCAAGACGATCGAAGTGAGGGTGACCACTCCGCAGAAGCGCGCCGTCGCAGTCGGTGACACGGTCGTCTTCCACAACCAGGACACCGGGCGGGAACTCGACGTCATCGTGCAGCGGATCACCCCGTACCCCTCCTTCGAGGGCCTGCTCAGCTCGGAGGACCCCGCGCGCATCGACCCGGGCGGGCCGCCCGGCGAGCTGCTCGCCAACCTCCGCAGCATCTACCCGCCGGCCAAGGAAGCGCTCGGCGTTCTCGCCCTCGCGTTCGACCACCGCCCTGCCCGGCCCGGCCGCCCGATGCCGATGACGCCCACGCAGTACGCGCGGACCGTTCCCCACCACACGGTGTACGGCTGCCTCTACATCCGCGACGAAAACGACCGGCCGGTCCAGCTCCGCTCGGTCTACGGCTCGAGACTCTGGCAGTTCCCGGGTGGCAACCTGGACGCCCCGGGCGAGGACCCGCTGCAGACCGCCCGGCGCGAGGCGGTCGAGGAGACGGGCCTCGAACTCGGTCTGGACACGCCGAAGCTGCTGCTGACGCACTTCCTGCACGCCGGACCGCGCCAGCCGCTGAACAAGGTGGGGCTCATCTTCGACGGCGGCCGGCTGACCGCCGACCAGCTCGGCCGGATCCGCCTCGACCCCGCGGAGCACGACATGTGGGCCGTCCACGACCTCGCGACCTGGCAGGAGCTGATGGCGCCGCGCGCCTTCGGCCGCCTGGACGCGGTCGAACGAGCCCGGCGCGGCGAGGGCCCCGCCTACCTGATCACGCACACCTGATCCCCAGCACCCCCACCCAGGAGGCAACCGTGCATGCCGAGGACACCAACATCCGGGCCTGGCAGATCTACGGCCGGCGCCAACTGGCCCGCGCCTACACCCCGCCCATCCCCGACCAGCTCGGCTGGACGCCCTGGGAAGGAATCGGACCGGGAGCAGAAGTCCTCGGCGACGTCGCCGGACGCCGCGTCCTGGACATCGGATCCGGAGCCGGCCACCACGCCGTCAATCTCGCCCGGGCTCACGGCGCCCGCGTCACCGGCATCGAACTGTCCCCGACCCAGCACGAACGCGCGGTCTCCGCCCACACGGACGTGGACGGCGTGGAGTTCGTCCAAGCAGACGTGACCGAGTACCTGGGCGGAGCCGAGCCGTTCGACGCCGCGTACGCGATCGGGACGCTCGCCTTCATCGACCCGCACCGCTCGCTGCCGGCACTGCGCGGCGGACTGCGTCCCGGCGCCCCCTTGATCCTCTCGCTCCTGCACACCGATCTGCACGGCCGCGGTCCGTCCACGCAGGTGGCGCCGCGCGAACAGATGATCCTGCTGCGCGACGACCCGCCCCTGCCGACGCAGATGTGGGTCCTGTCATCGCAGCTCTGGGAGGTCCTGCTCACCGAGTACGGCTTCCGCGTCGAGGCCATCGACCTGCTACCGCACCCCGACAAGGACGCCACGGTCGTCCAGCAGCTCATCCGCGCCCGGCGTCTGCCCGACCGGCCGGCGCGCGTCTCCAGCCGACCCCGCAGCACCAGAGCGCCGGCCGCGCACGCAGCCGTCGGCGTCGGAGCGATCCTGCTCAGCGAACAGGGCATCCTGCTGGGCCGGCACCGCCGCGGCACCCTCGAACTGCCCGGCGGAAGCGTGGAGGCCGGGGAATCCTTCGAGGCCGCGGTGGTCCGCGAACTCGCCGAGGAGACCGGCCTCGTCGCTGAGGCCGGCGACGTCGAGCTCCTGGGCGTGCTCGTCGACCACGTCGAAGGTGTCCTGCGGGTCACCGTCGGCGCGCTCGTCCACGCCTGGCAAGGACAGCCGACCACGCAGCCGGACGAGAGCGTCGGCGACTGGGCGTGGTACCCGCTCGATCAGCTCCCCGACGGCCTGTTCGTATGCAGCGCCCAGATCCTCACCGCCTGGAGTCCCGACCTGCCCATCGACCACCCGCCAGCGCACTTCACGAGCTTCGCCTCCGGGCCAGCGCCGTGCCGGCCAACGGCCTGACGTGACCTGACCTGACCACCGGCACCGACATACCTGTCGCGCCATCTCGGCCGTTCTCATCGAAGGAGACGGACATGACGATCGTGCCGATGTCCGACCCCGGGGTCGCCGCCACCCCCGTCCAGGACTTGGGCGAAGAACTCATACACACCCGGGCCTCCGGCCTGCTCCTCGTCGATCACCCCAAACAGGACGCCCACAGCCACTTCGCGCAACTGCGGAACCGGGCTCATCGAGCGCCTGCAACACGACCGTCGACCTCACCCTCGCCACCCCGGACAGCCAGGAGGTAGACAGCCGAGCAGCCGGCAGCCATCACGGGCCACGCGCCCGCTCTTACGCCTGATGCGCCCCGATTCAGCGGTCTCGTTGCCCGAATAGCCAAACGCGTACTGCGGCCCTGGCCGCAGCAGAACCTCGCAACCGACAGAGGAGACCCGTGCCCGCACAGCTGCCGTCCCTGCTCGCCGTGTTCGCCCACCCCGACGACGAATCCCTGCTCGCTGGCGGTGTCCTTGCTCAACACCGGGCGAGCGGAGCACGCACGGGAGTCGTCACCACCACGTGGAGCGCCGACAGCCCCCGCGCGGACGAACTCCGCGACGCCTTGGCCGTAATTGATGCCGGCCCTCCTCGCATGCTGGGGTATCGCGACGCGCGTAACGAGTCGTCGGCACCTGACCGTTCTCGCCTTTGCGATACCCCCATCGGAGACCTCGTCCAAGATCTTGTGGCCCAGATCCGTCGCTTCCGCCCCGACGTCGTGGTGACCCACGACGCGCTCGGCCAGATGACCGGGCATCCGGACCACCGAGTCACCCACCAGGCGACGGTGCTGGCGGTCGAGGCCGCAGCGATCGGCAGCTTCTCCCCCGGGCATGGACGGCCGTGGCAGACCCGAGCCCTGTACTGCGCCACCCACACCGAGGCCGGCGCCGGCCCCCTGGCCGATGTGCTAACCAGCGTGGGCAAGAAGGCGCTGACCGTCCCCGATGCGTACGCCAGCGTCACCGTGGACGTGAGCGAGTGGCTGCCCTTGAAGTGGCAGGCAATCCGGGCCCACCGCAGCCAGGTCACCGCGGCTCGTGCTCTGCCCGGTCTCCTGGCGAGAATGCCGCCCTCGCAACGAGAGGACATCCTTCGCGAGGAGGTTTACACGCGCATGCACCTAGGTCGTGTCTTCAATTGATCTTGAGTGGTAGATCGTGGTCGGGCGATAGGTCGACGTGAACTGTCGGATGCGGACTGGGAGTTTCTCCGTCCGCTGCTGCCCGAGTCCTTGCGTGGGCGGAAGCGGTTGGACGACCGAATCGTGCTCAACGGGATCATGTGGAAGTTCCGCACCGGAACGGCCTGGCGGGATGTGCCCGAGCGGTACGGCCCCTGACACCTTCGAGCGGATGCTCCAGGCCGCCCAGGCCCGGACGGACGCGGCGGGGGAGGTCGACTGGCTGGCGTCGGTCGACTTCACCGTCGTACGCGCCCACCAGCATGCCGCCGGAGCCCGAAAAGGTGGTTCCGCAGCCCGCGCTCGGACGCTCCCGGGGCGGTCTGACCAGCAAGATTCACCTGGCCTGCGATGCCTTCGGGCGTCCGCTCGCGTTTGTGCTCACGAGCGGCAACACCAACGACTGCACCCAGTTCACCACCGTGATGGAGGCGCTCCGGGTGCCTCGCACGGGCCGGGCCGTCCCCGGGTACGGACCCCGCCCACGTGCTGGGCGACAAGGGCTACGGCCTGCTGGCTAGGAGAGTTTGAGAAGCAGTTCGCTGAGTTCGATCGGCATGGTGATCATGCAGTCGTGGCCGGTCGGCAGCTCCCAGACCTGGGCGGCGGTGCCGTTGGGTTGGATCGGGGGGACGGGGCGACGGGTGACGCCCGCCGGCATGGCGCCGATGTTGTGGATGTGCGTGCGCGGGATCGCGTTGACGGCTGGGTTGCCCAGTCGCACCGGCTGCTGCAGACAGCGCACCGGCTGGTCCGAGAGCATTCCGCGCAGCCAGGCGACGTCGGCCGGGTCGGTGACGCCGAACAGGCCGAAGGGCGCGGGCTGTTCCGGCATGGGCGGCACGCGCCAGCCGCTCTCGGACTTCTCAGCGAGCTCGATCAGTTGCCGTGTCACGGGTTGGACGTCGACTGCGGACTCGCCGTCCTCCGGGACCATCGCGTCGAGGTAGACCAGGTGCGCGATGCGTTCCGGAATCCGGTTGGCGGCGGAGGAGATCACCAGCCCTGCGTAGCTGTGGCCGACGAGTACGACGTCGCTGAGGTTCTCCTCGGTGATCAGCCCGACCACGTCGTCGACGTGCGTATCGAGACCCACCTCCGGACCGAGCAGGTGTGCCTTGTCGCCATAGCCGGTCAGGGACGGCGCGAACACCCGGTGCCCGGCGGCCTCCAGCACCGGTACCACCCGCTCCCAGCACCGCCCGTTGTGCCAAGCACCGTGGACCAGCAGAAATGTGGACATCGATCTTCCTTCGCAGGAGCAGAAGAGCACGGTCACGCGCATGCCGCTGGTTCGCGGCTCTGGCGGTTACCTTTCGTACTTCGGTACTGTTTGAGTACTAAGAGCATGCTGGTGCACACGACGCGCCGCAGGCAATAAGGCACTTTTCGGTGACCCGGTTCTCTGGAGGTAACCATGGACGCGGCACAGCGCGATCCTCAGTCGGCCGCGGTGCCCAGCGATGCGTGCCGGACCCGGGTGGTGCTCGACATCGTCGGAGACAAGTGGTCGCTGCTGGTCGTGCGCAATCTCAGGGACGGACCGCGGCGTTTCACCGAACTCAAAAGGGCCGTCGACGGAATCAGCCAGCGCATGCTCACTGTGACGCTGCGCAGCCTGGAGCGCGATGGAATCCTGACCCGCACCGTCCACGAAGTGATGCCGCCACGTGTGAGCTATGAGCTCACCGAGATGGGTATCACCCTGCGCGAGGCCACCGCGCCCCTGCTCGAATGGAGCGTTGCGCACCTCGCCCGGATCGA
The DNA here is from genome assembly GCF_042263835.1 of Streptomyces sp. NPDC056128. Classification (NCBI taxonomy): domain Bacteria; kingdom Bacillati; phylum Actinomycetota; class Actinomycetes; order Kitasatosporales; family Streptomycetaceae; genus Streptomyces; species Streptomyces sp. NPDC056128. The sequence goes on along the minus strand of NZ_JBHJVQ010000005.1, from coordinate 144,285 downwards.
CGATGCCCGCGCCGTCTACGACGCCCGCACGGCTCCCCACTTTGAAGACACGCCCTAGCCCTCAGCCGGGCCGCCTGACCCTGCCCGCCAGACACATCCCCGCTGTCCTCCTCCGAGCCCCAGTTCTGCGACCGGGTGCAGGTCGGCCTGCCCGATCAGATGCACGAGTCCGTCTCAGCAGGCATTTGTGTGTCGCCCAACAAACGTGCACGCCCCGTAAGCCGCGGTGCGCACCGCATCCTCGTCACCGCGGTGTTTCGTAGTGATGAGGCGCCCGCCCGACTTCGATGTGAGCGCTGTGGGCGACGCCCTGTCCGCTGCAAGGGACGGTGGGTGTGATCACATCGCGTTTCAAGGCAATGACCTGCCTCAACTCGCCTCCTGACTGGACGAATGTCAGCCGGGGCCGATAACTGCCTCTTAAACAGCACTCACTTACACCTAGCGTCCTGCCCTTGCTACACGCATTCGTACACGTGCTGCAATTTTCTTACAGAGGAGCAGCCAGCCGGTCAACTGCTGCCACGCGACGGCGGCTTATAGGGCTTCATCATTCTTCTCCAATATCCGCACACGGTAAGGGGAGAACAGACGTGTCTGGGGAGCGGTCGGGCGAGGCCGGATTCCAACCCAGCCCATCTACACCCGGCTCCGCGAGAGGGAGATTTCCACCTTAGGGCCACCGACGGAATTCTCTGACGTGCGATAAAGCGGCCCACGTCGTGTGGGCTTCGCGTACTGATGTGTGAGGGTTCCCGGGTAAGCCTCCGTCCGTCGGCGTCGTGGTGCGGAAGACCGCGAAGGCCTCTGGCCAATCCCATCCGGCGTCCACCGATCCGCCTCGGGGTGATCAGCACCGGGCGGATTGTGAGCCGTCACCGTGAGCTGCACCAGCTGGGTAGGGACCAGGTCACGGTCATCAAGGACTGACATCCGCATCGCAAACACAGCGCGGGCCGGTGGCTTCGCTCACATCCGATCAGCGTCGTCGGCCGGGCACGACTTGCCAAGGCCCTCCCATGCAACGACGTCAGTTCACGTGAACAGTCCAGACGCGTCCACACGCCGCACAATGGGCGGATGATGTACACCGAGGATGCGGCCACCGCACACGCCTGGGCGGCTCTGGAGGGCCGGGGCCAACTGGTCCCGAACGTGTCCTTCGAGGGGGCGGGCGCTGTCCTGCCGTCGCGTTTGCCGGTGAGGGAACTGGCGCGGGCCTGCGTGGGAGTGTCCTCGCTGGCGGCGGCGGAACTGCTGGCGCTGCGCAACCGCGTGCCGGTGCCCGCGGTGCGGGTGAGCGAGGCGGCGGTGGCCACCGCGTTCGTCAGTGAACGCCACCTGCGGATCGACGGCCGGACTCCGACGTCTTTCGCTCCGCTGTCCGGGTTCTGGCAGGCAGCCGACGGATGGGTGCGCACTCACGCCAACTACCCGCACCACCGTGCCCGGCTGCTCAGCGCGCTGGGTATCGCGGACACGGGACAGGACCAGGCGTTGATCGGCGTGCTCTCGAAGGAGCTGGCATCGCGTCCGGCCCGGGAGGTCCAGGAGACCGTCTACGCGGCAGGCGGCCTGGCCGTGGCCGTGGCTTCCGCACCCGCTGAGGCCGGACCCGCTCTGGTCGAGACGCGGCGCGTGGGTCAGAGCGGCTCCCGGATGCTGGCGCCCGCCTCCGTGCCGGCCCAAGGAGTACGGGTCCTGGACCTGACCCGCGTCATCGCCGGCCCCGTCGGCACACGCACACTGGCGCTGCTGGGCGCCGACGTGCTGCGCGTGGACGCTCCGCAACTCCCCGAGGACGCAGATGCCCACGCCGACACCGGCGTGGGCAAACGCTCCACGCTGCTGGATCTCGCCAGCCCTGGCGACCGGCACACCTTCGAGGACCTTCTCAGTCAGGCAGACGTCGTGGTGACCGGCTACCGCCCCGGTGCCCTGGACCGGCACGGGCTGAGCCCCGACGCGCTCCTGGCCCGGCGTCCCGGCCTGATCGTCGGCCAACTGTGTGCCTGGGGCTGGTCCGGCCCCTGGGCCGAGCGCCGCGGCTTCGACAGCCTGGTCCAAGCCGGTACCGGTATCGCCGCGATCGAGGCCACGGCCGACGGCCGCCCCGGTGTACTGCCCGCACAGGCGCTGGACCACGGAACCGGGTATCTGCTCGCCGCCGCCGTCCTCCGTGCGCTGAGCGACCGCCAGGCCGCCGGCGGCGGGCGCCATCTTCGCCTCTCCCTGGCCGGCACAGCCTCCTGGCTGCTGCACGACATCCCCCCGACATCCGCCCGGGGCGAGGCCGACCTCTACGACCCCGGACCCTGGCTCACCGAGACCGAATCGCCCTACGGTCTGCTGCGCCATGCTCTGCCTCCGGTCCACTATGACGGCGCACCCGCGAACTGGAACCGTGCACCAACCCAGTGGGGCACCAATCTGCCGAACTGGGCCTGAACGGGAGCGAGGGGCACGGCCGAGCCGTTGTGGCTCTTGGTCTCTCCCTGGCTGACCCCCTTCACGTCAGGAGGACCCGTTTCCGGAGGAGTGAGAAGCCAGCCCGGCCGGCGAGCGCCAGGCCCACCTCGACCAGGGCCGATCTCAGCCGTTCGGTCCACCGGCTGTGCCGACGCGTCAGCCCCCCCCGGGGCCTGTTCGGCGAACGTCCGCCGGTCGCACAAAGCATCCACGCAGGTGAACCGACGGACACGCAGGCACAGCACAACACGGCGCCCCGTGGAGATGCCCAGCAGCAGCCCGCCCAGCTCCCGGCCCGCCTTGGCGATGTCCAGGTTCCCCGACGACGACCACTGCCCGTCCAGGCCCGCGTCGATGTGGATGTGGCCCCGGTCAGCCGGGCCTTGGGTGGGGCCTGGTCGGCCACCCACTTGTCGACGATCAGCGCGCGGCCCATCGAGCGGAAACCGCAGGCCCGCCAGTGAGCATCGGCCGCTGATGCGGATCTCGAATTCTGGTTCATGGAGTGAACCAACTGGGGAAAGTGGGGAGCGGAAGACAGAAGGACTCACCGACGGCTGGGTCGGTGGGTCCTTGAGCACGGGTGGGTCAGCAGGACGAGACGAAGCCGGCTGACTGGTCGAGGTGGAACGGTGAGCCGGGGTTCTCGGGCATCCAGCCGGCGGCGAGAGCCGTGCGGTCGTAGGTCGGCCGTTCGCGGAGCCGCCACCGGTAGATGGTGTCGTCCACGGTGATGAGCCGTGATCCCTTTTTGACCAGTGCCATGTCCACATCCTTTCGCATACGACAGTAGTGAACCGCGGCTGGCGTCACGACGACTTCACCCGTTACGAGTCCACCAAGTAGGCCTTCTCCCCCATCATCAGTGGGGCCTCTGCCGGCCCCTTGATGTACGGGCCACACCAGATCACCCGGTGTTCCTGGCGGCTGGGATACCACTGCCGAACCTTGTGCATCCGCACCGGCCACCGATGGTGGTAGACCCGTACCTTCCTCTCGGCGGTCGGATCCGTGGCACGCGGGGAGGAAGCAGCGAGCCGGATGACCCGTACCTCGGGATCGTGGTGATGCCCTGGGCGATCAGCCGCCAGAACGCGAACATGTAGCGCCCGGCGAAGTCGTCGTACGTATCGTCGACCCGGCCCCCGCCCCACTCACCTGTCTCGGGCACCTCCTCCGCGCGCCACTGGGAAGCCTGCGTCAGCGCGTTCTGCAGCCGGCGGTGCTGCTCGGACAGCTCAGCGAGAGTCTCGCTGCTCTCTTCCGCCAGGCACGCATCCCCCCGCATCCCGTACATGCCGTCCGGCACCAGCGGCGGAAGTGGGGCACCAGAGCCACGGGCCGTGGACACCGCCAGCCGCCACTCCGCCGGCTGCACCGGACCGTCGCGGTCCATGAATGTGGTCACCCGCACACCCGCGTACTGCGCGGTGGGGAACATCTGGTGCTGGGTGACGAACTGCCAGCCGAAGGCCGCGGTGTCCGACAACGGCCCGGCGCGACTGACGACCACAACGGGCTCGGGCAGCACCAGCAGCCCGGTGGGCACGATGACGTCGCGGTCGCGGCCCAGGGTGCTCAGGTCGGCCGGCTCAAGGGTGGCAGCTGCAGCCATCACCGCCGCGTGCGCGGCCGGGGAGATCACGAAGACCTCCGCCTGTCGCAGCAGCTTCTGGATCTGCCGGATCTGCCACGATGCGGCCTCACCTGGTGAGCGCGGCCACGGCGGCCTGAGCCCCTGCTTGCCCAATACCATCGACATGGCCGCCTGCCACTCCAGGCCCTCGGTCTTGGCCACGTCCGTGAAGTCGCTGTGCAGCAACACCCCTTGCAACTCGCTGAGGACGTTGTTGACGTTGTTGGCAAGCATCATCTGCACCCAAGAGTTACCGGACAGACTCGTCAACGAGACCCGACGCATCCGCTGCGCAGCCCGGGCCGCCGCGGATGCCGTCCACTGCCCAGCCTGGTCCCGGATCCTCTCCCGCTTCCCCCTGCTCGCCTTCCCCACCCCGCGGCCCCCTCCCAAGACGACCGGATGGGAGGACCGAACCACCTGGCGACCACCTGGCGACCACCTGGTGATCACAGCCAGCCGTTGGACTCCGCGAGTCGGGCGGCCTCGGCGCGGGTGCGGGCCTGTGTTTTGCCGATCGCTGACGACAGGTGGTTGCGCACGGTGCCCTGGGACAGTCGGAGCGCCCGGGCGATGTCGGCCACGGTGCCGCCCTCGGCGGCTACGCGCAGCACGTCCGCCTCGCGCTCGGTCAGCGGGCTCGCGCCGACGGCCAGCGCTTCCGCGGCGAGGGCCGGGTCCACGAAGCGCAGGCCGCCGTGGACGCGGCGAATCGCGTCGACCAGTTGCTCGGGCGGCGAGTCCTTCACGACGTACCCGGACGCGCCCGCGGACATCGCCCGCGAAAGGTAGCCGGGCCGGCTGAAGGTCGTGCAGATGATGGTGCGACAGTCGGGCAGCGCACGCTGGAGATCGGCGGCGACGGTCAGGCCGTCCCGGCCGGGCATCTGTACATCGAGCAGCGCGATGTCCGGCGTGGTCCGCTGCGCGGCGGCCAGCACCTCGGTGCCGGTGCCGATCTCGGCGACCACGTCGATGTCGGGCTCGAGCAGGAGCACGGACGCGAGGGCGCCGAGTACGAGTGCCTGGTCGTCGGCCAGCAGGACGCGGATCATGTCGGCTCGGCTTCCTTCGAGGGTGCGAGGTCGGTCGCCGGGGCCGGGCTGCGGCCGACGACCCGGAAACCGCCGCCGGGGGCGGGCCCGTGTTCGAGGGTGCCCGACACGGCCGCCAGCCGTTCGGTGAGGCCGGTGAGTCCGTTCCCGGCGCTCGCCCCGCCGCGGTAACCGCCGTTGTCGGTGACCTCGATCCAGTCGGGCCCGATGCGGACGGTGCACAGTTCGGCGTCGGAGTGCCGCAAAATGTTGGTGACCGCCTCCCGTACGACGTAGCCGAACACCTCGCGCAGCTCGGCGCGCACGGCGTCGGTCGCGGCGGGCAGATCGGCCCGTACGCCGGCGGCACGCAGCGCCATGCGGGCGCCGGCGAGCTCGCTGTCCAGCGACAGGGTGCGGTAGTCCGAAATGGTGGCCCGTACGTCGGACAGGGCCGTGCGCGCCATGTTCTCGAGCTCGGTGACCTGGCCGACGGCGAGGGCCACGTCTCCGGAGGACTCCAGGATGCGCCGCGTGAGCCCCAGTTTGACGGTCATCGTGGAGAGGCTGTGGCCGAGGACGTCGTGCATGTCCCGGGCGACCCGTTCCCGTTCCTCGTTCACGGCCAGCCTCTTCACCTGTTCGCGGGCGGCTCGCAGGTGACCGATGGTGAAGTTGAGCGCGAAGACGGTGCCGAGTGCCCCGGTCACACCGACGAGGATGGCCACCTGCGCCCACGCCACCGCGCCCTGGGCGAGGCGCATCCAGACGACCTGCCCCAGAACGGTGACAAGGCCGAGCAGCAGGGCGAGGCGCAGCGGCAGCAGCATCAGCGCGATGGAGAGGGCGAAGGTCAGGTCGGTCAGATAGGACGGTGACCCGAGCAGCACGGCCGGTGCCGCTCCGAGCAGGACCATCACGGCCACGATGCCGACACGTCCCCGACGCAGCGCCACCGGCCCGTACCAGGCCGCCGGCGTGCAGCCGACGGCGTAGCAGGCGACGAGGCCGGTCGCGAGCGAGGTGAGCAGGGGAGGTCCGGTGCCCCGCGCGATGTCCTCGGCCCGTGCGATCAAGGTGAGGGAGGCCAGCGCCATGGCCGTCGCGACGACGAAACGGCCCCGGCCGTGTACCCCGGGGCTGTCCGGCTGGTCCTTCCAGAAGCTCCAGTCCGGCCACTGGTCGGCGGAGAACTCGTCCGGATCGCGTGCACCCACGTCGATCATGCTACGCCCGCCCGCCGCGAAGGCACTGCGAGCGGGGGCGAAGGAGGTGATGCGTGGGGGCACATCTGGGCAAGCTTGGCCCACGCACGACCGGCCTCCCCGTTCCGGCTGTCACCCGGTCATGCATGACGAATGGCATGGGTCCGACCGGCGAGCCGATGCTGCAATGAGGCCATGTTGCACGCGAAGAGGACCCACCCGCCGGCCCAGGAGTACGAGTTCACCGAGGACGGCCGGGCGCTGACCACGTTCTCGTTGCGCAGAGGCCGCATCGGCGCGCGGTTCACCCTGCACGGGGTCGACTACCTCGTCCGCACGCACCGCTTCAGCGGCGTCTACGAATTGCTCGACGCCGACGGGACCGCCGTCGCGACCACGGACCGGGTGCGCCGCAGCTGGAACATGACGTGCTCCGGGCGGAGCTTCCGATTCCGGCAGACCGCGGCGGCAAGCCGGGAGTACACCATGACCGGCGACAGCGGTCAGCCCGTCGGCACGATCCGCCGCACCGGTCACGTCCACTCCGAGGTGACCGCCGATCTTCCGGGTCTAAAACGCGTGCTCCAAGTCTTCGCGCTCACCGTCGTGCTGCTGCGCGGGCGGCGCAAGCGGGCAGCGGCGGCCGTCCGGTCCACCTCCCTCGCAGGCGGCTGACGCCCGGCCGGAGCGTGCCGACACCCACTGCTCCCTCGACGCGAGGAGTACGACCATGCGCAGGACCTGGCTCGCGACGCACGCCGTCACGGTGGGCGCGGCGGCAGTGGCCTCGGGCGTATCGCCGATGGCCACGGCAAGCATGACAAGGAGGGCACATGGTCGAGGACCAGCCTCTGAAGAACCGCGCCAACTACGTGTCCGGGACGATCGAGATCGCCGGAAAGACCGTCCACAGACTCGGTTTCGGGGCCATGCGCCTGGTCGGCCTGTCACTACCTGCAGACCGTGCGTGCGACCAGCGAGCACGGCACGTCGTCCGGGGAAATACCGATGGGAGATGATTGCCGCATGGATGCGATCGAGGCTGCTCGTAGTGTCGTAGAGGAACATCACCCTGATGCGCAGGCCGCGTTCCTGGGCGGCAGCGTCGTGACGGGCCGTCGCACGGCGACGTCGGATCTCGACATCGTGGTACTGCTCCACGGAGCCCCCGCCCCGTACCGGGTGAGCTTCGAGTACGCCGGCTGGCCGGTGGAGATGTTCGTGCACACCGAAGCAACGTGGCACTCCTATGTCGAACGCGAACTACCCAGTCGCCATTCACCGCTGCTGTGGATGTGCGCCGACGGGCTGCTCCTCTTCGACGCCGACGGACTGGGAGCGCGCATCGCCGCCGCGGCTCAGAAGTTCGTTACCGCCGGCCCGCCCCCGGTGCCGGCTGAGGAGATCGACGACCGGCGTTATGCGATCACCGACCTCCTCGACGACCTCACAGCCAGTACCGAACCGAACGAACGCCTTTTCATCGCGACCGAACTGGTCCGGCGCACCGGCGAGCTGGCACTGGCCGTTAACGGATCGTGGAGCGGCGGTGGGAAGTGGTTGGCGCGCCGCCTGGAGACTGCCGCGCCAGGGCTCGTTACCCGCCTCGACACCGGCCTACGGGAAGCACTGAGCGGGAGGCCGGAGCCCCTCATCTCTGTCGTGGACGAGGTGCTCAGGCAGGCCGGCGGCCGACTGTGGAACGGCTACAAGCGCGATGGAACTCCTTGAGCACTCCAGCCAGGTCTCAGCCCCACTGCACACGCCCGTCGCCCGAACACAGGCACCCCCGCAGGTCAACGGCGCCTCCCGCGTGGCTTCAGCGGTACAGCGGGCAGCTCCGGGGCGGGCAGCGGAGCGCCCTCGTACCCCTTGACCTCCCCGAATCGCGACCTTCCATCCACTCCCGGCGCGCCTGCTCGATCTCCTCCTGGGTCCGCCCGATCCAGTTCCAAAACGATTGCATCGGTCGACTCGGCTGCAGGGGACACACCACCCCGCCGCCCGCACTCGCTGCAGCGCTCCACGATCCATCCCCACATCACATGAGTGCGTCCGGCGTGAGATCCCAAAGGAAGGACCATCAAACGCCCCAGCCGTGGAATAGGCCAGGGAGAATGCCGCCCGATGCGATCCTTTGCCGGGATAAGCAGCCCTGGCACGCCCTCACACGGACATGGAAATCACCTCATCACGCAGCGGCGGTGTCCGGCCGGAAGGTCACTGTGTCACCCGTGAAGTGCGCATTGAGTCCGCTCGGCGCGACGGTGACCGATCGCAGGTGCAGCCCCTCGGGAATGTTGCGCAACTGAATGGGCTCAGCAAACAGCTTCGTGAGCAGAGCCTGTCCCGCAGCCGGCAGTTGCCCCTGCGTGACGCTGAAGTCGGTGAAGGCGATGCGATTGGCGGAGGCGGCTGCGACAGCGGTGCTCACGGTAACGTCTCCGCTGAACGGCAGGACGGTCTGTGCCCTGACCCTGCCGGGCTCGCTGTCTCCTTCGATCTCAAGGCCGAGTGCGTCCGACAAGTCCTCGTACGACAAGAACGCCGTCGCGTCCACGGCCTGTGCCTGGGCCTGATCGGCATCGCCGGAGGTCCGCAACTCGTCCAGTCCTACGGTGAGCCTGGTCACCGGCAGCGGTCGGCTGTTGCCGCGGGCCGGGATGTCCTCGGCGGTGATGTCCACGTGTCGCAGGGTGCCGGAGGCCAGCTGCGGCAGGACGGGGAAACCTCGGACATCGACCGAGGGGCGCTCTGGAGTACCCATCCCCTTCTGGAATGCCGCGGCTGTACGGCTCTCCACGCGACTCGCCGCGACACGGTCGACGATGACGGCCGTCGCCCCGACCGTGAACAGACAGGTGGCGAAGACGACGGCCCTGCGGCGCATCCTCCGGCGCGGCGGGCGGACGGACGCGAAGTCATCGCCGGGATCAGGCCGGTGTCCGAGGCTGCCATCAGGGTGCGGTTTCATGATTCTTCCTTTGCGTGGGCTGGTTCAGCGGCCGGGCAGTCAAGCGGCCGTGGCACGCGTGTACTGGCGACGACAGCGCCGGCCCACCACGGTGTGGGCATCGGGCCTCGGAGAGACGGCCGCAGGAGTGAATCGGAGTAGCGCTCGCCGTGCCGTACCGGCGGCATCGGCTGTGCTCAAGCCTCTGCCGCAGTCGTGGACTGGAAATGGACGACCGGGCGTTGGCCTCGCACCCAGCGGGTCCGGTCCCGGGCAGGCCCCCGCTCCTGCGGGCGCGTTGTCCGCTGCTTTCGGTCAGCCGACGGAGTCGGCCGACGCGAGGTCGAGGGCGATGTCCGTGATCATGTCTTCCTGGCCGCCGACCATCTTGCGCCGGCCGACCTCGACGAGGATCGCGCGGGTGTCGAGGCCGTGGCGGCGAGCGGCGGCCTCGGCGTGGCGCAGGAAGCTGGAGTACACGCCCGCGTAGCCGAGGGTGAGGGTCTCGCGGTCGACGCGGACCTCGCGGTCCTGCAGGGGACGTACGACGTCGTCGGCGGCGTCCATCAGGGGGAACAGGTCGCAGCCGTGCTCCCAGCCCATCAGGTCGGCGACCGCGACGAACGCCTCCAGCGGGCAGTTTCCGGCTCCGGCGCCCTGGCCGGCGAGGGAGGCGTCGACGCGGGTGACGCCGTTCTCGACGGCGACGACGGAGTTGGCGACACCCAGGCCGAGGTTGTGGTGGGCGTGGATGCCGATGCCGGTGTCCGGGTCGAGGACGTCGCGGTAGGCGCGGACGCGGTCGCGGACGCCGTCCATGGTGAGGCGGCCGCCGGAGTCGGTGACGTAGACGCACCCCGCTCCGTAGGACTCCATCAGCTTGGCCTGGCGGGCCAGTTCGGCAGGGTCGGCCATGTGGGACATCATCAGGAACCCGGCCACGTCCATGCCCAGGTCGCGGGCGGCCGCGATGTGCTGGGCGGAGATGTCGGCCTCGGTGCAGTGGGTGGCGACGCGGACCGAGCGGATGCCGAGGGCGTTCGCTTGCCGCAGGTCGTGCAGGGTGCCGATGCCGGGCAGGAGCAGCGTGGTGGGCACCGCGTGGTGGACGATGTCGCAGACGGCTTCGATCCACTCCCAGTCGGTATGGGCACCGACGCCGTAGGTGATGCTGGAGCCGGACAGGCCGTCGCCGTGGGCGATCTCGATCGCGGCGACTCCGGCGTCGTCCAGTGCGGCGGCGATGGTGCGGGCCTGGTCGACGGTGTAGCGGTGGCGTACGGCGTGCATGCCGTCCCGCAGGGTCACGTCCTGCACATACAGGGCGGGGGGCTGGTTCGCGGTCATCGGGAGACCACCTCCGTGAAGGGCTGCGCGGCGGCCATGCGTTCGGCGGTGCGCAGGGCGGCCGAGGTCATGATGTCGAGGTTGCCGGCGTAGGCGGGCAGGTAGTGGGCGGCGCCCTCGACCTCCAGGAAGACCGAGACCTTCGCGGCGTCGGTGGACCGCGTGCCGGCGGGCAGCAGCGAGCGCAGGGGGTCGTCGTCGGCGACGCGCTCGAACTGGACCTTCTGCTTGAGGCGGTATCCGGGCACGTACGCCTGGACGCGGGCGACCATGTCCTCCACCGACTCGGTCACCGCGGCGTCGTCGCACTCGCCGACCAGGCAGTACACGGTGTCGCGCATGATCAGCGGCGGTTCGGCCGGGTTCAGGACGATGATCGCCTTGCCCCGTGCGGCGCCACCCACCTTCTCGATGGCCGAGGAGGTCGTCTCGGTGAACTCGTCTATGTTTGCGCGGGTGCCGGGGCCGGCCGAGCGGGAGGAGATCGAGGCGACGATCTCGCCGTAGTGGACGGGTGCCACGGCCGCGACGGCGGCCACGATCGGAATGGTGGCCTGGCCGCCGCAGGTGACCATGTTGACGTTCGCTGCGCCCAGGTGGTCGTCGCCGTTGACCGGCGGGACGACGTACGGGCCGAGCGCGGCGGGCGTCAGATCCACCACCCTGCGCCCCAGCGAGCGCAGCACCTCGTCGTGGCGGCGGTGCGCACCGGCCGAGGTGGCGTCGAAGACGATCTCGACGTCCGCGAACTCGTCCAGCTTCACCAGGCCGTCGACGCCCTCGTGGGTGGTGGCGACCTTCAGGCGGCGGGCGCGGGCCAGGCCGTCGGAGTCGGGGTCGATCCCGGCCATCGCGGCGATCTCCAGGGAGTCGGAGAGCCGCAGAACTTTGATCATCAGGTCGGTGCCGATGTTGCCCGACCCGATGACGGCGACCTTCGTGCTCATGCTCCGGCTCCTTCCGTGGCGGCGGACGCGAACGTGGTCGTGACCGTGCCGAGCCCTTCGATGTGCGCGGTGAACTCGTCGCCCTCGGCGGCGACGGCCATCGGGCCGAGCGCACCGGTCAGGACGGTGTCGCCGGCCCGCAGCGGGTCGCCGAGACCGGCGAGGGTGGAGGCGAGCCAGAGGGCGGCGGTGAGGGGGCTGCCCAGGCAGTCGGCGCCGGTGCCCTCGGAGACCGTCGCCCCGTTCTTGGTGAGGGTCATCGTCACGGCCCGCAGGTCGACGCGGTCCAGGGGGACGGGGGTTCCACCGAGGACGTACAGGCCGCAGGAGGCGTTGTCGGCGACGGTGTCGACGATGGTGATGTCCCAGCCGGCGATGCGGCTGTCGACGATCTCCAGCGCGGGCAGCGCGAACGCCGTGGCGCGCAGCAGGTCGGCGACGGTCGGGTCGCGATGCGGCAGGTCCGTGGCCAGGACCAGGGCGACCTCGGCCTCGACCTTCGGCTGGAGGAGCCGGCCGGGGGCGACCGGCTGTCCCTCGGGGACCGCCATGTCGGAGAACAGCACGCCGAAGTCCGGTTGGTCCACGCCGAGCTGCCGCTGCACGGCAGGTGAGGTCAGGCCGATCTTGCGGCCCGCCGGCCGCCGCCCGGCGGTGATCCCGCGCTCCACGTGCAGGCGCTGCACGGCGTACGCGCTTTCGATGTCCGCCTCGGGCAGGAGCGAGCGCACCGGGGCGCACGGGACGCCGGTGCGGGTGGCCTCCTCCAGGACGGCCGCCACCTCGGTCACGGCGTCGGCGGGCTTGGGGGCGCTCACGGTCGCCCCTGGCGGGGACGGGTGCGGCGGTGCTGAGCGAGCATGCGGGTTACCTCCGGGCGGAGAGTGGTGTGGTTGTCGGAGAGGCGACGGTGGCCGTCCGTCGATCCACGACAGGTATAGGCGTGCGGTTCGAGTGGCGGCAAAATATGTTCCATGACACGGAACAGCGCGCAGGGGAACATGCTCGACAAGGCGGCTGCCGTCCTCGACTGCTTCCGCCCGGACGGCGGTACGTTCCGTCTCACGGAAATCGCCGCCCGCACGGGGCTGGCCAAGACGACCGCGTTCCGCCTCTGCGCCGACCTGGTGCGCCTCGGTCTGCTCGAACGCGCCGGCGAGACCTACCGGCTCGGCGGCAAGCTCTTCGAGCTGGGCTCGCTGGTGCCGCGCCGGCTCGATCTGCGGGAGGCGGCGCTGCCGTTCCTCCAGGATCTCTTCGAGGCCACTCACGAGACCGTGCATCTCGGCATCCGGGAGGGGCACGACGTGGTCTACATCGAGCGGATCCACGGCCACCAGACCCTGACACTGCCCTCGCGTATCGGGGGACGGCTTCCCTTGACCTGCACGGGTGTCGGCAAGGCTCTGCTGGCCTTCTCCGCCTCGGAGCTGGCTGACGAGGTGCTGGCCGGGCCCCTGCCGCGTCTCACTCCACACTCGGTCACAGATCCGGCGCGGTTGCGTACCGTCGTGGAGCAGATCCGGGTCTCCGGGCTCGCCTACGAGGAGCAGGAGGCCGCCCTCGGTGTCAGCTGCATCGCCTCGCCCGTCTTCGACGGGCCGACGGCGGTGGCCGCCCTGTCCGTCGCCGTGCCGCTCGGCCGATTCCACCCCGCCCAACTGGCGCCGGCCGTGCGGACAGCCGCACTGGGCCTGTCGCGCGTGCTGCGCTCGGGCAGCGGATCGGTGGGCGGTAGCGAACCCGACAGGCCCGCACGTCCATGAATTCACCACTGCCGCGATTCTTGACGCCCACCCCCGCCCCTCTTACCGTAGCGGTCATTCCAGCCACTGTAGTGAACACTACAAGAATGTCAGTTGTCGGTGCCGCTTCCGCTGCGCCGGCCACCTGCGGCTGCCCGGTGTCCGCGTGACCCCCCAGCGGACGTACCTTCCCCTTTCGCTCTTTCGGTGAGGTATTTCTATGGCTAATACAGGACAGGTCGACTCACGCGGCATGAGGCGGCGCGGGCTGCTCAAGGCGGCGTTGCCGCTGGGAGCCACCGCAGCAGCCCTAGGCGCTGGGCCGGCGAGCGCGATCGGCGGTGCCTCCTCGGATGCTCCGGCCCGCCGAGGCCGAGACCGCATCGACGTGCACTGCCACCTGATCCCGGACTTCTACCGCCGGTCCCTGGCGGCGCACGGCATCACCGAGATCGGCGGCGTACCGGTCCCCGCATGGAGCCCGAACCTCGCGGTCAACTTCATGAACCGCTATGGCATCCAGACCCAGGTGGTCTCCGTCTCCGAGCCTGGCGTCACCTACCTGTCCTCCGCGAAGGACCGGGTGGCGATGGCACAGCGTCTGAACACCTACACGAGCCGGGACCTGGTCCATGCCACGTCCGCACGCCTGAAGGGCCGCTTCGGCGGATTCGCCGTCCTGCCCCTGGGCAGCACCCCCGACGAGCAAAACGTCTCCCACGCGGTCACCGAGGCCGGACGGGCCGTGCGGGACCTGAAGATGGACGGCGTGGGCCTCTTCAGCAGCTACGGCGGAAAGTACCTGGGCGATCCCGTGTTCGCGCCGCTGATGAAGGCGCTCGACGACCTGGGCGCCATGGTGTTCATCCACCCCGTGACCCCGCAGGGCTATCCGGATCTCGGGTTGCCGCCGTTCCTGTACGAGTTCACGTTCGACACCACCCGCGCACTGGTCAACATGCTCTACAAGGGCGTCTACCAGCGGTACCCACGCATCCGGTGGCTGGCCGCGCACGCCGGCGGCACCCTGCCCTACGTCTCCTACCGCACCAGTCTGCTGACACTGACCCCGGCGATCGCGCAGCAGGTGGGGGCCGCCGGCCTGGACGACAGCAGCCCGTACTTCCGCAAGCTCTTCTACGACACCGCTTTGTCCCCGGCACCTCAGGCGATGAAGTCCGTGCGCGAACTGGCCGGGACCGAGCACATCCTCTTCGCCACCGACTGGCCGTTCACCAGTGCCCTGTTCCTCGCGGCCGGAGACCCCGCACCACAGCTGGACGAGACCTTCTCGCCGACTGAGCGACTGGCCGTCGAACGCTCCAACGCGCTGGCGCAGTTCCCGGCACTGGCCGCCAGGATCACGGCCGAGCCGGCCTGAGCCGGGCCCGACGGCGGTGAGCCTCTTCTGTTGCCGTGAGTGAGTCCGCAGCGTGTGGCGCGGCCCGGCTGAACTGCCGGGCCGCGGCAGGCGTCATTCCTCTCGCGCTCCGATGAGTACCCGTTCACGCCATCGGAGATCCGTCCCGGTTGCTTGCGTGGGCCGTGCGCGCTGTCCCGCGACGCTGCCCGCCCACCCGAGCAGGAATCCCGCGGGAATGGCCATCACGGCGGTCGACTGCAACCCGATGAGGTGGAAGTCGTGTCCCGGCAGGAGCGAGGCGGGTGTGCCCGAGAAGGAGAGGGAGCAGACGTACAGGGCGGTGGTGCAGACAACACCGCCGTACACGGTCCACAACAGCCCGGTCCGGTTGTACCGGCTCCAGAACAGTCCGTACAGACAGGCGGGCAGGACCGCGGAGGCGGCGAGAGTGAGTGCCAGATAGGTCAGGGACTGAAGGTTCCGTCCCTGGGCCACTACCGCCAGGATGATGCCGAGCCCGCCCACGACTCCTACGGCCCATCTGGCCGACCGGACTTCCCGACGCCCGGGCATACGGCCCCCGCGTGCCGCGTGCGCGTGCAGGTCGTGCGCCAGGGCGGCCGCGGCGCTCAGTGCGATGCCGGCGACCACCGCGAGTACGGTGACGAAGACGGAGCACGCGACAGCGGTGTACAGCACCTTGCCCGCAAGCCCTGAGGTTCCGCCCCCCAGTTCCCCGGCCAGGAGGAGCAGGGCCATCTGGCCGCTGCTGTCGGCGGCACGGATCTTCTGGCCTCCCACGACACCGGCGGCACCGAGTCCCGCGATGACAACGCAGAGGAAGAAGACCGCCATGATGGCGATGGCGTAGCGGGTCGCCCGGCGTGCGGTGGCGCCGTCGGCGGCCGAGTTGATCCTCATCAGGACGTGCGGCATGCACGCGCCGCCCAGGACGACGGACAGTTGCAGGCTCAGGAAGTCGAGACGGCCGACCGCGCTGTCTCCCACGGCGTGACCCGGTTCGAAGTATCGGTCGTGAAGTCCGCTCCCCTCCTCGGCCGCGGTCAGCAGGGCTCCCGGGTCGAAGTCGTGGTGCCGCAGGGCCAGAAGGGCGAGAAGCAGCATGGTGGTGAACACCACGGCCACCTTGACGATCTGGACGAGGCTCGTCCCTCTCATGCCGCCGAGCACTGTGTAGCAGATCATCAGCACTCCGACGAAGGCGGTGCACACCTGCTCGGCCCCCAGACTGGTCAGTCCGAGCAGCATCGCCGTGGCACTGCCGGCTCCGGCCAGTTGAAGGACGAGAAAGGGCAGGCAGACGGCCAAGGTGGCCGTGGCGGCAGCGATACGGGACGACGAACCCGGCGAACGCAGCGCGAGGATGTCGCCCAGGGTGTAGCGGCCGGCATTGCGCAACGGGCCGGCGAGGAGCAGGAACACCCCGACGGCCAGACAACTGCTGACCGCCAGGGAGATACCGTCGTATCCGGCCACGGCCACCAGGCCGGACACGCCCAGGAGCGTGGCGGCCGATAGGTAGTCCCCGGTGAGCGCCAGCGCGTTCTGCACCGGCGTCAGTGACCGGTTGCCGGTGTAGAAGTCGGCCGTGGTGTCGCCCTCGGGACCCGCCAGAACGCAGAGCAGCAGGGACAGGACGACGAACGCCATGAAGGCGGCCAGCACCATTGCCCGGTCGTCGGAGCCGCCCGGGACCGATGCGACCCCTGCGGCGAGCGACAGCTCGGTCATCTCCGTCTCCCTTGCGGTGCGTACAGCCCTCGGGACGTGGCTGCTGCCGGGCCCGGCTGAGGCAGTGACGGGTGCACGGATCCGGCATGACGTCGCATCAAGTCGACGAGTGGATCGGCGTGGCGGCGGAGCGTGCGGTCGTACCACCATGAGGTCAGCAGCAGAACGGTCAGCTGCAGAGCGCCGAGCGCGACGCCCAGAGGCATACTGCTGGCCGGCCGGGTGGCGAACAGCTCGCCTGCCGTGCCGGCAAGCAGTGCGGTGAGCAGGAAGGCGGCGCCGTTGATCACCAGGAACCGCCGACGCGCATCAGCGAGCATGCGAGGCAGTCGTTGCGCGGCGCTCGCGGCAGGCCCATGGGGCCGCTCGACTGGCGGAGGCCCACTACCGGGCCAGGAAGGCGGGACGGACACGAGTCGGGGTCCTCTCGCAAGGTGGATGGTCACTCACTCACGCGGAACCGCAGTCCTCCGGATTGCCGGGCCCGAGCGAGTACGGTCACCCCGCCGGACGGCGGAGTGACCGTCTGAGGTCAGTCGTCGGGGATGCCGGCGCCGCTGAGGGCGGGGACGGTCCTCTCCGGCCGGAGGAAGGATCGCGCGCCGAGCCGGAACTGGTCGAGCTTGTCGACGATCGTCTGACCGACCGGCCTGTGGCCCCAGATGCTGATGCCCTGGTGGGTGGATGGTTCCCAGGTGCTTTCGTCGATGACGATGGGGTTCCAGCCGACCTCCCACTCGAAGCCGGAGGGGGTGCGGGCGTAGTAGGAGAGTTCCTTGTCGTTGGTGTGCTGGCCCACCGACAGGGCCATGTCGAAGCCGAGTTCGTGCACGCGCTCGTAGCTCCGGGCCAGGTCATCGAGGCTGTCGGTCTGGATGTTGAGGTGCTGGACGCGGGTACGGATCGGGTCGATCGGCAGGCCGCGGACGGCGGCGATCGCGATGGAGTGGTGGCGTTCGTTGACACGCAGGAAGCGGATCTTGAGCTTGACGCCGCTGATCGTCTCGTCGATGTAGTCGGTCAGGCGGGCGTCGAAGACCGTGTTGTAGTAGCCGCGCATCAGGGTGGGCTTGGCGGAGGTGATCGCGACATGGCCCATGCCCGAGTCGCCGGTGACCCAGCCGGAGGAGAGCATCCGCAGCGGCTCGGGCGAGAGGACCGGGGTGGTGTAGATCTCCTGCACGATGCCCTTGGGGCCGGGGAAGCGCAGCATGCGTTCCACGCCGCGCAGGGCCGCCTCCTCGTCGGAGCTCCGTGCGACAGGGACACCGTGGGCCCGGATGCGGGCCTCGATCTGCTCGAAGGAGGCGTGGTCGTCGACGTGCCAGCCGATCGCCACCACGTCCTCGGCGGGACCGCGCCGGATCAGGAAGCGGCACTCGTGCTCGTCGAGGCGGAAGCGCATCACGTCACGGGAGACGTCGTCGTGGTGCATGCCGACGGCGTCGGTGCCGAACCGGCGCCAGTCGGCGAAGCGGTTGGACTCGATGACGATGTAGCCGAGGTGGACGGAGCCGAAGACCGAGGGTGTGGCGTTCATCGGCGGCCCGCCAGGAAGTCGGCGCAGAGCCGGTTGAACAGGTCGGCGCGCTCCCACTGGACCCAGTGTCCCGTGTTGGCGACCTCGTACAGGTCGCAGTCGGGCATGCGCTCGGCCAGCATCCGGCCACCCGAGGGCCGGTTGACCTTGTCCGCGGCGCCCCACAGCACCAGGGTGGGCACGGCCAGCCGGTTCAGGCGCTTGTCGCGGGTGAAGTCCATCTTCCACAGCGCGCGCAGCGACTTCGGGCGCCTGAGCGGCGGGGCGGCGACGACCTCGGGGTCGAGGCTGTCCCGGTAGCGCGCGTCGATGATCGAGTCGGGTATGTGGGCGGCGTTGAAGACGAGGTAGTCGCGGATGAACTTCTCCAGCTTCTGCCGTGAGGGCCCTTCCCCCGTGTAGTAGTTCAGGAGGCTGTTCAGGCCCGGGGTGGGCAGCGCGCGGGTGGTGCCGATGCCGCCGGGGCCCATGAGCACCATGCGGTCGACCCGCTGGGGGGTGTCCAGCGCGAGGCGCAGGGCGCAGGCACCGCCGTAGGAGTTTCCGACGAAGTGGGCCTTTTCCAGGTCGAGTTGGTCGAGCACTCCGCGGATCCCGATGGCCAGGGCGCCGAAGGGGTCGGTGGGGTCGATGCCCTTGCTGCTGCGGCCGTAGCCGGGCAGGTCGGGCACGATGACCCGGAACTCCTTGGCCAGCTCCGCGATGTTGCGGCTGTAGTTGGAGGCGCCGGAAGCGCCGGGACCGCCGCCGTGCAGCAGCAGGACGGGCGCTCCCTGTCCCACCTCGGCGACGAAGATCTTCTTGCCGTCGACGTCGAGCAGGCGCTCGTGCATCGCGGGGATTTCGGCGGCTGTGGTCATGGGGGTCCTCACTGAGTGGTGGTCGTGGCAGCCCGTGATGCGGGGGCGAATCCGGCGGGCGGCGGCGGGAGTTGGGCACCGGCGGGGGCGGCGGCGTAGACGTAGGCGTCGGGGCGCAGGGCAAGGGTGGCCACGCGCTGCTCGGCCAGCCAGGGCAGCAGGACGCCGTCGCTGTCGACGACCGCGCCCTCGGCCGGACGCGAGCCCACCGGCAGAACGGCCAGTGACTCGACACCGAGGCGCTCCCACGCGGGCTGCGTGGTGGGCAGCCCGCGATGCAGCAGCAGCCAGCGGCCACCGAGCGCGTCGTCCAGCCGTACGCGTTCGCCGTCGGGCCCGGTCACCCAGGGCTGCGGGACCTGGCGCCCGGACGCCTTGGTGCGGGGGCGGGCCTGCAGGCCGGCGTCGTAGTGGGCCACGGGGATCCAGTTCGAGTCCTGCATCCAGTCGCCGAAGCCCGGTATGCGGTCCAAGGCGCGCAGGGCGCCGTTGCGGACGCGGGCGACCGGGCGTCGGCGTTCAGTGATCATGCGGCCGACGAACACCGCTCGTCTGGTGACCTCTCTGACGTGCGGTTTGCGTTCGGTCTCGTAGCTGTCGAGGACGCTTTCGGGCAGTTCACCGTGGATGACGGAGTTCAGCTTCCAGCAGAGGTTGGCCACGTCCCGCACGCCGGCGGCCATGCCCTGGCCGATCCACGGCGGCATGGCGTGCGCGGCGTCACCGGCGAGGAAGACCCGGCCGACGCGGAAGCGTGAGGCGAAGCGGACGTGGTGGCTGTAGACGGTGGCGCGCAGGACCTTGATGCTGTCGCGGCCGATCCCGTACCGGGAGATCAGCCGGTACACGGCGTCCTCGGTGACCAGATGCTTCTCGTCGTCTCCGGGCAGCAGAGGGAACTCGTAGCGATGATGGTCCAGCGGGGTCGGGCAGTCGACGGCCGGGCGTGCCGGGTCGCAGTGGAAGCGCAGCTTGTCGTGGTCGGGCCAGGGCTTGAGCATCTTGGTGTCGATGACGATCCAGCGGTCCTCGTACGTCCGCCCCTCGTACCCGATGTTCAGCTGCGCGCGGGTGAGGCTGGAGCCGCCGTCGGCTGCGATCACGTAGGAGGCGCGCAGCCGGTGAACCGAGTCGTCGGCCGTGCCGACCACGGTCAGGTCCACCCCGTCGGCGTCCTGGCGCAGGCGCAGACACTCGTGGCGCAAGAGGATCTTCACGTTCGGGTAGCGGTCGACACCGTCACGCAGGACCTGCTCCAGCGCCGGCTGGTAGATGAACATCTGGGGCGGGTGGCCGTGGCCGCGCGGAGTGGGGGCCGCGCTGAGGAACGTACGGCCCTGGGCGTCGACGAAGTCCACCGGCCGCTCGGTCAGCATGTCCTGCTTGAGGCGCTCGGCCAGGCCGATCCGTTGCCAGATGCGGACGACCTCCTCGTCGGTGGAGATGGCCCGTGCGCGCGTGAAGATCCCGACGTCCCGTTCCAGGACGACGACGCGCAGCCCCATCGCACCCAGCAGGTTCGCCGCGGTCACGCCCGTGGGCCCGTAACCGATCACCGCCACGTCGTAGGCGCTGTCCTCGGTCTCTGCCCCGGCCCTGGTCTCGCTCATCAGGCCACCTCACTGTCGATCATGCACACGGCTCTTGCTGTATCGTTCACTCCAATTGGAACGAGTGCTACAGTAGGCTCGTCGCCGGATAGGGTCAAGCAGCCGGCGAGAAGCGCACACCAAGAGGGGCACCTGCCATGACGAAGCCGCAGACGACCCGCAAGAAGCGCGCGAACGGAGTCGAGTCACGGCAGCGCATCCTCGACGCCACTGTGGAGATCGCGGGCGAGCGGGGGTACGAAGGCACGTCGATCGCGGCCGTCAGCGCCAAGTGCGGCCTGCCCGCCAGCTCGATCTACTGGCATTTCAAGGACAAGGACGACTTGATCGCCGCGGTCATCGAGCGGAGCTTCGAAACGTGGCTCGCCGCTCTCGAGCTTCCGAGCGAAGAGACGGGCAGCCCGCTGGAACGGGTCACCGCCATGGCGGGGAACGTGGCGAAGTCACTGATCGACGCCCCCGACTTCCTCCGCCTCGGTCTGATGCTCGCGCTGGAGCGGCGCCCCGCCGAACCCCGCGGCCGGACGGTGTTCCTCCAGGTCCGCGACATCGCGTGCGCGAAGATCGCCGAGGTGGCCCGGACGCTCGTCCCGGACCTCGACGAGGGGTCCGTGCACGCTCTGACGACCTACGCCGTCGCGGGCGCCGACGGGCTGTTCGTCCAGCGCGAGATCAACGGTGACGCCGTCGACCTCGTGGCGATGTTCGAACTGCACGCCCGGCTGGTCTACGAGGCGGCGACACACATGGCGGCAAGGAGTACCGCATGAGGCCGTCGGCTGCCCGGCGACGCGGGGAAGCCACCCGGCTGCTGCGCGAGGCCGAACGCCGCACGACACCGGTCGAACCGCCCTCCTCGACGTGGCCCGATCTCGATCCCGCCGACGCCTACGCCATCCAGCAGGACAACGTCGCCCGCCGCCTGGCCGCCGGGTCGACGGTGATCGGCCACAAGGTCGGCTTCACCTCGGCCCCGATGCGGGAACTGCCCGGCGTGTCCGATCCGGACTTCGGGCATCTGCTGGACGACAT
This sequence comes from Streptomyces sp. NPDC056128, assembly GCF_042263835.1. Taxonomy (NCBI): domain Bacteria; kingdom Bacillati; phylum Actinomycetota; class Actinomycetes; order Kitasatosporales; family Streptomycetaceae; genus Streptomyces; species Streptomyces sp. NPDC056128. The sequence goes on along the minus strand of NZ_JBHJVQ010000005.1, from coordinate 122,792 downwards.
GGTCCAGCGCGACGGCGGGGACGGTACGCGCCGGCCTTTCGCCTGAAGACCTTTCACCTGAAGCCCTTTCACCTGAAGCCCCTCCCCCCCCGATCGCTTCTTCCCGTCGCCCAACGGCCCTGCGCCACCGCCGAACCGGGCTTCTTCGCCACCCCGGACACCGATACCCAGAGCGTCGGACGGGGCGGCAGTGCACGGCCGACGACCGGAAGGACACAGCTTCCCGCCGTTCCCCCCAGACCGCACGAAAGGCCGCTTCATGTCCCCTTCGGCACAGCGCATCGACGTCCACCAGCATGTGGTGCCCGACTTCTACCGCGACGAGCTCGCCAAGGCCGGCATCGCCGACGCCGGCGGCCGCGCCTTGCCCGACTGGAGCCCCGAGTCCGCCCTGCGACTGATGGACCTGCTCGGCATCACCACGTCGATCGTCTCCGTCTCCACGCCCGGCACCGGCTTCCTCACCGAACCCGCCGAGGCCGCCGACCTGGCCCGGCGCCTCAACGACCACTCCGCGACCCTGGTCTCCGACCACCCCGGCCGCTTCGGCTTCTTCGCCACCCTGCCCATGCCCGACGCCGACGCCTCGGCCACGGAGGCCGCGCGCGCACTGGACGACCTGCGCGCCGACGGCGTCACCCTGCTCGCCAACAACCGGGGTACCTACCTGGGCGTGGACGGCCAGGACGCGCTGTGGCAGACGCTGAACGACCGCAGCGCAGTGGTCTTCGTCCACCCGGCCGAGCTGCCCGCTGCCCCGGTCGACGGCATTCCCGCCTTCGCCGCCGACTTCCTTCTGGACACCACCCGCGCCGCCTACCTGCTGGTCCGCAACGGCATTCCGCGCCGCTACCCGAACGTCCGGTTCATCCTGAGCCACGCCGGCGGCTTCGTGCCCTACTCCTCGCACCGCATGGCTCTCACCATCGCCAACGACACCGCGCGCAGCCCGCTCGACGTACTGGACGACTTCCGCTCCTTCTACTTCGACACCGCCCTGTCCTCCAGCCCTGCCGCCCTGCCCACCCTGATCGCCTTCGCCCGCCCCGGACACGTGCTCTTCGGCAGTGACTGGCCCTTCGCGCCCACTCCCGCGGGGCAGTACTTCGCGGGCGGTCTCGACAGCAACGTCGATGCGGGCACACTCAAGGCCGTCAACCGCACCAACGCCGAAGCGCTCTTCCCCCGTCTGGCCGCCACTCCCCCGACGCCGACCCCGGCCCTGCCGGCCCCGGTGCGCCTACGCCACGCGGCGCAGCGCACCGGCGCACGCCTGGTCTTCAAACTCTTCCAGCCCGGCACCGACTGAGACAGGTACCTCACGTCCGCCAGCCCCCACCGCACGCCCGACAACCAGCCCGAAGACCGGGAAGACGCCGTCGCGACCGGCCGGGCCGGCCACAACGGCATGCTCTTCGCCATGTGCCTGTCCCTGGTTCTCGTCGTCGCGGCTACACCGTCGCCCTGGCCGCTCTCATCCTGCCCCTCGGTGCCATCGGCGACCGCATCGGGCGCCGCAACGTCCTCATCGCGGGCACCGTCGCCGCCGCCGGAGCCATCATCGGCATGCTCGCCACGGGGGCCCTGCTGATGTGGTTCTCATGGCGGTCGATCTTCATCACCAGCGCCGCGGTCGCCGTCGTGGCCGCCCTCCTCCTGTCGCCCAACACCAAGGACGAGCACCCGTCCCCACCCGACGTGTCCAGGGCCGTCTGCACCGCAGTCGGGATCGGCACCCTTGCCTTCGCCATCATCGAAGGCAAGGAGCAGGGCTGGACGGAGCCCGTCGTGATCGCCGCCCTCGTAATCACGGTGCTGGCCTTCACCGCGTACGCCTGGCTCGGCCTGCGGCGTGAACACGCCCTGCTCGCCTGCCGTTCCTCGGCGGACTCGTCCTGGCGGGCTTTGGCATCGGCCGGTCCGGAGCCGTGGGCACCTCCGCCATCACCGGCTCACTCGGCCGCGGCCAGCAGGGAGTCGCCTCCGCGATGAACGACACCACCGCGGCGGGGCTGCATGTCGCCGATCGGCTCGGTTCCCGGGGCGCGGCCCTGGCAGACGGCGTCAAGTCCGCCTTCATGGACGGCCTGTCGGCCTCGCTCGTCGCCGTCGCATCATCGTTCTCGCCGCCGCGGTCGGCTGCCTGTTCCGCGCACCGAAGACACCACCGGTGTCCGACTGAGTTCAGCGCTCGCCCGGAAGCGACTGAGGGGCTGGCGAACTCCGGCCGCGTTCACGGCAGCAAGTCGAGCACGCCGAGATCAGCAGTGAGGGGCTGTTCGGTCCAGATGGTCTTCCCGTTCCGGGCGTAGCGGCTGCCCCAGCGGGTGGTGAGCTGGGCGATGAGGAACAGACCTCGGCCCCCTTCGTCGGACCAACGGGCCCGGCGCAGCCGTGGCTGGGTGTTGCTGGGGTCGTTGACCTCGCAGACGAGCACGTTCTCCCGGATGAGGCGCAGCCCGATGGGACCGCCCGCGTACCGGACGGCGTTGGTGACGAGTTCGCTGACGACCAGCTCGGTGGTGAAGGACACCTCGTCCAGTCCCCACGCGGCCAGCTGCCTCGCCGCCGCCTGGCGGGCGGCGGCGACGGCGGACGGGTCTGCGGGGAATTCCCAGGTCGCGACGTTCGCCGGAGCGATGGCACGCGTGCGCGCCAGGAGCAGTGCCATGTCGTCACGGACCGGAGCATCGCCGAGGCTCCGGAGAAGCTCGTGTCCCACACCGTCCAGACCACGGCCGGGGCCGGCGAACCGCGCGAGACGGTCGGTCAGCCGCCGCAGACCGGCGTCGGGATCGTGGTCGTCGCGGTAGATGACGCCCTTGGTGTACACCGCGATGGTGCTGCCGGGTTCGAGGTCGAACGTGGTCGTCTCGAACGGCATCCCGCCCACACCGAGCAACGGTCCGGGCGACATCTCGACGGCTTCGACGGTGCCGTCGGGCCGGACCACGACGGGCGGTGGGTGACCGGCACTGGCCAGGGTGCACTGGCAGGTGACGGGGTCGTAGACGGCGTACAGGCAGCTGGCGCCGACGGTGTCCCCCTGGTGGGGCGCCTCGTCCTGGAGCTGCTGGACCAGGTCGTCGAGGTGGGTGAGGAGTTCGTCCGGGTCCAGTTCCAGGTCGGCCAGTGTGTCGACGGCCGTGCGCAGCCGGCCCATGGTGGCGGTGGCGGGCAGCCCATGTCCCGTGACGTCACCCGCGACGAGGGCGACGCGGAAGGACGGGAGGGCGATGACGTCGTACCAGTCGCCGCCGATCTCCGCTCCGCCTCCCGCGGGCACGTAGCACCCCACGGTCTCCGCCGCGGGGGTGTTGGTGGTGGCCGCGGGGAGCAGGCGCTGCTGCAGGGCGACGGCCGCCCGGTGCTCGCGCGTGTAACGGCGGGCGTTGTCCACGCCGAGTGCGGCCCGGGACGCTATCTCCGTCAGCAGGTCGGCGTCCTCCTGGCCGAAGGGGACGGGGCGGCGGGTGCGCCAGACGACGACGGTACCGAGGACGAGGCCACGGGCGAACAACGGAGCGGCGATCACCGAGTGGCCGTGCTCGGGGACGAACAGATGTGCCAGCTCGGAGTGCTCCTCGGCTGCGGCGATCACGCTGTCCAGGTCGGGCAGAAGGACGGTCTCACCCTGCCCGATTCTCTGGAGAAGCGGGTGGTTCGGCAGCGCGGGCGGAACCGCGCCCGCGGCCGGGAGGCCGGTCGGCCAGCCCTCCCCCGGCGGGGCCACGCCGATCCGGCGCAGATTCCACCGCCCCGGTCCGGACATCTTCGAAGGCTCGTCCCCCTCCAGCACGGCCTCGGACAGGGCCACCCAGGCCACGTCACCGAGGGCCGGCACGAGGACGTCCGCCAGCTCCTGCGCGGTGCGTGCCACGTCCAGCGTGGCACCGATGCCCGCTCCGGCCTTGGTCAGCAGTTCCAGGCGCCGCTCGGCCCGGTACCCGTCCGTGATGTCGGCGTACGTCTGGCACATGCCGAGGAGACGGTCGGTCGGGTCGGTCAGCCGGAACGTGGACAGCGACCACATCCGGTCGCGGTCCGGACCGGACGGAGGGCTCCCGCGCACCGGAAGGCTGAGGACGGGCTCACCGGTTTCCCGCACCTGCCGCAGAACCCGGTCGACCGTTCCGGATTCGACGTGGGAGGTGTCCTCGCCGACGGGCCGGCCGATGAGCTGGTTTCCGGGGCGGGTGAGGACCTGCTCCGCCGCTCCGTTCAGCAGCCGGTACCGCAACTCGCCGTCCATGATGGCGATGGGGGCGGGATACTGCTCGAACAGGGCTCGCATCATCGCCCGGTCGATGTCCTCCCGCTCGATCCGCCGAGCGTCCCCTGCGGAGACCGACCATCCCGCTCGGCCCTCCCGGTCCATGAGCGGACGTACGCGCAGCGCGACCCTCACCTCGTGCCCGTCACGGTGACGCAAGGCGAGAACGCCGTCCCAGCTCTGGCCGGCCTCAGGCCGGTCACGCCCGGCAAGCGCCGCTTCGCGGTCCCCACGCCCGGTCAGCAGTTCCACCGCCGGTGTGCCGCAGACTTCCTTCGCCGGGTATCCGAGGAGGGCTTCCGCCTCTGAACTCCACAGCTGGACGGTGCCCACTCGGTCCAGCCAGGCAGTGGCGGCATAGGGCTCCGGCCGCGGGTCTTCCTCTCCCGCGCCGGCCCCCTCGGCATGCACGGGTCCGCTCATCGGCATCAGCCCATCCCTGGCCTCGCCCCCCGGCCATCATAAGGAAAGCGGACATTAGGCACATCTTGCCCCATGGAGCGGGGTCTCCGAGCATGCCTCCGGATTCCTCCCACACCGCATCCGGCGCCGGCCCGCCATCGCCCCGCCGTCACAACAGCAGCGGTCGTCACGGCGTCGTCTGCGCTCCGGCGACCTCCCGAGTCTCACGGACGGCCCGCGCGACCTGGTGGTTCAGAGCGTCCGCCAGCATGTCCGACAGCCCCTGGAAGTCCCAGTCGTCGCCTGCCGCCGCAGCGATGAAGACTCCGTCGGAGGCGGCCAGCGCGAACTGCGCGAGGCGGCGGGCCAGGCCCTCGTCCCGGGCGGTCACCTCGCCGGGGAGCACGTTCGTCCACCAGCGGACCAGCACGTCCAGCATGCGGCATCGAATCTCCAGGAAACGCTGCCGTGCCGCCGAGTCGGCCATGCGCCGCTCCAGTGCCAGCAGCAGCCCCAGCCGCCAGAACCCATGACTGAAATCGTCGGCGGTCAGACGGTCACGCATGAAGTCGATGAGCCGCCGGTGCGAGGAGGGTCCCGAATCGCCGGCCCAGCCGGTCTGCCGGGCCCATTCCTCGAAGCTCTGCTCGATGAGCGCCGCGAAGAGGCTGTCCTTGTTGTCGAAGTGCCAGTAGACGGAGCCCGACGGCAGCCCGGACCGCTTGGTGACCAGCGCGATCGTGGTGCCTTCGTAGCCGCGCTCCGCCGCCAGTTCGAGGGTCGCCTCCAGGATGCGACGCCGGGTCTCTTCGCTCTGCCGGTGCTGCACGCCGGCCCTCTTTGCCATGCCCCCTTGCTACCACACGCCTGCGGAGCTACCGTTTCGAGCACTTCCTAGAATGCACAATCTAGATTAAGCGTTCGTCATCAAGCTTCCCGATCGGCAGGTCACCGTGATCCAGTCCCTCGCCTACCTGGGCATCACCACCCCCTCCTACGAGCAGTGGGCCACCCTCGGACCCGACATCCTGGGCCTGGAACTCGCCCCCCGGCGCGAGGACGGCACCGTCCTGCTGCGCATGGACGACGCCGCCTGGCGTCTCGCCCTGCACCCGGGCGAGAAGGACGATGTCGCGTACATCGGATGGAACGTTCCCGACGAGCGGACGGCCCGGGCAATGGCGAAGCGGCTGGCCGATCACGGCGTGGAGGTCACGGACGGCACACCGGAGCTGGCCGGCGAGCGTGCGGTGGAGAACCTGCTGTGGTTCACCGACCCGTTCGGTCTGCGGCACGAGCTGTCCTGGGGCCGCGACCACCGTCCCGCCACCTTCCGGCCCGGCCGTCCCCTCAGCGGCTTCAAGACCGGGGAGCAGGGCATGGGGCACATCGTGCTGCTGGTGCCGGACCTGGCCCAGGCCGACGCCTTCTTCAGCGGGGTGCTCGGCTTCAAGCTGTCCGACCGGATCGTCATCGACGGCACGCTGCAGATCCGCTTCTACCACGTCAACGGGCGCCACCACACGCTCGCCATCGGCGAAGTGCCCGGGGTGACCGGCTTGCAGCACCTGATGCTGGAGGTCGACTCCATCGACGACGTCGGCACCGCGCTCGACCTGTGCGAGCGCAACGACGTGCCGCTCGCCCTGAGCCTGGGCCGCCACGTGAACGACCTGATGACCTCCTTCTACCTCCACACGCCGGCCGCCTTCCAGATCGAGTACGGCTGGGGCGGTATCGCGGTGGACGACCTCACCTGGGAGTCGAGGACCTTCGACCGGTTCAGCATCTGGGGGCACCACCAGCCCGAGGCGTCCAAGGCACTGCCGCCCGCCCTCATCACCCGGATCGAGCAGGCGTGAGCCCCGTGCCGCACGCGACACAGGAACCACCTGGAAAGGACCCGCGGTGACACTCGTCGATCACCACGACCCGGCAGCCTTCCGCAGTGTGCTCGGGCACTACCCCACCGGAGTCGCGGTCGTCACGGCCATGACGGGAGACGGTCCGGTCGGCATGGCCGTCGGCACCTTCACGTCCATCTCCCTGAGTCCGCCGCTGGTGGGCTTCTTCCCCGACCACAACTCCTCGACCTGGTCGCGAATCCGCACCGCCGGCGCCTTCTGCGCCAACATCCTCGGCGAGGACCACCAGGACATCTGCCGGGTCTTCGCCACCCGCGGCGTCGACCGCTTCGGTGCCGTCGACTGGGTGCCCGGACCGACCGGCTCCCCCGTACTGACCGACGCGATCGCCTGGGCCGACTGCGAGCTCGTGGACGACCATCCGGTCGGCGACCACCAGCTCGCCGTCGGGCGCGTCACCGCCCTCTCCTTGCACGACGGCGAGCACGCCCAGCGTCCCCTCGTCTTCCACCGCGGCCGGTACGGAACCGCCACCACCGCGGCCGCCGCCCTCGCCCCCACACCCCTGGAAGGAGCCTGGCTGTGACAGCCACCGCCGCCCTCACCGAAGAGAGCACCAGCCGGACCGTCACCACCGAGGACTGGACCCTGCACTACAACGAAGCGGGCGAGGGCCATCCCGTCGTCCTCCTTCACGGCAGCGGACCCGGCGCCACCGGCTGGAGCAACTTCTCCCCCAATATCCCGACCCTCGCCGAGCAGTACCGGGTGATCGCCGTCGACATGCCCGGCTGGGGCAAGTCGGACACCGTTTCCGGTGGGGAACGCGACCACGCCGCCGCGGCGGTTCAGCTCCTGGACGCCCTCGGCATCGAGAAGGCCGCCTTCGTCGGCAACTCCATGGGCGGCATGACCGCACTGCGCCTGGCCGCCCTGCACCCCGACCGTGTCTCGCACGTCGTCACCATGGGCGCTCCGGCCGGCAGGGGCGGCCCCGGCCTGTTCGGCCCCGGTGACGGTCCCAGTGAGGGACTCAAGATCCTCATCCGCGGTTACGCCGACCCGTCCGAGGCCACCATGGCCGAACTGGTCGACGTCATGACCTTCCGCACCGGCCCGGACCGCGAAGCACTCGCCCGCGCCCGGACTACGGCCGCCCGGTCACGGCCCGACCACCTGAAGAACTTCCTGGAACACCTTCAGCGGACCAGGCAGGTCGGCAGCTCGGCCACCGACGCGGAGATCTCCCGGATCACCGCGCCCAGCCTGATCGTCCACGGCCGCGACGACCGGGTGGTGCACTTCGAGAACTCCCTGCGCCTGGTCTCCACGATCCGCGACTCCCGCCTGGTGCTCTTCAACCGCTGCGGTCACTGGGCCCAACTGGAGCACGCCGCCGAATTCAACCGGCTGGTGGCCGAGTTCATCGCCCACCACTGATCACCACCGACAACTCCAGGAACAAGGACTTCACTCCATGCACGAGGTGAACGAACGCGTCGAGGAACTCGCCGCGCAGTTCGAGCAGCAGGCCGTCCAGGACGACGACGCCGGCCGGCTGACGGATAAGACCGCCGCGCTGATGCGCTCCACCGGTGTCGTACGGATGCTGCAACCGCGCGAGTTCGGCGGCTACGAGGCGACACCCGGTGAGTTCTACCGGACGGTGATGGCACTGGCCGCCCGCAATCCTGCCGCCGGCTGGGTGGGCGGCGTGGTCGGCATCCACCCCTGGGAGCTGGCCTTCTCCGACCCGAGGCTGCAACGGGAGCTCTGGGGAGAGCACGGCGAGAAGGCGGACACCTGGATCTCCTCGCCGTACGCGCCCAACGGCCGGGCCCGGAAGGTGGACGGCGGCTTCCTCTTCTCCGGACGCTGGCCCTTCGGCTCCGGCAGCGACCACTGCGACTGGGCCGTCCTGGGCGGCATCGTCACGGACGACGCCGGCAACATCACCCCGCCCCCGGACATGCGGCACTTCGTCCTGCCCCGCGCGGACTACGACATCCTGCAGGACAGCTGGAAAGTCGTCGGCCTCGCCGGCACCGGCAGCAAGGACATCGTCGTCGAAAACGCCTTCGTCCCGGACCACCGCACCCTGGACGCCCATGAGGTCGGCGAAGGCATCCTCGCCGAGCGCAACCGGCCCGGGAACCCGCTGTACGCGATGCCGTTCGGCGTCATGTTCTCCAGCGCGATCAGCGCCGCCACCCTCGGCATCGCCGAGGGCGCACTCGCCGCCTTCCTGGCCTACACCCGCCAGCGCATCACCATCGTCGGCAGTCGTGCCGCCGAGGACCCGCACCAGCTCACCGGCCTGGGCGAAGCCGCCGCCGACCTGGACGCCAGCCGCACCCACCTGCTGGCCACCATGGACCGGATGTACGAGGACGTCCTCGCGGGCCGGACCATCAGTCTGGAGGCCCGGGCCGAGGCCCGCCGCAACCAGGTCCGCGCCTCCCGCCGCGCCACCGACGCCGTCGACGCACTCTTCCGCCGCGCCGGTGGCGGATCCCTCCGCCTCGACCAGCCCCTCCAGCGCCACTGGCGCGACGTCCACGCGGCGATGAACCACCTGTGCAACGTCGCCGACAGCATCTACGAAGGCTGGTCCCGCGACCAGTTCGGCCTGCCGGCCGGCATACGCGTCCTGGTCTGACCACCCCTGACCGGCCGACGACAGCGTCAGGACGCCGGACCGGAGGCGACGGTGCCGGCCGGCGTCGGGGCAGTTCCCGGAGCGGCTCCTGATGTACCGATGCAGGCTGGGGGGCTCCGCGACGGTCACCCGCTGGTTCGGAATCCATCCGACGGTCACCCAGCCTGCATTGACATCCCCACCACGGCAGAGATGAGCCACGAACTCCGCCGCCATCTGATGACACATCAGTAGAGTTGGCAAAGGGTTAGCAAGTGTCCTGCCACAACCACCCACAGATGGACACACCTTCGACGGGCACGGCACGGCGCATCGGGCCTCATACAGCACACCTAGCCGCCCAACGCCCCTGCGGAGCCTGCGAGGGACGACGCCGGACGGCCGCCCCGCCGTCCGTCCGGACCGTCAGCCATTCCCGCAGGTCAGCGAATCCTTCCGCGCGGCTTCAGCGGCACCGGAGGCAGCGCAGGAGCGGGCAGCGGGGCACCGTCATAGCCCTTCACCTCGCCGAATCTTGACCCTTCCATCCAGTCACGACGTGCCTCTACGATCTCCTCCTGGGTCCGCCCGATCCAGTTCCAGAACATGATCAGCTCTTCCTCGAACGGCTCGCCGCCCAGCAGCATCAGGCCCGCGTCCGAGTCGGCGCGCAGGGGGAGTTCGTCGCGGCCGCAGCCGAGGTAGAGCATCGAGCCCGGTACCAGGGGCACGCCGTCGACATGGGCCTCGCCGGACATGGACAGGACCGCGTACTCGAAGTCCCGTTCCAGCGGGAGGCGTACGTCCGTGCCGCCGGTGAGGGTCAGGTCGGCGCCGACGAGTGGGGTGTACGTCGTCCCCGGGGACGTGGTGCCGTCGAGGGTGCCCAGGAGCAGGGTGGCCGACAGGCCGGGGGCGGTGACCAGGGGCAGTTCGGCGTGGTACTCGAAGTGCGGGTCGGTGTGGCGGTGAGCGTCCGGGAGGGCGACCCACAGCTGCGCGCCGTGCAGGCGGCGGGCGTGCGGGCGGGGGCTCTCCTCGGAGTGGCTGATCGCGCGGCCGGACGTCATCAGGCCCAGCTGTCGCGGGTGGATGGTCTGGAGGCTGCCGGTGGAGTCGCGGTGCAGGACCTCGCCCTCGTGCAGCCAGCTGACCGTCTGGAGGCCCATGTGCGGGTGCGGAGGCACCTGCATGCCGGGCTCGTCGGCGATGTCGTCGGGACCGTAGTGGTCGACGAAGCACCAGGCTCCGACCATGCGCCGGCCGAGGTTGGGCAGCAGTCGGCGGACCTCGGTGGACTCGCCGAGCTTGACGTTCCGAGGGCTGAGGAGTTCGCGCACGGGTTCCGTCACGACGAAGCCGCGGCCGCCGCACAGGCTGGGTACCGCCTCGCGATCAAGATTGCTCATGACGCCCAACCTAGCCCCGGACGGCCCCACGCGTCAGACGGTCGCCGGGGCGTCACCTTCGTGGGGCGGCAACCGGCCCGCGCCGAGGTGGTGGAATGTTCAACCACCTGTCGTGGTTGCAGGCTGTCGAAGGAGGTCACGAGTGGACATGACGTACTACGACCACGGAACGCCGGCCGAGCGCTGGGAGCGCGCGCGGATGTTCTTCGACGCCAAGGACTACGCGGCCGCCGCGCGCGTCCTGGACGGGCTGGTCGGGGAGGTGCCCGAGCAGACCGGACCGCGCCTGCTGCTGGCGCGCGCCTTCTACCACTCGGCGCAGCTGCGGCGGGCGGAGTCCGAGCTCCGGATTCTCGTCGAGCGCGATCCCGTCGAGCAGTACGCGCGGCTGATGCTGGGCCGGACCCTCGAACGGCAGGGGCGGCAGGAGGAGGCCGACGCCCAGCTGCGGATCGCCGCCGCCCTGGCGGGTGACTTCGCCGGGCGCTGAGCGGCGGCCGGGGCGCGGATGCGGTGGAGGAGCGAATACGGCGGAGCGGCGGGTGCGGCGGAGCGGCGGTGCGTGGCATCGGCGCCCCGCCGCCCGGTCAGCGGCCCGCCGCCACGCCTTCCGTCCGTGTCCGGCGTCCCCTCCGGTGGGCGATCTCGCCGAGTACGACGTCGAGCGCGACGAAGGCGGCCAGGGGAATGCCCAGCAGCGGGACGAAGTAGCCGAGCACGGCGACCGCCGCCAGCAGCGGGACCAGGAGCAGCGGCGGTACCTGCTGCCACGCGCCGCGCGGGATGGGACGGCCGAAGGCTGAGCCCCGGCCGCGCCGCCACCACATGAGGTAGCCCCAGACGATCAGCAGGATCAGGGACGCGGCGAGGAGCATCAGGCCGATCTGGTTGGGCAGCCCGAACAGGCTGCCGGTGTGCAGGTCGATGCCCCAGCGGCTGAGCTTGGCGAGCACCGGGTAGTCGGCGAAGCGGAGTACGTCCGTCACCTCGCCCGTCGCCGGGTCCACGGCGACCGAGTCCTGCTTCTCGGGCCAGCTGCGCTGCACCTGCTTGACGACGTAGGCGGAGGACGCGTCGGCGGGCGGCACGATCTCGACGGGGTCGCCGAGGCCCCTCGCACGGGCTGCGGCGAGGACCTTGTCGAGGCCGACGCCGTGCGCCGCGTCCCCGCCGGCGCCGGCCGCCGCGCCGTGGCCCGAGTGCTCGCCGCCCCCGGTGGCCGACGCCGACACGGACGGCGTGGTCTGGCCGAGCGAGACGCGCAGGTCCTCGATGTTCGCGCCGGCGTACGTCGACCAGGTGAGGCCGGTCGCCGAGAGGAGGATGAACCCGGCCGCGGCCCAGACGCCGACCGTGCCGTGCAGACCCAGGGTGCGGCGCCGGCCGGTGGTCCCGCGCAGCTTGCGCCGGGCCCGGCGGCGGGAGAACCACAGCACCAGCCCGGCGCTCGCGATCACCCACAGCCAGCTGGCGGCGAACTCGCTGTACAGCCGCCCGGTCTCCCCCAGGTGCAGGTCGCGGTGGAACTCGTCGATCCAGGTGCGCAGGGGCAACGCCCCGCTGGAACCGTACTGTTCGAGGGCGCCGCGCACCTTCGCCGTGTACGGGTCGACGAAGACCGCGAGCGTGCGGCCGGGGTCGACGCCTTCGACGCCGGACAGCATCACCCTGGTGGTGGCGTCGTCCTCGGGCGAGGGGCGTACGGCCGACACACCGCCCTCGGGGTGGGCCTGCCGGGCGGCGGCGACCTGCTCGGATATCGGCAGCTTGCGCTCGCCCACGTCGTCGACGGTCAGTTCGTGGGCGTAGACCAGCTTCTCGGCCTGGAACGAGGCGGCGTAGAGCAGGCCGGTGGTCGCCGCGACCAGCAGGAAGGGGGCCACGAAGAGACCGGCGTAGAAGTGCAGGCGCAGGATGAGGGGGCGCAGGGTGGACCATCTGCCGCGGGTGGGCGGCGGCGGCGCGGCCGTGTCCGGGGACTCGTCCGTCGAGGCCGGGGAGGTGGTGGTCATCGGTGGGCGCTCCGGGGACGTCGTGGGGAGGGGACGGTCCCAGTGGTCGGTTCGGACGCGCGTCGGGTTCCCGGCCTGTGAAGTGGCGTACGTCACAAGGGCAGCCTCGGCGGGGGTGGCGGCCGTGGCATGCTGGCGCGATGGGAACTCCGCGTAAACGCTCCCCTCTTGCCGAGCGGGTCGAGGAACTGCTGGCTCCCGGCGGTCCGTTGCCGATCGTCGAGGCCGGGGATCCAGTGCTGCGCCGCGCGGCCGAGCCGTTCGACGGGCAGCTGCCGCCCGCGTTGCTGACGCGGTTCGTCGAGGCGCTGCGGCTGACCATGCACGAGGCGCCGGGCGTCGGACTGGCCGCGCCGCAGGTGGGGGTGGGGCTGCGGATCGCGGTGATCGAGGACCCGGCGCCGGTGCCGGAGGAGGTGCGGGTGGCGCGGGGGCGGGTGCCGCAGCCGTTCCGGGTGCTGGTCAATCCCTCGTACGAGCCCGTCGGCGGCGGGCGGGCCGCGTTCTTCGAGGGCTGTCTGAGCGTGCCGGGCTGGCAGGCGGTGGTGGCACGCCCGGCGCGGGTGCGGCTGCGGGCGGTGGACGAGCACGGGCTCGCGGTGGACGAGGTGTTCTCGGGGTGGCCGGCCCGGATCGTGCAGCACGAGACGGATCATCTGGACGGCGTGCTGTACCTGGACCGGGCCGAGTCGCGGTCGCTGTCGTCGAGCCGGGCGGTGGCCGAGCTGTGGGCGCAGCCGACGCCGGAGCGGGCCGCGGCGGCGCTGGGGTTCGAGCTGCCGGGTCCGGCGGCCTGACCGGCCGCGGACCCGGCGGGCGCCGTCAGTTGTCGCGGTACGCCTCCAGGAGCCGCAGCCACACCTCGCTGATCGTCGGGTACGACGGGACGGCGTGCCACAGGCGGCTGAGGGGCACCTGGCCGACGACGGCGACGGTCGCGGAGTGGATCATCTCGCCGACGCCGGGGCCGACGAAGGTGACGCCGCGGATGATCTCGTCCTCCAGGTCGACGACCATGCGGGCGCGGCCCTTGTAGTCCTCGCCGTAGAGGCTCGCGCCGGCCACGGTGCCCAGGTCGATGTCGACGGCGCGGACCCGGTGCCCGGCCTGCTCCGCCTCGGCGAGGCTCAGGCCGACGGAGGCCGCCTCGGGGTCGGTGAACACCACCTGGGGTACGGCGGCGTGGTCGGCGGTCGCGGCGTGCGCGCCCCACGGGTCGGACTCCAGGATCGGCACCCCGGAGGCGCGGGCGGCGATGGCGGCGCCCGCGACGCGCGCCTGGTACTTGCCCTGGTGGGTGAGGAGGGCGCGGTGGTTGACGTCGCCGACGGCGTACAGCCAGTCGTGGCCGTCCACCCGGAGGCTGTCGTCGACGGACAGCCAGGAGCCCGGTTCCAGGCCGACCGTCTCCAGGCCGATGTCGCCGGTGCGGGGCACCCGGCCGGTGGCGAAGAGGATCTCGTCGGCCTCGATGCGGTCGCCGGTGTCGGTGACGGCGACGACGGTGCCGTCCTCGCGGGTGACGGACCGGACGGAGGTGCCGGTGCGGAGGTCCACGCCGGCCTCGGTGAGCGCCTCGGCGACCAGTTCTCCGGCGAAGGGCTCCATCCGGGCGAGCAGCCCGCCGTCGCCGCGCACCAGGAGCGTCACCCGGGAGCCGAGGGCCTGCCAGGCGGTGGCCATCTCGACGGCGACGACTCCGCCGCCGACCACGATGAGCCGGCCGGGAGCGCTCTCGGCGCTGGTGGCCTCGCGGCTCGTCCAGGGGCGCACGTCGGCGAGCCCGGGCAGGTCGGGCAGGGCGGCGCCGCTGCCGGTGCAGACGGCGACGGCGTGCCGGGCGGTCAGCACCCGGCGGGTGCCGTCGGGCGCGGTCACCTCCACCGTGCGCGGCCCGGCGAGCCGCCCGAGCCCGCGGTAGAGGTCGGCGCCGATGCCCTCCACCCACTGGACCTGGCCGTCGTCCTTCCAGTGGGATGTGAATCCGTCGCGGCGGGCGAGGACCGCCGGGGTGTCGAGGGGGCCCTGCGCCGAGTCGGCGAGGCCGGGCAGGCGGCGGGCGTCCGCGCGGGCGAGGACCGGGCGGAGCAGGGCCTTGCTGGGCATGCACGCCCAGTAGGAGCATTCGCCGCCGACCAGTTCGCTCTCCACGATCGCGGTGGACAGACCGGCCGCCCGGGTGCGGTCGGCGACGTTCTCCCCCACGGGGCCCGCGCCGATCACGACGACGTCGTACGCGATGGAATCCGATTGCGTCATGGGGTCAGTCTGGTGGGTGGTGTGCGACGTGGCCACATGGGTACGTGCGCGGAATACCCACCAGGTCGGCAGTGTTGTGCCGGCGGTTAGACCCCGATTCAGGAAGAGGGATCACCTCATGACCAGCACCGTGGAACTCACCAAGGAGAACTTCGACCAGACGGTCACGGACAACGAGTTCGTTCTGATCGACTTCTGGGCGTCGTGGTGCGGTCCGTGCAAGCAGTTCGCGCCCGTCTACGAGAAGGCCGCGGAGGCCAATCCCGACCTGGTGTTCGGGAAGGTGGACACCGAGGCGCAGCCGGAGCTGGCTCAGGCCTTCGGTATCCAGTCGATCCCGACGCTGATGATCGTCCGGGACCAGGTGGCCGTGTTCGCGCAGCCGGGCGCGCTGCCCGAGGACGCCCTGACGGACGTGATCGGCCAGGCCCGGAAGCTGGACATGGACGAGGTGCGCAAGGCGGTCGCCGAGCAACAGGCGCAGGCCGAGGGCGAGAGCGGCCAGTAGGACGGGCTCAGCTCGACTCGCGGTGGACCACCGCCGCGCCCAGCACCTTGTGACGCTCGGGCGCGGCGCCGGGGTCGTGGACCGCGCGGTCGACCAGTGCGGCCAGGTCGCGGCCGGAGGGCAGCTCCAGGTGGACGGTGCTGAGCCGGGGCCGGAGCAGGCGGCCCAGCATCAGGTCGTCGGCCCCGATCACGGCCGCGTCGCCGGGTACGGCGAGGCCGGCGTCCTGGAGGGCCCGCATCAGCAGCATCGCGTACTCGTCGTTGTACGCGAACACCGCGTCCAGACCGAGGGAGCCCCAGCGGGCGGCCAGCCGGGCGGCGTCCCGCTCCTCGTAGGCGAGGGGCAGTTCGGTGACGGTGGCGTCGGTGCCGCGCACGGCACGGCGGGCGCCGTCGAGGCGGGGCGCCGAGAAGACGTCGAGGCCGTGTTCCGCGGGCACGACCACGCCGATGGCGCGCCGGCCCCGGTCGTAGAGGTGGCGGACCGCGCCGTGACCGACGCTCTCCTGGTCCGTGAGCAGGGCGTGCGCTCCCTCGACGGCCTCGGGGCCGAGGGTGACGACCGCGCGGGCGCCGGAGCGCTTGAGGACCTCCACCCCCTGCGGGTCCAGGTCGGCGCCGGGCACGAGGACGGCGACCGGGCGCAGCTCCGCCCAGGCACGGGCGGCCTCGTAGCCGTGCAGCCCGACGCTGCCGTACTGCACGACCGTGTAGTCGAGGCGGGCCAGGGCCCACTGGAGTTCGCTGAGGAACCGGCTGTAGAGCGGGCCCGCGGGGAAGGACGGCGCGGGCATCAGGACCATCCGGCTGTGTCCGGCGCGCAGGGAGCGGGCCGCGGCGTGCGGGACGTATCCCAGCTCCCTGGCCGCCTCGTGCACCCGGCGGCGGGTGGGTTCGCTGATCCGGACGGCGCCGGTGTTGTTCAGGACGTAGGAGACGGTCGCGCGCGAGACGCCGGCCAGCCGGGCCACATCGGCGCTCGTGGGCACGGAGCGCGGTGCGAGGGACTCGGCGGCGGACGGTTTCGGTATCTGCACCATGACGTACGGCATCTTGGCAGAAGCCGGATACGGGGCTCCGGTCGGGGCTCAGGCGACCGGGGGCTCGGTGCGGGTGACCCGTGCGACCAGGTCCAGCCAGCCCTCGCGCAGCCGCTCCGAGGGCATCCCGCACTGTTCGGTGAGGTGGTGGATCAGGGCGACGTCGAGGTAGGCCAGCAGCGTGTGGGAGAGCAGTTCACTGTCTCCGTCCGGGACCGCCTGTCGCAGCAGCAGGGCCAGGTGACCGCGTAGGAAGCGGCGCGGCGCGAAGGTGTGGCGGCGCTCCGCGCTGGGCTCCGCGGCCAGTTGCAGGTCCAGTTCGTCGATCGAGCGGCGCAGCATCGCGCAGCCGAAGGCGCGCAGCCGCTCGACGGGCGGGGCGCCGGGGCCGAGCGGCGGCGGTCCGCTGAGCAGGGCGGCCTGGAACTTGCGCTCGGAGTGGTCGAGGAGGGCCGCGAGCAGCCCGGTGCGGTCGCCGAAGCGGCGGAAGACCGTCCCCTTGCCCACCGAGGCCGCCGCGGCCACCGCCTCCATGGTGACGCCGGCCGCGCCGTGCTCGGCGACCAGCCGCGCGGCGGCCTCCAGCAGCCGGGCTCGGTTGCGGGCGGCGTCGGCGCGCAGGCAGGGCTCGTCCTCGGCCGGTCCCGGGCCGAGTTGCAGCAACTCCAACTCGGTCTGGCCGACGGTCTCTTCGGACTTCGGGAAGGGCGGCGGGGCGGCGGACATGAACCCAGCGTAAAGCATGGGAAGAAAACTGGACCGCGGTCCGTTTGAGATGTTAGAAGTTAAACGGACCCCGGTCCGGATCTATCGCGGCAATCGTTTCAGTGGGAGTACTCATGTCTGTCCGCATCCTTGCGCTCGTCGGCAGCCTTCGCGCCGGTTCGCACAACCGCCAGCTCGCCGAGGCGGCCGTCAAGTTCGCGCCGGAGGGCGCCGAGGTGCACCTGTTCGAAGGGCTCGCCGACATCCCCTTCTACAACGAGGACATCGACGTCGAGGGCAGCGTCCCGGCCGCCGCCGCGAAGCTGCGCGAGGCCGCCCAGGCCTCCGACGCCTTCCTGCTCTTCTCCCCCGAGTACAACGGCACCATCCCGGCCGTCCTGAAGAACGCCATCGACTGGCTGTCCCGCCCGTACGGCGCCGGCGCCTTCGCGGGCAAGCCGGTCGCCGTGGTCGGCACCGCCTTCGGCCAGTACGGCGGCGTGTGGGCGCAGGACGAGGCCCGCAAGGCGGTGGGCATCGCCGGCGGCAAGGTGATCGAGGACCTCAAGCTGTCCATCCCCGGTTCGGTGACCCGTTTCGCCGAGACCCACCCGGCGGACGACGCCGAGGTGGCCGCCCAGCTGACGGAGGTCGTCGCGCGGCTGCACGGCCACGCCGACGAGACCATCGCCGCCTGAGCGGCACCCAGGACGCGTACGGGACCGGGGCTCGCCCGAGCTCCGGTCCCGTACGCGTGTGTGCCCGGCAAGCGTGACCGGCGTGTGTCAGGCCACCGCCGCGGCGGCCAGCGTGCGCAGTTCCGCCAGCGCCTGCGCGACCGCCGGCCGCCGGTGACCACCGCTCCGTGTGCAGGTCAGCAGCTTGCGGTGCGGGCGGTCCGCGCAGGGCACCCGGACGATCGGCAGCTCGGGGGTCAGCTGGGCGAGCCGGGGTACCAGCGCCACGCCGAGCCCGTGGGCGACCAGGTGGGCGGTGACGTTCCAGTCCAGCGCGTGGTGCACCACGTCGGGGGTGAACCCGGCGGCCCCGCACGCCGACATCACGTGCGGCCGGCAGGGGCTCTGCGGCACCGGCGCGATCCACGCCTCGTGCGCCACGTCGGCGAGGTCCGCCCCGTCCCGTCCGGCGAGCGGGTGGCCCGCGGGGACGACCAGGTCGAACGGGTCGTCCAGGAGCGGACGCTGGTCGAAGCGCGCGTCCGACCGCGTCGGGTTGGACGGCGTCGCCTCCACCACCGCCAGGTCGCTCTCCCCCTCGAAGAGCAGGTCGAAGCTCTCCGCCACCTCGACCTCCCGGATCCGGACCGACAGCCGGGGGTGCCGCTCGCGCAGCCGCGCGGCCATGGGCGCCAGCAGCACGGAGACGGCGACCGGGAACCCCGTGACCCGCAGCGGCCCGGCGGGGGCGCCCTCCCCCGCCCGCAGATCCAGTTCGGCCTCGTCCCAGCGGGCCTCGATGGCGTCGGCGTGCGCGAGCAGGCTCTCCGCGGCCGGGGTGAGCCGTACTCCGCGCCCCTGCGGTTCCAGCAGGTCCACGTCCAGGTCCCGGGCGAGCTGCCGGATCTGCTGGGAGGCGGCGGAGGGGGTGAAGTGCAGGGCGCGGGCGGCCGCGGTGACGGTGCCGTAGTGGGAGACGGCCCGGAGGACGTGCAGCCTGCGCAGATCAATCATGAAGTGCACGCTTCACGGTGGTGTCCGTAAAGTCAACCTGGACGTGAACGGATGCAGAGCCGCACTCTGGCTGTGTCGCGGCGGTCGACGCCGCGTCAGCTCCGCCGGCCCCACCGGCGCACCACCGAGGCACGAGGAGTCGCCATGCCCTGCACTACCGGTGTCGTCTGCCCGCACTGCGGGTGGCCCGACGGTGCCGAGCCCTTCCAGGTGCTGTCCGCGCACCCCACCGGGGCGGGCGGCACCCTGTGGACCCGGTGCGCCTGCGGTTCGCTCCAGGCCCGCGTCGTCGACGGCGGCGGCAGCCGCGTCGTCTCGCGCGGCCGGCCGTCACGGGCGGGCCGCTGACCCGCCGCCCCGCCCTGCGGATCAGGGCTGCTCCTGCCGCCGCGCCGCCCACAGGCTCGTCGCCGTGGTGACGGCGAGGACGAGCACGATGAAGCCGAGCGAGAACGGGATGCTGATCTCGGGGACGTGCACGCCGGACTCGTGCAGGGCGTGCAGCACCAGTTTGACGCCGATGAAGCCGAGGATGACCGACAGGCCGTACGAGAGGTGGACCAGCTTCTTCAGCAGGCCGCCGATGAGGAAGTACAACTGGCGCAGGCCCATCAGGGCGAACGCGTTGGCCGTGAACACGATGTACGGGTCCTGCGTCAGACCGTAGATGGCGGGGATGGAGTCCAGGGCGAACAGGATGTCGGTGAAGCCGATGGCGAGCATCACGACCAGCATCGGCGTCATGACCCGCCGCCCGTTCTCCTCCACCCACAGCTTGGTGCCGTGGTAGCGGTCGGCGACACCGAAGCGGCGCTCGATCGACTTCAGCAGCTTGTTCTCCTCGTACTCCTCGTCGTGGCCCCCCTTGCGGGCGTCCTGGATCAGCTTCCAGGCGGTCCAGAT
Source organism: Streptomyces sp. NPDC056128 (assembly GCF_042263835.1). Lineage (NCBI taxonomy): Bacteria > Bacillati > Actinomycetota > Actinomycetes > Kitasatosporales > Streptomycetaceae > Streptomyces > Streptomyces sp. NPDC056128. The sequence continues at coordinate 103,085 of NZ_JBHJVQ010000005.1, read as the reverse complement.
GAGGAAGGCGCCGAAGATGTAGAACACCCACGAGAAGGCGGAGATGATCGCCGCGCCGGCCGCGATGAAGGCGGCGCGCAGCACCAGGGCCACGATGACGCCGACCATCAGCACGCGCTGCTGGTACTGCGACGGCACCGCGAACTTGGCCATGATCAGGACGAAGACGAAGAGGTTGTCGACGCTGAGCGACTTCTCCGTGATGTAGCCCGCGAAGAACTCGCCGCCCGGACCGCCACCGCCGACCAGAATCAGCCCCACACCGAACAGACAGGCCAGGATCACCCAGACGGCGGTCCAGATCCCGGCCTCCCGGATCGACACGTCGTGCGGCTTGCGGCCGATGAAGAAGTCGGCGGCGACGAGGACGCACAGGCCCGCGACGGTCAGCAGCCAGACGCTGAGGGAGACGTTCACCGGTGCTCCTCGGGCGGGCGGGGACGGGAAGCGCGTACGGGTTCTCCGTCAGGTTGTTTCCGGGATGCGGCCCGGGCAACCCGGCCGCGCGTCCGGCCCGCGCACCGGTGTGGTCAGCTCGCCCACTCCAGCAGGCGGTCCCGGGTCTCGGGGGCGCGCAGATGGGCCAGCGAGGCCTTCTCCAGCTGGCGGACGCGTTCCCGGGTGAGACCCACGTGCTGGGCCACCTGGTGCAGGGTGCGGGGGCGGCCGTCGTGCAGCCCGTAGCGGAGGCTGAGGATCAGGGCCTCGCGGGGCGCGAGGGTGCCGACGGCCTCCCGCAGCTCGGCCGCGAGCGCCTGGAACTCGGCGACCTCCGGGGCCCGCAGGACCTCGGTGTCCGGGATGAGGTCGCCGACGACGGTCTCGCCGGTCTCGTCCACCGGGGTGTCCAGGCTGACCGCGTCCCGTCCGACCCGGCGCAGCCAGACGACCTTGTCGACGTCGATGCCGCTCTCGGCGGCGACCTCCTCGATGGTGGGCTCCCGGTCGAGGCCGCCGCGGAGCTTGCGTTCGACCTTGGCGAGCTTCTGGAGCTGCTCCACGACGTGGACCGGCAGCCGCACCGTGCGCGCGTGCGTCGCCAGGCCCCGTTCGATGGCCTGGCGGATCCACCAGGTGGCGTACGTGGAGAACTTGAAGCCCTTGGTGTGGTCGAACTTCTCCACGGCCCGGATCAGTCCGAGGTTGCCCTCCTGGATGACGTCGAGGAGGGGCAGCCCGCGGTGGGCGTGGCGCTTGGCCATCGACACGACGAGCCGCAGGTTGGCCCGCACCATGTGGTCCTTGGCCGCCTGCCCGTCGTGGACGGTCTCCTCCAGCGCGCGGCGCGTTCCGGGCGTGGGGGCGGGTTCACCGGTGTCGGCCGACTCCAGTTCCTCCCTGGCCCGGACGCCGGCCTCGATGCGTACGGCCAGCCGTACCTCGTCCTCGGCGGTCAGCAGGGGTGTGGCACCGATCTGGCTCAGGTACTGGCCGAGCAGGTCGGGTTCCTCGTCGGGTTCCGGGATCCGGCTGCGCAGCCGCGCGGTGCGGGCGGTGGCGCGGCGGTCCTCCCCCGTACCTGCCCGGGGGGTTCGTGCCAGGGGGGCCATGTCGCTTCCTCCGTCCCTGCCCGGCGCCGTGCCGTCGCGCTGCCGGCGCCCGGGTACGTCAGTGGTCGGGTGCGGCCCGGCTGATGTCCGCCAGCGCGGAGTGCGGGTCGTCGGCGGTGGCGAGGTCGCCGAGGGTGACCACGCCGACCGGGACGCCGCCGTGCTCGACCACGGGGAGCCGGCGCACGGCGTGGTGCCGCATCAGTTCGGCGGCGTGGTCGGTGGTGTCGTCCGGGTCGAGGGTGACGACGGGCGGCGGCGTGCACACCGCGCCGACGGTGGTCTCGTCGGGGTCCCGGCCGTCGGCGACGCCGCGGATCACGATGTCGCGGTCGGTGAGCATGCCGAACAGGTCGCAGTCGTAGGTCACCAGGACGTCGCCGACGTTCTCCTCCCTCATCAGCCGGGCGGCCCGCGCCACCGTCGTCATGGGCTCGACGGCCACCGCGGCCGGTGACATCACGTCTCGGATGCGCCGTGTCATGATCGCGCCTCCTGGGCGTCGCTACGGGGTTCCGCACGGCCCGGGTCGATCAGGGCCAGGCCGATGTCGGGGTGGTGGGTCTTGGCCAGTTCGGCCGGGCTGTCCCGCACGACGACCTCCAGCGTCGGCCAGACCCGGCCGGACAGCAGGTGCCCTCCGCGGGTGGAGCCGTCGGAGAGGCCCAGTACGGCGTGCAGGTGCGGGGTGGGCCCCTGGTCGGCCACGGCGACGTCGCCGATCAGCGACAGCACCTCGCACTGCTCCTCCACCGGGATGCGCCGGTAGTCCTTCGCCCGCCGGTCGAACCAGCCGACGACCGCCTCGGAGAAGGCGCCCACCGCGGTCACCTGGGACGCTCCGAGCGACCGGTCGCGGGCGAAGGCGCCGAGTTCGGCGACCGCGTCCTCGCCGGCCTCCAGCACCACCACGTACACCGCGGACGGACCGTCCTGCACCTGCTGCCACTTCATGCGCACCGGGTACCCGACGCGGGTCCGGGCAACCGGGCGACGGCCGGCCGCGAGGCCGTCGGCGGTCCGTGCGTCAGGGGCCCACCGCGAGGTCCGCCTCCAGGACCCGCGCGTGCACCCAGCCGTCCTCGCTACGACCCACGCGGCCTGCGCTCCCTGGTCGCGACGCTCGAAGCGGCCTCCCTGGCTGGGACGCGGTGCTCGCCTCGTACGAGGCGGTGCGCGTGGAGCACTGCCGCCGGGTGCGGTCCACCGCGCTGACCCCCGACGAGGAACCCGCGATGTTCACGCCGATCCCCCTGTCCCCAGCGCCCGCCTGATCGCCGCGAGCCAGTCGTCGACCGGCCCGAAGGTGAGCAGCCCGCTGCCCGCGCCCGCGAGTTCGCCGGACGCGGGCAGCAGCCGTTCGTGGGTGCGCTCCAGGGCCGCGCGGTCGCCGAGTCTTAGGGCGAGCGCGGCCTCGGCGCAGCACAGTGCCTCGTACAGGAGGTCGGGCGGCGGCCGGGTCAGGGCGGCGAGGGCCGTCCGGGCCTCGGCGGTGCGGCCGTCGGCGAGGAGGGCGAACGGCTCGGCCCACGGGCGGTACGGCCCCCAGTCCGCGCCCGGGTCCACCTCGGCCGGCCGGCCGTGGGCGAGGCGCAGGCCGAGCAGGGCGAGGGGCAGCAGCCCGCGTTCGAGGCCGGGCATGCCCGCGCCGTCGAGCCGGGTGGCGGCGGAGCGGTAGGCGGCCGCCGCGGTGTCGTACGGGCTGCCCGTGGCGGCCAGGCGCAGGGCCCGGTACCAGTCGGTGAAGACGGCCACCAGCGGCCGGTCGTGCCGTTCGGCCAGCCGGTCCACGGCCGTGGCCTGCTCGTCGGCGGCGGCGAGGTCGGCGAGGGCCGAGCGGGCCTGGAGGCGGATCAGGTGGCCGAGGACGGTGTGGTTGACCAGGCCGTGCCGGGTGCCGAGGGCGACGAGTTCGGCGCCGAGGGTGTCGCGGCGGGGGGCCAGCCCGGCTCTGGTGCAGGACTGCATGAAGACACCGTTAAGGGCGAAGGCGAGCAGCGCGGGGTCGTCCAGGCGGCGGGCGACGCGCTCGGCCTCGGCCGCCGCGCGCGGACCGCGCTCGGACCGTACGCCCCGGGACTCCAGGGCGACGGTGGCCAGCAGGCGGCAGCGCGCCGCGTCGGCGGTGGCGTCGTCGGGCAGGGCGGCGAGGGTGCGTTCTGCCGCCTCGACGATCCGGCGGGCGCGTTCGGGGTCGTCGCTGCGGGTCCAGATGGCGGGGACGTCGTAAGCGCCGATCACCCGGGCCGTCAGCTCCGCGTCGCCCGTCTCCTCGGCCGCCGCGATCGCCGCCGTCCGGTGCTCCCGGGCCGCCTCCAGCCCGCCGCCGCCGGTGACGGCGAGGGTGCGCAGCAGGCCCACGGTGGACTCCAGACGGGCGTGCGCGCCGGCGGCGACGGTGCGGTCGTACGCCTCGGTCGTCGCCGCCCACAACCGGGCCGCCGCGTCCGCCGGTTCACCGGGCGGGTCCAGTTCCGGGTCCTGGGCGAGGATGCGGGCCTCCAGGCGGCGCAGCCGGGGGCCGGGGTCGAGGCCGAGCTGTCCGGCCAGCCGGCCGCGGGCCCTGCGCAGCACGGCGAGGGCGTCCCCCTGACGGCCGGTCCGGTACAGGGCCAGGGCGAGCAGGCGCCAGGCCTCCTCGCGCCAGGGGTGCCCGGTGAGGTGCGCGTCCAGGTCGGGGACGGCCTCGGCGGCCCGGCCCAGGTCCACGAGCAGTTCAGCCCGGCGTTCCACGGCCCGCAGCCGCAGTTCGGTGAGCCGGGAGCGCTCGCCGCGGGCCCACTCCGCCCCGCTGAACTCGGTGTACGCGGGACCCCGCCACTCCTCCAAGGCCGCCCGGAGCCGCTCCGGGGCCTGCGCGGCGGGCCCCCGGTCGGCCTCGGCGACGGCCGTTTCGAAACGCCACGCGTCCACGGAGCCGGGCGCCGCGCGCAGGGCGTATCCGGGGCCTTCGGTGACCAGCAGGTGGGCCGGGGCGCGTGGCGGGCGGTCGGGCTCCAGGGCGCGGCGCAGGTCCCCGACGAAGGTGCGCAGCGCTCCCACGGCTCGCGGCGGGGGTGCCTCCCACAGGTCCTCGACCAGGCGGGCGACGGGGACGACCCGCCGCCGGGCCAGGACCAGCCGGGCCAGTACGGCACGGTGCCGGGGGCCCTTGAGGGCGAGCGGGTCGCCGCCGCGCTCGGCCGTGACCGGTCCGAGCACACCGAACGTGACCGCTTCCATGTTCCGTCCGTTCCGATCCGCCTCGCCCGTGCGAGCACCACGGTACGCGTGCTGATCGCTTGCTGATCCGGGCCCGGCAGGCTCGGAGGCAGTCACCGGCACGACGTACGGCAGAAGAGACGACGTACGACGGAAGACACGGCGTACGGCAGAAGAGAGGCACGGCTCCCCATGACACCGACCATCCCCGATTTCACCCACGACCGCGTCACGGTCGCCGACGGTGTCGCGCTGCATGTGGCGGTCGGCGGATCCGGCAGCCCGGTCGTACTGCTGCACGGCTTCCCGCAGACCCATCTGATGTGGCGGCATGTCGCCGCCGACCTCGCGGCCGACCACACGGTCATCTGCCCCGACCTGCGCGGCTACGGCGCCAGCGACAAGCCGTCCGATCCCGACGGCACCGCCTACTCCAAGCGGACCATGGCCGCCGACGTCGTCGCCCTCGCCCGGGCCCTCGGGCACGAGCGGTTCGCGCTGGCGGGGCACGACCGGGGCGCACTCGTCGCGGTGCGGGCGGGGCTCGACCATCCGGACGCGGTGACGCACCTGGCGGCGCTGGACGTGCTGCCGACCCTCGACATGTGGGACGTCCTGCACGGCACCACGGCCGCGGTCGGCTTCCACCTGTATCTGATGGCGCAGCCGCCGGGACTGCCGGAGCAGCTCATCGGCGCCGCGCCGGACGCGTTCTTCGGTCACTTCCTCGACGTCTGGACCCGCGACCCGGGGGCCCTGCCCGCCGATGTCCGGGCCGCGTACCTCAAGGCGTCCCGTGAGGCGGTGCCCTCCATCGTGGCCGACTACCGGGCCTCGGCCGGCATCGACGTCGAGCACGACCGGGCCGACCGGGAGCGCGGCGCCCGGCTGCGGATGCCGGTGTCCGTGCTCCAGCAGGACTGGGGCGCGGCCCTCGGTTACGACGCCGCCGCGTTGTGGCGGGCCTGGGCGCCGGATCTGTCGCACGACACCGTCGACTGCGGGCACTTCATGGCGGAGGAGGCGCCCGGTGAGGTCACGGGGGTGCTGCGGAAGCTGCTGGCGCGGTAGGGGCACGCCGGGGTACTGACGGCTCGGTCTTCGCGCCCCATCGGTACACAACTGCCAGTTGTGCTACTTCGGTGGTCGGTTGTTTGATCCGGGGGCGTCCGCTCGCTTGGATTTCGGGCGTGACGGAATCGGGTGCGGCGGAATCGGGCGGGACGGGCGGCAGGTCGCTGGGGCGGGGGTTCGGGTGGCTGTGGGCGGCGTACGCCGTCAGCACCTTCGGCACGCGGCTCGCGTTCGACGCCTTCCCGCTGATCGCGGTCCTGGTCCTGAACGCGGGTCCGGCGCAGGTGTCGGCGCTGGCGGCGGCCGGTCTCGCGGTGGGCGCGGTGGTGGCGGTGCCGCTGGGGCCGTGGGTGGAGTTCCGGCGCAAGCGGCCGGTCATGATCGCGACGGATCTGATCCGGTGCGCGGTGCTGCTGACCGTGCCGGTCGCGTTCGTATTCGGGCGGCTCGGCTTCGCCCAGTTGCTGGTCGTGTCGGTGGTCGTCGCCGCGGCCGACATCACGTTCCGGGCGGCCGCCGGTTCCTGTCTCAAGTCGCTGGTGCGGCGGGAGGACCTGCTGGCCGCGAACGGCCGCTTCGAGGCGACGAGCTGGACCGCGACGATGCTCGGGCCGCCGGTCGGCGGGGCCGCCGTCGGTCTCTTCGGGCCCGTGGTGACGGTGGCGGTCGACGCGGCCAGCTATCTGCTGTCGGCGCTGGGCATCCGTGCGATCGGCGACGGGGAACCCCTCCCCGAGCACGCGGGCCCTGCCCGGACTTCCCGGCTGCGGTCCAGTGACCTGCTGGAGGGCTGGCGGTTCGTCCTCACCTCCCCCGGACTGCGTCCGCTGTTCTTCAACACGGTCCTGGTCAACGGCCTCATCATGGCGACCGCGCCACTGCTGGCCGTCCTCATGCTGGGCGATCTGGGCTTCGCGCCCTGGCAGTACGGGCTCGCCTTCGCGGTGCCGTGCGTCGGGGGCCTGGTCGGCTCCCGGCTGGCCGGACCGCTCGTGGCGCGTTTCGGGGAGCACCGGGTGCTGGTCACCAGCGGGGTGCTGCGCGTGTGCTGGCCGGTGGGGCTGGCCTTCGTCGGCCCGGGCGTGCCGGGTCTGGTCCTGGTGATGGCCGTCGAGTTCGCGCTGATCACGTCGGTGGGGGTGTACAACCCGGTGTTCGCCACGCGACGGCTGGACCTGACCCCGCCGGACCGGGTCGCGCGCACCCTGACCGCCTGGACGATCAGCGGCAAGCTGACGACCGCGGCACTGACCGCCCTGTGGGGCCTCCTGGCGGCCCTGACCGGCCTGCGCACGGCGGTCGCCCTGGCAGGCGTGCTTCTCCTGGCGACGCCACTTCTGCTGCCACGCCGGGACGTGGGGTCCGGCCCGAAGGGGGGCCAGGGCTCTGCCCCGGCCTCGGCCTCGGCCCCGAATTCGGGCGCGGACCCGGACCCAGGACAGGGGACCGGTTCCCCGAGCCCGGTGGCGTAGCCCCGTCGAGCACCGGGAACTCCCGGCGGGCGACGGCCAACGGGACGGGCGGTCGTATCCGTGCGCATCCGCTGCCGCCGCGGGACGGCGGCGCCGATCGCGACAGCAGACCCGGCCCCGGACTCGCGCCCAGCAACGGGCTCCCCCAACCCGGCGGCCCAGCCCTCCCCAGCACGCCGCCGCAACGACGGCGCCCAAGCGCAGCACACAACAGATCCCGCCCCGAACCAGCAACCAACTCCCCTACCCCGGCGGCACAGCCCGCCCCAGAACCGGGAACTCCCGGCGCGCTGCCGCGAACAACGCCCGGCAGACCGAACCACGCGCCACCGCCCCCACAACGACAGAGCCCGAGCCGCAGCACGCAACAGATCCCGCCCGAACCAGCAACCAACTCCCCTACCCCGGCGGCACAGCCCGCCCCAGAACCGGGAACTCCCGCCGCGCCGCCGCGAACAACGCCCCACAGTCCGAGCCGTACGCAACCGCCGCCGCGAAGACCGCGCCGATCGCGGCACGCAAGGGGTCCGGGTCGGCGGCGGCGCGCAGCGCGGGCAGGGCCATGGTCCGCCGTAGTGGCTTGCCCTGGCAGTCGGTGGACGTGTCCACCGCTGCCGCCGCGATGCGCTCGTCGGTGAAGAAGCGGTCCCAGACCTGGCAGGGGTCGTCGAACGGGGCCGGCAGGGGCTCCCCCCGGTCCAGCGCGGCCAGCGCGGCCGATATCCAGTCGAGGTCGGCCAGTCCCGCCACGGTGAGGGCACGGTGCGCCGCCCACCGCGCGAGGCTCCGCTGCGTCGCCGGACTCGCCGCGTCGACGGCGTCGAGGAGGTCCCGGTCCAGCGGTACGAGCCCGCGCGCGTCGGCGCCGACCTCGCGCACCCGGCGGCTGGGCAGCCGGCCGCCCCAGGAGCGGACCTCGGCACGCTCACGCTCGGTCGGCGCCCCGCACCGAGGGGCGGGCAGCGCGCGGGCGTACCGGTGCCGGTCCCGGGCGCTGCGCGAGGTCTGCCGGACGACCAGGTCCGCGGCGGGCGGGGCCGGCCAGAACTGGAGCAGATAGTGGCCGACGGGCCCGGCAGCCGCGGGAGCGCGGAGGCCGGCCGCCTCACCCCGGTCCAGACCGCGCCCGCAGTAGCGCACCCGGTGGTCGGCCGGCGGCAGGTCCACCTCGCACAGCGCCGCGTGTCCGCAGGGCAGGACGGCCGTCGACGCGGAGACCGGCCGGAAGGACGCCTCCACGACCTCCTCCCAGCCGTCGTCGAGGGGCGGTGCCGCCCGGTGCACCTCGACGGTCAGGCCGACCCTCCCGGTGCACGGCCCCGTGTCCAGCAGGAGACAGCCCGGGACGGCCGCGCCGCACAGACCGTTGGTCTGCCCGGCGCAGGCCTCCGACGGCCCCGGGCCGTACGGGTCCCGGCGGCTGTCCACGTGGAACCGCCCCTGGACGACCGGCAGTTCACCTCTGTACACCGTCCGCACGCCCCATCCCCCTCACATCCGGCACATCCGGCTCCCTGAGGCCACCAGTATGCGGAGGGGGACTGACAACGGGCCGGTTCAGCGGGCCCCGGGCACGTCCTCCGTGACGCCGTTCAACGGCGAGGACGGGTCGCTCCCGTAGGGGCGGGTGAAGGCTTCCATGCCGTGCCCGGACGGGTCGGTGAAGTACACGCCCCGGCCGCCGTCGTTGCGGTTGATCCGGCGCGGGTGCCGGCCGGGCGGGTCGGCCTGGATGGGGACCCCGTCCGCCACGAGCCGGGCGAGGATCGCGTCGAAGTCGTCCTCGGAGACGAGGAACGCGTAGTGCTGCACGGGGATGTCGATGTCGACGGTGGCGAAATCGAGGGTGACGCCGTTGGCGGTCGTCACGGGCAGGAACATTCCGGCCGGTTCGCCGACCTCGAGACCCAGGATTCCGGCGAGGAAGTGCGCGGACCGCTCCCGGTCGCGGGAGAGAACGATGGTGTGGTTGAACTCGACTGACACGGGTCAATGCCTCCACGGGCATCCGCGGCGCCTCCATGCCTCACCCAGACGGTGACCGACACGCGATGCCGCGCGGTGGATCTTATATCCCTGTTCCGCCCCCGGGGTACCCCCCATGTGTCCCCCACCCGTCCCCTACTCGCCCCCGACTTGTCCCCGAGATGTGTCAGGAATCTTTGACAGGTCTCCGCGCCCCCTGTCAGCCTTCACTGACAGGTACGACGGAAAGGGGCCGCGATGCCCGAGGCCCCACCTCCGGCACCGACCGGCGACGAGCTGCTCAAGGTGCTCTCCGCACTCGGCAACCCGCACCGCATGCGGATCGTCGCGGCGCTCCTGGAGAGCCGGAACTACGTCAGCGCGCTGGCCCGGCTGATCGGCATGGGTCGCCCGCTGCTGCACATGCACCTGCAACGGCTGGAAGCGGCGGGGCTGGTCGTCGGCACGCTGGAGGTCGGAGAGGACGGCAAGTCGATGAAGTACTACGACGTCACCCCGTTCCTCTACGAACTCACCCCGCGCGTCGTCGCGCAGGCGGCCGCGACGCTCACCGAGACCACCGACCCCGACCGCACCGCCGGCCGGACCGCGAAAGAGGAAGCGAAGTGAACGAGGACGTGGTGACTCTCGCCGCAGGAGCCGAGGAACTGGGGGTCCTGGTCGGTGCCGTGGGCGCGGCCGGGTTCTTCGGTCTGATGATCGTGATCGTCTGGCAGGTCGCGGCCACCTGGCGGGCCCGGATGCTGGCGGCGCGCGAGGAGCAGTACAAGGAGCTCGCCACGAGGTACGCGCGACTCCTGGAGGACACCGTGGAGCTGCAGCGCCGCACGGCGGAGGAGCAGCGGCAGACCCTGGACGAGCTGACGCAGACCCGGCTCGCGGTCGGCTCGATGGAGAAGATGATGCGCGAGATCGAGTAGCCGCCGCAGACGTACGGCCGGGAGCGGCAACTCCCGGCCGTACCACGGCGGAACACCCCGGACATCGTCCGATGCCACACCCGAGACACACATCCGTCCCGTACACCGCGGCAGGTCGACACACCTCAGCGCCGCGGTGCGGGTCCCGTGCGCCCCGCGCCGGTCACCGACCGGCGGGCGCGTTCCCCATGAAGGAGATTACTCATGCGTGCGCTGTTGCGGCGTGTCGCCCGTGCGCCCGGTGGGCGGCGCGGCAAGTGGTTCGTCCTGGCGGCCTGGCTGATCGTGGCCGTCGCCCTGGGGCCGCTGGCCGGCCGTCTGGGCGACGTCGAGGACTCGAGCGCCAACGCCTTCCTGCCGCGCGGCGCGGAGTCCGCGCGGGTCAACACGGAGCTGGAGCGGTTCCGTACGGACACGCTGATGCCCGCCGTGGTCGTCCACACCGGTGCGGGCGCCGAGGCGCAGGCGGCCGCCGACCGTTCGGTGCTCGCCCGGTACGTGGCCGAGGGCGAGGAGGTGTCGCCGCCCGTCCCGTCGGAGGACGGCGACGCGCTGATGACGGTGGTGCCGCTGGACAGCGAGGACGACATCACCGCGAAGATCGACGAACTGCGCGACCAGGTGGGCGCCAACGCGCCACCCGGTGTGGACGTCGTCGTGGGCGGCCCCGCCGCCTCGCTCACCGACCAGGTCGCCGTCTTCGACAGCCTGGACGCCACCCTGATGATCGCCACCGGGCTGGTGGTGGCCGTGCTGCTGCTGATCACGTACCGCAGCCCCGTGCTCTGGCTGCTGCCCCTGCTCTCCGTCGGTTTCGCGGCCGTGCTCACGCAGGTCTGCACCTACCTGCTGGCCCGGTACGCCGGACTGCCGGTGGACCCGCAGAGCGCGGGCGTGCTGATGGTGCTGGTCTTCGGCGTCGGCACCGACTACGCGCTGCTGCTCATCGCCCGCTACCGCGAGGAGTTGCACCGCCACGCCGACCGGCACGAGGCGATGCGGATCGCGCTGGTCCGCTCGGGTCCGGCGGTTCTGGCCTCGGCCGGCACCATCGCGGCGGGCCTCGCCTGTCTGGGCTTCGCGGACATCAACTCCTCCCGGTCGCTGGGCCTGGTGGGCGCCGTGGGCGTGGTGTGCGCCTTCCTCGCGATGGTCACCGTCCTGCCCGCCCTGCTCGTGATCACCGGCCGCTGGGTGTTCTGGCCCTTCGTGCCGCGGGAGGGCACGCCCGCCCGCTCGTCGCGCACCGTGTGGTCCCGCGTCGGGGCCGCGGTGGCCCGGCGTCCCCGCTGGTCGTGGCTGATGTCGGTGGCCGTCACCGGGGCCCTCGCGCTCAGCGCGGCCGGCATCTCGATGGGGCTGACCCAGGCGGAGATGTTCCAGGACAAGCCGGAGTCCGTCGTCGCCCAGGAGCGGATCTCGGCGCACTACCCGTCCGGTGCCTCCGACCCGGCGAAGATCGTCACCGCCACCGGGCAGGCCGACGCGGTACGGCGGGCCGCGGCGGACGTCGAGGGCGTGGCCCGCGTGGAGCCGGGCGGCGACCGCAGCCCGGACGGCACGCTCACGCTGCTCTCCGTCGTCCTGGCGGACACCCCGGACAGCGAGCGCGCCGAGGACACCGTCGACGGCCTCCGGGACGCCGTGCACGGGGTGGCGGGTGCCGACGCCCTGGTCGGCGGCACCACCGCGCAGAACCTGGACACCCAGCGGGCCGCCGGCCGCGACCTGACGACGGTCGTGCCGATCGTGCTCCTGGTCGTGCTGGCCGTCCTGGTGTGGCTGCTGCGCGCCCTGGTCGCGCCGGTGCTGCTGCTGGCCACCGTGGTGCTGTCGTACCTGGCGGCGCTGGGCGCCTCGAACCTGCTCTTCGAACACGTGCTGGGCTTCGCGGGCATCGACTGGTCGATGCCGCTGATGGGCTTCGTGTTCCTGGTGGCCCTGGGCATCGACTACAACATCTTCCTGATGCACCGGGTGCGGGAGGAGGCCGCCCGGCTCGGGCACACCCGCGGCGTGCTGGAGGGCCTGACCAGCACCGGGGGTGTCATCACCTCGGCCGGTGTCGTCCTCGCCGCGACCTTCGCGGTGTTCGCGGGGCTGCCGCTGGTGACCATGGCGCAGATGGGCGTCCTGGTCGGGATCGGCGTCCTGCTGGACACCTTCCTGGTCCGTACGGTGCTGGTGCCCGCGCTCGCCCTGGACCTGGGCCGCTGGTTCTGGTGGCCGGGGAGGCTGTTCCACCGCGGGCCCGGGGACGAAGTGCCGTACGCCGACGCGGAGTCGGCGCCCGCGCCCGAGCGGGTCTGAGCGGCGTACGTGAGCGCACGCGACGGGTGCGGGCGAGTGCACGCCCGCACCCGTCGCGTGCCGCGCGCGTCAGCCGGACGCCTGGTCGCTGTCCTTCAGCGAGCCCCAGCCGTGCCAGCGCTCCACCTCGATCCAGGCGCTGACCCGGGGGCGCTCCCGGTTCGGGTACGGCTTGCCGGTGTACTGCGTGGAGAGCCGGTCGATGCCCGTGAGGTCCTCGTCGTCGCGCAGCTCGGTGACGCGGCCGATGAGGGTGACGTGCGTGTACCAGTCGTCGTCCGCGAGGACGGTGAGGGTGACGCGCGGGTCGCGGCGCAGGTGTCCCAGGCGGACGCGCCCGGCGTCGAGGTTGACCAGCACGCGGCCGTCGTCCTCCCACAGGTACCAGGTGGCCGTGGAGACGGGCGCGCCGTCCGAGCGGAGGGTCGCCATGACGGCCGGGTTGGGACGGCGCAGCAGTGCGACGGCCTCGGGCGGCAGCGGTGGCTTGGACATGCGGGCTCCTTCTCGTCCTCGTGTGCGCCGAGATCGGCTCGGCGTCGCGGTCTCACGTTCCCCGGTACCCCGGGCGCTCAGGGGGACGACTTCTCCTCGAAACTGGCGAAGTACGCCGCCGCCATGTCCTCGTCGCCGTGCCCCTGCGCGGCGGCGCGTGCCAGGCGGTCCGCGCCGGCGGCGGCGAGGTCCAGGCGGACGCCATTGGCCTCACCGGCCTCGACGATGAGCCGGGCGTCCTTCTCGGCGGTGCCGACCGCGAACTGGGCGGGTGTCAGCGCGCCGTCGCGGATCAGGCCCGCCTTGGCACGCAGATAGCCCATGTCGAGCGGCCCGCCGGCGATGGCGTCGAGGAAGGCGTCCGGGTCCACGCCCAGGGCCTTGGCGAGCGAAAGGCTCTCGCCCGCCGCGTTGTTCACGGCGAGCACCCAGCTGTTGGCCACCAGCTTCAGCCGGGTCGCGCTGCCGGCCGCGCCGTCCTCGCCGGTCCACACGGTGCGGGAGCCGACGGCGTCGAACACCGGCCCCACCGTGTCCCGGGCCGCGGCCGGACCCGCGGCCAGCACCAGCAACTGCCCGGCCTCCGCGGGCTGCCGGGTGCCCAGCACGGGCGCGTCGACGAAGAGGAGGCCGTGCTCGTGGGCGAAGGCGGCCAGGTCGGCGACCGCGTCGACCCCGGCGGTGGTGGACTGCGCCCACACGGTGCCGGGCCGCAGACCTGGTACCGCGCGCCCCATGACGTCGAGCGCGGCCGGGCCGTCGTACAGCATGGTGAGGACGACGTCCGCGCCCCGTACGGCCTCCTCGGGGTCGGCGGCGACATACGCGCCGTCGGCGGCCAGCGGCTCGGCCTTGTCCCGGCTGCGGTTCCAGACGCGGACGGCGTGTCCGGCGCGGGCGAGGTTGCGGGCCATCGCGGCACCCATGATGCCGGTGCCCAGGACGGTCACGGTGAGCTGGTCGGTCATGACGTCGCTTTCTGACTCGTACGGTCGCGGCCACGCCCCCGGGCGGCGGAAGCGGGGGCCCGGTGATCAGCCTGCCACCCGATCACGAGCGGCGCCGACCCGAGGCGGGCGAGCCGGGGGACCACCCGTGGGCGGCCGAAGGGCGGCGACCCGGGGCCGGGGGCACACTGCGGCCACGGCGGGGCGGCCGGGACCCGCCACAGGTCCCCCTCACAGCCCCGCCGCGGCGTCCCGTACGGTACGGCCCGTGAGCGCCTCTACCGACGACATCGACAGCCACGACGACACCGTCCCCGGCCGTTTCGGTCCCTCCGCGACGACCGAGGCCGACCCCGGGAGGGTGGGCCGGGTCCGGACCGAGTACTCCCCCGCGCACGACGGCGATCCCGATCCCGGTGAGATCGTCTGGACGTGGGTGCCCTACGAGGAGAACGACGGCAGGGGCAAGGACCGGCCCGTGCTCGTCGTCGCCCGGGAGGCGGCCGGGACCGTGCTGGCGGTGCAGTTGTCCAGCAAGCGGCACGACGGGGACCGGGAGTGGGTGCCGATCGGGAGCGGGCCGTGGGACCGCTCCGGGCGGGACTCGTGGGTCGACGTGGACCGGGTGCTGAGGCTGCACGACGCCGGGATGCGCCGCGAGGCGTGTGCCCTGGACCGGATGCGGTTCAATCTCGTACGGCAGCGTCTTCGGGAGCGCTACGGCTGGAGCTGAGGCGCTCTCGGCCGCCGGTCACCCGCCCTCGGGGAAGGCGCGCGCGAACGCCTCCCGGACCGTGCCGCCCGGGGTGCGGTCCAGGATGCCGAACGCCACCTGTTCGAACGCGGTGGCGAAGCGTCCGCCGGGCCCGAGCAGCGTCCGGAACGCGCCGGCCACCTGGGCCGGGTCGTTGCGGAACACCCCGCAGCCCCAGGCGCCGAGCACCAGCCGCCGGTACCCGTGGGCCGCGGCCGTCTCCAGCACCCGCTCGGCGCGCGCGGCCAGGGCGGCCGGCAGTTCGGCGGCGCGCTCCGGGGCCGTGCGCAGCACCACGCCCGCGTTCGGCGCGGCGGAGGTCAGGAATCCGGCCGTGTACGGCTCGTCGAGCAGGCGGCCGCGGTCGTCCCGGAAGACGGGCACGGCCGGCGAGTGGATGACGCGGTCCGTGTAGAACGGGTCGCGGTGGGCGCGGTGGTGGTCGTAGAACTCGCGCGCCCGCAGCAGGCAGGTGTACAGCGCGGAGCCCCGGCACAGGGCCTCCTCCTGCGCCTGGGCGCCGTTGAGGTAGCCGCCGCCGGGATTGCGGGCGGAGGCGAAGTTGAGCACGGCGACCTCGCCGCCGAGCCGCCGGGCGGCCTCCAGGCTGCTCTCGCCGGTGACTTCGAAGACGGTCCGCACCGGGGTGAGAACGCCGAGTGCCACGGGCTCCGGCCCGTACATCCGCGTGCCCTCGCGGGCCCGTTCGACCGCCGCGCCGACCGGCACCTCGCGGCCGTCCGCCGTGCGGTAGCTCCCGGCCGCCGCGATCTGCTCGGTCTGCTGTGCGAGGCCCCGCAGGCGCGCGCTCACGGCGCCACCCCCGTGGACGCCCTGACCACGCGCCGCGCGGTCTCCCCCGTCGTGCTCATGCGGGAATCCTGGGTGATGCTGGTGGTGCGTCGCAACGGAGTTTTGCTGTCGGCAGACACCGGGGAAAGCCCCCGGAAACAACCGGGTCGCGGACATTACCGATCTGGAACGTCCCGAAATGCATCCTTGTGCGGACCGGCACGAGGGTCTTGGGTGGGACGAGTGTGCCGACCCGGCCCACCTGTTCATGGGTCGGCGGCATGGTGGAATCTCAGGAGGATCCCGACATGTCAGATTCGGTTGGTGGCTGTATCCGGCCACGTACCGCCGTCAGTGAGGCCGAGGTCGAGGCGCTGGTCCACGGCATCTGCTTCAAGACCGGTCCGCCCAGGCTCCTCGGTGTCGAGGTGGAATGGCTGGTCCACGAGTCGCGCGCGCCGCGGCTCCCCGTATCACCCGAACGGCTCCAGGCGGTGTACACCGCGCTGCGGGCCGTGCCCCTGAGGTCGGCGCTGACCGTCGAGCCAGGTGGCCAGCTGGAGCTGAGTTCGCTCCCCGCGGCCTCCCTGATGGAGTGCGTCCGCACCGTCTCCGCCGACCTGGACGCCGTCCGCGCGGTCCTGCGCGAGGACGGTCTCGCCCTCGTCGGCCTCGGCCACGATCCCTGGCACGCGCCCCGCCGCTTCCTGCGGCAGCCGCGCTACGACGCCATGGAGGCCTGTCTCGACCGTACCGGCCCCGCCGGGCGGTTCATGATGTGCACCTCCGCGTCCGTGCAGGTCTGCGTGGACGCCGGGCACGAGGAACCCGGCCCGATGGGGCACGTACGCCGCTGGTGGCTGGCCCACCAGCTGGGCGCGGTCCTGGTGGCCGCGTTCGCCAACTCCCCGCTGGCCGGCGACCGGCCCACCGGCTGGCGGTCCACCCGGCAGCTGCGGTGGGCGCAGATCGGCGCCGCCCGGGCCGGCGGCCCTCCGCTCGACTCCGACCCGCGCGGCGCCTGGACCCGGCACGTCCTGGACGCCCCGGTGATGTGCGTACGCAACGACGGCGGGCCCTGGGACGTACCGGAGGGCATGACCTTCCGGGAGTGGACGAGGAACCGGTCGCCGAGGCCGCCGACCCGGGAGGACCTCGACTACCACCTGACCACGCTGTTCCCGCCGGTCAGGCCGCGCGGCCACCTGGAACTGCGCATGATCGACGCGCAGCCCGGGGAGGACGGGTGGATCGTGCCGCTCGCCGTGACGGCGGCGCTGTTCGACGATCCGGAGGCCACCGAGACCGCCTATCGGGCCGTCAAGCCGCTCGCCGAGCGCACGCTCGGCCGGCCCGGCCCGCACAACCCGCTGTACGAGGACGCGGCGCGCGACGCCGTCGCCGATCCGGAGCTGCGGGAGGCCGCCGTCACCTGCTTCACGGCCGCGCTCGACGCGCTGCCCCGGCTCGGCGCCACGACCGAGGTCACGGACGCCGTCGCCGGGTACCTGGAGCGTTACGTCCGCAGGGGCCGCTGCCCCGCCGACGATCTGCTGGACCCGCCGGACGGCGCGAGCCCTGGCCCGCACGGGAGGGAGACCCGCTCATGACCGACCCCGCCATGGACACCGCCACCGACACCCACACCGCCACCGACCCCGGCGACGGCGACGCGCTGCGCGAGCGGGCCCTGTCCGCGCTGGTCCGGGCCCGCGCCCGCACCACGCTGCTGACAAGCTGCGTCGAGGGCCCCGACCTCACCGGCCAGGTGTCGCCGCTGATGTCCCCGCTGGTCTGGGACCTGGCGCACATCGGCAACCAGGAGGAGCAGTGGCTGCTGCGCGCCGTCGGCGGGCATGAGGCGATACGGCCCGAGATCGACAGCCTGTACGACGCCTTCGAGCATCCCCGCGCCGAACGGCCCCGGCTGCCGCTGCTGTCGCCCGCCGAGGCCCGCGGGTACGCGGCCGACGTGCGCGGACGGGCGCTGGACGTGCTGGAGGGAGTCGCGTTCCACGGGACCCGGCTCACCGAGGCGGGCTTCGCCTTCGGGATGATCGCCCAGCACGAGCAGCAGCACGACGAGACCATGCTGATCACCCACCAGCTCCGCAAGGGCCCGCAGGCGCTGACCGCCCCGGACCCGGACCCGGTGCCGCTGTTCACCGGCCCGTCGGAGGTCCTGGTGCCCGGGGGGCCGTTCACGATGGGCACCTCGACCGAGCCGTGGGCGCTGGACAACGAACGGCCCGCGCACCGGCGGGAGGTGGCGCCGTTCTTCCTCGACACCACGCCGGTGACCAACGGCGCGTACCGGGCGTTCATCGACGACGGCGGCTACGACGACCCGCGCTGGTGGGCGCCGGAGGGCTGGGACCACATCCGCCGGCACTCCATCACCGCCCCGCTGTTCTGGCGCCGGGACGGCGGGCAGTGGCTGCGGCGCCGCTTCGGGGTCACCGAGGTGCTGCCGGCCGACGAGCCGGTGCTGCACGTGAGCTGGTACGAGGCCGACGCGTACGCCCGCTGGGCCGGGCGCCGGCTGCCCACCGAGGCCGAGTGGGAGAAGGCGGCCCGGCACGACCCGGCCGGCGACCGCACCGCCCGCTACCCGTGGGGCGACGCCGATCCGGGCCCGGAGCACGCCAATCTCGGCCAGCGCCATCTGCGCCCGGCGCCCGCGGGCAGCTACCCGGCCGGTGAGTCGCCGCTCGGGGTGCGGCAGTTGATCGGGGACGTGTGGGAGTGGACGTCGAGCGACTTCGCCCCGTACCCGGGCTTCCGGGCGTTCCCGTACAAGGAGTACTCGGAGGTGTTCTTCGGCCCCGAGTACAAGGTGCTGCGCGGCGGTTCGTTCGCCGTGGACGCGGTGGCCTGCCGGGGCACGTTCCGCAACTGGGACTATCCGATCCGGCGGCAGATCTTCTCCGGGTTCCGCACCGCGCGGTCGGCGGAGGTCGCCTGATGTGCCGGCACCTCGCGTACGTCGGCCCCGAGGAGCCGCTCGGCCGGCTTCTGGTGGCGCCGCCGCACGGCCTGTACCGCCAGTCGTGGGCGCCCCGGCACCAGCGGTACGGCACGGTCAACGCCGACGGGTTCGGCGTCGGCTGGTACGCCGCGGGCGACCCGGTGCCGGCCCGGTACCGGCGGGCCGGGCCGATCTGGGCGGACCAGTCCTTCGCCGACCTGGCCCGGGTGGTGCGCACCGGGACGCTGCTGGCCGCCGTACGGGACGCCACGCTGGCGGGCGCCGACGCGGAGGCCGCGGCCGCGCCCTTCGCGGCGGACACCTGGCTGTTCAGCCACAACGGAGCCGTGACCGGCTGGCCGGACACGCTGGCGGGGGTGGCCGGAACGCTGCCGGCCGGGGAGCTGCTGTCGCTGGAGGCCCGCAACGACTCGGCGCTCGTGTGGGCGCTGGTGCTGGCCCGGCTGCGGGCCGGGGACGACGACGGCCGCGCGCTGGCCGAGACGGTGCTGGAGGTCGCCGCGGCGGCCCCCGGCTCCCGGCTCAACCTGCTGCTCACCGACGGCGCCACGATCACGGCGACCACCTGGGGCGACACCCTGTGGTACCTGACCCGCCCCGGCGGCGGCACGGTCGTCGCCTCGGAGCCGTACGACGACGACCCGCACTGGCAGGAGGTCCCCGACCGCACGCTGCTCGTGGCGGGCCGCACGGAGGTGCAGCTCACCCCGCTGAAGGAACCGGGCGATCCCGCCCCCGCAGACGCTTTCGCCTCTCCCAAGGAGCCCCGCACGTGAGCCAGTTCCGACTGACCCGCACCCTGCCCGAGGACGCCACGGGCGCCGCCCTGCGCGCCGACGTCCTGGCGGGCCTGACGAGCACGCCCAAGTGGCTGCCGCCCAAGTGGTTCTACGACGCGCGGGGCAGCGAGCTGTTCGAGGAGATCACCGCGCTGCCCGAGTACTACCCGACCCGGGCCGAGCGGGAGATCCTCGTCGACCGGGCCGGTGAGATCGCCGCGGCGACCGGCGCCCGGACCCTGGTGGAGCTGGGTTCCGGTTCCTCGGAGAAGACCCGGTTCCTGCTCGACGCGCTGACCGGCCTGCGCGGCTACGTGCCGGTCGACGTCAGCGAGAGCGCCCTCACCCAGGCCGGGGAGGCGATCGCCGCCGAGCGGCCGGACCTCCAGGTGCACGCGCTGATCGCCGACTTCACCGGCGGGCTGACGCTGCCCGACACGCCGGGGCCCCGGCTGGTGGCGTTCCTCGGCGGCACGATCGGCAACCTGCTGCCGGACGAACGTGCCGCGTTCCTGGCCGCCGTACGCGCCCTGCTCTCCCCCGGGGACGCCCTGCTGCTGGGCACGGACCTGGTCAAGGACGAGGGAGTGCTGGTCCGGGCGTACGACGACGCGGCCGGGGTGACCGCCGAGTTCAACAAGAACGTGCTGTCCGTGATCAACCGGGAACTGGAGGCCGACTTCGCGCCCACCGCCTTCGAGCACGTGGCGCGGTGGAACGCCGAGCGGGAGTGGATCGAGATGCGGCTGCGTGCGCGCGGCGCGCAGACGGTCAAGGTCCAGGCGCTCGACCTGGCCGTGGACTTCGCGGACGGGGAGGAGTTGCGTACCGAGGTGTCCGCGAAGTTCCGGCGGGAGGGCGTGCGGGCCGAACTCGCCGCGGCCGGGCTGGAGCTGACCCACTGGTGGACCGACGGCGAGGACCGGTTCGCGCTGTCGCTGAGCGTGGTGCGCTGAACCCGCGCGGGGTCAGCGGGCGTTGACGTCCAGCAGTTCGGTGATGCGGTCGGAGGCCCGGCGGGCCTCCGACTTCGCGTCGGACCCCGAGAGCACCTTGGTCATGTAGTCCTTGATCGGGTTGTCCGCCTCGACGGCACCCCAGCGGGGCGTCCCGGGGGTGGCCCGGCCCTGGGCCGCCCCGGCCGCCATGGCCTCGGCGCCCTCCTCGCCCGCGACGGCCTTGGCGAGGGACTTCTTGTTGGGGACGTAGTTCATGGTGCGGGCCAGGTCGGTGTTCCACTTGGCGCCGGCCAGCGCGTCGACCACGGCGAGGGCTCCCTCGTGTTCGTCGGCGTTCTTCGGGACGACGAGATCGGAGCCGCCGGTGAAGACGGCGCCGGGCTTGTCGGCCGTCTTGCCGGGCACCGGGAAGAAGCCCAGCTCGCCCTTGAGTTCGGGGTTCGCGCGGACGATGGACTGGGCGAGGCCGGGCACGGCGACGATCTGCGCGACCTGCCCCTTGGCGAACACGTCGCCCTGCGGGGGGTGTTCCTCGTCGGCGTCGACCGGCCCGTCGCCGAGGGCCTGCAGTTCCTGGTAGAAGTCCATGCCGCGCAGGGCGGCCGCGGAGTCCAGGGCGCCCGTCCAGGTGCCGCCGTCACCGGCCTGGGTGGCCAGCTCGCCGCCCTCGTCCCAGATGAAGCCGGAGAGCGTGTACCAGTCCTGTCCGGCGAGGTAGATGCCCTGGCGGCCGTCGGCGTCGAGCTTCTCGGTGGCGGTGATCCACTCCTCGCGGCTGCGGGGCGGCTCGGCGACGCCGGCCTGCTCGAAGAGGTCCTTGCGGTAGATGACGACGCGGTTGGCGGCGTACCAGGGGATGCCGAACTGCTGGGACATGTACTGTCCGGGTTCGGCGAGGCCGGGCAGCCAGTCGCGGATGCCCCAGTCGCGCATCGACTCCAGGGTCAGGTCCTGGAGCCGGCCGCCCTCCGCGTACTGCGGCACCTGGGTGTTGCCGACCTCGATGACGTCCGGCCCGTCCGTGCCGTCGCCCTTCAGCGCGGTCTGCACCTTGCCGCCGATGCCGGTCCACTCCTGGATGCGGATGTCGAGGTCGAGGTCGGGGTGGTCCTTCTCGAAGTCCTCGGTGAACCGCCGCAGGAAGTCCTGCGAGGCGCTGTCCTTCATCAGCCACACGGTGACGGTGCGCCGCTCGCTCCCGCCGTCCTGCGAGATCAGTCCGCAGCCGCTGAGCAGGGAGGCGGACACACAGACAAGGGCGAGGGGGCGTCGTCTCACGAGGGGTCCTTCTGTCTGACGGACAGGGGGCGGAGGCGGACAGGGGTGTCCTGCGCACGCGAAGGGAGACCCGACATGGGGGGCGAGCCCGAGGCTCGAACGGGTGTCTGGGATTTTGGTATGTACCAATAGGAGGGGTCAAGGGGGTGACGCAGGGTTACCCGCACGGAGAGCGATGCCTCGCGCTCCGCCGCGACTTGGGGCACGGTGGAGTGACGCATGACACACCGCCGCCCGCGCGGAAGGAGCACCCGCATGTCGAACCACACCTACCGGGTCACCGAGATCGTCGGCACCTCGCCCGACGGCGTCGATCAAGCCGTCCGCAACGGCGTCAGGCGCGCCCACCGGACGCTGCGCAACCTGGACTGGTTCGAGGTGACCCAGGTACGCGGCCAGATCGAGGACGGCGAGGTCGCGCACTGGCAGGTCGGCCTCAAGGTCGGTTTCCGCCTGGAGGAGTCGGACTGAGCCCTCGGCGGCTCACCGGACGGTCAGGTGCGCCCCTCGCGCTCCTGCGCCACCCGCAGCTCGGCCGAACGCTCCGCCCAGCGCGCCCGGACCACGGCGAAACCGGCCCGCGCGGCGTCGTCGCAGACCAGCTCGTCGTCGTCGACGAGGACCCGGACCTCGCGGGTGCGGGCGAGCCGCCGCAGGATCTCCAGCTTGGTGCGCCGGGCGGGCCGCCGGTCGGCGTTGCCCCGCATGTGCACCGGCCCCTCGGGCAGTCCGTGCGCGGCCAGCCAGTCGAGCGTGTCGCGACGGCAGCGCTCGGGCCGCCCGGTCAGATAGACAATCTCGCACTCCTCGGCGCGCTCCCGCACCAGCGCGATGCCCTCCGCGAGCGGCGGATCGTGCGGGGCGGCGGCGAAGAACGCGTCCCAGTCGCGCGGCCGACGCTCCAGGAAGCGCTGCCG
The DNA here is from genome assembly GCF_042263835.1 of Streptomyces sp. NPDC056128. Lineage (NCBI taxonomy): Bacteria > Bacillati > Actinomycetota > Actinomycetes > Kitasatosporales > Streptomycetaceae > Streptomyces > Streptomyces sp. NPDC056128. The sequence continues at coordinate 80,662 of NZ_JBHJVQ010000005.1, read as the reverse complement.
GTGCGCGGTGTCGGCGAGGGTGTTGTCCAGGTCGAACACGGCCACCGGGGGCCTGCTGCTGTCGGTCACCCGACCACACTAGAACCCGGCACCGGGAATCTGTGCGGGCCCCGGGCGTTGAACCGGATGTGACCTCGACGATCGCCACCACGCGCTTCTCCGTCCTCGACCGCTCCCGCATCCGGGCCGGCCGGACCGCGGCGGAGGCGCTGCGCGACACCGTGGAGCTGGCGCGGGAGGCGGAGCGGCTCGGTTACCACCGGTTCTGGGTGTCGGAGCACCACGGCGTGCCCGGGGTGGCGGGTTCGGCGCCGACCGTGCTCGCGGCCGCGGTGGCCGGCGCCACCAGCCGCGTACGCGTCGGCACCGGGGGCGTGATGCTGCCCAACCACCGGCCCCTGGTGGTCGCCGAGCAGTTCGGCGTACTGGAGTCGCTCTTCCCCGGCCGGATCGACATGGGTCTTGGCCGCTCGGTGGGCTTCACCGACGGGGTCCGCCGGGCGCTGGGCCGGGACAAGGACGACGCCGACGACTTCGAGGGGCAACTGGCCGAGCTGCTGGGCTGGTTCCGCGGGAGGTCCCCGACCGGCGCGCACGCCCGCCCGGCCGAGGGGCTGACCGTGCCGCCCTTCGTCCTGGCGATGGGCGAGGGCGCGGCCGTGGCGGCCCGCGCGGGCCTGCCGATGGTCATCGGCGACCTGCGCGACCGCGACCGCATGCGCCGGGGCATCGACCGCTACCGCGCCGGGTTCAGCCCCTCCGAGTGGAGCCCGGAGCCGTACGTCGTCGTGTCCGGCACCGTCGCCGTGGCCGGCACCCCCGAGGCGGCCCGGCGGCTCCTGGTCCCGGAGGCCTGGTCCATGACCCACGCCCGCACCCGCGGCACCTTCCCGCCGCTGCCCCCGGCCGAGGAGGTCGAGGCGCGGACGATGACCGCCAAGGAACGCGACCTGTACGAGTCCGGACTCGCCGGGCACATCGCCGGCACCGAGGAGCAGGTCGCCGACGCACTGGAGACGCTGGTGAAGGAGACCGGCGCCCAGGAGGTGCTGGTGACCACGAGCACGTACGACCGCGAGGCGCTGCTGGACTCCTACCGGCGGCTCGCCCGCGTCGTCGGCGCGGGGACGTCCGCCGCCGCGGCGTAGGATCGCGGGGTGCACATCCCCCACGACCCGTACGTCCGGGTGCGCGACGCCCGTGAGCACAACCTCAAGGGCGTGGACGTGGACGTCCCCCGGGACGTGGTCGCCGTCTTCACCGGTGTCTCCGGGTCCGGGAAGTCGTCGCTGGCCTTCGGGACGGTCTACGCGGAGGCGCAGCGGCGCTACTTCGAGTCGGTCGCGCCGTACGCCCGCCGGCTGATCCACCAGGTCGGTGCGCCGAAGGTGGGCGAGATCACCGGGCTGCCGCCCGCCGTGTCGCTCCAGCAGCGCCGCGCCGCTCCGACGTCCCGGTCCTCGGTGGGCACCGTCACGAACCTCTCCAACTCCCTGCGGATGCTCTTCTCGCGCGCCGGCGACTACCCGCCGGGCGCCGAACGCCTGGACTCCGACGCCTTCTCGCCGAACACGGCGGCCGGGGCCTGCCCCCAGTGCCACGGGCTCGGCCGGGTGCACCGCACGACCGAGGAACTGCTGGTCCCGGACCCGGCGCTGTCGATCCGGGACGGCGCGATCGCCGCGTGGCCGGGCGCCTGGCAGGGCAAGAACCTGCGGGACGTCCTCGACGCGCTCGGGTACGACGTGGACCGGCCCTGGCGCGAGCTGCCCGCCACCGAGCGCGAGTGGATCCTGTTCACGGACGAGCAGCCCGTGGTCACGGTGCATCCGGTGCGCGACGCGGGCCGCATCCAGCGGCCGTACCAGGGCACGTACATGAGCGCCCGGCGGTACGTGATGAAGACGTTCTCGGACTCCAGGAGCGCCACGCTGCGGGCGAAGGCCGAGCGCTTCCTCACCAGTACGCCCTGTCCCGTCTGCGGCGGCGGCAGGCTGCGGGCGGAGTCGCTGGCGGTGACCGTCGGCGGCCGCACCATCGCCGAACTGGCCGCGCTGCCGCTCACGGAGCTGGCCGGGGTGCTGCCGACCGAGGGCGAGACGGCGAAGGTGCTCACCGGGGACCTGGTCTCCCGCATCACGCCCGTGGTCGAGCTGGGCCTCGGCTATCTGAGCCTGGACCGCCCGACGCCCACCCTGTCGGCGGGCGAGCTGCAGCGGCTGCGGCTGGCGACGCAGCTGCGCTCCGGGCTGTTCGGGGTGGTGTACGTCCTGGACGAGCCGTCGGCGGGGCTGCACCCGGCGGACACCGAGGCGCTGCTGACGGTGCTGGAGCGGCTGAAGGCGGCCGGCAACTCGGTGTTCGTGGTGGAGCACCACCTCGGCGTGATGCGCGGCGCCGACTGGATCGTGGACGTCGGTCCCATGGCGGGCGAGCACGGCGGACGGGTGCTGTACAGCGGCCCGGTCGCCGGACTGGCGGAGGTCACCGGGTCCGCGACCGCCCGTCACCTCTTCGACCGCTCCCCCGCCCCCGTGCGCCGGGCGCGAGTCCCCCGGGGCACCGTGACGGTCGGCCCGGTCACCCGGCACAACCTGCGCGGGGTGACCGCGGGCTTCCCGCTCGGCGTGCTCACCGCGGTGACGGGCGTGTCCGGCTCGGGCAAGTCGACGCTCGTCGGCGAGATCACCGAGGACCTGCCGGGGGTGGGCCGGCTGGTCTCCGTCGACCAGCGCCCGATCGGACGCACCCCGCGCTCCAACCTGGCCACGTACACGGGCCTGTTCGACGTCGTGCGCAAGGTGTTCGCCGCCACCGACCAGGCCCGGGAGCGCGGGTACGGCGTGGGCCGCTTCTCCTTCAACGTGCCCGGCGGGCGCTGCGAGACCTGCCAGGGCGAGGGGTTCGTCAGCGTCGAGCTGCTGTTCCTGCCGAGCACGTACGCGCCGTGCCCCGACTGCGGCGGGGCGCGCTACAACCCCGAGACGCTCGAAGTGGCGTACCGGGGACGGAACATCGCCGAGGTCCTCGACCTCACGGTGGAGGACGCGGCGGAGTTCTTCGCGGACACTCCGCCGGTGGCGCGCAGCCTGGCCGCGCTGCTCGACGTCGGGCTCGGCTATCTGCGCCTGGGTCAGCCGGCCACCGAGCTGTCCGGCGGGGAGGCGCAGCGCATCAAGCTGGCGAGCGAACTCCAGCGGGGCCGCCGCAGCCACACCCTGTATCTCCTCGACGAGCCGACGACCGGCCTGCATCCGGCGGATGTCGAGGTGCTGATGCGCCAGTTGCACGGTCTGGTGGACGCCGGGCACACGGTGGTCGTCGTCGAGCACGACATGACCGTGGTGGCGGGCGCCGACCACGTGATCGACCTCGGGCCGGGCGGCGGTGACGCGGGCGGGCGGATCGTCGCCGCGGGGGCGCCCGGCGAGGTGGCGCGTGCCGACGGCAGTGCCACCGCGCCCTATCTGGACCGGGCCCTGGACGGCGGGACGCGCCGGTGAAGCCGGTTCACCGGCGCTCGTTCTCGCGGTGAGGGCGGGGAACGGTCACTCGCGGCCCCGCGCGATGTCGTCCTCGTCGAAGGACTCGGTCTCGGCCTCGATCCGCTCCTTGCGGACCTGGCCGCGCACCGTCTCGTTCTCGGTGTGCTCCTCCATGGTCATCCGTACGCGCTCCACCGGGACCGCCTCAGTCTCCACGACGGGGCGTTCCGCGTGCAGCGTGATCTCGTGCTCGGCCTCGCTGATCTCCGGCCCGGACAGCGCGTCGCCACGGTTGGCGTCCGTGATCGGCTCGCGCACCACGCGCACTTCCTCGTGCTTCAGGGGCACGGTCTGCTGCACCTCTTCGGTGACCACGTACTTGCGCAGCCTGGCGCGGCCCGTCTCCCGTCGTTCGACGCCGACGTGCATCTGCTCCTCGGAGCGGGTCATGGCCTCGTCTTCGCGCAGGCCCGTACGGTCGGGGGCGTCCCGGCGCCCGGCCATCCCGGCCGCGCTGCCCTTGCCCATGTCCGTACCGGTGCCCATGTTCGTGTCACGGCCCATGCTCGTGTCACGGCCCATGTCCGTGTCGCCGGTCCCACGGGTCGTGCCGGCCAGACCCGCGGCGCCCGCCGCGCCGGCGGCTCCCGCCGTGCCCGCCGGTCCGGGACCGGCGGCCCAGCGGCCGTCGTCGGTCCGCTCGGCCTCGGACAGCACGCTGTCCCAGTTGATGCCGTAGTAGTCGTACAGCCGGTGTTCCTCGGTCTCCGACAGATGGCCGCCCGCGTCGACGTCGACACTGGGCGCGCCCTTGACCTGGTCCTTGCCGTAGGGAACCTCTAGGTGGTCCTGCACCAGCGCGGCGTCGCGAATGGGCACGAAGGACTCGCTGGAGCCGAACATGCCCGTCTTGACGCTCACCCACTCGGGGCGCCCGGTCATGTCGTCGAAGAAGACATGCTTGGCGTCGCCGATCTTGTTGCCGTCCCCGTCGTAGACCGGTTGGTCCAGGACGTTGGCGATCTCTTCACGGGTGATCATCTGCCATCACCCTCCTTTCGAGTGCCTGCCTTCCGGTTGTCCGCATCCAGCACTACGGAAACGGCACATACCTCACAAAACACACATACTTTTCGAAGGTGCTTTCCCCAGGTGACCGTGCGGGTCGCCGGGCGGAGCCATCCGCTGAGCCGCCTCCGCCAGGGAGCGGCGGTCGCGGTGGCCGCCCGGCGGCAGCACGGGGCACACCTCCACCTCGGCGGTCAGCCCGCGCGCCGACGCCACCCGCCACATCGAGGCGAGCAGGGTGTCCGCGCCGACGAACGCCGGTGCCGTGCTCACCCCCCGCTCCCCGGCCCGGTACCGAAGACGCACCGGCTGGACCGGCACCCCGGCGTCCAGCGCGGCCTGGAACACGGCCCGGCGATAGGCACCCCGGGCGCGCCCGCACCAGGTGCTGCCCTCGGGGAAGGCGGCGACGGCGGCGCCCGCGCGCAGGGCCAGCGCGAGCGCGGCGACCGTGTCCGGCAGCGCCCGCAGCCGGTCGCGTTCGATGAACAGCACCCCGCCGCGTGCGGCCAGCGCGCCCGCCACCGGCCAGCCCCTGATCTCGCTCTTGGCCAGCATCCTGGCGGGGCGTACAGCGGCCAGCAGCGGGATGTCGAGCCAGGAGACGTGGTTGGCGACGAGGAGCAGCCCGCCCGCGGGCACGGCGGCACCGGTGACACGGACCCGCACACCGGCGGCCCGCACCACCCACCGCGACCAGCGCGCCACCACGACGGCCGGCACCCGCCGCCGGGCCGGCGTCAGCACGACCGCGACCGCGGCGAGGACCAGCACGGCAACCGCGGCGAGCCGCAGCACGGCGCGCGGTACGGCCACCGCGGCCCGGGACGGGTCCACGCAGGTCGCCGGGGTGCAGGGGGCGACCGGCAGCCAGGCGCCCATCAGGCCGGGACGAGCGAGAGGAAGTGCCGCAGGTAGCGCGGGTCGACCCGGCTCATCGGCAGCAGCACGTACAGGTCGGCGACGCCGAAGTCCACGTCGTGCGCGGGTTCCCCGCAGACCCAGGCGCCGAGGCGGAGGTAGCCGCGCAGCAGGGCGGGCAGCTCGGTGCGGGCGGCGGGCGCGGCCGTGCGCGGGATCCACGGCAGCAGCGGCCGCACCCGGTAATCCTCGGGCGCCAGGTGCTTGGCCCGCACCCGGTCCCAGGTGCCGGCGGCGAGCGATCCGCCGTCGGCGAGCGGGAGCGAGCAGCAGCCCGCCAGCCACTCGTGGCCCCGGTCGGTCATGTAGCGGGCTATGCCGGCCCAGATGAGCCCGATGACGGCGCCGTCACGGTGGGCCGGGTGCACGCAGGAGCGGCCGACCTCGACCAGTCCGGGCCGGATCGCGTCGAGCGCCGTGAGGTCGAACTCGCTCTCCGCGTACAGCCGTCCGGCGACGGCCGCGCGCTCCGGGGGCAGCAGCCGGTAGGTGCCGACGACCTGCCCGGTCGTCTCCTCGCGCACGAGCAGGTGGTCGCAGTACGCGTCGAAGGGGTCGACGTCGTACCCGGGCTGCGCGCTCGCCAGCAGCGCGCCCATCTCCCCGGCGAAGACATCGTGCCGCAGCCGCTGCGCGGCCCGCACGTCGTCCTCGTCGCGGGCGAGGGCGACCGTGTAGCGGTGGGGTGCGGCGGGCTTGGAAGGACGGTCTGCGGTCAGTACGCCGGTCATGGGTGCTCTCCTGGTCGCGGTGCGGGTCCGCCACAGTTCTTCCGACGCCGGCTGTACTGCGCGTGACCAGTGCCGGGAGAGCGGATGTGCGCTTGCTGAATGCCGGGAGCGAACGCGAGACGGGGCCGGGGGGAGCACCTCCCCCGGCCCCGCCCGTCCGCACCTGACGGCGAACGCTCACTACACGCGCCCCAAAGGGGCGCGGGGAACTGCGCGACCAGCCACGACACACCCGCAGCCGCCCGACAACAGCACCCTCTACGGCGCTACCGCTGCACCTTCCTCGCAGCCCGCAGCCACTCCTTGTTCATGCTGGTGATGGACACGAGCGGAATCCCCTTGGGACAAGCAGTCGCACACTCACCCGTCAGCGTGCACCCACCGAACCCTTCCTCATCCATCTGCCCCACCATGTCCAGCACCCGCGTCTCCCGCTCGGGCGCCCCCTGCGGAAGCACGTTCAGATGATTGACCTTCGCGGACGTGAACAGCATCGCCGCCCCGTTCGGGCACGCGGCCACACACGCCCCGCACCCGATGCACTCCGCGTGCTCGAACGCGAAGTCGGCGTCCGGCTTCGCCACCGGCGCGGCATGCGCCTCCGGCGCGGCACCGGTCGGCGCGGTGATGTAGCCCCCGGCCTGGATGATCCGGTCGAAGGCGGACCGGTCGACGACCAGATCCTTCACGACCGGAAACGCGGATGCCCGCCACGGCTCGATGTCGATCGTGTCGCCGTCCTGGAAGGACCGCATGTGCAGCTGGCAGGTGGTGGTGCGCTCGGGTCCGTGCGCGTCGCCGTTGATGACCAGCGAGCAGGCGCCGCAGATGCCCTCGCGGCAGTCGTGGTCGAAGGCGACGGGGTCCTCGCCCTTGAGGATGAGTTCCTCGTTGAGGGTGTCGAGCATCTCCAGGAAGGACATGTCGCGGGAGATCCCGTCCACCTCGTACGTGGACATGGCGCCGTCGGCGTCGGCGTTCTTCTGCCGCCAGACGCGCAGGGTGAGCTTCATGCGTAGCTCCGCTGAGTGGGGTGGACGTACTCGAAGACCAGGTCTTCCTTGTGCAGGGTGGGCGCGTCGCCGGTGCCGGTGAACTCCCAGGCGGCGGCGTAGCCGAACTCGTCGTCCTTGCGGGCCGCCTCCCCGTCGGGGGTCTGGGACTCCTCGCGGAAGTGGCCGCCGCAGGACTCGGAGCGGTGCAGCGCGTCGAGGCACATCAGCTCGGCGAGCTCCAGGTAGTCGACGACGCGGTTGGCCTTCTCCAGGGACTGGTTGAACTCCTCGCCGGTGCCCGGGACCTTGATGCGCCGCCAGAACTCCTCGCGGATCTGCGGGATGCGCTCCAGCGCCTTGCGCAGGCCGGAGTCGGTGCGGGCCATGCCGCAGAACTCCCACATCAGCTCGCCCAGTTCGCGGTGGAAGGAGTCCGGGGTGCGGTCGCCGTCCACGGAGAGGAGCAGGCCCAGCCGGTCCTCGGTCTCGGCGACCACCTCCCGCACCGCCGGGTGGTCGTCGTTCACCTCGTCCTTGTGCGGGTTGCGGGCGAGGTAGTCGTTGATGGTGGCCGGGAGGACGAAGTAGCCGTCCGCCAGGCCCTGCATGAGCGCGGAGGCGCCGAGCCGGTTGGCGCCGTGGTCGGAGAAGTTGGCCTCCCCGACGGCGAACAGACCGGGGACGGTGGTCTGGAGGTCGTAGTCGACCCACAGACCGCCCATCGTGTAGTGCACGGCGGGGTAGATCCGCATCGGCACCCGGTACGGGTCCTCGTCGGTGATCCGCTGGTACATGTCGAAGAGGTTGCCGTACTTGGCCTCGACCGCCTTGCGCCCCATGCGCGTGATCGCGTCGGCGAAGTCCAGGTACACGCCCTGGCCGCCGGGGCCGACGCCCCTGCCCTCGTCGCAGACGTTCTTCGCGGCGCGGGAGGCGATGTCGCGGGGGACGAGGTTGCCGAAGGACGGGTAGACGCGCTCCAGGTAGTAGTCGCGCTCGTCCTCGGGGATCTTGTTCGGCGGCCGGTCGTCGCCCTTGGCCTTCGGCACCCAGATCCGGCCGTCGTTGCGCAGCGACTCGCTCATCAGCGTGAGCTTGGACTGGTGGTCGCCGGTGCGCGGGATGCACGTGGGGTGGATCTGCGTGAAGCAGGGGTTGGCGAAGTAGGCGCCGCGCCGGTGCGCCCGCCAGACGGCGGTCGCGTTGGAGTTCATGGCGTTGGTCGACAGGTAGAAGACGTTGCCGTAGCCGCCGCTGGCCAGCACGACGGCGTCCGCGAAGTAGGTGTCGATCTTCCCGGTGATCAGGTCCCGGGCGACGATGCCGCGCGCCCGCCCGTCCACGACGACCAGGTCGAGCATCTCGGTGCGCGGGTGCATCTCGATGTTGCCGGCCGCGATCTGCCTGCTGAGCGCCTGGTAGGCGCCGAGGAGCAGCTGCTGGCCCGTCTGGCCCCGCGCGTAGAAGGTGCGGGAGACCTGAACGCCGCCGAAGGAGCGGGTGTCGAGGAGGCCGCCGTACTCGCGGGCGAAGGGCACGCCCTGCGCGACGCACTGGTCGATGATCTCGACCGAGATCTGCGCCAGCCGGTGCACGTTGGACTCGCGGGAGCGGAAGTCGCCGCCCTTGACGGTGTCATAGAACAGGCGGTGGATCGAGTCGCCGTCGTTGCGGTAGTTCTTCGCGGCGTTGATGCCGCCCTGCGCGGCGATGGAGTGGGCGCGGCGCGGGGAGTCCTGGTAGCAGAACTGGACGACGTGGTAGCCCTGTTCGGCGAGGGTCGCGCCGGCCGAGCCGCCCGCGAGGCCGGTGCCGACGACGATGACGGTCTGCTTGCGCCGGTTGGCGGGGTTGACCAGCTTCGCCTCGAAGCGGCGCGTGTCCCAGCGCTCGTTGACCGGGCCCTCGGGGGCCTTGGTGTCGGCGACCGGCTCACCGGTCGTGTAGTCGGCGTAGGTTGTCATGTCAGCTCACCACTCCGGTCATGACGCCCACGGGTACGGCGACGAAGCCGACCGTGAGCAGCAGCGCGAGGACGTTCGCGACGGTCTTCAGGGCGCGGTCGCGGGTGCGGCTGCCGACGCCGAGGGTCTGGGCGGCGCTCCACAGGCCGTGCCGGACGTGGAAGCCGAGGGCGACCACGGCGGCGATGTAGATGACGTTCCCGTACCACGTGGAGAACGTGTCGATGATGTTCTGGTACGGGTGCAGGTGCTCGTAGCCGCCCGGGTGCACGGTGCCGGTCGTCAGGTCCAGGATGTGCCAGACGATGAACAGGCCGAGGATGATCCCGCCCCAGCGCATCGTGCGGGTGGCGAAGCTCTTGCCCGCCTTCTTGTTCGCGTACTTGGTGGGGCGCGCCTTGATGTCGCGGCGGCTCAGCTGGTACGCGGAGGTGGCGTGCGCGACCACGGCGGCCACGAGGACGACCCGGATCAGCCAGAGCGTCCACTCGTAGTGCATGAACGGCTCGCCGACGGTACGCAGCCAGTGGGCGTAGTGATTGATCTCCTCCGGCCCGAAGAAGATCTTCAGGTTCCCGATCATGTGGGCGACCAGGTAGAGCAGCATGACGAGACCGCTGACCGCCATCACTGTCTTCTTGCCGACGGTCGAGTCCCACACGGTGCGCGCCATGGACGGCCGTCGGTCCGTCCGCGTTGCCAGAGCCATGTCACAGGACGTTACGGGGAGGGTGCCCCATCGGTCCAAGACATGGTCTGCCTGGATTCCATAGGTACTCTCTATCGACGGCGTATGCTCGCCGTATGCAGTTGCAACAGCTCCAGTACTTCGTGGCGGTCGCCGAGACGCGGCACTTCACGCGCGCCGCGGAGGCGGTCCATGTGGCGCAGCCGTCGCTGTCCCAGCAGATCAAGGCGCTGGAGCGGGAGCTGGGCGCGGACCTGTTCCTGCGGGCCCGCGGCAACATCACCCTCACCGACGCCGGGGAGGCGCTACTGCCGCTGGCCCGGCGCATCCTGGCCGACGCGGACACCGCACGGCACGAGGTGCTGGAGCTGGTGCAGCTGCGTCGCGGCCGGGTCCGGCTGGGCGCGACACCGAGCCTGTGCACGGGCCTGCTCCCCGACGTGCTGCGCGCGTTCCACGACCGGTACCCCGGCATCCAGCTGCTGATCGAGGAGGGCGGCTCGCTCGACCTGGTCCGGGAGCTGGCGCGCGGCGCGCTCGACCTCGCGCTGGTCGTACTGCCGCTGCCCACCGCCTCGCCGGCGCTGACCACGGTGGAGCTGCTGCGGGAGGACCTGGTCGTGGTGTCGTCCCCGGAGTCGGCCCGGCCGGGCGGCGGACGCCGGGCCGTGGACATCGCGGACCTGGAGGGCGAACGCCTGGTGATGTTCCGGCACGGCTACGACCTGCGGGAGCTGACCGTGGCCGCGTGCCGCTCCGCGGGGTTCGAGCCGGACTTCGCGGTGGAGGGCGGGGAGATGGACGCGGTGCTCGGTTTTGTACGGGCGGGACTCGGTATGGCCGTGGTTCCTCGGATGGTCGCGGCGCGGTCCGGGCGGGGGCTGCGGGTGACGCCGCTGGCGCGGCCCGGGCTGCATCGGACCATCGCGCTGGCGCACCGTAGCGATGTGGCTCCGCCGCGGGCGGCTCGGGAGTTGCAGCGGATGCTGCTCGAGCGGTGACGGTTCTTTGCCTGCGGGGCCCGGTGGCGCCGTTGATGGTCAGCGCCGTCCGGGGCCGCGGGTCTGTTGTGGCTGGTCGCGCAGTTCCCCGCGCCCCTGCGGGGCGCGGACGCTACGCCGTCGCGTCGACCAGGGCCAGTTCGTGCAGCCGGTCCGGTGGGCCGGGGCGGGCGTAGTACCAGCCCTGGGCCGTGTCGCAGCCCAGTATGCGCAGCTGTTCCGCCTGGGCGCCGGTCTCCACGCCCTCGACGGTGACCGAGAGGTCGAGGCTGTGGGCCAGGGCGACGATGCCCTCGACGATCTTGAGGTCCACGGGGTCGGCGGGGAACTGCTGCATGCTCTGCGTGAAGGAACGGTCCAGCTTGAGGACGCTGACCGGCAGCCTGCGCAGGTTGGCGAGGTTGGAGTAGCCGGTGCCGAAGTCGTCCAGGGCGATGTCGACGCCCATCTCGGCCAGCCGGCGCAGCGGCTTGAGCAGGTCGTCGTCCGCGCCGATCAGCGCCGACTCCGTCACCTCCAGGCACAGCGCGTCGGGCGCGACCCCGGTCCGCTCCAGGATCTCGACGGTGTCCTGGACCAGGCCCGGGTGGGTGAGCTGGCAGGGCGAGAGGTTGACGTTGATGCGCAGCGGGCCCGCCGCGGTCGTCTCGCCGTACCGTTCCCGCCAGGCGCGGGCCTGCCGCACGGACTGCTCCAGGACCCAGCGGCCCAGCGGCACGATCAGCCCCGTGTGCTCGGCGAGCGGGATGAACCGGTCCGGGCCGAGCACCCCGTGCTGCGGATGCAGCCAGCGCACCAGCGCCTCGGCGCCGCGCACGCTGCCGTCGCCGAGGTGGACCAGCGGCTGGTACTCGATGAAGAACTCGCCGCGCTCCAGGGCGGCCGGCAGCGCGGTGGTGAGCCCGTGCCGGGTGATGACGCGCGCGTCGGCCTCCGGGTCGGCCAGCTCGAAGCGGTTGCCGCCCGCCGACTTGGCCCGGTACATGGTGATGTCGGCGCTGCGCAGCACCTCCGCCGGGCTGCGTTCGCCCGCCGGGCCCTCGACGATGCCGATGCTGCCGCGCACGGTCAGTTCGCGGCCGTCGACGCTGATCGGGGCGAGCAGCGCGTTCATGATGCGGCCGGCCAGCTCGTCGACCTCGTGCCGGGTGTCCGGGCCGGTGGTCAGGGCGACGAACTCGTCGCCGCCGAGCCGGGCGACCATCTCGCCGGGCGCCGTGGCGCAGGCCTGGAGCCGGTCGGCGACCTCCACCAGGAGCCGGTCGCCGGCCGCGTGGCCGAGGCTGTCGTTGACGGTCTTGAAGCCGTCGAGGTCGAGGTAGCACAGGCCGAAGCGCTGGCCGGGCCCGGCGTTCAGGGCCTTCTCCAGGCGTTCGAAGAAGAAGCTCCGGTTGGGCAGTCCGGTGAGCGCGTCGTGCGTGGCCTCGTAGCGCAGCCGCAGGTTGAGCAGCCGCCGCTCCGTGGTGTCCTCCATCAGCGCCAGCTGGTACTGCGGGGTGCCGTCGGCGTCCCGCAGCAGGGAGACGGTCAGGTTGGTCCACAGGACCGTGCCGTCGGGCCGGTAGAAGGCCTTCTCCACGTGGTAGTGCTCGCGCTCGCCGCGCACCAGCTCGTCGTAGAGCCGCCAGGTCTGCGGCGCGTCGTCGGGGTGCGTCCACTCGGTCGCCCTGCGCCCGCCGAGCGTCGGGTCGGCGATGCCGAACATGCGCATCAGCGCGTCGTTGACCTGGAGGACGTTGCCGTCCAGGTCGGCGATGCCGATGCCTATGGCGGCGCCCTCGAAGACCGCGCGGAAGCGGGCCTCGCTGGCGTGCAGCGCCTCGGCCACCACGCCCTGCGCCTTCAGGGCGGCCTGCGCGATGGCCTCCTGTTCGGCCAGGGTCCTGGCCCGCAGCGCCCCGGCGAACCCGGCGGCCATGGCGTGCTGGAGCCGCGCCGAACGGGCCCGGAGGTCCTCGGGGTCGCCGTCCTCGCCGCAGTAGAGCACCAGGTAGGCGTCGACGCAGTCGAGCGTCCGGGCGAGCGCCTCGGGGTCGGTGCAGTGGGCGTCGACGAGTGCGGCGCCGACCGCCCGGGCCTCGGCGGCGTCGAAGCCGTGGGCGCGCAGTACCTCGCTCAGCCGGCGGGCCAGCGGCAGCAGTTGGTCCTCGAACTCGGGGCGGGTGGACGACGTCGAGGTCACCGGGAACACGGCCCGGCTCCAGATCGTCGCGAACCTGCGCAGTCTGTCCTCCGGCCCGTCCGGCTCCGCCCTCACGCCGTACGTCCCACGCCGGCGAACCCGGAGAACGCGTACGGGTCCTCGTCCTCCGGCGACCCCTCGGGCCGCCAGCGCGGCATCGGAACCAGTCCGGGTTCCACCATGTCGTACCCCTTGAAGAACCGCGCGATGTCGTCGCGCGAACGCATGATCAGCGGATTGCGGATGTCCCGGTACACGTCCACCGCTCCCCCGGCCCGCTCGGCGGGCAGCGGGATTCCCTCGTACGAGGCATGCGTGAGCACGAGCAGGCTGCCGGGCGCGAGCGCGTCGCTCAGCTCGGCCACCGCCGCGTACGGGTCGTCCGCGTCTTCCACGAAGTGCAGTATGGCAACCAGCAGGAGGGCGACCGGTCGATTCAGGTCGATCAGCCGCCGCACCTGGGGGCTGTTGAGGATCTCGCCCGGTTTGAGGAGGTCCGCCGCCACCACGCCGGCGTCGTCGTTGCCCGCCAGGACGGCCTCGCTGTGGGCGACCGCCACCGGGTCGTGGTCGACGTACACGACCCGGGCGCCGGGGCGGGCGCGTCCGGCCACCTCGTGGACGTTGCCGAAGGTCGGGATGCCGGAGCCGATGTCCAGGAACTGGTCGATGCCCTGTTCTGCGGCGAAGCGCACGGCGCGGCGCATGAACGCCCGGTTCGCCTGCATGATCTTCGGGAGCCCCGGCATGAACTCCATGGCACGGCGGGCGGCTTCCCGGTCGACCTCGAAGTTGTGCGAACCGCCCAGGTAGAAGTCGTAGATCCGGGACACGCTGGGCACCGAGATGTCGATGCTGCGGGGGGCCCAGGCGGGACGCTCCATCCAGTTCTCCAAGGCGTAGCCGGTCCGGTGTTCGAGCTGAGGCTACTGATCGCCCGCCAAAGGAGCGAGCCCAAACGGAAATTGACCGTCCGTTCCCGGTCACTGCCTGCGGCACATGCGGGGCACCAAGGCACATCAAAGCGCACGAACGGGACCGTCCCCTCCGTCTGGGTACGGAGGGGACGGCCCGCTGCGCGCGCCGAGGGTGGAGAGCCGCTACTTCTTCGGCGCGCCGACCGGCTTCCCGTCGGGCTTGACGGCGTACCAGGTGCCGCCGACGCCCTGCCCGTTGGTGTCACCGGCCTTCTTGTCGCCGGCGAAGGTGTAGATCGGCCAGCAGTCGATCGTCTGCTGGGTGGCGCCGTCGGGCCGGGTGAAGCTCATCAGGCCCTTCTTCTCCACGCCCTTGGTGTCGTTGGCCTCGACGGGGGCCACGACCGGCCACTTCTCCAGGCAGGCGCCGGTGCACGCCGAGACGGGCTTCGGCCAGGCCTCGTCCTTCATGAAGCGGTAGACGGTCATGCCGTTCTTGTCGACGACGATCTCGCCGAGCTTCGGATCCTCGCGGGTGGAGAGCCCGGCCAGGTCGGCCGCCTTGGCCTTCTTGCCGTCGGCGGCGAGCGCGAACCACTTGCCGCCGACCCCTTGGCCCTTGGCGTCCCCGGCGGCGGCGTCCTTGGCGTAGCGGTACGCGGGCCAGCCGCCGATCGTCAGCTGCTTGGTGCCGTCGGGGCGGGTGACCTCGCCGAGCAGGTCCTTGTCTATGCCCTCGCCGGCGAGGGCGTCGTCCGCGGCCACCGGCGGCCAGGCGGTGGCGCAGTCGTTCTCGCAGGTCGTCTTGGGCGGCTTGGCGGTGTCGGCGTCGAAGCGGTAGAGGGTGTGGCCCGCTCCGTCGGTCACCACCTCGCCGATCTGGGCGTTCGTGGACACGGACAGCTTGCCCGCGGGCTCCGGCGCGCTCGCCGAACCCTGGGGCTTGGCCGAGCCGTTGCCGATTCCGTCGCCGGCCCCCGCCCCGATGTCGCCGACGTCGCCGGGCGCGGCCGTGGCGCCCACGTTCTGGCTGCCCGGGGCGGCGCCGCCGTCCTGGCCGCACGCCGTCGTCAGCGCCAGCACCACCGCAGCGCTCGCCACGAGTGAGGCGCTCCGCCAGGAGGTCTTCATCGTCAATCCCCGATCATCGTGATGGTGTTGCGGCTCCCGTCCGGGCCGCCGCACGACACTGGGTACGCACGGGGGTGCCGGTTGTGTTCAACGGGGGGGCGGGATTCTTTCCGGCCGCCGCCGCGGGCCGGTGTCGTACACGGGTGCGGGGTCCGGCGCGGACGGGCCGGCGAAGGTCAAACCGCTGGTCGGCCCGTGTCCCTCCTTCGGGGCAATCACCGGGCACTCGGGCGTGGCCCGGTGCGGCAGGCTCCATGATCTGCGTCGTGCATGGACCCGAACCGACCCGATCCGCCGCTGCCGGACGGGTGTTGGCCCTGGTGACGCTGACGTTCACGCTCGTCGGCGTGCCGGTCGGCCCGGCGCAGGCGGACGCCTGCGCCTACGCGTCGACCGGACCGGGCGGTACCGACGCGGTGGCGGTGGCCGGGAGCAGCGCCTCCTGGCCCACCTTCCCGCCGTGCCCAAAACCCTCACCGCCGCCGAAGCCGACCCCCACACCGACACCGACCCCGCCCCCCGAACCTCCGCCCCCGAAACCCACTCCCCCACCGCCCCCCGCACCGAAGCCCCCGCCCCCGCCACCCGCCGCCAGACCGGAACCGCCGCCACCACCCCCGCCGCGACCGGCCCCCGCACGTCCCGCGCCGACGCCGACTCCGAGCCCCACCCCCAGGCCGGCCCCTCCCCCGGCGCCCGCCCCCTCCCCGTCGGCCACGCCCAAGCCCCGCCCGTCGCTGAGTCCGGTGCACTACCCGCGCCATCGCGCCGCCCGGCCGGCGCAGCGGTCCTCGCGCGGTGCCACGTCGCCGCTCGTCTTCGTCCTGCTCATCACGGTGCCCGCGGTGGTCGCCGTCGCCGCGCTCCGTGCGCGCTGAATCCTGGAGGCCTCTCTTGCCGGAATGGCTTGTTCTCACCCTCGCGATGCTGGCCGCCTGCGCCGTGGTGGTCGTCATCACCCTCCTACGGCACCGCGCGGCGTCCGACGACGAGGACATCACCGAGACCCCGGACGTCATCGAGTACATGACGATGTGGATCGGGGTGGTGTACGCCATCGTCCTGGGCCTGGCCATCGCCGGTGTCTGGGAGGCGCGCAGCGCCGCCCAGGACAACGTGCAGACGGAGGCCGTCGCGCTGCACGAGATCTCGGAACGCGTCCGGTCCTATCCGCCCGACGTCCGTGACCGCATCCGGGAGGATGTCAACGCTTATGTCGGACACGTCGTCACCACCGAGTGGAAGGCGATGGCCGACCGCGGCGAGGTGACCGAGCGCGGCACCGAGCTGCTCGACCGGGTCCGCGCGGACGTCACCGACTACGAGCCGAAGTCCGACTTCGAGGCCCAGGCGTACCAGCCGCTGGTCGACCAGGTGGCCGCGGCGGACCAGGCCCGCAGCGGCCGGGCGCAGTCGACGGGCGAGACCATGCCGGGGGTGGTGTGGTTCGGGCTGATCGCCGGGGGCGTCATCACGATCGGGATGGTCTTCGCCCTCCAGATCCGGCGCACGACGCGCGAACTGGTCCTCGCCGGTCTGTTCTCGGCGCTGATCGCGTTTCTGCTCTTCCTCATCTGGGACTTCGACGCCCCCTTCAGCCGAGGGGTCGCCGCGTCGACCGATCCGTTCCTGAGCCTCTTCCCCGACGTGAAGGGCTGAGCCGGGCCAGGGGGCGCCGAGGCGTCCGACACGCCGCCACCGTCCCCTGAGCGGCCCACAAGGTTGCCCCATTCGCGCGACTGCGATCGCGTCCCCGGGTCCCGTTTCCTAGCGTTTCGGACATCGAGGTGCGTTTCTGGCGCGAGCGGAACAGGTCCGCCGCCGCTCCTCGGGGACCCGGAGGATTCACCATGCGCGCGATACCCGTCGCCTCGGTCGCACTGCTGGGGGTCGCCGCCCTCTCCGCCTGCGTACCGGCCGGGGCCGCCGTGGGCGGACACGACTCGACGTTCGACTTCACCGTCACCCCGGCGACCGTCGCCCCCGGTGACGAGGTCACGCTGGGGGTGGGCCGCACCGACGCCGGGTGCCGCGGACGGGTCACGGTCACGTCGCCGGTGTTCGACACGGTGACCATCCCGCGGCACGACTACTCGACGACGACGCGGGTGCACCGCGACGCCCGGCGCGGGGCGGTCTACCAGGTGACGTTCGCCTGCAGGAACAGGACCGGCACCGTGGACCTGACCATCGCGGGCGGCTCGCACCACTGGACGCCCGAGTCCCACCACCCCAAGGGCGTGCACGCCGGTGAGGGCGGCAGCATCGCCGGGCTCGACATGAAGCAGCTCGGGCTCGGTGCCGCGCTCGTGGTCGGCTCGGTGGGCGTCGCGTACCACCTCTCGCGCCGCCGGTCCGGCGAGGACGGCGCCTGACCCCCGCGCGCACGGTGCTTCGCCCCGGAACCCATGGGGTCCGGGGCGAAGCACCGTGCGCGTGCGGACGGGGCGGAGGAGAAGGCGTCAGATGCGCCGCTCCGATCGGCGGCGCAGCCAGAACAGGCCACCGCCGGCGGCGGCCGCCGCGACGAGCCCGCCGCCGATCGCGATGTCCGTCGACGTCGCCCCGTCGGAGCTGCTGCCGCCGATGCCGCCGCGGACACCGCCGATGACCGTGAAGGCGGCCGGGCGGGTGAGCCGCCTGCCCGAGCAGTTGACGGTGATGTCGTACGAGCCCGGGCGGGCGTTCTCCCTGATGGTGGCGGTACCCCGGGACGTCTCGTTGGCTCCCCTGACCGGGGTCAGGTGGGTGGTCCGGAAGGCGTCCGAGGTCATCGTGCCGCCCTGCGGGCAGCCGTCGACCGTGACGGTCATCTGACCGCCGCGGGCGATGACGCTGGGCAGGGCGACGATGTTGCGGGGCTGGTTGTGGTCGCCGCCGGCGGTGGCCGTGGGGGCGGCCAGCCCGAGGACAGCGACCGCGGCGCCGGCTGCCGCGAGGGCACGAGTGTTACGCATCTGATCCTCCGCGGAAGACGCCCCGGGTCCCGTTCCCGGTCGATCGGCGAGAAAGCGCCTCCCAGAAAGACCCTCAGTTGCCTTGCGCGGGCCCGCATTTCGGGAATGGTCCGTACTGGTGAGGGGCGTACCGGGCCACAACCGCGCCAGTGGATATCGCCGCAGGTCACACACCGTCAGAAATTTCCTGCCGGCCGCGTCCCGGATGGCTCACGCGAGGACGCGCCCGCCACCCGTTCGCCGCCGCCCCGTCGCCGGTCGCCCGCGCGGCGCTTAGCGTGCTGCTATGCGCGGATGATCCGGCGACGGCCGGGTCGAGAGGGGATGGCGAATGTACGACTCCGAGTTGGCCGAAGAGGAGGAGCGGCGGAGGAGGCGCGCTCCCTGGGGCGTCATAGCGCTTGTTCTGCTGACCGGCCTCGCGCTCATCCGGAACGGCTCGGGGGAATTCGACGTGGGCCCGCCGCAGCCGGCGTCCGCCGCAGCCTCGGACACCCGCGTGGCGGCCGGTGACGGCGCGGCCAAGGGGGTGGCGCCGCTGCCGTACTCGGTGCCGGACCGGGTCGCGATCCCCGGCATCCAGGTCGACGCGCCGATCATGCCGGTCGGTCTGGACGCGGAGGGCTGGGTGGACGCGCCGCCGCCCGAGGACCCGAACCTGGCCGGCTGGTTCACCGGCGCCGTCTCTCCCGGGGAGAAGGGCACCGCGGTCGTAGTCGGTCACGTCGACAACCAGCAGGGCCCCGCCGTCTTCTACGGACTCGGGGCGCTGAAGAAGGGGAACAAGGTCGAGGTGCACCGCCAGGACGGAAAGACCGCGGTGTTCGAGATCTACGGCATCGAGGTGTTCGAGAAGGACAACTTCCCAGGCGACCGGGTCTACGCCTCGAAGGGCGGCCCCGAACTGCGGGTCATCACCTGTGGGGGCGGTTTCTCCAAGCAGAACGGCTACGACGGGAACGTCGTCGCCTTCGCCCGCCTGGTCGAGGTCCGCTGAGCGGCCCCGGCCCGGCGGGCCCGGCGAGGTCAGACGTGGCTCCGCCGGGGGACGGTGAGGTGGTAGCCGTCGTCCAGCAGCTCGGGCAGGTAGCGCCGCAGGGCGCGGACGCTCTGTGAGCGGTCGCCCCCGGCGTCGTGGGAGAGCACCACGACGCCGGGGGCGGCGCCGTCCTCGACCCGGTCGACGATGGTGCGGGTGCCGGGGGTGGTCCAGTCGAGGGTGTCCACGGTCCAGGCCAGCGGTTCCATGCCCAGCTCGGCGCCGAGCCGGAAGGCGTTGCGGTTCCACGCCCCGTACGGCGCCCGGAACCAGCGGGGCGGCTCGCCGTAGGCCTTGTCGATCACCTCGCTGGTGCGCTCCATCTCGGAGCGGACGCGGCGCCGGGAGAGCGTGGTCAGCAGCGGGTGGGACCAGGTGTGGTTCCCGACCACGTGCCCCTCGTCGGCCATCCGGGCGAGCAGGTCCCGGTTGAAGTCGGCCATCTCCCCGCACACGAAGAACGTGGCGCGCACGTCGTACTTGGCCAGGGTGTCCAGGATGTCCGGCGTGTACTCGGGGTGGGGTCCGTCGTCGAAGGTGAGCAGCATGGTGCGGCCCCGGCCCGTCATGCGCAGGATCGGCTCGCTGCGGACCGGTGGCCGCCCGGGTGCGGCGCCGGGCGCGCCGTATCCGGTCAGGGGCTGGAGGCGGTAGGCGGAGGGTTTGAGGGGGCCGCGCCGCGGGGGCCCGGGAGCGGGCGCGGCCGGCGGGGCGGGGCCGTTTCCGAGGCCCGCGGCGAGTGCGCCGGCGGTACCGGCCGCCGCCGCTGCCGCGGCGCCGGCGAGCAGCCCCCGGCGCGAGAGCAACTGATCCTTCTTCATGACTCATCACTCGCCCGGTCACGGACCGGCGCACCTGTGCAACACCGGTGCGGCGGCACGGAACCACCCGCCCGGCCCAAGATCATCAACGACTCCGATAGCCTCACCGCGTGACGGAACACCACTCCCATCAGTTCGAACGGGGCACGGACGGGCCGAAGGTCATCGTCATCGGTGTCGACGGCTCCGACTCCTCGCTCCGGGCCGCGGCCTACGCCGGCGGTCTGGCCCGGCGCCAGGGCGCGCTGCTCGCGGTGGTGTACGTGCAGCCGATGCTGGCCGGGGGCGCGGCGCTCGGGGCGCCGGTGGCGGAGACCACCGACGAGATCGCCGAGGACCTGGTGGCCCAGATCCGGGAGGCGACCGAGCGGGTGAAGGGGATATTCGACATCCGCTGGGAGTTCCACACGTTCCGCGGCGACCCCTACAACGGTCTGGTGGCGACGGCCGACCAGCTGAAGGCGGACGCGGTGGTGGTGGGCGCCTCCGAGCAGGCGGGACACCGGTTCGTCGGCTCCGTCGCGGTGCGGCTGGTGAAGGCGGGGCGCTGGCCGGTGACCGTGGTGCCGTAGCGAACCCTCGGACGCGGTGTGCGTCGCGGCTTCCGTAGCGGACGTGTGTGAGTCATCATGATCCACCGTCAGCCGTTTGCCGTTCACAAAGAGGTGAGGCGCGTGGCCCGGTTCCGCATGGGTGAGGGTGTTCTCCGCCGCAAACCCATCGAGCACATCGAGGAGACGGAGCGCGGCGGGGGTCTGGAGCGCTCGCTGGGGTTGTGGCAGCTGACCGCGATCGGCGTGGGCGGCATCATCGGGGCCGGCATCTTCACGCTGGCCGGCACGGTCGCCAACGGCACCGCGGGTCCCGCCGTCCTCGTGTCCTTCCTCATCGCGGGCGTCGCGAGCGCGGCGGCCGCGCTGTCGTACGCCGAGTTCGCCGGGCTGATCCCGAAGGCGGGCTCCGCGTACACCTACGGCTACGCCGTCCTCGGGGAGCTGGTGGGCTGGTTCATCGGCTGGGACCTGCTGCTGGAGTACACGGCGATCGTGGCGGTGGTCGCGATCGGCATCTCCGGCTACTTCAGCTTCCTGGTCAACGAGATGGGCGCCGACCTGCCGAACTGGATGCTGGGCGCGCCCGGCACCGGTGACGGCCACCGGGTCGACCTGTTCGCGGCCGTGCTCTGCCTGCTGATCGCCTATCTGCTGACCCTGGGCATCAAGAACGCGGCCCGGTTCGAGATGGTCGTGGTGGTACTGAAGGTGCTGGTGGTGCTGCTGGTGATCGCGGTCGGCGTCTTCCACATCAACACCTCGAACTACAACCCGTTCTTCCCGTACGGGGTCGGCGGGGCGTTCACCGGTGCGGCGACGGTGTTCTTCGCGGTCTTCGGGTACGACGCCATGTCGACGGCGGCCGAGGAGTCCAAGGACGCCCAGCGGCACATGCCGAAGGCGATCATCTACTCCCTGGTCATCTCGATGGTGCTGTACGTGGCGGCCTGCCTGGTCCTCACCGGTATGCAGAACTACAAGGAGATCGACCCGGAGAGCGGCTTCTCCACGGCGTTCAAGTCGGTGGGTCTGGGCGGGCTGGCGGACATCATCGCGGTGGGCGCCATCATCGGCATCCTGACCGTGATGTTCACGTTCATGCTGGGCGTCACCCGCGTGTGGTTCTCCATGTCGCGGGACGGTCTGCTGCCCAAGTGGTTCGCCAAGACGCACCCGACGCGGCACGTGCCGACCCGAGTCACCTGGATCGTCGGTGTCGCCTCGGCCGCGATCGCCGGGTTCCTGCCGATCGGCGAGGCGGCCGAGCTGACCAACATCGGCATCCTGCTGGCGTTCGTGGTGGTGTGCGCGGCGGTGATCGTGCTGCGCTACCGCCAGCCGGACCTGCCGCGCACCTTCCGCACCCCGTGGATGCCGTTCGTGCCGGCGGTCGGCATCGTCTTCTCGATCTGGCTGATCACGTTCCTGCAGTGGCAGACTTGGGCGCGGTTCGCCGTGTGGTTCCTGCTGGGTCTGGTGATCTACTTCGCCTACTCGTACCGGAAGTCGGAACTGGCGCGCCGTTAGAGGGCGTGCAGGAGGCCGGTACGGCCCTCGACGACGTCGACGGCTCCTGAGCTACTTCCCCATCACCAGCCCGTCCTCGGCCGCGCCCCGGCCGAGGACGACGTCGCGGATCCGGTCGCGCACGGCACGTACCTCGGCGCCCTTCTCCAGCGCCTGGTTGAGGTTCACCACCCGGCCGGCGTCGACGTCGAACAGCTGCGGGACGAACTCCGCCTTCGTCACCCGCCAGCGTTCGCCGGACCGGGCGGGCGGGGCGAAGGTGAAGCGGCCGATGGTCGACTGGTTGCCGCGCGGATCGCGGGCGCCCGAGTCGTTGATCATCTCGCCGGCGATCTGGTCGCCCATGCCGTAGATCACCCAGGTGCCGTTGACCTTCTCGTACGCCTGCGGGACGTGGGCGTGGGTGCCGAGGATCAGGTCGATGTCGGGGCGGTCGCCGGTGCGTGACGCGGTGAGGCTCTCGGCGAGGGCCAACTGGTCGCCGTCGGGCTCGTCCTGCCACTCGGTGCCCCAGTGCATGGACACGACGACGACGTCCGCGCCGGCCTCCCGGGCGGTCCGCGCGTCGGCGATGATCCGCCCCTCGTCGATCATGCCGACCGCCCAGGGCTGCCCGTCGGGCAGGGGGTGGCCGTTGGTGTGGAGGGTGTAGGCGAGGTGGGCGACCTCGGCGCGGCCCGCGCGCAGGACCGTGGTGGTGCGCGACTCCGGTTCGGTGCGCGCCGTCCCGGCGTGCCGCACCCCGGCCCGGTCGAGGGCGTCCAGGGTCCGGCGGATGCCGTCGGCGCCGTCGTCGACGCTGTGGTTGGAGGCGGTGGAGCAGCCGTCGTAGCCGGTGGCGGCCAGTGCCTTGGCCACCTCGGGCGGGGACTTGAAGAGGGGGTAGCCGCTGTAGTCGCCGTGCGCGCCGTACACGGTCTCCATGTGGCACAGGGCGAGGTCGGCCCGCGAGACGACGGGCCGGGCGCCGGCCAGCATGGGACCGAAGTCGTGGCCGGTGCCGCCGGCGTCGAAGCGGGCCCGCTCGATGATCGTGTCGTGCGGCAGGACATCGCCGGAGGCGACCAGCGTGAAGACGCCGGTGTCCGCGGCGGACGGGGCCGGCGCCGGTCGCTTCGGCGGTTCGTGGTCGCGGGCCTGGCAGGCCGCGCCCGCGGTGAGGAGGGCGGTCAGGGCCAGGGCCACCTGACGACTGCGTGTGATCATCCGTTCACTCCGCTGAGGTCGCACACACCGAGGAATAGTCACATTTACCTACAAACAGGTAATGAGGCTCATGGCGTCACAGGCGGCTCCGACACGCCCATTAGCCCGTCCGGCGTGCGCGAAAGGGGTGCGCGACCGGCCGGACCGGACGCGCCGACCGTTCGTCGTACCGTTCATCGACGCGATCGACCGTCCGTCGCACACCCGTGCGCGCGCCCTGTCCCCGGGCGGCGCCCTGCGGTGCCATACGGCCATGACGGCCGGAATCACCCTGACGGACAGGACGCACGGGACGACCGCCGAGCACGAGCTCGCCGCACTGCAGCGCGAGCACGGCCGGCCGCTCTTCGCGCTGCTGCTGCGGCTCAGCGACGGCGACCGGCAACGCGCCGAGGACCTGGTGCAGGAGACCCTGGTCCGCGCCTGGCAGCACCCCGAGGCGCTGCGCGCCGAGAACTTCGACTCCGTACGGCCCTGGCTGCTCACCGTGGCCCGGCGGCTCGCGATCGACGCGCGCCGGGCCCGGCAGGCCCGCCCGGCCGAGGTCGGCGACGCCGTACTGGAGAACGCGCGGGTCTGCGCCGATCACGCCGAACGGGCCGCCGCGGCCCTCGATGTGCGCGAGGCTGTGAAGACACTCACTCCGGAGCACCGTGAAGTCCTGGTGCTGGTGTATTTCCAGGGGGCCAGTGTGGCGGAAGCCGCCGCGGCCCTCGGCATCCCACCCGGTACCGTGAAGTCCCGCGCGTACTACGCGTTGCGCGCCCTGCGCAGGGTGCTACCGGGTTACGCCGCCGACCTGCGGTGAAACCGGCCGAATGGTCAAACCTCCGTAAAGCGCCTTGCCTGGGACCCCGGTTGAGTAATCGGCTGTCCTCATCCGTGTTCCGGACGGGGGCCCATGACCCGGGTCGGGCGACGCGCACGCACCGGAGGAAGGCAGGAAGGGATGCTGCACAGAGGTCAAGAGAGCACGGACGGCACCGGTGGGGGCGAACTGACCGTCCCCATGGCGTGGTTGTACGCCGAGTACATCGCCGACGAGCTGCTGCGGACCGGCGACCTGATGCCGCCCACGTCCTTCGAGTTCCGCGCCGGGCGTGACGCGCTGGCGCTGACGGTCTTCCTGTCCGACACGGAGAACGAGCTGAGCGGCATCCGGGTCGTCACCCACCTGGAGACGTGGCTGTCGCTGACGGCCTACGACCAGCCGTGGCACGAGTGGGTGCGGGTACGGCTCGCCGAGGTGACGGCCGACGCGATCGCCGCCGGCCGGCACTCGCCCGACCTGGAGCTGGCCCGGGCGGCCTGGCGGTGGCTCCAGGACACCGAACTGCTCGCCCCGGACCTGAACGCGGTGCCCGGCGGTGCGGGGGTGACCGGCGAGGACGAGGGGCCGAAGGTGTGGACGCCGGCCTGGCAGCTGGGGCTGCCGCTCGGCCATCTCGCCATCCACTTGTTCTAGCCGTCCGGACCGGCCCGTGAACTTTTCCGGAGGCGGACCAATCCACGCCCCCGGCCGCTCCGAACACCTTGGCCGCGATTCTGCCGTGGCTTGAGTGATTCGGCCGTCCGGTGCGTACGGGTGGGAGCAAGGAGTAACCCCACCCGCACCCAACGGCACGAGGATTCGGCATGAGGTCCCTGGAAAGGCATCGTGACGTCGGCGCCTACGCGCTCGGCGTGCTGGACGAGGCGGAAGCGTTCCGCTTCGAGGACCACCTCATGGAGTGCCCCCGGTGCGCGGCCCAGGTGACCGAATTCGGCCCCGCCACCCGCCAGTTGATGCTGTACCGACGCGCGACACCGCGCCTCGTCCACCCCCTGACCAGGCCCGGACCGCGGCTCCTGGACCGCCTGCTGTCCGAGGTGGCCACGCGTCACCGGGCCGGCCGCAGGCGGGTGCTGTACGCCGTGGCCGCCGCGGTCGTGTGCGCCGTGGCCGCGCCCGGCGCCGTGCTCTACGCGAGCCAGGGCGAGCGGGCGGTGCCGCTCAGCGCGACCGACGAGCGGTCCGGGGTGTGGGCGCGGATCACCGCCGAGGACGAGGTCTGGGGCACCGACGTCATGCTGGAGGTCAAGGACGGGGCGGGGCCCCGGCCGTGCCGGCTGGTCGCCGTCGGCCGCGACGGCACGGAGCAGACGATCACCAGCTGGAACGTCCCCGGGCACGACGACCGGCCGAACACCATGCGCGGCGGGGCCGCCCTGCACCCCGACCAGATCGCCCGCTACGAGGTGCGGACCGCGCACGGGGAGCACCTGGTGACGCTGCCCGCGGGCTGACCGTCACTTCAGCAGCCGGGACATCCTCCGGTCCGCGAGCGGCTTGCCGCCGGTCTGGCAGGTCGGGCAGTACTGGAGCGAGGAGTCGCTGAAGGAGACCTCGCGGATGGTGTCGCCGCACACCGGGCAGGGCTCGCCGGTGCGGCCGTGCACCCGCAGCCCGCTCTTCTTCTCGGCCTTCAGCCGTCCGGCCGCGATGCCCCGGGAGCGGTCGACCGCCTCGGTGAGCGTGTCGCGCAGGGCCGCGTACAGCCGCGCGGTCTCCTCGTCGGTGAGCGAGGCGGCCAGTTTGAACGGGGACATCTTCGCCGCGTGCAGGATCTCGTCGCTGTACGCGTTGCCCACGCCCGCGATCAGGCTCTGGTCGCGCAGGGCGCCCTTGAGCTGCCGCCGCTCGTCCCGGAGCAGCCCGGCGAGGCGGGCCTCGTCGAAGTCGTCGGCGAGCGGGTCGGGGCCGAGCCGGGCCACGCCCGGCACCTCCCGCGGGTCGGCCACGACGTACACCGCGAGCCGCTTCTGCGTGCCCGCCTCCGTCAGGTCGAAGCCGGCGCCGGTCTCCAGGGCGACGCGCAGCGCGAGGGGTCCCTTGCCGGGCCGGGGCATGCCGCTGGGGAGGCTGTCCTTCCAGTGCAGCCAGCCGGCCCGGGCCAGGTGGGTCACCAGGTGCGGGCCGCCGTCGGTCGCGACGTCGAGGAACTTTCCGTAGCGGCGCACCGCGGCCACCTGGTGGCCCTCCAGGGCGGTGAGCGGAGGGTCGTACGTCTTCAGGACGCTGATCGCCACGGGCAGGACCCGGACGATCTCGCGGCCGGCGAGGTGCTCGGTGAGGAAGTCCCGGAGCGCCTCGACCTCGGGCAGTTCTGGCATACGTCAAGAGTGCCACCGGGGACCGACAACGCCCGCGGATTCAGCCCGCCCCGTGCGCCGTGCGGTGGGACACCATGAACTCGGCCCACACGCACTTGCCGCCGCCGCGCGCCTCCACGCCCCAGACGTCGGCGAGCGTGTCGACCAGGAGCAGCCCCCGCCCGGAGACACCCTCGTCCCCGGCGTCCCGGCGGCGCGGCAGGGCGCTGGAGGAGTCCTCGACCTCGACCCGCAGCCGCCGGTCGGTCCCGGTGAGCAGCCGCAGGGTGACGATCGCGGAGCCCTCGGTGTGCATGAGGGCGTTGGTCATCAGCTCGTCGGCGACCAGTTCGATCTCGTCGCTCTGCCCCTTGGCCCCCCAGGACCGGACCGCGGCGCGGACCATGTGCCGGGCCTCGGTGAGGCCCTCGGGGTCGCCCGGCGACACGTGCTGCTGGACCCGGCCGAAGGTGCGGGGCGCGCCCAGTCCGTGGCGGCGCAGCAGGAGCAGTGCCACGTCGTCGTCGCCGCGCCGTTCGTCGGCCACGTCGATGAGCCGGTCGGCCAGGTCCCGCACGTCCAGCGGGCCCGCGGTGATCAGGGCGGTGAGGACGTGCATCCCCTCGTCGAGGTCGGCGCCGGGCTGCTCGACCAGCCCGTCGGTGCACAGCAGCAGCGTGTTGCCCGGGTCCAGCTCCAGGGTGGCGACGGGGTAGGCGAGGCGCCCGAACTCGGCGGACAGGCCGAGCGGCAGCCCGCCCTCGACGCGGATGTGGCGGCAGGTCCCGTCGCCGTACCGCAGCAGGGGGTCGATGTGCCCGGCGCGGACCACCTGGACCACGCCGGTGCCCAGGTCGGTCTCGGTGTACAGGCAGGTCGCGAAGCGGTCGGTGTCGAGTTCGTGGAGGAAGACGGAGGCCCGTGCCATCACGGTGGCCGGCGGGTGGCCCTCGGCGGCGTAGGCGCGCAGCACGATGCGCAGCTGGCCCATGACGGAGGCGGCGTGCGTGTCGTGGCCCTGGACGTCGCCGATGACGGCGCCGACCCGCCCGCCGGGCAGTGGGATCAGGTCGTACCAGTCGCCGCCGATGTCCCGCCCCAGGGCGCCCCCGATGGAGGCGGCGCGGTAGCGGACTGCGACGTCGCAGCCGGGGACGCTGGGGATGGTGCGGGGCAGCATGGCCTGCTGGAGGCCCTCGGCGAGGTCCATCTCCTGCTCGTAGAGCATGGCCCGCTGGAGGCTCTGCGCTATACCGCTGCCGAGCGCGACCAGGACGTTGCGGTCCTCCGCGGAGAAGCCATGCCGGTCGCTGTAGAGCAGCCCGATGGCGCCGATCGGCCGGCCCTGGGCGATCAGCGGCAGATAGGCGGCGGCGGTGATGTCGAGGTGGGTGATGTCCTTCCACAGCCGGGGGTAGCGCTCCGCGAACTCCTCCGGCGACTCGATGAAGCGGGGGCT
This sequence comes from Streptomyces sp. NPDC056128, assembly GCF_042263835.1. Classification (NCBI taxonomy): domain Bacteria; kingdom Bacillati; phylum Actinomycetota; class Actinomycetes; order Kitasatosporales; family Streptomycetaceae; genus Streptomyces; species Streptomyces sp. NPDC056128. The sequence continues at coordinate 52,884 of NZ_JBHJVQ010000005.1, read as the reverse complement.
GAGGGTCCGTACGGCCTCGCTCATCGGGTAGGGCTCGTCGATCCGGGTGACCCGGGTGCCGGGGACGAAGCTGTCCTCGGGGCCGTCGGCGACCAGCCGGATGCGGCCCGCCTCGACCAGGCCCATCACCAGGCTGGTGGCGCCGAGCCGGGTGAGGCCGTGGGTGTCCCGCAGGACCTCGATGACCTCGTCCACCGTGCGGGCGTGCGCGAGCGCGGCCGTGGCGAGCTGGACGACGTTGGTCAATCGGCGACGGGCCTCGTCCTGCGCGGCCTGCTCGCGGCCGGCCTCGATGTCGCCGATCTCCTGGGTGGCGTCCCGGACGATGCCGATGATCCGGCGGGGGCGGCCGGTCTCGTCGCGGCGGATGTAGCCCTGGGTGCGGGTCCAGCGCAGGGTGCCGTCGCGGCGGCGCAGGCGGAAGTACGTGCCGTAGTTCTCGCTGCCGTCCTTCATGGCCTGGGCGACGATGGCGTCCAGGCGGCTGCCCTCCGCCGCGGGAATGCGCACGGCCAGGGTTTCGGGGCGCCCGTCGTATTCGTCCGGGCGCACATCGAACACCTCGTGGGCCTGGGCGTCCATGTGGAACAGCCCCGTGTCCAGGTCCCAGTCGAAGCTGCCCATGCGGTTGAGCGCCAGGATCGGGTCCGGGTGGGCGGGCCAGTCGTCCGGGACTGACAGGGCGCTCGCTCCCCGATCAGCCATGGACCCCACCTTGCCAGGATTCGCCCGATTCTTCGACTCCTGGTCCACCGCCCGGGGCCGCGGCAGGCCCCGGCCGAGCGGGGTACACGGAGCGTGGACGAGAGGAGCCCGCCCCGTGGAGTGGTTCACCGCACCCGACTACTGGCTGAGCCGGCTGGTCTTCCAGCGGGCCCTGGCCGCTGTGTATCTGGTCGCGTTCCTGACGGCGGCCCTCCAGTTCCGGGCGCTGATCGGGGAGCGCGGGCTGCTGCCCGTGTCCCGGTTCGTCGAACGGGTACCGTTCAAGCGGGCGCCGAGCCTGTTCCAGCTGCGCTCCTCGGACCGCTTCTTCGCGGGCTGCGCGTGGGCCGGGTGCGCGGTGTCGGCGGCCCTGGTGGCGGGGCTGGACTCGCTGCTGCCGCTGTGGGGCGCGATGCTGCTGTGGCTGGTGCCGTGGGTCCTGTACCTGTCGATCGTCAACGTCGGGCAGACCTGGTACTCGTTCGGCTGGGAGTCGCTGCTCCTCGAGACCGGTTTCGTCGCCGTGTTCCTCGGCAACGACGAGGTGGCGCCGCCGGTCGTCGTGCTGTTCCTGCTGCGCTGGCTGCTGTTCCGGGTCGAGTTCGGGGCGGGGCTGATCAAGATGCGCGGCGACGAGTGCTGGCGCAAGCTGACCTGTCTGGACCACCACCACGAGACCCAGCCGATGCCGGGCCCGCTGAGCTGGTTCTTCCACCACCTCCCCCGGCCCGTGCACCGCGTCGAGGTGGCCGCGAACCACGTCACGCAGCTCCTGGTGCCCTTCCTGCTGTTCACCCCGCAGCCCGTCGCGACGGCCGCCGCCGCGCTGATGATCGCGACCCAGCTGTGGCTGGTGCTGTCGGGCAACTTCTCCTGGCTGAACTGGATCACCATCGTGCTGGCCCTGTCGGTGGTGCGGTACCCCGGCGACACGCCGTCCGTGGCGGCCGCGCCGCTCTGGTACGAGGTGGTGGTCCTGGCGGTGGCGGCGCTGCTGGTGTTCCTCAGCCACCGGCCGGTGCGCAACATGATCTCCCGCCGCCAGGTGATGAACCGCTCCTTCGACTCGCTGCACCTGGTCAACACCTACGGCGCCTTCGGAACCGTCAGCCGGATCCGCTACGAGGTGGTGGTCGAGGGCACCGCCGACGAGGTGGCCCGGGAGGACTCCGACTGGCGGGAGTACGAGTTCAAGGGCAAACCCGGTGATCCACGCCGCTGGCCGCGTCAGTTCGCGCCCTACCACCTGCGCCTCGACTGGCTGATGTGGTTCGCCGCGCTGTCGCCCTCGTACGCCGGGTCGTGGTTCGGCACGTTCGTGGAGCGGCTGCTGGAGAACGACCGGGCCACCCTCAAGCTGCTGCGCCACTCCCCGTTCCCACCGGACGCGCCACCCCGCTTCGTGCGCGCCCGCCTCTTCCGCTACCGGTACACGACGTGGCGCGAGCTGCGGGAGACGGGCGCGTGCTGGGAACGGACCTATGTGCGCGAGTACCTGCCGCCGACACGGCTGGGCCGGGTGCCAGAGCGGCCGTAGGGGCGCGGACCCGGCCCACCGGGTGGCGGACCGGACCCGCGGGGTCCGCTAGGCGCGCTTCAGCCGCAGGGTCATCAACTGGAACGGACGCAGCCGTACGGCGATCCGGTCGCCGTCGGTCTCGACCGCGTCCTCCGCCCCGGCGAGCGGGCGCTCCAGGAGGTCGGTGACCTGCACCCCGGCGACCGGGAAGCCGGCCGTCAGGGTGGCCCGGACGCGGCCGCCGTGCGCCTCGTGGAAGCGGACCACGACGTCGCCGCTGCCGTCGTCGGCGAGCTTGACGGCGGTGACCACGACCGCGTCCCGGTCGGCCGACACCAGCGGCGCGACCTCCCCGGCGCCGGTGACCCGCCGCTCGGGCAGGTTGATCCGCCAGCCCTCGCGCACCGCGTCGCCGATGTCCGCGCCGGGCACCAGCGCGTGCCGGAAGCGGTGCACGCCCTGGTCGGTCTCGGGGTCCGGGAAGCGCGGGGCGCGCAGCAGGGAGACCCGGACCGTGGTGGTCGTACCGGCGTCGCCGTCGGTGCGGACGGTGCGGGTCACGTCGTGGCCGTACGTCGAGTCGTTGACGACGGCCACGCCCCAGCCCGGCTCCGCCAGGTGGACGAAGCGGTGGTTGCAGGCCTCGAACTTGGCCGCCTCCCAGCTGGTGTTGGTGTGGGTCGGCCGGTGGAAGTGCCCGAACTGGGTCTCCGACGCGTACCGTTCGGCGTGCACGTCGATCGGGAAGGCCAGCTTGAGGAACTTCTCCGTCTCGTGCCAGTCGACCTCGGTGTCCACCTCGAGCCGCCGCTCCCCTGGTGCCAGCGTCAGCACCTGGGTGACGCGGGAGGAGCCGAAGGAGCGGACGATCCGCACCGAGGCGCCGTCGTCCCCGGGGGCGGTCTCGTCGACGTCGGTGAGGTCGGTGACCGTGTTGCGGTAGAACTCGTCGACGTCCCAGGCGTCCCACATGTTCGGGAAGTCGGGGTGCAGCTGGAGCAGGTTGCCCGCGGTGCCCGGCGCGATGGTCTCGCGGTCGGAGGCGAGGTCGTACGCCGACACCACCAGCCCCCGGCCGTCGATCTCGACCCGGAGCAGCCCGTTGTCCAGGACGTGTCCGCCTTCGGGGCGGGGGGTGACCTCGGTGCGGCCCTCGGTGGCGGGGGCCGCGGCGGCACCCGCCTGGACGCCGGACCGGGTGTGCGGGGCGGAGTTGAAGACCAGCGGGATGTCGCCCTGCCCGGCCAGGGCGCGCTGGGCGGCGTCGATGACGGCGTTCAGCTCGTCGGCGACGCGGTCGTAGGTCGCGCGGGCCTCGCGGTGCACCCAGGCGATGGAGGAGCCGGGCAGGATGTCGTGGAACTGGTGCAGCAGGACCGTCTTCCAGACGCGGTCCAGGTCGTCGTACGGGTAGGGGAACCCGGCGCGCACGGCCGCGGTGGCCGCCCACAGCTCGGCCTCCCGCAGGAGGTGTTCGCTGCGGCGGTTGCCCTGCTTGGTCTTGGCCTGGCTGGTGAGGGTCGCGCGGTGCAGTTCGAGGTACAGCTCGCCGACCCAGACGGGCGGCTGCGGGTTCTCGGCCTCGGCCTTCTCGAAGAAGGCGTGCGGGGTCTCCCAGGTGACCGTCGCCGAGCCTTCGAGGTCGCGCAGGCGGGCCGCCTTGGCGATCATCTCGCGGGTGGTGCCGCCGCCGCCGTCGCCCCAGCCGGTCGGGGCGAGGGAGTGCCGGGCGACGCCCTTGTCCTTGAAGTTGCGGGCCGCGTGCGCGATCTCGCTGCCCTTCATGGAGCAGTTGTAGGTGTCGACGGGCGGGAAGTGCGTGAAGATCCGGGTGCCGTCGATGCCCTCCCAGCGGAAGGTGTGGTGCGGGAACTTGTTCGTCTGCGACCAGGAGATCTTCTGCGTCAGCAGGTACTTGGCGCCGGCCGCCTTGATGATCTGCGGCAGCCCGGCCGCGAAGCCGAAGGTGTCCGGCAGCCACGCCTCGTCGTTCTCGACGCCGAACTCGTCGAGGAAGAACCGCTTGCCGTGCACGAACTGCCGGGCCATCGCCTCGGAGCCGGGCATGTTGGTGTCCGACTCCACCCACATGCCGCCGGCCGGTACGAACCGCCCGTCGGCGACGGCCTTCTTCACCCGGGCCCACACCTCGGGCCGGTGGTCGCGCACCCACGCCCACTGCTGGGCCTGGGACATGGCGAAGACGAAGTCCGGCTCGTCCTCCAGGAGGGCGGTCATGTTGGAGGTGGTGCGGGCGACCTTGCGCACGGTCTCGCGCAGCGGCCACAGCCACGCCGAGTCGATGTGCGCGTGGCCGACGGCGCTGATCCGGTGGGCGGAGGGGACGGCGGGGGCCGCCAGGACCTCGGTGAGCCGGGAACGGGCCTGTGCGGCGGTGCCGTTGACGTCCTGGAGGTCGATGGCGTCCAGCGCCTTGTCGATCGCGCGCAGGATCTCCCAGCGGCGCGGCGAGTCGACCGGCAGCTCGGCCATCAGCTCACCGGCCACCTCCAGGTCGAGCACCAGGTTCCACACCGTCTCGTCGAGGACGGCGAGGTCCATGCGGACGAGCTGGTACTGCGGCTCGCTGCCCGCGGTGTCCTTGTCGCCGAGCCGGGTGGGCACGAAGGGGTGGTAGTCGAGGATGACGGGGTTGGAGGCGGCCTCGACGTGCAGGCGCACCTCCTCGCCGCCCTCGACGGGGGCGCCGATCCGCACCCACTGGTTGCGCGGGTTGAGGCCCTTCACCGGGGTGCCGTCGGGCCGGTAGACCAGGCCCTCGCACTGGAAGCCGGGCATGTTCTCGTCGAAGCCGAGGTCGAGGATCGCCTCGACGGTCTTCCCGGCCCATTCCTCCGGGACGGTGCCGGTGACGCGGAACCAGCTGGTGCCCCAGGGCGCGCCCCAGCGGGCGCCGACCTGGATGGGCTCGGGTTCGGCGGCGAGTCCCTCCTCGACCGGGACGGGCTCGCCGGGCGCGTGCCACACCGCCACGTCCAGTGGCACGGACTCGGGGTAGAGGGCCGGGCGGACGCGCTCGTCGAGGACGCGCTTGAGGCGGGCTTCGACCAGGTTGCGGTCGTCATGCATGCGGGGTGCTCCTGGTTGACGGGGCGGGTGCGGGCAGTGTGGGGGGTTACCAGGTGTGGGTCGCGGTGGCGGGCTGGGACGTGGTGTACAGCTCCCCCACCGCGCGTGGTTCGAACCGTGCGGAGGTCACGGGCGGGCGCCTCCCTGGCGGACGCGGAGTCCGTGCGGGGTGGGCGACACCTGGTCGGGCGTGACGACCTCAGTGATGCCGCGGGCCGCGAGGTGTCCGGCGTCGGCGGCGCGGGTGTCCAGGACGGTGGTGGGGCGGGCGCCGTCGGCGACCAGGTGGAAGAAGGCGTCGAAGACCGGGCCGCCAGGGGCGCAGGCCGAGCGCGCCGCCGGGTTGGCGGGGACGGCGAGGGCGGTGGTGCGCGGTGCGGGGGCGGGGTGGGTCCCCTCGCGTGCCGCGAGCGCCGCGCGGGCCAGGACCCGGGCCGTGTCCTTGGGGCGGCGGTCGTTGGTGAGCAGTCCGAGGCCGTACTCCAGCTCGGGGAAGTCGGCCAGCTCCCGGGACACGTCGTGCGAGCACCACCAGGTGACGCCCCACAGGTCGGGGCAGTCCAGGGCGTTCGCGACGGTGGCCTCGGTGAAGGCGGCGGCGTGCTCGGCGGGGACGAGGGGCGCGGGGGCGCCGACCTCCTGGAGCCAGACCGGGCGGCGGGGGTCGTCGGCCCACGCCTTGCTCAGCTCGATCAGGTAGGCGGCGTGGTGCTCGCTGGGCACGGAGGTGCGGCCGTGGCGCTGGGCGGTGCCGTTGAAGACCCAGGAGTGCACGGCGGTCACGGCGCCCCGCCGGGCGGCCTGGGCCGGGGTGAAGGGTTGGTCGTCCTGGTACCAGGTGGCGTCGTACTCGGCGTGCAGGTGCGTCCGGCCGGGGGCGCCCTCCTCGCAGGCGGCGAGCATCCGCTCCAGCCAGGCGTCGATCTGGTCGCTGGTGGCGCGGTCCGGGTCGGGGTGGGGTCCGGCGGAGAACTGGTTGACCTCGTTGCCGAGGGTCATGCCGAGGAAGTTGGGCCGTCCGGCCAGGGCTGCGGCGAGGGTGCGCAGGTAGGTGGCCTGTCCGTCGATGACCTCGGGGTCGGTGAAGAGGTTGCGGCGGTGCCAGGTGCGGGTCCAGGCCGGTACGTAGTCGAAGCTGCTCAGATGGCCCTGGAGGCCGTCCACGTTGACGTCGAGGCCGCGTTCGCCGGCCGCGTCGACCAGCGCGACCAGGTGCCCGACGGCGCGCTCGCGGATCAGGGAGCGGTTGGGCTGGAAGTACGGCCACAGCGGGAAGACGCGGACGTGGTCCACGCCGAGCGCGGCGACCGAGTCCAGGTCGGCACGGACCGAGTCGAGGTCGAAGTCGAGCCAGTGGTGGAACCACCCTTCGCTCGGGGTGTAGTTGACGCCGAAGCGCACGGCAGGGGGCATGCGGTGTCCTTGTGGAGAAGAAGTACGTGGCTCAGCCCTTGACCGCGCCCTCGCCGACGCCGCGGAAGAAGTACCGCTGGAGGCAGGCGAAGAGGGCGATCAGCGGCGCCACGGCGATGATCGTGCCGGCGGCGACGAGGCGTTCGTCGTTGGCGAAGGTGCCGTGCAGGTAGTTGAGGCCGATGGTCAGGGTGAACTTGGACGGGTCGCTCAGCACGATCAGCGGCCACAGGAAGTCGTCCCAGGCGCCCATGAAGGCGAAGATCGCGACGACCGCGAGGGTGCCCTTGACCGAGGGCAGCGCGATCCGGCAGAACCGCTGCCAGACGTTGGCGCCGTCGACGTAGGCGGCCTCCTCGATCTCGTAGGGGAGGTTGAGGAAGGCGTTCCGCATGAGCAGGACGTTCAGGGCGCTGACACAGCCGGGCAGCAGGACGCCGACCAGGGTGTTGTTGAGGCCCAGCTCCCGCATGGTGGTGAACTGGGCGATGATGATGCCCTCCACCGGCACGAGCATCGCCAGGATGAACACCAGGGTGGCGACGCGCCGGCCGCGGTAGCGCAGCCGGGCCAGGGCGTAACCGGCGAGGGCGGCGCCGACGCAGTTGGTCACCACGTTGGCCGCGGCGACCTTCAGCGAGTTCAGCGCGTAGTCCCAGACGGGGATGGTGTCGGCGACCCGCTCGTAGTTGTGCAGGGTGGGATCGGAGGGCAGGAACTTCGGCGGCGAGCTGAAGATGTCCTCCGTCGGGCCCTTCAGCGAGGTCGACAGCTGCCACAGGAACGGGCCGATGGTCAGGGCGAGGACGCCGAGCAGGAGCAGGTAGCGCAGGACGAGTTCCCAGACGCGTACGCGGCGGCCGTGCTCGTCGGTGATCCGGGGTTCCCGTTCCCGCGCGGTGGCCCGGGGCTTCTCCGTGGGCCGGGTCTTCTCCAGGACGCTCACGACTCCTCCTTCCGGTCGGCGCGCAGGACGAGCAGCATCAGGGCGACGGTGACGACGAAGACGACGACGGAGATGGCGGAGGCGTAGCCGACCCGGCCGGTCAGGCCGGTGCCGGTGCGCTGCACCAGCATGACGAGGGTGGTGTCCTCGCCGGCCGGGCCGCCGCTCGGGCCCGCCATCAGATACACCTCGGAGAACACCTTGAAGGCGGCGACCGAGGAGAGGGCGGCGACCAGGACCATGGTGGAGCGGACGGCGGGCACGGTGACGGTGAGGAACCGGCGGACCGCGCCCGCGCCGTCCACGGCGGCGGCCTCGTGCAGTTCGCGCGGGACGTTGGCGAGCGCCGCCAGGTAGATGATCATGTAGTAGCCGAGGCCCTTCCAGACCGTGACGGCCATGGCGCTGAGCAGGATCAGCCACTGGTCGCTGAGGAAGCCGATGGGACTGGCGCCGACCGTCTCCAGCAGGGAGTTGACCAGGCCGCGCTCGTCGAGGAGCCAGACCCAGATCAGCCCGACGACGACGATCGAGGCGACGACCGGGGTGTAGAAGGCGGAGCGGAAGAAGGTGATGCCGGGGATGTTCTTCTGCACCAGCAGGGCGAGCAGCAGCGGCAGCAGGACGAGCGCGGGGACGACCCCGAGGACGTACAGCGAGCTGTTGCGCAGGCCGGTCCAGAACATGTCGTCGTGGAGCAGCTCGCGGAAGTTGGCGAGGCCCACGAACTCGCCCGGGACCAGGGTGCGGCGGTCGGTGAACGAGTTGACGAGCGTCGAGACGAACGGGTAGAGGATGAACGCGCCGGTGATCAGCAGTCCGGGGGCGGCGAACAGCCAGGGGCTGGAGGGCAGTTGGCGCCGCACGCGCCGGGTGCCGCCCTCGCGGGTGGGCCGGGTGCCGGTGACGGTGGGACTCGCCATGACGTCTCAGCCCTGCTGCTGGAGGAGCCGGTCGCACGCCTTGACAGCGTTGTCCAGGGCCTCCTCGGGGCTCTGCTTGCCTTGGAGCGCCTTGGCGACCTCGTTGCGCAGCTCGGTCTTCATCTGCTCGCTGAACAGCACCGGCGTGTAGTTGACCGCGTCCTTCAGCGACTTGGCGGCGGCGACGCGGACCCGGGTCTCGTCGGTGCCGTCCTCCTTGGTGAAGTACGGGTCGTCCAGCGAACCGGCGGTGCTCGGGAAGATGGCGACCTGCTTGGCGAACGACATCTGGTGCGCCGCGTCGGTGACGAAGTGCGCGAAGGCCACCGCGGCGGGCTTGCGCTGGCTCTGCGCGTTCACCATCAGGCCCATCACGTACATGTTGACGTGGCCGGTGCTGGTGATCTGGTCGGTGATGCCTATGTTCTTGTACAGGTTCGGCGCCTGCTTCTTGAAGTTGGCGAGGTCGAGCGCGCTGCCCGGGTTCATCGCCACGGCCCCGGTGAGGAACTTCTTGCCCGAGGACTCGGGGGTGGCGGTCAGCGCCTGGGAGTCGAGCGCCTTGGCCTCGTACAGCTCCTTGTACCGGGTGAGGAGCTGGACGCCCTTGGCGTCGTTGAACGTGAAGGCGGTGCCCTCCTTGTTCATCAGCGGTACGCCGTAGCGGCCGAAGTCCTCGATGGTGGGGACGTTGGCGAGCGTGGCGACCTCGCCGTCGGTCTTGTCGGCGATCTTCAGGGCGGCGTCGAAGACCTCGTCGTACGTCTTCGGCGGCTGCTCGGGGTCGAGTCCGGCCTTCTCGAAGAGGGACTTGTTGTAGAAGAGTGGGCCGGTGTTGAGGTACCAGGGGAAGGCGTACGTGCCCTCCATGCCCGGTATCCGGTGGCTGGCCCAGGCGCCCTCCAGGTACTCCTTCTCGTACTGGCCGGCGGCCTTGTCCAGGTCGAGGGCGAGGCCCGCCTTGGCGAGCGGGGCGACGAGGTCCGGGGAGACGTTGACGACGTCGGGCAGGGTGCCGCCGGCGGCGTCGGCGCTGATCTTGTCGGCGTAGCCCTCGCCGGGCTGGTCGACCCACTTGACCTCGGTGCCCGGGTACTTCTTCTCGAAGTCGGCGATCAGGTCCTCGAAGTAGGGCTTGAAGTTGGCCCGCAGGTTCCAGGTCTGGAAGGTGATGTCGCCCTCGACCTTGCCCGAGGCGTCGGTCGAGCCCCCGCCGTCACCTCCGGAACCGCAGGCGCTGAGCGGGAGGACGAGGGCGGCGACGGCGGCGACGGCGAATGTTCTGCGCGAGGTGGGCACGGTGACACGTCTCCTGAAGGACGTCGGCGGCTGGATGGCAGCGACCATGCACGGCACGTTCGGGGAAAGTCAATGGATTCACGGGAACTAATGCGATTGAGCCGACATTAGTCCAGCTCAGAGTGGTGCGCGGGGGCACTTGCCAGCTTTGACTAATGCGCTTTAGGATCTTTCCACTCAAGCGCTTTAGCTTGCTGTGCCCAGAGGGCGCTTTCGTTCACTTCCGAAGAAGGGAGCGCGCATGCCGGCCAAGCGGCCCGCCGCGCGCCGGCCGACGATGAAGGACATCGCGCGGCGGGCCGGGGTATCCGAGAGCGCGGTCTCGTTCGCGCTGAACGACCGGCCGGGGGTCTCCGAGATCACCCGGGACCGGGTCCGCCGGGTCGCCGAACAGCTCGGCTGGCGGCCCAGCACGGCGGCGCGGGCGCTGTCCGGAGAGGGCGCGGCGACCGTCGGCTTCGTACTGGCCCGGCCCGCGCACACCCTGGGCGTGGACTCCTTCTTCCTGCAACTCGTCTCCGGCATCCAGGAGGTGCTGGCCGAGCGTCATCTCGGCCTGCTGTTCCAGGTGGCGCAGGACGTCGAGGACGAGTGCGCGGTCTACCGGCGCTGGTGGGCCGAACACCGGGTGGACGGCGTCCTGGTGGTCGACCCGCGTACCGACGATCCGCGCCCGGGCCTGCTCGACGAACTCGGTCTGCCCGCCGTGGTGATCGGCGGCGCGCCGGACGAACGCCATCCGGGACTGTCGACGGTGTGGGCGGACGACGCGGGCGCGATGGCCGCGCTGGTGGACGGGCTGTACGCGCTCGGCCACCGGCGGATCGCGCACATCGCCGGTCTGCCCGGCCTCGCCCACACCGAGCGCCGGATCCGGGCGCTGCGGGCCGAGGCCGGGCGGCGGGGCCTCACCGAGGTCGAGTCGGTGACCACCGACTACTCCGACGCGGAGGGCGCCGCCGTCACCCGCCGGGTCCTGGAGGCCCCCGCCGCGCCGACCGCACTGATCTACGACAACGACGTGATGGCCGTCGCCGGGGTCGCCGCCGCGGCCGAGCTGGGGTTCTCGGTGCCGGCCGACGTGTCCGTGGTGGCCTGGGAGGACTCGGCGCTGTGCCGCATGGTCAAGCCGTGGCTGTCCGCCCTCTCCCGGGACAGCGTGGAGTTCGGCCGGACGGCGGCGACCGAGCTGACCGCCCTGCTGGACAGTGGCCCGGCCCGCACGGTGCGGGTGCCGGTGCCGCGGCTGATCGAGCGGGACAGCACGGGCCCGGCCCGGTCGTCCTGAGCCGGGCGGCCGGGTGACGGCCGGGGCCTCGACGCGGGGGTGGGCGGGCGGGCAGAGTGCTGTCTGCGTACTCGCCGGTAATCCCGATCCACCGCACCCTGAGGAGCCCTCGTGACCGACTGGGCAGGCCGCACCGCCGCAGAGATCGCCGCCGCCGTCCGCGAGAAGCGGACCACCCCCCGCGAGGTGGTGGCGGAGCACCTGGCCGTGATCGAGCGGCTCGACGGCCGCGTCGGCGCCTTCCGCACGGTGCGCGCCGAGGCGGCGCTCGCCGAGGCCGAGGAGACCGGCGCCCGGGGTGATCTGGGCGAACTGCCGCTGGCCGGCGTGCCGGTGGCGGTCAAGGACAATCTCGCGGTGCGCGGCGAGTCCACCCGGGTCGGTTCGGCGGCGACCCCGGACACACCGGCCGGGGCCGACCACGTCACCGTGGCGCGGCTGCGGGCGGCCGGCGCGGTGGTGGTGGGCCTGACCAACGTGCCCGAGCTGTGCGTGTTCGGCACCAGCGAGGGCGTGCACGGCACGGTCCGCAACCCGTGGGACCCGGCCCGCTCCGCGGGCGGTTCCTCGGGCGGGAGCGCCGCCGCGGTCGCCGCCGGGATGGTGCCGCTCGCGCTGGGCAACGACGGCATGGGCTCGCTGCGGATACCGGCGGCCAACTGCGGTCTGGTCACCCTCAAGCCGGGCCACGGCGTGGTGCCGGCCGGCATCGGCGAGGGCGACTGGTTCGGCATGTCCGAGAACGGGCCGCTGGCCACCACCGTCGAGGACGCCCGCCTCATGTTCGCCGTCCTCGCGGACACCGCCCCGCCGCGCCGGGCGGACTCCGACGCCCTGCGCGTCGCCGCCTCCCTGCGCAGCCCCCTGGCGGGCGTCACCGTCTCCCGCCCCTACGCGGACGCCGTCCGGGAGGCCGCCGGGGTGCTGATGCGGGCGGGGCACCTGGTGCGGCGGGCGGACCCGTCCTATCCGGCGTCGCTGGGCGTGACCGCGCTGACCCACTGGACGGCGGGCACCTCGGTGGACGCTCGCCACCTGGACCGGCGGCTGCTGGCCCGGCGCACCCGGGTGCACGCGGCCCTCGGGCGGCCCTTCGTGCGCAGGGTCACCACCGGCGCGGCACGTGACGCGCTGCGCGGGCGCCTGGAGCCGTTCTTCGCGGAGTACGACGTCCTGCTCACGCCCGCGCTGGCCCGGCGCTCCCCCAAGGCGGGCCCCTGGCACGAGCGGGGCTGGCTGCGCAACATCGCCGCCAACTCGGCGTACTCGCCCTTCACTCCGCCGTGGAACCTCACCGGCTGGCCCGCCATGACGGTGCCGGTCGGCTCCCTGCCGTCGGGCGCCCCCTGCGCCGTCCAGCTGGTGGGGCGCCCCGGGTCGGAGGCGGCGCTGCTGGAGCTGGCGGAGCGGATCGAGGCGCTGCGTCCCTGGCGGCGGACGGCCCCGGTGGAGTGACGGGGCGGTGGACCGACACGGGGCGGTCTACAGGGCGCGGTGCATGATGTGCAGGCCGACGCGGCCGTGGCGCGGGTGGTCGAAGGCGTCCGGCACGGTGCCCAGGATCGTGAAGCCGAGCGAGGTCCACAGCCGCACGGCGGGGTTGGTCTCGACGACGGCGTTGAAGACCATGCCCCGGTATCCCTCGGCGCGGGCGGCGGCCAGGACGTGTTCGGCGAGGGCCCGGCCGGTACCGCGGCCGGCCCGGTCCGGGTCGACCATGAAGCCGGCGTTGGCGACGCGGGCGGCGGGGCCGCCGTAGTTGGGGGTGAGGTAGGCGGAGGCGACGACGGCGCCGCTCTCGTTCTCGGCGACGTAGACGCGCTTGGCGGGGTTCATCCACAGGGACCGGGCGTCCTCCTCGGACGTGTCCCGGTCCCAGGCGTAGGTCTCGCCGGCCTCGACGATGCGGTGCCAGAAGGGCCAGATGCGCGGCCAGTCGCCGGGTGCGGCTTCCCTGATCAGCATGGGCGTGAGTCTCGCACGCCCATGCGTCCGGCGGCTGCCTCGGGGCGGCGCGGGCTCAGTCCACGCTGGGCAGGATGTGGGGCTCGGCCAGGTCGTCCTCGTAGCCCGCGAGGCGGATCGGGGCGGACCGCGCCCACACGTCGAGGCTGCCGATCTCGCCGGGCCGGCGGCGCGCACGCTCGGTGCGTTCCTTGGGGCGCTGCTCTGGGCTCGTCGTCGTCTCCGGTGTCACCGCGCACTCCTTATGTGTCGGATCACCCTCGGGGCCTGTCGGCCAGTCTTCCGTCCGGCACCAGGCCCCCGCTCGGGTGTGGGTCGAGATGCACTACAGACGCGGTGGCGCCGGTACCTCGCAGGAGAGCAGACCGTTGTGAACCGGCTCGCCCCCAGACGGACCTCGGGTGTGGGTAGTGCCCTGTGCTGGCGTCCGTCCGATCCAGATTAACCAAATGAGCGGGGGTGCGCTCTATGGGGCTCAAAACATGGGAGAACCATTGCCCTTCGTTCCGCGCACAGTTGGCCCCAGTCTGCCGGGATTCGCCCCCTTCCGCACGGTGCGATGCTCACCCGTTCGGCCCAACCGCCGACCGCTCCTTCGAATGTCGGCGGCCACGGTCGCGCCGTTCAGTCGCCGTTGGCTGCGGCGCAAGCTCGCCATGGTCTGCTGCCCGTCGGCAACGGCTGTCTCGCGGGAGGACCGGGACATGGAACTGCGCAGCGTCGAGGAGCTGATGGACCTGCTGTACGCCTGCCGGGGCGAGCGGTCCGGGGAGTACGGCGGTGAGACCGTGGACCTGCACGGGCACGCGCTGCGGACCGCGGCGCTGCTGCGGCGGCGCCGACCCGCCGACAAGGAGCTCCAGGTCGCCGGCCTGGTGGCGCCCGTGGGCCGGCTGCTGTGGCCCGGCGCCCCCGACGTCCGGACCGCCGCCGCGGTGCGGCCGCTGCTCGGCGCGCGCGTCGCCCGGCTGCTGCGCCGGCCCGCCCACTCCGAGGCGTGGGCGCACGACGACGACCTGGCCGGCCTGCACCAGGCGGCCGAGGAGGCGCGCACCGCCGTCTTCGACGCCGGGGTCCTGGAGGACTGGCGCACGGTGCTGGAACTGACGGCGGCCCGCAACTCGCGGCTGGGGGCCGTCGACTAGGGCCTGTCCGGCCCTCTGGTCACCACTTGCCGGGCGCGTAGTCCTTGAGGAACACGCCGTACAGGTCCTCGCCCGCCTCGCCGCGCACGACGGGGTCGTAGACCCGGGCCGCGCCGTCGACCAGGTCGAGCGGGGCGTGGAAGCCGGCCTCGGCCAGGCGGAGCTTGTCGTAGTGCGGACGTTCGTCGGTGATCCAGCCGGTGTCCACCGAGGTCATCAGGATCCGGTCGGTGTCGAACATCTCCTGGGCGCTGGTCCGCGTCACCATGTTCATCGCGGCCTTGGCCGCGTTGGTGTTCGGGTGGCCCGCGCCCTTGTAGCCGCGGGCGAACACCCCCTCCATCGCGGAGACGTTGACGACGTAGGCGCGCCCGGCGGACGCCCGGCGCGCGGCCTCGGCCATCGAGGGCCGCAGGGCGCTGATGAGGATGAACGGCGAGGTGTAGTTGCACAGCTGGGTCTCCAGCAGCTCCACCGGGGAGATCTGCTCGATGGTCTGGACCCAGGTGTTGGAGTCGACGACGTCCGGAACGAGGCCGCCCGCGTCGATGGCGGTGCCCTCGCGGTGCCGGACCACGCTGGCGTGGCCGGCGACCAGGGCGAGGTCGGCCACCTTCTGCGCGTCGAGCCCGGAGGTGCCGACGGGCAGCGCGGTGATCCCGTCCACCGCACCGGAGTTGAAGGCGCCGATGACGTGGTGGGCGGGCAGCTCACCGGCGGGCAGCGGGGCGCTCTCGCCCTCGACGAGCGCGGCGTACGCGGAGGGCAGGCGCCGCACGGTCTGCGTGGCGTTGTTGATCAGGATGTCGAGCGGGCCCGGCTCGGTGACCCGCTCGGCCAGGGCCACCGCCTGCGCGGGGTCGCGCAGGTCGATGCCGACGACCTCCAGGCGGTGCAGCCAGTCCGCGGAGTCGTCCATGGCCTTGAAGCGGCGGATGGCGTCCTTGGGGAAACGGGTGGTGATCGTGGTGTGCGCGCCGTCGCGCAGCAGCCGCAGCGCGATGTACATGCCGATCTTGGCGCGGCCGCCGGTGAGCAGCGCGCGCTTGCCGGTGAGGTCGGCGCGGGCCTCGCGGCGCTCTCGGTTCTCGGCGGCGCACGTCTGGCAGAGCTGGTGGTAGAAGTAGTCGACCTCGACGTAGCGCTGCTTGCAGATGTAGCAGGAGCGGGGGCGCTGCAGTATCCCGGCGATCCGCCCCTGCTCGGTGCGGGAGGAGGGCAGCAGGCCCTCCGTCTCGTCGTCGATGCGCTCGGCGGAGCCCGTGGCGGTGGCCTCGGTGACCGCCTTGTCGTGGGCGGTCTTGGCGGCCCGGCGGTCCTGGCGTCGGCGCTGCTTGACCATGCGGTAGATGTGCGAGGTGGCCCGGCGCACCCGGATCGCGTCCGGGTGGTCGACGTCGAGCCCGTCGAGTTCCTCCAGCACGCTCAGGCAGACGGCCAGCCGCTCCGGGTCGATCCCGGGGCCGTACACCGCCTCGTCCGTGCTCGCCGCACCGTCCTGTGTCACCGTCATCGCCGCTGCCGTTCCCTGGTCACCGTCGCGGCGCTCCATGACGCGACCGCTGTCGAACAGCGGATTTTATTCAGCGCCGGGCCCGGAACCAAACCCGCCGGGGTCAGGGACCGCACGCCGTGAGCAACGTCTCCACCTCCTCGGCGAGGGCGAGCGCGAACCGGTCGAGGTCGGGCACCGCTTTCGCGTCCGCGACCAGCCCGTAGTGGACCTGCCCGCGGTAGGTCGAGACGGCCACCGCCAGGGAGTGGCCGCGGGCCAGCGGGGCCAGCGGGTAGACCTCGGTCAGCGGGTGGCCGCCGAGCCTCAGCCCGAGGCTGGGCAGCGGGACGCTGGTGACCAGGATGTCGAACCAGAGCCGGGCGGCGCCCGAGACGAGCGGCCCGCCGAGGCGGTGGCCGAGCGCCGGGACGTGGTCGGCGAGCAGGGCGACGGCTCCGGCGCCCCGGCCGGGTCCGGCGTCCTTGTTGCGGTCCATGGCGGCCCGGACCGTGTCGAGGCGCGACAGCGGGTCGGGGTCGGCTACCGGAAGCCGTATCAGATACCCGGAGAGCCGGTTGCCCTGCGGGTGGGCGGTGCGCGGGCGGCGCTTGGAGACGGGGATCAGGGCGCGGGGCGCGACGCCCTCGCTGCCGTCGCCGCGCTCGTCCAGCCAGCGGCGCAGGGCGCCGGCGACGACCGCGATCAGTACGTCGTTGACGGTGCCGCCGGTGGTCTTGCGGACGTGGTGCACGTCGTCGAGGTCGACGGCGACGCCCGCGATGCGGCGGGTGCCGGAGGACTCTGCGGTGAGCGCGGCCGAGGAGCGCACGTCGAGGGTGGACAGGGCCGCGGCGGCCCCGATGTCCAGGGCGCGGCCCGCGTCGGACAGGGCGCCGCGCAGCCGGTCCGGCAGGGCGCGCACGTCCGGCAGGAGCCCGCGCGGGGGCTGCTCGGGGCGGGGCCGGGGGGCGGGGAGGTCCATCGGGTCGAGGACGCCCGCGGCGAGGGTGAGGGCGCGCAGGCCGTCGGCGAGGGCGTGGTGGAACTTGAACAGCACGGCGAAGGAGCCGCCGTCCGCGCCCGGCAGGACGTGCGCCTCCCACGGGGGGCGGCCGCGTTCCAGGGGGCGTTCCATCAGGCGGCCGGCCCGGGCGTGGAAGTCCGTGGTCGGGGCGTGCAGCCGTACGTGGTCGAGCGGGTCGAAGCGCGGGTCGGGTTCGCGGGTGGCGCCGCCGAACGCGAACGGCCGGCGCAGTGCCAGCGGCGGCTGCCAGGTGTCCCGGATCCGCATCCGCAGTCCGGGCACCGCGGGCGCGCGGGCGGCGAGCAGGTCGGCCGCGTGGGCGCCGGCGGTGGGCGACTGGGCCTCGAAGACACCGAGCGCGCCGAGGTGCATGGGGTGCTCGGGGGACTCGATGTTCCAGAACGCCAGGTCGAGGGGAGCGAGCGGATCGGGAGTCAAGGGTCTGCCTCGCAGGGACGACGCGTCGACGGATGGACGGGACGGAGGGACAGGACGGATGAACAAGCAGTCAATCGTCCTCCGCCGATTACGGTCAAGTACGATCAAGCTACGCACAGTTAACAGGAGATTAAAGTCCCGCCCCTTTTGGCAGGGGCGGGACTGCTGGGACTCATGGGGCGTCTGTGCTCACGTCAGCGGCGGTGGCACCGCCTGTGCCGAGGTTCCCCACCCGGACGGGTGCGGGCCGACCGTGAACGCGAGCGACCGGACGGAGCGCAGGGCGTCGGTCGTGAGGTACGTCCGGTCGAAGGCCGCGCCGTCGGTGCGGGCCGACTGGACGTACCGGTCCGTGTCCGAGGTGCCGGGCGCCGTGACGGTCAGGGCGCCGCGCGGGTAGTAGCGGCGGTCGAGGGTGAGGTCGACGCGGTCGAAGACCGGGGTGGACAGGCCCCAGGTGTCGTAACCGGGCTGGATCGGGAAGATCCCGATCGAGGACAGCACGTTCCAGGCGGACATGGTCCCGAGGTCGTCGTTCCCGGTCATGCCGGTCGGCGTGTCCGTGAACAGGGTGAGCGCCGCGTGCACCACGTCGGTGGTCTTCCAGGGCTGCCCGGTCGACAGGTAGGTGTACGGGGCGATCAGGTCGGGCTCGTTCTGCGGGTTGTACTTGTCGGCGTTGTAGTAGTCGTACGGCCCGTTCACCCACACCTCGCGGGCGGTCTTCTCCGGGTCCGCGAGCAGCTGGTCGTAGGCGAAGAAGGAGTCGAGCCGGTCGTTGGCGGCCTCGGTCCCGCCGATGAGGTCGATCATGCCGGGCAGGTCCTGCGGCACCAGCCACTGGTACTGCCAGGACGTGCCCTCGTGGAAGCCCTCGCTCTGCGCGGGGTCGGCCGGGCCGGTGAACGCGCCGTCGGCGTCGCGGGCGCGGAAGAAGCCGGTCGAGGCGTCGAAGACGTGGCGGTAGCTCCCGGCCCGCTCGGCGTACCGCTTCGCGTCGTCGTCGTGGCCGAGGTCGCGGGCCATGCGGGAGAGCATGGCGTCGGACAGGGCGTACTCCAGGGTCGCGGAGGCGCCGTGGTCGTAGTCGGAGTCGCCGGGCTTGGCGTGCGGGCGGCCCTTGACGTACGGCGCGAAGCCGTCGGCGAGGTACTCGCGGTTGGCCTCCCGGCCGACGGCCGGCGAGTCAGCGGGCGGCACCCCGTCGGCGTTCTTCCTCAGCGCGCGGTAGGCCCGTTCCTCCCAGCCGTGCAGCAGGCCCTGCTGGTAGGCGTTGGTGAGGAAGGGCGTCACCGGGTCGCCGGTCATGATGTTGGTCTCGACCGTGCCGTAGCCCCACTTGGGCAGCCAGCCGCTCTCCTCGTCGATCTTGATGACGGAGATCGCCATGTCCCGCGCCTCACGGGGCGCGAGGAGGGCGAGGAGCTGGGACTGGGTGCGGTAGGTGTCCCACAGGGACCAGTTCTGGTAGTACGTGAAGCCCTTGGCCCGGTGGATCTCCTGGTCCCAGCCGGTGTAGCGGCCGTCGACGTCGCTGCCGATGTTGGGCGCGAGGAAGGACCGGTAGAGGGACGAGTAGAAGGTGCGGCGCAGGGTGTCGTCGCCGCCCCGGACCCGGACGTCGTCGAGCCGCTTCTCCCAGGTGCGCTGCGCGCCGTGGCGCACGGCGTCGAAGGAGCGCCCGCCCTCGGCGCGCAGGTTGAGCGCGGCGCCCCGCGCGTCCACGTAGGACAGGGCGGTGGTGGCCTCGACGGTGCGGTCCTTCGTCGTGTCGAAGCGGACGTAGGCCCCGTCGCCGCCGGTCTTCGAGCCCGCGGTCACAGTGCCGTCGTCCCAGGTGCCGTGGGAGGCGAAGGGCCGGTCGAAGCGGGTGATCGTGTAGAGGGTGTAGGGCTCGGTGTCCTGGCAGAAGCCGCTGCCGGTGATCGCGGTCCGTACGGTGCGGCTGTCGAGCACCTCGACCTTGGTGGAGATGTTCTTGTGCAGCGACTGGCCCGCGTTGAGCAGGACGTTGGCCTTGCCGGTGGCCGGGAAGGTGTAGCGCTGCACTCCGGTGCGTTCGGTGGCGGTCAGCTCCGCGTCGACGCCGGAGTCGAGGCCGACGCGGTAGTAGCCGGGACTCGCCTCCTCGTCGTCGTGGCTGAAGGAGGCGGCGTACTTCGCGTAGTCCGTCTCGGTGACGTCGCCGGTGGTCGGCAGCACCGGCAGGTCACCGCCGAGGCCACAGCCGACGCCGGAGAGGTGGACCAGGGAGAAGCCGCGGATGTGGGTGTCGGAGTGGTCGTAGCCGGTGTTGTGGCCGGTGTCCGGCGAGAACTGCACCATGCCGAAGGGCACGGCGGCGCCGGGATAGGTGTTGCCCTCGTTCTCCGTCCCGATGAACGGGTTCACCAGGTCGGTCAGGTGCTGGTCCGTCGTCGGGGCGGCCTGTGCCGCCGGGGCGGTGAGCAGCGCGGACGCTGCCACCACCCCGGCCACGCACAGGCGCAGACGCCGGGTGACTCTCATGTGCGGTGCCCTCCGGAGGTTCTGCGGTGCGGTTCGTGGTGCGGGCGCTCAGCCGGTGCAGCCCGCCGGGGCGGGCTGCGACGCGTCGTGGATCAGCGCCTCGTGGGCGGCCCTCACCCGCTCGACGTCCGGCTTGAGGACCTTGCGGTCGTACGTCGTCAGACCGTTCAGCTCGCCCTCGACGTCCGAGATCTGGGTGTAGACGGCGCCGTTGCTGCCCCGGCAGACCAGGGCGCGGACCTCGTCGAGCTTGGTGAGGTAGTCGTCCGTGTACGTCTCCGGGTCGACGTCGACGTACGACTGCTGCACGGACCAGGCGTGTCCGGGCACCGCGAGGCCGAGGCCGCCGTACTCGCCGGTGACCAGGGCGCGTTCGCCGTCCGGGGACGGTGGCAGGGCGGGGCTGGGATAGCCGTGCTCGTCCATGAGGTCGCCGGCGCCGCCGTCGGCCCCCAGGTTCAGGCCCGACTGGTTGTTGACGAGGCGGGTCGGGTCCCAGGCCTTGGCCTGTTCGGCGACGCGCTTGATGTCGTACTGGCCCCAGCCCTCGTTGAAGGTGACCCACATGATGACCGACGGGTGGCTGACGTGTTCGTCGATCATCTCCTTCATCTCGCGTTCGTACTCGGCGCGGGCGGCGGTCGACGGGTTCTTCCCGGCGGTCATCGCGGGCATGTCCTGCCACACCAGCAGGCCCAGCCGGTCGGCCCAGTAGAACCAGCGGTCGGGTTCGACCTTGATGTGCTTGCGCACCGAGTTGAAGCCGAGTCGCTTGTGCAGCTTGAGGTCGTACGCGAGGGCCTCGTCGGTGGGGGCGGTGTGCAGGCCGTCCGGCCAGAAGCCCTGGTCGAGGGTGGCCATCATGAAGACCGGTTCGCCGTTGAGCATGGTGCGCGGTACGCCGTCCACCTTCTCGACGGCGATGGAGCGCATCCCGAAGTAGCTCTCGACGCGGTCGTGTCCGACGGTGACCTTCAGGTCGTACAGGAACGGATCGTCGGGCGACCACAGGCGCGGGTCGCGGATCTTCAGGGTGAGCGGCTCGCCGGTGCGGCCGCTGACCGTGGCGACCTTGCGGTGTCCGGCGTACGCCGTCGCCCTGACCGGTACGCCGTCGCGCACGCCCTTCGGCTCGACGGTCAGGGTGCCCGCCGCCCCGTCGACGTGCGGGGTCAGCTCGAGGGATTCGGCGTGGTCCCGGGCGACCGGTTCCATCCAGACCGTCTGCCAGATGCCGGAGCTGGGCGTGTACCAGATGCCGCTCGGGTCCAGGCGCTGCTTGCCGACCGGCGGGTTCTCGCCGTCCGCCGCGTCGGTCGGGTCGTAGACGCCGACGATCAGCTCCTGGGTGCGGCCCGGCTTCAGCGCGTCGGTGACGTCGGCGCTGAACTTGTCGTAACCGCCCTTGTGGTCGGCGACCTTCGTGCCGTTGACGTACACCTCGGACTGCCAGTCGACGGCACCGAAGTTGAGCTTGAGGCGCTGTCCGGAGCCGATGTGCCAGTCGCGGGGCACGGTGAAGGTGCGGCGGTACCACATGCGGTCCTCGTGCCGCTGAATGCCGGAGAGCTGGGACTCCACCGGGTACGGGACGAGGACGCGCTCCTTCAGGTTCTTGCCGACCGGCGGACTCTCGCCGGCCTCGGCGGCAGCGAACTGCCAGCGGCCGTTGAGGTTCCGCCACTCGTCGCGGGTCAACTGCGGGCGCGGGTACTCCGGGAGGGCGTTGTCCGGTCCCACCTCGTCGGCCCAGTCGGTGCGCAGCTCGTAGGTGGAGTGGTTGCCGCCGCTGCTCCAGAAGGCGTTGACAACGTTGCCTTCGGCGTCGGTGAGGCCGCCTTCGCCGTCGTAGCGGACGTCGGCGGTGCCGGGCGCGTCGCCGTTCTTGTTGCCGACGACGGGTTCACCGAGGGCGACGAGCAGGGCGCTGGGGTCGGCCGGGTCGACCCTGGTCTCGCCGAGCGGCCACTTGGCGCCGCCGATCACCGCTTCGAGGTGGTCGGTGAGACCGTCGGGGGCGGCGGCGAGGGGGCTGGCGAAGTCCAGCCGGAGGGTGCGGCCGGTGGACTGGACGGTGGTCGCGGTGGCGCCGTTGTAGTCGAAGCCGTCGGGCAGGCGGAAGGCCGACTGCGGGATCGCCTCCTTGGCGCCGCCGGGCTCGGTCCAGCGCAGGTGGAGGTTGGAGCCGCCGAAGTGCTCGAAGTACTCCAGCCTGATGTCGTAGGACTGCCCCGCCGTCAGCTCGACGGGCGCGGAGGTCTGTTCGCGGTCCCAGTCGTCGACCCAGTGGTCGACGGCGAGCCGGCCTCCCACCCAGAGGCGGAAGCCGTTGTCGCCGGTGATCGAGAAGGTGTGGGCGCCGCTCTTCTCCGGGACGAGCTTGCCGGTCCAGCGGACGCTGACGTCGTCCGACTGCCCGGTGGCGAAGGCGAGTCGCGGCTCCAGGGTGCCGAAGTCGACCTGCGGGTCGAAGCCGGTGGCCTTGAGCTCGTGGAAGTCGAAGGCGCCGGGGGCGGACTGGGTGTAGTACTCGCCCTTCAGGCCCTGGATCTCGTCGGCGGCCGCGTCCGCCGCGTGCGCGGCCGGTACGGCGGCGAGGCCCGCCGCGCCGAGCGCGGCGACGAGCAGCAGCGCGAGTTTGTCTCTGAGTCGTTTGGTGCGCACGGACCCTCTCCTTGGGAACGGGTGGTGGCCGATGGCTCAGGACATCGATGTCATACATCGATGTAACAGCAGCAGAGGCATGACAGCACGGATTCCGCTTGGCGTCCAGGGACATGACAACAGCCCCGGACGGTGTCCAGGTGTGACGGCCGCCCCGGCCGTCACGGCACCCGCTGCGCCTTGCCGAGCGCGATCACGCCGCCCTTGGAGACCGTGTACAACTCGCCGTCCCGGTCCGGGTTGACGCCGATCGTCGCTCCCGGGGGCACGTCGACGTTCTTGTCCAGCACCGCCCCGCGCACCACCGCGCCCCGGCCGATGTGCACGTTGTCGTGCAGCACCGAGCCCTGGACCACCGCACCCGGGTCGACCACCACGCCCGGCGAGAGCACGGAGCGGGTGACCTGCCCGCGGATCAGGCAGCCCGCGCTGATGATCGACTCGCTGGCGATGCCGCCGGCGTTGAAGCGGGCGGGCGAGAGCTGCGCGGAGTGGGTGTAGACCGGCCAGTCCCGGTTGTAGAGGTTGAACGCCGGCCGCTCGGCGATCAGGTCCATGTGGGCGTCGTAGTAGGCGTCGAGGGTGCCCACGTCCCGCCAGTAGCCCTGGTCCCGCGTGGTCTCCCCCGGCACGTGGTTGGCGCTGAAGTCGTAGAGGGCGGCCTCGCCCCGGTCGGTGAGCTGGGGCAGGATCGAACCGCCCATGTCGTGCACCGAGTTCTCGTCCTCGGCGTCCCGGTACAGGGCCTCGACGAGGGCCTTGGTGGTGAAGACGTAGTTGCCCATCGAGGCGAAGACGCACTCGGGGTCGTCGGCGAGTCCGGGAGGGTTCTCGGGCTTCTCCAGGAATTCGGTGACGGTCTGGCCGTCGGAACCGGGAGTGATCACGCCGAAGGACGACGACTCGCCGCGCGGGACGCGGATCCCGGCGACGGTCACCCCGGCGCCGGACTCGATGTGCTGGGCGACCATCTGCCGCGGGTCCATCCGGTACACGTGGTCGGCGCCGAAGACCGCGACGTACTCGGGCTGTTCGTCGTGCACGAGGTTCAGGGACTGGAGGATCGCGTCGGCGCTGCCCAGGTACCAGCGCGGGCCGAGGCGCTGTTGCGCGGGGACCGGGGTGACGTAGTTGCCGAGCAGGCTGGACATCCGCCAGGTGGTGGTGATGTGCCGGTCCAGCGAGTGCGACTTGTACTGCGTGAGGACGCAGATCCGCAGGATGTCGCCGTTGACCAGGTTGGACAGCACGAAGTCGACCAGCCGGTAGGTGCCGCCGAAGGTGACCGCGGGTTTGGCGCGGTCCGCGGTCAGGGGCATCAGGCGCTTGCCCTCTCCGCCCGCCAGCACGATGCCGAGCACCGAAGGACCTCCACGACGCATGGGCCGCTCCCCTCACCCTCGTTCACCCTCGGCTGCCCCGGGGCGGGGCGCCTAAGCCTGTTTGAGGATCTCCTCGTAGAGCCGGACCGTGCGGCGGGCGACCGCGTCCCAGCCGAACTCCTCCACCGCCCGCTCGCGGCCCGCCTCGCCCATTCGCCGGGCGGTCGCCGGGTCGCCGAGGACGGAGTCCAGCGCCCGCGCGAGGCCCGCCTCGAACTCTCCGTCCCGGCCCTCGGTCCTGGGGACGAGCACGCCCGTCTCACCGTCCGCCACGACCTCGGGGATACCGCCGACCCGGGAGGCCACGACCGGGGTGCCGCAGGCCATGGCCTCCAGGTTCACGATGCCCAGGGGCTCGTACACGGAGGGGCAGACGAACACGGCGGCGTGCGTGAGCAGTTGGATCACCTCCGGGCGCGGCAGCATGCGCGGGATCCAGTGCACACCCTCGCGGGCGCGGCTCAGCCCGGCGTAGAGGTCGCGGAACTCCTGGTCGATCTCGGGGGTGTCGGGGGCGCCGGCGCACAGCACGACCTGCGCGGCCGGATCGATGTCCCGCACCGCGCGCAGCAGGTGCGGGACGCCCTTCTGCCGGGTGATGCGGCCGACGAACAGGACGTACGGGCGGGAGCGGTCCAGGCCGATCCGGTCCAGGGCGTCGGTGCCGGGGTCGGGCCGGTAGAGGGTGGTGTCGATGCCGTTGTGCACGACGTGCACGCGGGCGGCGTCCAGGGCGGGGTAGCAGCCGAGGATGTCCTCGCGCATCGCTCCGGACACGGCGACGACGGCGTCGGCGGACTCGACGGCGGTGCGCTCGGCCCAGCCGGACAGCTCGTAGCCGCCGCCGAGTTGCTCGGCCTTCCAGGGGCGCAGGGGCTCCAGCGAGTGGGCGGTCACCACGTGCGGGATGCCGTACAGGAGCTTGGCGAGGTGGCCGCCCAGGTTGGCGTACCAGGTGTGGGAGTGGACCAGTTCGCGGCCTTCGAGGGCGGCGGTCATGGCCAGGTCGACGGAGAAGGTGCGCAGCGCGTCGTTGGCGCCGTCGAGCGCGGACCAGGGGCGGTGGCGCAGCACGCCGTCGGTGCGGCCCTCGCCCCAGCAGTGCACGTCGAGGTCGACGAGGCGGGCGAGTTCCCGGGCGAGGAACTCGACGTGGACACCCGCGCCCCCGTAGACGTCCGGCGGGTACTCCCGGGTCAGCAGTCCCACACGCACCCGGAACCTCCCGTCTTCGCGGCTGGTCCCTTCATGGTCACCCAGACGCGGCGCCTTAGGAAGAGCGCGGGGCCTGCGGAGACCGGGAGGATCCCGGCGGGCGCGATCCCGGCGGCCGCGGGAAGCAGCAGTCGCCGCACACGCCCGCTCCGGGCACCCGGTAGTAGAGGCAGCAGCTGCGGCGCCGGAAGGCGGTGCCGGTGAGGGTGCCGGTCCCGGCGAGCAGGGGGTGGGCGAGCAGTCCGGCGGTCAGGGCCCCGGCCCGCTCGGCGGTGTCCGTACGGCCGTGGCGGCGGGCCCAGCGGTCCAGTTCCCGGCCGGCGCCGGCCAGCGCGGAGGCCGCGTTGCCCCACAGCAGCCCGGTGGCGACGCCGTACCTGTCGTGCACGGCGGCCGTCAGGGGCGCCAGGTGGGCGGTGAGCACGGCGTCCGCGAGGGTGGCGGTGTCCGCCGGCCGGGAGCGCACCTCGGCGAGCCAGAGGTCGTCGGGCGCGCCGGCGTCGGGGTCCCAGCGCAGCAGGCCCGGGGCGAGGTCGGGGACCCGGCCGGTGAGGGCGGCGCAGGCCAGCGCCACGGACCACAGGCGGGCCGCGAGTCCCTGCTGGGCGACGGAGGCGGCGACCCGGGCCTCGGGGGCGCGCAGGGCGTCCGCCACCTTCCGGACGCGGTGGGCCAGGGGGTCGGCCAGGGGGTCGGCCAGGAGGTCGGCCGGCGGGCCGGGCGGTACCGGAACATGAACGTCCGGGCCGGTGTCCCCGTAATCCGGTGCATAGGCGTGCGCGAGGGTGGGAAGGGGCCGGGGCGGCGACGGCCGGGACGCGTGCAGGACGAAGAAGCCGCCGAGCGGGCGGAGTACGGCGAGGGCGGGGTCGAGGTCCACGGAGAGCAGTACTATCAAGGCCCGTAGGGGTCGCGACCAGGGGTACCTGACGAAAGTCGCCCACCCTGGGGAGGACGGCGGGGTCGTCGTACTCCATCGGTAGTAGGACCCAATGAAGTCTCAGGGACGACGACGGGAAGACCCTGAGGCGGCATCGTGTTGTCCATGGAAGACGACCGTTCGCCGCGCCGGGCCCAGTGCCCCCGCCTCACGCAGAGGATCAGCCGATGAGCGCCCTCGCGTTGTCCGTGCTGCTGTCGCTCGTCTCCGCCGTGGCGTACGCGGGCGGAGCGATCGTGCAGGAGCAGGTCGCGGCGTCCTCCTCGGCCGCTCAGTACGCCCCGGTGCGCCGGCCCGGCTGGTGGGCGGCGGTCGCGCTCAACGGCCTCGGCGGCCTGCTGCACGTCGTGGCGCTCGCCCTCGGTCCGCTCAGCCTGGTGCAGCCGCTGGGTGCGCTGACCATCGTCTTCGCGCTGCCCATGGCGGCGCTGTTCGTGGGCCGCAAGGCCGGTGCGACGGCCTGGCGCGGCGCGCTCATGGCCACGGTCGGCCTCGCCGGTCTGCTCTCCCTGGTCGGCGCGGCCGACGCGCAGTCGCTGGACACGGCACAGCGGATCGGCGCGGCCGTCGTCACCGGCGCGGTGATCGTCGCGCTGATGATCGCCGCCCGGGCCGTGCACCGGCACCCGGCGGTCCGCAGCATCCTGCTGGCGGTCGCGTCCGGCATCGCGTTCGGCATGTCCTCGGTCTTCACCAAGACGGTCGCGGTCGACTGGAGCGGCGGGGTGTCCGCCGCCGACCTGCCGTCCATGGCCGTGATCGGCGTGCTCGCCACGGCGGGCATGGTGCTGTCGCAGGCCTCCTACCGGGGCGCCGGCCTCGCCGCCCCGCTCGCCACGCTGACGGTGGTGAACCCGGTGGTGGCCGCCGTGGTCGGCATCACGATGTTCGGCGAAACCTTCCGCTACGGCACCACCGGCACCGCGCTCGCCCTGAGCTGCGGCGTGGTCGCGGCGGGCGGACTGATCCTGCTGACGACGGAGCGGATCGCACGGGAGTCGGCCTCCGCCGGGGAGGGCGGGACACGGGCCGCCGAGCAGCCCGCGGCCCTTCCCGCCGCGGACGGGGCGGAGCCGGTCGCGGTGCCGACGGGTCCGGTCGGGGTACCGACGGGTCCGGTTCCGGCAGCTGTCGCGGCGGAGGCGGCGGGCGTTCCGGTGGCGCGGTTGTCCGAGAAGGTCCTGGTGCCGTCCCCGGGGTCACCGCCGGTGCCGGCGGCCACCCCCGCCAAGGAGCCCGCGAAGGAGCTGTACGCCGCACGGAGCCGGGCGGAGAGCGATGACGCCCCGCTCTCCTACGGCCCCTTCTACGGCGGCCCGTTCGTGCCGCCGCCCGTGTTCAGCCCGCACCGCGTCCGGGTCAGATCCTGACCCCTCCGGCCCGCAGGTACGCCAGCGGGTCGACGTCGGAACCGAAGCCGGGCCCCGTCCGCACCTCGAAGTGCAGATGCGGGCCCGTGACGTTGCCGGTGGAGCCGGAGCGTCCGATGCGCTGGCCGGCGCCCACCGACTGTCCGTCCCGGACGGAGATCGCCGAGAGGTGGGCGTACTGCGAGTAGCGGCCGTCGCCGTGCCGGACGACGACCTGGTACCCGTAGGAACCGCCCCAGCCCGCGCTGACGACCCGGCCGGCCGCGACCGACTTGATCGAGGTGCCGGTGGGGACGGGGAAGTCGACGCCGGTGTGGTAGCCCTTCGACCAGGAGGAGCCCGACTGGTGGTAGGGCGTGCCGACGGCGCCGTCGACGGGAGCGACGACGGCGCGGTGGGTGGTGGCCTTGTCCTCGCTGGTCTTGGTCTTGGCCTTGCTGGTGCCGCTGTCGGAGGAGGACTTCTTGGGGGCCTTCCGCTGCTCCCGCTCCCGCTCCTGCTGCGGCTTCTCCTGCTTCTGCTTCTGCGGCTTCTCCCGCTCCTGTGGTTTCTCCTGCTTCGGCCGCGGTTGGGCGGTCCCGGAGTCGGTGCGGGGGGCCGTGCCCGCCGTCCCACCGCGCAGCGACAGGCGCTGGCCCGGCAGGATCAGGTCGGGGTCCGATCCGATGGCGTCGCGGTTGGCCTCGTACAGCCCCTGCCAGCCGCCGCCGACCCGGTGGCTGTCGGCGATGCCGGAGAGGGTGTCGCCGGTGACCACCGTGTACATGCGGCCCTTGCCGGCCCGGGACTGCGGCGTGGTCTGCGGCTGGATGTCCTTCACCGAGTCCGCCTTGGCGGCGGGCTTCTTGGCGGGCTTCTCGGCGGACTTCTTGGCGGGCGTGCCGGCGGACTTCTCGTCCCCCGCTCCCCCGGCCGGCCGGATGTCGGGCGTGTCGCCGCCCCGGGTCAGTCCGGCCCGCTGCGAACACACCGGCCAGGCGCCGGGTCCCTGTCCGTCGAGCACCTTCTCGGCGATGGCGATCTGCTGGTCCTTGGTGGCCAGGTCGGCACGCGGGGCGTACCGGGTGCCGCCGAAGGCCTCCCAGGTGGACTGCGTGAACTGCAACCCGCCGTAGTAGCCGTTGCCGGTGTTGATGTCCCAGTCGTTGGTGGACTCGCAGGCGGCGACCTTGTCCCAGGTCTCCACGTCGGCCGCCTGGGCCGTACCGGTACCGACGAGCGGGAGGGCCAGACCCGCGCCGCCCGCGGTGACGGTCAGTGAGGCGCGGTTGATCCTGTTCGGCTGATACCGGCGGTGCCGGCCGCGTACGGCCATGGAGGTCCCCCTCGACATTGCGTCAGGAGGGGCAAAAGTAAGCGCCGCGAACAGGCCATGACAAGACGGCAATCGGCCGGTTCGTCCCGCCAAGTGGCGCGGAATGGATGCCGGTTGGCCGGATGCGGCGTCCGCCCGCTGAGGCGCGGGACGCGTTCCGTGCGTACTGGAGTCCGCCGGGCCAGAAAGTGCGACCGGCGAACGGGCACGTCAGGATGGTCACGGGGCGGAACCGGCCATACTGGCGGACACGACCGGCACCACAGACACCAAGGTCACTAGGAGCCATCCCAATGAGCACTACAGCGCAGATCGGCGTCACGGGTCTCGCGGTCATGGGCCGCAACCTCGCCCGCAACTTCGCCCGCAACGGCTACACGGTCGCGGTGCACAACCGGACGGCGTCGCGCACGCACGCGCTGGTGGAGGAGTTCGGCGGCGAGGGCGACTTCGTCGCGACCGAGACCGCCAAGGAGTTCGTGGCGGCGCTGGAGCGGCCCCGACGCCTGGTGATCATGGTCAAGGCCGGTGACCCGACCGACGCGGTGATCCAGGAGTTCGCCCCGCTCCTCGAGCCGGGCGACATGATCATCGACGGGGGCAACGCCCACTTCGCGGACACCAGGCGCCGGGAACGCGAACTGCGCGAGCAGGGCATCCACTTCGTCGGCACCGGCATCTCCGGCGGCGAGGAGGGCGCGCTGCACGGCCCGAGCATCATGCCGGGCGGCTCGAAGGAGTCGTACGGGTCGCTGGGCCCGATGCTGGAGAAGATCTCCGCGAAGGCGGCGGACGAGGCGCCCTGCGTCACGCACGTGGGCCCCGACGGTGCCGGGCACTTCGTGAAGATGGTGCACAACGGCATCGAGTACGCCGACATGCAGCTGATCGGCGAGGCGTACCAGCTGCTGCGCGACGTCGCCGGGTACTCCCCCGCGCAGATCGCCGACATCTTCCGCACCTGGAACACCGGCCGGCTGGACTCGTACCTGATCGAGATCACCGCCGAGGTGCTGTCGCACGTGGACGCGGAGACCGGCAAGCCGTTCGTGGACGTGGTGGTCGACCAGGCGGAGCAGAAGGGCACGGGCCGCTGGACGGTGCAGATCGCGCTGGACCTGGGCGTGCCGGTGTCCGGTATCGCGGAGGCCGTCTTCGCCCGGTCCCTGTCCGGGCACGCGGCGCTGCGGGAGGCCTCGCGCGGGCTGGCGGGTCCGAAGGCGTCGGCGCTGAGCGAGGCCGAGGCGAGCGCCTTCGCCGACCGGGTGGAGCAGGCTCTGTACGCGTCCAAGATCGTGTCGTACACGCAGGGCTTCCACGAGATCGCGGCGGGCAGCGAGGAGTACAGCTGGGACATCGACCTGGGCGCGGTCTCCGCGATCTGGCGCGGCGGCTGCATCATCCGCGCGGCCTTCCTGGACCGCATCCGCGCCGCGTACGACGCCCGTCCCGACCTGCCGAGCCTGCTGTCGGACGAGACGTTCGCGCAGGAGATCGCCGCCGCCCAGGACGACTGGCGCGAGGTCCTGGTCGCCGCGACCCGGCAGGGCGTGCCGACGCCCGGCTTCGCCGCCGCCCTCGCCTACTACGACGCACTGCGCGCCGAGCGGCTGCCCGCGGCGCTGACACAGGGGCAGCGGGACTTCTTCGGCGCGCACACGTACCGGAGGACGGACCGGGACGGCGCGTTCCACACGCTGTGGGGCGGGGACCGGTCGGAGGTCACGGCGTAACGCGAAGCGGGGCGGTGGCAGGCCGAAGGGGCCGGTGGACGGCCGTGGTGAGATCGCGGTGAGATCGCGGTGAGTGAGGCCGCGGTGAGGCTCGTCCACCGGCCCCTTCGCCTTGGTTGTGCCTGGTCGGCCCGGGTGTCCCTCAGGTGAGGGGCGGTCCCGGTTCCGGGTTGGGCACCGGCTCCGGTCCCGGCGGGATCGGTGACGGCGAGGGCTCGGGAGGCCCCGGCGGCTGCGGTGTCGGCTGCGGGCCGGGGCCCGGGGGCTGCGGCGTGGGTTCCGGGCCGGGCCCCGGAGGCGGAGGCGGCGGGGTCGGTTCCGGGCCCGGGCTCGGTGGCGGCACCGGGTCGGGGTGCGGCTGTGGGGGCTCCGGGTCCGGACCTGGTGTGGGCCCCGGAGTGGGCCCCGGCGGAACGGGATCCGGATACGGGTTCGTCATGGCGCTGTCCTCCGGCCAGTCGGTCGACGTCGGCTCTGGACTTGTCCCCCGCCTACCCGACGCCCGCCTCCGCACTCACTCCCCCGCATGAACCCCCGGGCCCAGGTGGCCGAGGCGTGCCGCCTCCGCTCCGGCGGCCAGTCCGGGGGCGGGGCTGGCGAGCACCGGGACGCGGGTGCCGGCCGACTCCCGGGCCGGTGCCATGGATGCCTGGGCCAAGACGATCACGTCGGCACCGGTGACGGCGTCGGCGGCCCCGGCCACCAGCCGCAGGTAGCCCTCGGTGTCACCGGCCTCGAACCGCGCCCAGGCGCCCTCGACCAGCCGGGTCCGCAGCAGCACGGCGCGGCCGGCGCGCCGGGCCTCCTCCTCGACGAGTGCCGCCGTCGGAGCGAGCGTGCTCTCCAGGGCGGCGAGGACGACGACGCGTGGACCGGCGGCCACCGCGGCGGCGGCCATGGGCCGGTCGACCCGCAGCACCGGCACCCCGGCCTCGCCGGCGGCGCCTTCGGCGACGGCACCGATGGTGGAGCAGGTGCACAGCACGGCGCGCGCCCCCTCCCCCACGGCCCGCCGCAATGCGCCGCGCACGGCGTCCGTCACGGCCTCGGGCCCCTCGCGCCGCGACCGCTCCAGCAACCCGGCGTCGACGTGGTGCCGCAGCTCCAGTCCCGGGTGCGCCGCGTCGCGCAGGGCGTCGAAGACCGGGACGTGGACGGGCGAGGTGTGCAGCAGTGCCAGCAAGCGCGCTCCCTTTGTCCCTCGTCCTTCGTCTTTCGTCCTTCGTCTTTCGTCCCTCGGGTCCGGGTCAGAACCGCTCGGGGTGCGCCACGAGCCACTCCTTGGCCGCGCGCAGCAGCTCCGGATCGGCGGCGGGCGCCTCGTCGGGGTGGCGCTCGGCCCATTTCACGACGTACGGGCAGAGCGGGGCGACGGCGACGTCCTCGCGGCGCGCGAGGACGTACAGCTCACGCGCCAGCGAGCCCGCGATGCCCCGGCCCTCGTGGTCCGGTTCGACGATGGTGTGGACGGGCACGAGGGCCCGCTCGGGAGCGTCCAGGACGAAGTACTCGACCCGGCCGACGACCTCGCCGGCCGCGAGCGCCTCCAGCCGGCCCGCCGCCCGGTCGTCACGGATCTCGATGTCGCTCACGGCCACGCTCCTCGTCCCCTGGATCGGTACGTCAGACCGACACGGCCTGCGGGCTGCGCTCCTGGTCCGAACCGGGCACCGGCTCGGACGCGTCGGCACCCAGGGCGACGATACGGTTGTCGCCGTCCACGTGCACGACCCGCGGCCGCAGCGCCCGCGCCTCGGCGTCGGTGACCTGGGCGTAGCTGATGATGATCACCAGGTCACCGGGGTGCACGAGATGCGCGGCGGCCCCGTTGATCCCGACCACCCCGGACCCCCGCTCGCCCTCGATGACGTACGTCTCCAGCCGGGCCCCGTTGGTGATGTCCACGATGTGCACCAGTTCCCCGGGCAGCAGGTCGGCGGCGTCGAGCAGATCGGCGTCGATGGTCACCGATCCCACGTAGTGCAGGTCGGCCTGGGTGACGGTGGCGCGGTGGATCTTGGACTTGAACATGGTGCGCAGCATGTTGGACTCCTGGAAGACAGCTCCCTGCCTGCTTTGTGCAGGTCAAGGGCGTTCTTCACTCTACACTGGCACGCCTCGGACTCGAGGGTCGTTGCGAACCAGGCTGGTGGGGCAGGCGACAGGCCGCGGTGGGGTGGTCACTGGAGCAGCTCGATGTGGGGGTGGGTCGGGTCGGCCGGGCAGGCGTGGAGCTGGAGGTTGTTACCGCCGGTGATGTCGATCAGGGTGAAGTTGGCGTCCTCCGCGCCCAGATGATGCGGGGCCGGGGTCGTCCGGTCCTCCTCGGCGATCCATGTCTCGCTGCCGCCGTCCCATTCCGAGGAGGCGATGGTGAGGAGCGGCACCTCTTCGGTGCCGCACTCGGGGCAGGAGCGGTTGACGGGATCGGTGGGGCTCCAGCGAGTCCAGCCGCCGGTCTTCCAACCGGGTGCGGTGGAGAGGTTGTTCAGATAGAGCTCGCCCGGGTCGTCCGCGTACGTGTTGTACCGCGCGGGGACGATCGTCTCCCAGCGGCTCATGTCGTCCAACAGGTCCCGAAGCTCATCGCTCAGTTCCGACGGGTTGGGATAATCGGTGACCTGCTCCGGTGAGAACAGGCACGGCTCCGGGAGGTAGTGCATGGACTGGATGATCGGCGGCTCGGGCGATGCGTCGAGGACGTCGGTGACGGTGGTGGCGGAGCGCCAGAAGAGGGCCGTACGGGGATGGGCGGCCTTCTCGTGGTCGAAGGGGCACCACAGGACCTGGAGGAGGTCCGCGTCGGGTGGGCACGTAAAGGGGATGTCTCGAGCGTAGAGCTGGGCGACGGGGAGGAGGGGGATCGGGCCGTCAAACCACGGGCGCCCCTCGCGGAACCGCTTCGCGGCCACCAGTTCCTCGGGGGTGACTGCGGGTGCCTGGGGGTCGAGGCGCAGCCGCTCGGCCACTGCCTCCTGCCTGCGGCGAAAGAGCCGGACGTCGTCCGGGGAGTGCACCGCGCTCGTCGCGCGGCTGTCGTGCGGCTCGTCGCAGTACGGCCATGGCTCGTCGGCGGGCCACAGGAGCGGCCCGCCGACAGAGCTGTCGTGCACCGTCGGCGACCCCGGCCGCGGGTGCAGCCGGGTCGCCGTGCGCGCCAGCGGGGCCAGCTCAGGGAAGAGTGCGGCGATGTCGAACGGCCGCGGTGGGGTCGTGAAACTCATGTCGGCTCCCGTTGGCGCGATCTGGGTGAAATCAGTTACCGAGGTTGTGCAACCCAGTGTTGGTGTAGGTGTTGGTGACGTAGACGTTCGGGAACAGTTCCTCGGTTGTCCCGTTCGCCCGTTGGATCGTCGCTCTCATCGTGACACCGGTCGGGACGGTGCTGTTCGCGTACCTATAGACGGGCGTCACCTCGTAGAAAATCGCGTCGGCCGGCCCGAAGAGGGCGATATCGCCCTTGACCAGGTCCTCGGCCATCTTCTCGTACGTCCGCATGCTGGGCGTGCCTGTGTTCATCCCGCTCTGCCAGCAGGGGACGAGGTTGCGCCGCGTGAGCTCGCTCGTACCCTTTCCGCCGAGGACGCTCGGGATGAGATGGCACCGGGACTGGTCGTAGGTGAGGCCGTTCGCCGTCTTGTATGCCTCCGCGTCCTTCATGCCGGTAACGGGATTGCTGGTTCCGGTTCCCTTGCCGCGCTTGCGAGCAATGCACCCCTGCGCCCGGGCAGGCCGCAGTCCGGGCCCGTCCGCGTGGTCGGTCTGGTTGACGAACGGAACCGGCTCGGTCTCGTTCCTGAACCAGCCGTCACCGTTGGGGATCGAAGGGGTAGGGGCGGGGTTGCTCAGGCACCTGGCCTGCCCCGTCGTGTCCGGCGTCGAGACCGGCAGCTCGAACGCGTCGCCGTCGATCACCCGCTGGTCCGTGAATCCTTCGGCGAGCTGCGTTGCGGCGAACTGCTTCTCCGCGGGAGTGACATGGGACTGCACGCAGGGAGAGGCGGGGTCCAGGACATGGCCGTCGTTCAGGACGTAGGTGTCCCATTCCCCGTTGCCGAGGTTGGGGATCACGTCGACGCACCGGTCGCCGGGCGCACCGCCCTCCTTCGCCTCCCCGAAGGGGAAGTCGGCGCAGGAGTCGGTGTCGACGAGCTCGGGCTGGGCCGTGAAGCCCCCACAGGTGGCGGCCGTGCGGCCAGCCACGCCGGTCGTCGACCGGGTCAGCGGGCTGCCCTTCTTGCCCCAGGCGCCGTTGAGGTTCTTCTGGGCCCAGCCGTAGGTGGCCACGACGCCGCCCGCGTCCGAGCTCGTCGCCTTCATCGGCACGACGGCCATCTCGGAGGGAACGGCACAACCCGCCACCGAAGTACCGCCGACCGCGTCGTCGCACCTCACCTGACGCGCGTTGTCCCACGACGCGTTCGGGTCGGTGGCCGTCGCACCCGGGGACGTCACGAACATCGCGTAGGACGTGAGGAAGGAGGCGGAAGAGCCCGTCGTCTGGGGCGAGGAGTAGGTGACGTTTCCGGTCAGGGTCTGGCCGAGGGTGATGGCGCCGCCGTACCAGGGGGCGGTCTTGGTGGCCGTGCAGCCGGCGCCGCAGGACACGCGGAACTTGGCGTTCAGGGCGGTGACATCACCGGAGGCGCCTGTCATGGTGACGGTGACCTGCTCGCTCC
Organism: Streptomyces sp. NPDC056128; assembly: GCF_042263835.1. Lineage (NCBI taxonomy): Bacteria > Bacillati > Actinomycetota > Actinomycetes > Kitasatosporales > Streptomycetaceae > Streptomyces > Streptomyces sp. NPDC056128. The sequence goes on along the minus strand of NZ_JBHJVQ010000005.1, from coordinate 17,828 downwards.
AGGTCGTGGCGGTCGCGGACAGGTCGGCGCCGGTCGAGACCGCCAGGGTGCCGCGTCCGATCTCCAGACCCCTGCTGTCGCGGAGGATGTAGGTGACGTTGATGCCGGTCACGCAGTACGAGAAGCGCTCGTAGCTGTAGTTGCCGGGGTTGGTGATGTCGCAGCTTCCGGCGGCGGCAGCGGCGGCAGGGGCGCCGGCTGCTCGGGTCTTCGCCTTCGCAGGGGCAGGGGTGACCGTCACACAGGACTCGACCGCGCCCGCGCGGCGCTCCTTGGAGCCCGGCGCGGTGGCGGTGCAGTCCTCACCGGAAGCGGATGCGAACGGGCTGGTCTCGGTGGTCTCCGCGCTGGGCGCTGCGGACTTGGTGGTGGCCGAGGCCTTCGCCGTCGCGGGCGGCTCGGCCGCCTGACTCGTCGCGGCTGTCGTGACGACGAGGGTGAGGGCGGTGAGGACGGTCAGAACCGTCGAACGGGCGCGTCTCCTTGTGGCGCGCCCGCCACGTATTCCATGCACGGAGGCAGGACCTTTCGGTGAGAGGTGAGAGGCGGGAGGCAGGGGGCGCCGCTTGATTGCGACGCCCCCTGGAGTAGCGAACGGGCGGGATCAGGCCGCCAGGTCGTAGAGGTCGCTGAGGCCCTTCGTGATGCCCGAGACCAGGTCCTCGCCGGTGTCTGTGATCTTGCTGACGACAGGCTTGACGAGGCCGCCGCCGAGCGCCTTGTCGGCGGCGCCGACCCACTTGTAGGCGCCGAAGGAGACCAGGCTCAGGCCCGTACCGACGGCGGACTCCCAGAAGGCGCCGCTGGTGAAGCCGTGTTCGATGCCCGTGAAGATGGTGCCGAGGGCGCCCGCGCCCGTGGAGACGGCGGCGAAGAAGCCGGCCGCGGCGAGGGCCGGCGGGAAGACGATGGCCGCGAGGGCACAGCCGGCCGCCAGGAACCCGGCGCCGATGCTGACCACGTTGGCGGCGTCGGCGTAGAACTGGGCGTCGTTCCACCACTCGTCGGCGTCGCCGTCCGCGGTGCCGTTCGGGTTGACCTTGTCGTTCTTGCCGTTGTTCGCCGGGTCCCGCTTGGCGTCGCGCTCCTCCTTGGCCTTGCGCGCGGCTGCCTTGGCCTTCGCGATCTCCTCGGCCCGCTTCTTGGCGGCCGCGATCTGCTTCGCCTGGGCGTACGCGGCGGCGGCGGCCGTCGCGTCGGCGGAGGCGGCGAGCTCGGAGGCGCGGGCCGCGGCGGCGGAGCGCTGGGCCTGGGCGGAGGAGGCGAGGGCCGAGCGCGCCGAGTCGACGGCCTTGTTGGCCGAGTAGTTGGCGGAGCGGGCGGCGCCGCGGGCGGTGGCGGCGGCGTTCTTCGCCGTGTTGGCGGAGGCCCGGGCGTCGGCGGCCGACTTGTCGGCGGCGTTGGCGTTGTCCCGCGCCTGCTGGGCGTAGTCCTCGGCCTTGGCGGCGGAATCGAGCGCCTTCTGCGCCCACTTCTGGGCCTCGGCCGCGGCGTTGCGGGCGTTGGCGGCGGCCTTCGAGGCGAGGGCCGCGTCCTCCTGCGCCTTCTCCGCGACCTTCGCGGCGGCTGCGATGGCCCCGCGGACAGCGGCGACGTGGGCGGCGGTGTCGAAGTCGAGCTGCGACGTGCGGTACTGGACCACGGTGATGAAGTTGCGCAGCATCCACTGCGGCCCTTCGAGCGCGACCTCCGCGTAGGCCTTGGTGAAGGCGCCCCCCGTCTTGATCAGCTCGTTGGCCCGGACCCGGTCGTCCTCCTGGACGGCCAGCGGATAGGCATGGTCGAAGAAGTAGTTGAGGGATTCGGTGTTGTTCTTCTCGAGCGCGTCGTTGGCGGCCTCGTTGACGGCCTTGCCCGCACCCTCGGAGATGATCTTGATGATGGCGACGCGCAGGTCCTCGTCCGAGGCGCGCTTCATGCCGCCGGTGAGGAAGTCACCGACGGCCTTGGAGTCGGTGCTCTCCAGCGCCGCGGCGGCCGCCTCGGCGACCTTCGGTCCGCCGATCGTCGCCACGTGGAGGGTGGTCTCGCGGTCGTCCTGCGTCTCTGCGAGGGCTCGGTCGAGGTCGATCCAGGCGTAGACGTCGTCGTCGGAGCCGGCGAGGGCGTGCTGGGCGGCCTGCCGGGTGTTTGCCCCGCGGGCGTCCATCAGGGCGATCGCGGCCTTCCGGCCCAGGGTCGCCGCGACCGACATGTCGCCGGAGTACAGGGCCTCCTCCGCCTTGGAGATGAGGTCCTTGGTCGCCTGGGTGGTGCGCTCCGCCATCAGCCGCTTCTCGCGGACGTCGGAGAGCTCGGTCTGCTCGATGGCGGCGAGCTGCTGGGCCTCCTCGATGGCCTGCTGCTTGTCCTGCGCCAGGGTCTGCGCCTCGGCGGCGCGGGCGTTCTTCTCCACCTCGATGGCGTCGCTGACGGCCTTGGTGGCGAGGTTGGCGGCCTTCACGGCCGTCGCGGCGTGGGCGGTCGACTTGTTGGCGTAGTCGACGGCCTGACCCGCGTACTTCACGGCCTCCTCGGCGGCGTCCGCGGCCTTGTCGGCGTGGTCGGCGGCGGAGTTGGCGGCGTCGCGGGCGGTGCGGGCCGCCTTGGCGGCGGCGGTCGCCAGTGCCTGGGCGGCGGAGGCGGCGTTGGTGGCGCGGTTGGCGGCGCTGGTGGCGATGGCGGCCTGACGCTTGGCCTCGTTGGCCTCCGCCTGGGCGGCACCGGCGGAGACGGCCGCCTGGGCGGCGGCGTTCGCGGCGGCGGCCGAGTTGCGGGCGGCGGAGGCGGCGGCCGCGCCGGCGGCCGAGGACGCGTCGCCGGCGCGGGCGGCCTTCTCGGCAGCGGCGGCGGCGCTGCGGGCCTTGGCGGCGGCGTTGCGGGCGGCGACCGCGGCGTTCTTGGCGTACTCCGCCTTGCCGGCGTCCTTGGACGCGGCGATCGCGGCGTTGTAGGCGCGGGCGGCGGCGTTGCCGGCCTTCGCGGCGGCCTGGGCGGCGCCTGCGGCGGCCCAGGAGGCGCGGCGGGATGCATTCACGGCGGCGTTGGAGGCGTTGACGGCGTTACGGGCGGCGTCGGCCGCGCCCTTCGCCGCGCTCGCCGCCTTGCGGGCCGCGGCCCCCGACTTCTGCACGTCGCGCTGGGCGGCGGCGGCCTCGGCGGCGGCCTTTTCGGCGGCTTCCCTCGCCTTGGTGGCGGCGGTCTCTGCGCGGGCCCCGGCCTCGACGGCCAGGTTCGTCTCGGCCTCGGCGCGCCTGCCCTCGCGCTCGACGACGGCCACCAGTTCCTCGATGGTCGCCGCCTCCTGGTCGCGGGCGCGCGCGATGTGCTGGCCGGTCTCGATGAACCACTCGACGTCCTTGGCGGTGCCGCTGAGCGCGCGGTCCGCGTACTTCTGCACCTCGGGGCCGCCGGTCGTCAGCATGGTGGTGACCTGGACCCGGGTGTCCTCCATCCGCGCGTCGTACTGCCCGTCGCCGAGGAAGTCGACGAGGGCCTTCTCGGTGCCGGTGTCGAGCGCGGCGTTGGCCTCGCGGACCACGGCCCTGTTGCCGGTGGACGCGACGATGCTGGTGGCGACCCGGAAGTCCTCCAGCATGGCGGGGGCGAAGCCGTCCGAGAGGAAGCCGGCTATCGCTTCGTCGCCGTTGTCCAGGGCGGCGACCGCCTCGCGTCGCAGGCCCTTGCCCGCACGGTCCAGGCTGCTGACGATCGCGACCCGGTTGTCCTGCACGGTCTGCTGCGGCAGCGTCTCGGCGAGGAAGGTCTGGATCTCGGTGTCGGTCCCGTAGAGCGCCGTGGTGGCGGCCGCTTTGACGCCCTTGCCGCCGGTCAGCCACGCGCGGACGGCCTTGGCGCGCTCGGTGTCCGGCAGCGGCACCGGGTCGGCGCCTGCTGTCGGGGCGGCCGCGGCGACGGCCGGCCGCAGGACCGAGGGAGTGGCGGCGACAGCGGTCGCGGCCGCGAGCGCGCCGAGGACGCGGCGTCTGCTCCAGAAAGCATTCTGCATTCGAGACTTGTCCTTCTACGAGTAGTGCGCTGACGTGTCGGATTTCGCGCCGTGACGGACGGCGAATCCGTGGATCGAGGCCCGCCACAAGTCGTGAACAGTATCAACGTTGCAAACAATCTGCGGGAGTTGGACCTACGGAGGCTTCAACAGGGCAGTTAGCTGTCCAGATCTGACGGTTCAGCAGATTCTTTACTCAACCATTACCTCAGCCCGTACAGCCTTTTCTCGATGTGACGTAGGTCATGCATTACCCGCTTCCAATGTCCAGATATGAGCAGTTCTCTGCGCTGGACATGGGTGGGTCGCCGTGCTGGGATGCCAGAGCCGATGACGATCACCGGGGGTTCGAACAGCGCGTCGCGGAGGCGCGCCCATGGTGCGCAAGGGGGGCTTTCCTTTCACGTGTGCAGCTTCTCCTGTTCGCGACCGGTTTCGCGACCGATGGTTTTTCAAGTCCGGCCGGTGGCTACGAAATTAGGGATGCAATGAAGGAAATCAGCACCAACGGTGGAAGGCCGCGGAGAATGCGGCTCACGGTACGGGTAATCGGCGCCGCCGCCGGTGGCGCACTGGCCTGTATCGCGGTGATCGGCGGCGTGCAGAGCGGAGGCACGGAATCCGCAGAGGCAGCCGACACCGCCGCCCTGGTCGCGGAGGGCGCCCCCGGCTATGCCGTGGAGGACTTCAACTACCCCTTGGCCGACAAGATCCTGGCGGAGCAGAACATCGTCCTGAAGCGGGGCGACGGTCACATCACGCTCGCCGACTGCGTGACGGGGACCGGGCAGTTGGAGCTCCTGGCCCGCGACAGGGCCGAAAAGATCTGCTTCAACACTGTGGGCACCGAGGGCTGGCTGACCCTGGAGATCCCCGCCGTCTTCTCGGTCAAGGGCAACGACTACTCCACCACGGTCGACATGACCGTCGGCACCGAGGAGAAGTCCTACGAGATCGGCAAGAACACCTGGACCCCCGTGGGCGAGACCGCGGACCCCGAGGGCCGCGACCACATGCTCGTGGAGATCCGGGTCGCCAAGTAGCCGGAGCCCCGGAACAGCTTTGGCGGGAACAGCACCTCCCGGTGCCCGGCGCCAGGAACGCGGACACGCTCCCGGCTGCGATCAACTCCCGTCAGGCCTTGCGTGAATCGGCCTTCAAGACCCGGTCGTGGTCTTGAAGGCCGACGTTGTCGCATGGGTGGGCGTGGATGCCGATGCAGTCGAGCGCCGCCTGGTGGGTCCGCCCATGGCCGGGGCGGCGAACATCGGTGCGCAGATCCGGCCGAGTGTTGCGTCACTGTCCGACCGGAATTGGGTATGCCCCCAGCACACGGTTCCAGCCAGGACCGGGCGACGCGCGCGAGGAGGACACCGACAATGTTCCTGCCCCTCCCTCACTGGTGGACGGCCTGATGTCCGGCGGGGACGCGGTGCGCGCCGGCGCCGAGGAGAAGGCCGTGGACACGGCCTGGCGCATCCACGCGGCGGTGGGCGAGTGGACGGCCCGGGTCGATGCCAAGGCCTCGTTCGCCCTCACCCTCGAATCGGCCGCCGGAGCCGGGATCATCGCGCTCTCCGGGAACGGCAACATCTTCGCCGATCTGCAGGGCTGGACGCCCCGTTGCCTGCTCTGGTCCGGCTGCACGCTCATCATGATCGCGGCCGCTTTCGCCGCACTCGTCGTCGTACCCCGCCTTCGAGCCGCCTCACTCCGGGCCGAAGCCCGCGACAATTTCGTCTACTTCGGTCACTTGATGCACCGTGAGGCCGACGAGCTCGCGGAGTCCCTCCGGTGCACCGAGCCGCTCCCTGCTCTCAGCCGTCAGCTGATCGTCATGAGCAAGATTGCCTGGAGCAAGCACCGACGCCTGCAACTGTCCCTCGCCTCGTTCGCTCTCGGCCTCTGCCTGGTCGTCCTGGCAGCAGCGTTCGCCTGACCACGGCTGGCGACCGAGAGGTCATCCGGCCCCGGTCAACGGGTGGTCACCTCGTGCTCCCTTCACCGGGAGACGTGTACAGCCAGGCGTCCGCCTGGTACCCCTTCACCACCGCAGTCACGCGGGTGAAGTATTCCGCGTTGAGCCCGGGATACCCCGGAGCCAGTACCTGATTGTAGAGAAACTCGCTGATCAGCACGCCGAGTTCGACATCCCGGTGGGGCCTCAGGGCGTTGCGCAACGGCGGGCTGTCCAGCAGACGGCTGAAGCCCAGGACCGCTTCGCCCTCATAGCCGTTGGCGCCTGCCCTGAACGTGCCGGCTTCGCAGGCCATCCGCAGTCGCATCCGGTCGGCATGGCGCTCGTTGTCCCGGCTGAGCCGGGCCGCCGTCGCGTTGATCAGCGCTGGTAGCGCCTGAGTGATGTCGGTCTCCAGAGGCAGCACGACGTTCATGCCATCGCCGCTGGGCTGGTGCTCCAGGCGTGTCAGGTCGAATCCGAGGTCCTCGAGGATTTCCCGCACGAGTCGGTCGAGCCGCGTCTGGAGTGCCGACCTGCCCGGGGCGTCCCGCTGGGAGTACCCGACCACGTCGACGCCGAAGCCCATGCGCACCTCGGTGTTGCTCCGGGCAACCTCCTGCCTGTGGCCGGACGCCCACGTCGGGCCTCGCGACGTGGCAGGCTCCAACGGCTCGGGCACCACGGGGGTGGGCACGGGGAGCCGTATGGTGAACTCGCCGGTGCCCGCGTGGGGTCGCATACCCATCGCCGCCTCCTCGGTGAGGGCGTAGCCCGCCGTCGCGGTGACGTGCACCTCGTCGCAGCCGTCCGGCACCAGGAGGACGATCCACCCCACGTGCGAGCCCAGCCGGACTTCGCTGCCGTCCACCGTGCTATGACGCCAGCGACAGGCGCGTCCCCCGACCCCGAAGACGGTGATGTCCGGCGTCAGCGCGGGCAGCGGCACGCGTGCGAGCCAGCCGTCACCGCCGGAGCCGCCGTGACCGGCCGGGCCCGCGCCATCCGGACCGTTCGCCTCCGGCAAGGTGAAGTCCAGGGCGTGCGTCAGTATGTAGGTCCGTTCCGGCTGGGGTCCGGCCACGCGGGCGGGCAGTGCTGCGGTGACGACGAGGTCCCCGGCGTCGAACGAGAAGCCCGCCTCGGCCCAGCGTGGTCCCGGCATCTCGGGGTCGAAGTCCACGTCGTAATGGGCCCTCACGAGATACGCGGCCCGGCCCGACGGTCCGGACTGCGTACGTGGCAGTGGCCGTACCCGCCAGCCGTGGAAGACAATGTTGCCGACCGCCGCCCCCGTGGGATGCGCTTCCCAGGAGCGGACATCGTCCACAAGGAACAGTCCGAGCTCCGCCAGCGGTTGAGCTTCCTCCGGAGGGAACTCGGGGTGGGACTCAGCGTTCTCGCCAGGGTATTCCGTCGACACGGTTCGCTTCCATTCACCTGCGGGCCCACCGGCCCCGGGGATTCATGACTGTCCGTACCTGGGTCGTTCCCCTGCACGGCTCGCTCTGCGCAGTGTAAAGAGTACGAAGGGTAGTCATGCGATGAGGTGGAGAATGCGACAGCACGGGGGGCACACGTGACGGTTCCCGAGTCCATAGGCGAGCTGTTGGACACGTACCGGCGCACGGAGGATCCGGACGTCCTGCGACACGCCGTCCGTGAGCTCAGGAAGGCCGTCGCCGCCCCACAGGCACGTGACACCCTCTTCTTCCAGTTGACCGGCGCCCTGTACACCCTGTTTCTGCGGACCGGGGAGACCGAGTTGCTGACCGAGGCCGTCGAGACCGGCCGCGCGGCGCGCGGCCGGGCCGCGGCGGCCGGCCTGCCGTCGCACGTCGCCCTGCTGTCGAATCTCGGTGCGGCCCTGGAGGAACTGCACCAGCGGCAGGGAGGTACCCACCTGCTGGCCGAAGCGGTCGAGGCGAACCGCGAGGCCGTGCTGCGCTCGGGCGACGAGGACCCCCGACGACCGGGCCGCATGGCAAACCTGTGCAACTCCCTGCACTCGCTGTACGGCGAGGACACCCGTGAACGTGCCGCTCTGGACGAGGCGGTGATGGTGGGCAGGGCGGCGGAGACGCTCACCCAGGACCGCCGGGACCCGCTGCGTGCCATCGTGACGGGCAATCTGCAGAATGCGCTGGTGTCCCTGTTCGTACGCACCGGTGACCACGGCGTCGCGGACGAGGCGATCGCGATGGGGCAGGCGACGATCGCGGCCTTCCACGCTGACGATCCGCGCCGAGCGGTCGCCCTGTCCAACCACGGCAGCGCGCTGCGGGCGTTGGCCGCACGCACCGGCGACCGGACACTGACGCATGCTGCGGTCGCGGCTGCACGAGAAGCCGTGGAGACCGCCGGCGACGACCGTCTGGACCGTATCGTGTGCCTGTCCGGACTCGCGGCGTCCTTACGGCTGCTGTACAGCGACACCGGCGAGGACGCCTGCCTGGAGGAGTACGTCCGCCATACCGTGGCCGTCGCACGCGAGGCGTCTTCGGGGCCCATGGGCGTCACCGCTCTCGCGGACCTGTGCCTCGCGCTGCGGCTGCGCCACGACCGGGACGGCGACCTGCAGTCTCTGCTGAGCGCCGTGGAGGCGGGCCGCCGTGCACTGGCGGCCACGACGCAGGGCCGGGCGGACCGCGTTACGGTGATCAACAGGCTGGTCAACGCCCTGCACATGCTCTCCACGTACGAACAGGACCCCGCACCGCTCGCCGAGGCAATCACGCTCGCACGGCTTGCCGTGAGCAGCTGCCCACCCGACCACCCGCACTACGCCGGGAACCTGTACGACCTGGCCCGACTGCTGCTGGACGCGGCTCGGAGCGGCGCCGATCCCGCGGGCGCACGGGAGGCCCTCGGCATCTGCCGCTCGGCGGTGGCCGCGCTGGACGAGGACGACCCGGATCTGGCCGCAGCGCTGCTGATCCTGTCGCAGGCCCTGTGCGAGGTGGGGACGAAGGAGGCGGCTGCGGACGCGAGCAGCCTGGCACCCTTCGAGGAAGCGGTGGCCGCTGCCCGCAGAGCGGTGGCACTGCTGCCCGAGGAATCCACCCTGATGTCCTCCGCGGTCCGTACTCTCGGGCAGGCCCTGTTCACGCTCGGCAGCGCCCATCCTCGGCCCGAGCTGGGGCGCGCGGCACTCGAAGCGGCGCACGACGGGCTGATGGCAGGTGCCGTCGGACGCACGGGAGCGAGGGTGAAGGATCGCATCGCGGCCGCGCGGCTGGCCGGCCGGGCGGCACATCTGGCCGGCCACTACACCAACGCCGTCGCCGCCTTCGAACAGGCCGTCGAGCTGCTGCCCAGGATCGCGCCCCGCGAACTCTTCCGTGAGGACCGGGAAGCCGGCCTCGGGTCGGTGGCCGGGCTGGCCGCCGAGGCGGCGGGCGCCGCCACCGCCGCGGGGCGCCCCGGAAGGGCCCTGGAACTGCTGGAACAGTCACGCTCCCTGCTCCAGTCCGAGCTGGTGGGAACCCGCACTGCTCCGGACGCCCTAGCGCGTCACGATCCGAGCCTCGCCGAGGAGTTCCGCGTCCTCCGCTCCCGGACCCGAGCGGCTCAGAGCGTCTCCCACTCCAGCACCGCACCCGGTCTCGACCCCGCCCTGTCCGACGACGCCGCCGCCCGGCGCCAGAGGGAACTCGCGGACGACTGGGCGGAGCTGCTGGTCCGTATCAGACGCTCCCATGACGCCCTCTCACGCTTCCTGCTCCCGCCCACCCTCGAGGAATTGCGGGCCGAGGCCGCCGAGGGCCCCGTCGTCACGGTCTACGCGGGCCCACTGCGCAGCGACGCGCTCGTCCTGCATCGGCGTGACGACCATCCGGTCGAGATCGTCGAACTGCCTGGGCTGTCGTGGGATCAGGCCATGGACATGGTCGTACGCCTGCGGTCGGCCTGCACGCGGATCTACGGCGAGCCCGGCTACGGCGGCCGACGGACGGCCCAAGGCGACCTGGGCAAGGTGCTCGGTGATCTGTGGGACACCGTGGTGTCGCCCGTGCTCGACGCCTGTGCCATGAGCGTTCCTCCCCCCGAGGGCACAACCCTGCCCCGGCTGTGGTGGTGTCCGGTCGGCATCATGGCCTTCCTCCCACTGCACGCGGCCGAGCGCCACGACGAAACCGGCGGTGGGCCGTCGGTCCTCGACCGCGCTGTCACCTCCTATACCCCCACCATCGGGGCGCTGGCCTACGCACGCCGGGCGACGGGTGCCGGTGGAGATACCGGGACCGCCGAGGCACCGCGCGCGGATGCCACCTCCACCGAGGTGTCCCCCGAACGGGACGCGCTGATCGTCGCGCTGCCGCACACGCCGGGGGCGCCTGCCCTGTACTCGGCCGAGGAAGAGAGCGACGCCCTGCGACGCCTGCTCCCCGGCGCCACGCTCCTCCACGGCTCCGACGCGACCCGGCGCGCGGTGATGACCGCCATGGGCCGCTGCTCGGTCGCCCACTTCATCTGCCACGGGATCAGCGACACACGGGGCAGGGGATACAGCAGACTCTTGCTCCACGACCACGGGACGCGCCCGTTGACGGTGGCCGACGTCTGGCAACTCGACCTACCGCACGCGGACCTGGCCTATCTCTCGGCCTGCGAGACCACTGGCACCGCGCCGAGGTTCGTCGACGAGGCGCTGCACATCACCGCGGCCTTCCAGACCGCCGGATACCGCAACGTCATCGGCAGCCTGTGGAAGATCCAGGGCAGCACGGGTGCCCGCATCGCTGCGGCCGTCTACGCCCGGCTGACGGCGGACGGCACCAGGCCCCCGGATGTCACCGAACCGGCCCGGGCCCTGCACGAGGCAGTCGTCGCCGTGAGAGCCCGGCATCCGCTGTCGCCCGGTCTTTGGGCGGCTCATGCGCATTTCGGTCGCTGACGATCCGACCGGATGCGTTGCACGCGACGCCACGGCAGCGGGTGCGAGCTCTCCAGCCGAGACAGCCGAGACAGCCGAGAGGGCCATGAGGGAGGCCTTCGTGTCGGTCGCCACGGCTCAGGCCGGTTCGGCGTTGAGGGCGCGGCCGGCCGGGATGCGGGTGTGGGCCCAGGCGGGCAGGGCGGTCAGGGCTCCGACGGCCAGGAGGACGCCGAGGGCGGCGGCGAGCAGCCACGTCGTCGGGGGCATGGCCATCTCGGGGCTGACCAGCCAGTACACGAGCAGTCCGCTCGGCATGCCCACCACCAGCCCGGGCAGGGCGGGCAGGAGTTGTGCGGCGCACAGGGCCGTGACCACCTGGCGGGGGGTGGCGCCGAGGGTGCGGGTGATGGCCAGGGCGCGCCGGGCCTGCACGGCGGTGCTCCAGCCGAGGAAGATCGTGTTGAGCGCGGACAGCGCCACCAGGACGAGGGTGACGCCGTGCAGCGCCTGGCTGGTCACGAGGTTGCGTGCCGCGAGGGGGTTGTCCGGCGCGTAGGCGGTACTGGTGTCGGGTGCCGCGTGGAAGGCGAGTACCGCGGTGATCAGGAGGCTGGTGGTCGCCGTACCGATGGCGGTCAGGGCGGCCCGGCCGGGTCGGCGCGCGAGCAGCCGGATGCCGACCAGGAGCGCGGTGGGCAGGTGTGCCGTCATGGCGTTCAGCCGGGGGTGATGGGTGGACAGGTGCGCCGAGTCGGCCAGGGAGTGGACGGTGCTGGAGCGTGCGGCGCGGACGACGGGGCCGAGCGTCCCGGCCAGGGAGACCAGGACGGCGAGGAACACGGCGGCCACGACGGTGTCGGTGGTCGGGCCGCTGACGGTGTTGAGCAACCCGGCACCGGGATCGGCCAGTTCGGGTGCGGACAGGGTCCCGGCGGTCAGCCCGAGGGCGGTGGCCACCACGGTCAGCAGCAGGTACTGCGCCAGCAGGACGGCGGCGACGTGGCCGGGGCCCGCGCCGACGGCCTTGAGCAGCCCGGCACGCCGGTTGTCACGGGTGGCGCGTACGGCGGCGAGCGCGGCGAGGGTGACGAGGGCGGCCGAGGCGAGCAGCCAGCCGCCGACGACCAGGGCGGGCTGAGCGAATTTGATCATGCTCGCGTCGGTGCGGAGGATGCCCTGCCAGTGGTGGGTGTTGACCCATTCGGGGCCCCTGCGCTCGTCGGTGAAGACGGTTTCCCGCCAGGTCAGGGTCGCGGCCGGGTCCTTCAGCTTCAGATGGAACAGGTGGACGCCCGACGTGTCGCCCGCGGCGGCGCGGGTGTCGGCGGTGGTGAGCCAGATCCTGCCGCCGCCGTAGTCGGACGTCCCGGGCCCCTGGGCCCAGTCGTTCCACGGATACACCGGGGTGGCCGCGCTGATGGCGAGGCCCACGACGGGGTAGTCGCGCCCGCTGATGGTGACGCGGTCGCCGACGTGCAGGTCGAGCGTCTGCGCGAAGCCCCGCTCGACCACCGCGCCGCCGGAACGCACCCACGTACCGGAAGTCACCAGCGGCTGGTCGACCTTGGCCGGTTCGTCACCGCGCCCCTCGATCGCGGAACGGGCGGTGTGGCCGTTCGTCCGGATCTTGGTCTCGAAGGCGAAGACCGGATCGGCCTGCTCGGCCACCCCGGGGGTCCGCTCCAGCCGTCCGGCCAGGCCGGAGGGATCCTTGGCCGTCGTGATGGCGACGATGTCGGGGCCGTCGGTGGCCTCGCGGGTCTTCAGGTACGCCGTGGTGACGGCGTCGTTGGTCGAGAGTCCGAGGGTCAGCGAGGCGATGGCGGCGGTGACGGCGACCACGAACATCACGGACTCACCGGGACGGCGGCGCATGTCGCGCACGGCCAGACGCCAGATCAGCAGCAGGCGTCCCACGGTCAGCCCTCCCAGCTCAGCAGCGCGCCGAACTCGTTGCCGCTGCCACCGCCGCCGCCGAGGCGGGTGTCGCCTGCCAGCGTGCCGTCGCGCAGGGAGACGACGCGGTCCGCCGTGGCGGCCACCCGCTCGTCATGGGTGACCGTGATCAGGGTCTGCCCGCCGGCGCGCAGTTCGTCGAAGAGCCGCAGGATGTCGTGGGTCGCGGCGCTGTCCAGGTTGCCGGTGGGTTCGTCCGCGAGGACCACCAGCGGCTCGTTGACCAGGGCGCGGGCGATGGCGACCCGCTGCCGCTGGCCACCGGACAGCTCGGAGGGCAGATGCCGGGCCCGGTCCGTGAGCCCGACCCGGTCAAGGAGTCCGACGGCGCGGTTCCGGGCGGTGCGCGGTGAGGCGCCGGCCAGCAGCGCGGGCAGCTCGATGTTCTCCGCGGCGGTCAACTCGTCCATCAGATGGAAGTCCTGGAAGACGAAGCCGACGGCGCGGCGCCGCAGCCTGGCCAGCGCCCGCTCGCCGAGCTCGTCGATGCGCCGGCCGCCGAGCCAGACCTCGCCGTCACTGGGGCGGTCGAGCCCGCCGAGGAGTTGAAGCAGCGTCGACTTGCCGCAGCCGCTGGGTCCGGTCACGGCGAGCGTCTGCCCGGCGGGTACGTCGAGGTCGACGCCGTCGACGGCCCACACCGCGCTCTCGTCCTCCCCGTAGACCCGCGTCAGACCGAGAGCCCGCAGTACCGGTGCGCGCACGTCGCCCCCGACGTCGGACCCGTGCCCGACCGGTGCCGGGCCCGGACCGTCGTCCGCGCCCCTGCGCCGTGACCGGCCCCTGGCCCGCCGACCGTCGTTCGTCATCCGAATGCTCCGCCTTTCCCACGCGGGGCGCGGGTGGACCAGGTCCGCTCGCACGCCTCCAGCCAGCGCAGATCGGCCTGCAACCGGAGCGCGATGCCCTCCAGAAGCAGCCCGGCCTCTGAATCCGTGTCCTCCAGGAGAGCGGCGTGCTGGGCCTCGGCGAGGCTGCGCAGCAGCTCCCGCCGCCGGGCCTCGACGAGCGCGACCGGGTCGGCCAGACCCGACACACCGGCGGCCACCAGTTTCAGGTGGAACTCCGCCACGTCCGCTTTGGGCCCGCCGCCCTCGGTCATCCACGCGGCCGCCCGCTCCTGCCCGGCCGCGGTCAGCGCGTACACCTTGCGCCGGGGGCCGCGCACCGGCACGTCCTCACGTTCCTGGACGACCAGCCCGGCCTTCTCCAGCCGGGTGAGCGTGACGTAGATCTGCCCCGCGTTCAGTGTCTCTCCCAACGGTCCGAGCGCCGCCGCCAGCCGCCTGCGCAGGTCGTAGCCGTGCGACGGCTCCTTGACCAGCAGCGCCAGCACCACGTCCTGCACCAGACCGCCCTCCTCAGCGACCACCAATAGATAGCGGTTATACAAAGAGGCGTCAAACCAATCCGAAGGAGGCCGACACCTGAGGATGTTGTTCCGAAGCCCCGGACGGGGAACGGGAGAAGAGTGGGAGGGGAGCGGGCGGGGCGGAGACGAGCCGCGAACAGCCGCCGAGGCGCAACTGGAGTACTACGCCATGCTCCAACGCATGGGCGACACACTCTAGACACGAAAGCCAACAGGTCTCAACAATGGTCCGTACCCCCGTTCGTCGTAACGAGACGGCACCGTGCCCCCGGCGGTGGGAAGGCGCTCATGGTTCACCCGTGGCTCAGTTCTGCTGTCAGACCACCGCGACCGTCCCGGCAGTTACGGCTTCGCGCCGCCGGCACCGACAGAGACACGGTCCTGTCGAGAGCCGACCGTCGCTGACTCTCTCCACGCCTTGCAAGCGTCAAGACGCCCTCCAAGCGTCAAGACAGAGCTGTGTCCTGAGTGATTCCTCCGCGGGAGTGAAGAAACTTGAACCAGGCACCTACCGGATTACTAGACGAAGCTGACAGCGGAACGGCCGACGATTCGATTCGGGCCACCAACGGGGTGGGGTCGTACGCACCGGGAGTTCAGACGATTCACATCTCCTCCTTACTGCCCGGCGACTCACCGCGTTCGACGGGGCAGAGCGAGGAACACATCACCCGGCTGGCGGAGTTGGACGAGCCGCTGCCTCCCATCCTGGTCGATCGCCACAGCATGCGGGTGATCGACGGCATGCACCGGCTGCTCGCCACGCTGTTGCGGGGGCAGGAGAGGATCGAGGTCGAGTTCTTCGACGGGACTCCCGAGGACGCCTTCCTCCGCGCCGTCACGGCCAATGTGACACACGGTCTCCCCTTGTCGCACGCCGACCGCAAAGCGGCTGCGGCACGCATCATCGCCTCACACCCCCACATGTCCGACCGCGCCATCGCGCGGGCCTCGGGCCTGGGAACGAAGACGGTCGCGGCCATCCGGCGCGATTCGGCCGACCCGTTGACCCAGGTGAGCGCCAGGGTCGGCAGCGACGGCAGGACACGCCCGCTCAATCGGGCCGAGGGACGCCTCAGAGCCGCGGAAGTACTGGCCCGGCGTCCGGATGCCTCACTGCGGGAGGTGGCGCGGATCGCCGGAATCTCACCGGCGACCGTGAGCGACGTACGCAAACGCCTGGCGGTCGGCGAACTGCCCGTGCCGGAGGGATGCGGCACGCCCGGCCGCCGGGAGGACGGAGCGGAGGCGGGCGCGGGATCCGACGCCGGGACGGGGCAGGACCTCGGTCACGACGCCGGGCGGAAGCTGCGACGGCTGGAGCAGGTGGATCCCACACCGGTCCTCAGAAAGCTGCTGCGGGACCCTTCCCTACGCCACAACGAGGACGGCCGGAACCTGCTGCGCCTGTTGCAGCAGAACGCGATGACCATGTCCTCCGAACTGAGCGTCGCCGTACCGGCCCACTGCCGGGAACTCGTCGTGAAGCTGGCACGGCAGTACGCCGAGGCCTGGTACGAGTTCGCCCGGGAACTGGACGAGCGGACACAGACCAGGACGCGTAAACAGGCGTGAACTGAGCCTTGACGCAACGGACTTCAGGCCGAGAGGGGGGCGGCAGCGGGCCTTCGCCGTCGGGGTGGCCGGACTATCGCACGGGTTGATCGACCGGGTTGATCGACCGGACTGTCGCACGGGTTGATCAAGAGGTCGTCCGGTGGATGGTCGCCAGCCAGGCGTGGGCCTCGCCGCCGAACCGCGGGGCGATCGCGAAGGTCGTCCCCGCGATGTCGGCCACCGTCCATCCCTCCGCGAAGGCTTCGACCAGCTCCTCCTGCCGTACCCGGCGCGGGCCGAGCGCACCGGCCTGGCGGTCACTGAAGCACATCAGATAGCACGTGCCTCCCGGCTGCGTCGCCGACGCCAGACTCTCCACGTAACGTCGGCGCTCCTCGTCGTCGAGGACGTGGAACATCCCGACGTCGACGACCGTGTCGAAGGACGTCCCGAGGCCGGCGAGGTCGAGCACGTCGCCGACCTCGAAGCGAGCAGACACCCCGCGCTCCTC
The DNA here is from genome assembly GCF_042263835.1 of Streptomyces sp. NPDC056128. Taxonomy (NCBI): domain Bacteria; kingdom Bacillati; phylum Actinomycetota; class Actinomycetes; order Kitasatosporales; family Streptomycetaceae; genus Streptomyces; species Streptomyces sp. NPDC056128. The sequence goes on along the minus strand of NZ_JBHJVQ010000005.1, from coordinate 1,608 downwards.
CGCCTTCCGCCGCGCTCTGCCGATGGCGGTCGCCGAGCAGTCGACGCCCGTGGCGTCAGCGCCCTGGTGAGCCGCCAGCAGCGTATGGTCCCCTGTGCCGCAGCCCGCGTCGAGCACCCGCCCGGACGACAGCAGACCGGCCTCGGCGAGACGCACCACCGCCGCCTGCGGGCGGCCGACCTCCCACGGCGCGAGTTCCGCCGCCCGGTATATCGACTCCCAGTCGGCCGAGCGTGTCGCCATGCCGTCGCCTCCCTTTGTCGTTCGCTTTCGTGGGTTCTCTGACGTCCCTCTAGCGGCCAAGGTCTTCCGAGTCGGCGGCGTTCTCCAGGCCCAGCCAGTCGGAGATACCGCGCCAGACCTGCGCCAGCACCTCCGGGCGGGCCATCTCCGTGTGCTTGCAGGGGAGATGGGTCTCCGTCACCTGACCGGAGACGTTCTCCTCCCAGGCCGCCGCACCAGGGGCGGCGTCCTCCGGCTTTCCTTCACCGGCGGACAGAAGAAGCAGGTCGCCGTCGAAGACACCCACCTCGTGCTGCCGCAGGAGCCTGGCGGCGTTCTGGAACATGCGCAGGTTGCCGGGCCTGCGATGCCTCTCCTCCCCCTCGAACTCCGCCTCCAACTCCGCCTCGCCGCGATCCGGGCCGGGCGCGGGCGCGTCTTCCCGCGCTTCGTCGTCGGACCTCGGTTCACTCTGCTTCGGCGGCACCGCGTCCAGGGAGACCAGCGCCCCGACTTCCTGGCCGGCCGCCCGCAGCTGTACCGCGATCTCGTGGGCGATGATGCCACCGAACGACCAGCCCAGCAGGTGGTACGGGCCGGTCGCCTGGACCGACCTCATGTGCCGGATGTAGTCCGCCGCCATCTCCTTGACGGAGCCCGCCGGGTCGCCCGACTCCCGGACGCCCCGGGCCTGGAGCCCGTAGAGCGGATACTCCTCCGGCACGTACTGGGACAGCGGCATGTAACACCAGCTGAGTCCGCCGGCCGGATGTACGCAGAAGAACGGCGGCTTGCTTCCGCCGGGCCGGATGGGGAGGAGCACGTCCAGTTCGTTGCCCGCGTAGGGCAGGTCGAGGCGGGTGACGAGTCCGGCGGGGGTCGGGGCTTCGAACACGGCGCGGACCGAGAGGTTGAAGCCACGGAGGCGCAGTCGTTGGACCAGCGCCACGGCCAGGAGTGAGTGTCCGCCGAGGGCGAAGAAGTCGTCGTCGACGTTGACGCGTTCGACACCGAGGACTTCGGCGAAGGCCTCACACATGGCGTCTTCCGCCGCCGTCGCCGGGGCGCGTCCGGTGTCGGCTGCGGCGTATTCGGGGGTGGGGAGTGCGGCTCGGTTGAGTTTGCCGTTGATGGTCAGGGGGAGTTCGGGCAAGGGGACGAAGGCTGCGGGGATCATGTAGGCGGGGAGGTGGGCGGCGGTGTGGGCTCGCAGGGCGGCGGTCAGGGTGGCGGTGTCTGTGACGGTGGTGGGGGTGTCTGTGACGGTGGTGGTGGGGGTGGTTGAGTCGGGGGTGGTGGTTTCGGGGATGATGTAGGCGATCAGGCGGGTGTCTCCGGGAGTGTCGGTACGGGCGACGACGGCCGCCTGGGCCACCGCGGGATGCG